>NZ_CP140151.1:2876132-3595165 GCF_034479555.1 Chromohalobacter canadensis | reverse complement strand
GCCGGCGCGAATGCAAGGGGTTTCATAAAGAGTAGAGATGACACTCTCTCGGCTTGTTATATCGTGAGTGCTGGGTGCGGCATTATTACCCTCCCCGTGTGGCTGTCGCTCTTCCGTCTATCGGTTATCATGCCATTCGTATCGCACGCCGGGAGCCTCCATGCATCAGCCCTTACCCCTATCTACCCCCAACCGCAATCTGGTGCGGTTGACCATCGTGCGCGGTATCACGTGGACTGGTTTTCTAGGGGCGATCATTTTCGGGATAGAAGTACTGAGCTTTCAGCTACATGTGCTGCCCGTCATCCTGGTCATCATTGCCATGGGGTTGGTTAACGTCGCCACTTGGTGGCGGCTGGGTCGCCCAAGGGCCGTGACTGACATCGAATATCTCGTGCATCTATTGATAGATGTGGTCGGCTTGAGCCTCTTGTTTTACTACACGGGCGGATCCACCAACCCCTTCATCACCTACTATCTCGTCCCGGTAACCATCGCCGCAGCAACACTCCCTTGGCGTTTCGCATGGGTCATCGCCGTTGCCTCCTTGGCCAGTTACACCACCATGATGCTGTTTTACGAGCCTGTCCCACAGTTAAGCAATGGATTCGTGGGCACAGGTATTCGCCTGCACATCATCGGTATGTGGCTGAACTTCAGCCTGTCCGCCGGTCTCGTGACATTCTTCATCTTCAAGATGGCACACGCATTGCGGCGACGCGACCTCACACTCTCACGTACCCGCGAGACGGCATTGCGCAATGAACAGGTGCTCGCCGTGGCCACACAGGCCGCCGGCACCGCCCACGAACTGGGCACGCCTTTGTCCACCATGGCAGTGCTACTCAGCGATATGCGAGAGGAAGTGCGCGACAACACCCTGCTCGTGGAGGACATCGATTTATTGCGACAACAAGTCGACACCTGCAAGGCGCGCCTACAAACACTCGTGGCCAATGCCGATAGACGGCGCTTGGCCAAGCCTGAGATCGCCGCAGCTGAAACGTGGCTACGCAATGTTCTGCAACGCTGGCTGGTATTGCGTCCCGACGTGAGCCATCGCATCGATATACAAGGTAAGCGTGGCACTCCTTATATCGCCACCGATACCACCCTCGAACAAGCGATCATGAACCTTCTCAACAACGCTGCCGACGCCAATCCCATGGATATTTCCATCTTGCTCGACTGGACACAGGATGACGTCATCATCGACATCCGCGACCATGGGCCTGGGGTCTCGATGAATATTGCCGACCAACTGGGCGAAACATTCATTTCGACCAAGAGCAAAGGCATGGGTATCGGCCTGTTTCTGACCCACGCCACGATCAACCGCTTCGGTGGCGGCGTCAGTCTCTACAATCACGAAGAAGGCGGCACGCTTACAGAGGTCAAGCTGCCACGAGCGACAGCAGGCGACCCTGCCTGAAAGCAACGGAGAACACCATGTCAGCAGATGCCGAACGGCTATTGATCATCGACGATGACGAACAGTTTTGCTTTGTCATGGCGCGCGCCATGCGACGGCGGGGATTCGAGGTCACGACCGCCATGACCGAAGAAGAAGCGCTGGCCAGCGTACGCCAGGCGCCACCGCACATGGCAACACTCGACCTGAAGCTCGAGTACTCCTCAGGACTTAAGCTGCTTCCTGAGCTGCTGGCACTTGCTCCATCATGTCGTGTGGTCGTGCTGACCGGTTATTCGAGCATCGCAACCGCAGTGGAAGCCATCAAACTGGGCGCCGTCAATTATCTATGCAAGCCAGCCGACGCCGACGAGATACTGACGTCGCTGGAGCGAGAAGGCGGTGATCCCGATATCGACATCGCTGACAGCCCGCCTTCAGTGAACCGGGTGACCTGGGAGCATATCCAGAAAGTGCTACAGGAGCACGATGGCAATATCTCTGCTACCGCACGTGCACTGGGTATGCACCGCCGAACGCTGCAGCGAAAACTGCAAAAGCGCCCCGTGAAGCGCTAGTCGACATATTCATTACTGCGCGGTCCATCCGAGATCCATGTTCCAGCATGCCCCGGTTACCGCGCCGGCCTGTTCCGACGCCAGATAGCTGACCAACGCCGCCACTTCGTCGGGCTCGATAAGGCGCTTGATGGCGGCGTTTTTCAACATGACCTCCTCGATCACCTGTTGCTCATCCATGCCATTGAGACGCGCCTGATCCGCGATCTGGCGTTCCACCAAAGGCGTGCGCACGTAGGCAGGGCAAAGAGCATTGACCGTGATGCCTGCCGCGCCACCTTCCAGCGCCGCCGTTCGCGTCAGCCCCACCAAACCATGCTTGGCACTGACATACCCCACTTTGCCCGGCGATGCGACGCTAGCATGGATCGATGCCATGTTAACGATCCGCCCCCACTGCCCCTGACGCATATAGGGCCATACCGCCTGCGTCAGCAAGAAAGGAGCCGTCAACATGAGATCGATGATCTGGCGCCATTTCGCTTCGGGGAAATCTTCCAGTGTCTCCACGTGCTGAATGCCCGCGTTATTGACCAGTATATCGACATGCCCAAAACGTTTGATGGCCTCCATCACCGAGCCACGGCAAGCCTCCGGGTCGGTGAGGTCTGCTTGGTAGAAGACGGCACCCGCAGCTTCTGCGATATCCACGCCTTGCGGATTGGCATCCACCGCCAAAACCTGCAATCCCTCTTGGCAAAACTGTTTGACCACCGCTTCGCCGATACCGCTGGAACTGCCGGTCACGATTGCGACACGCGGATGGCCCAGTGTGGAAGGGGCTGCCATGGCACTCTCCTCAATGACGAGACGAACTATGCTCAGCATAAGACGTGAGTTGCGAGGTATGCCAGCAAGGCGCATCACTTACGCCATTCAGCAGGCCTGTTAGACTAACGCCAAGATTGCAGGTAGCAACGCATTGACCCGAGGAGACCGCATGGAGCCTTCCCAACGGCTTGCCGAAGCCGAGCGTATTGCACGGCTAGCAGGAGAACGCATCGTGGCGGCGCGCGAGTCGCAAGCGTTTCAGCAACGCTACAAAAGCGGTGACGAACTCGTGACAGACGCCGATGTCGAAATTGATCGGATCATCGCTTCCGAGCTTGATGCTCATTTTCGAGACGATGCGCGTCTCACGGAGGAAATTTCTCCAGACCGCGATGTTCTCGAAGACAATGACGCCGTATGGATCGTCGACCCCATCGATGGCACGGTGAATTTTGCTTATGGACATCCCCATGTAGCGGTGTCCATCGCCTGGGCATCGGAGGGGAAGCTACGCCTGGGTGTCGTTCATGCCCCCTTCCTGGGAGAAACGTTCACGGCGCTACGCGGAGAAGGCGCCTGGCTGAACGGCGAACCCATTCAGACCAGCAATGCGAGTGAATTGTCACGCAGTCTGGTTGCTACGGGATTCCCCTATCGCCGCGATGCGCGTGCTCCCTTGTTTCGCCGTCTCGCCGGCGTGCTCACCAGTTGTCGCGACATACGCCGCAACGGTTCAGCCGCACTGGATCTATGCCACGTCGCTTGCGGCCGCCTCGATGCGTATTATGAAAGTGTCTCGCCTTGGGATTTTGCCGCTGGCTTGTTGATCGCGCGTGAAGCCGGCGCCAAGACGGGGCATCTCTATCAGTGTCCCGACCGTATTCCGTCCGAACTGTATGGGGAGAACATACTGGTAGGCTCACCGGGGATATACGGTGCGCTGCGCGATATCCTCTTGAAAGCCGATGAGGGTCGGCTCGACGAGATCGAGGCACAGATGGATTTGCCATAGAGCACTCCAATAGCATATGTAGCAAGACTCTATTGGCACCCTATGAGCCATTCCGAAACAATGACACCATCAATTTCATGGCATACAAATCCCTTAACTCAAGGAGAACCCTATGTTGGCAGTGATTTTCGGCCGCCCCGGCTGCCCTTTCTGCGTCCGTGCCAAGGAACTCGCTGAACAGATCAGCGAAGCGCGCGAAGACTTCGGCTTCCGTTATATCGACATCCACGAAGAAGGCATCACTCAAGCCGATATGGAAAAGACCATCGGCAAGCCTGTCGAAACGGTGCCGCAGATCTTCCTCGATCAGACCCATATCGGCGGCTTCACTGAGTTCGACCAACACGTTCGCGATAATGAACTGATTCCCGCGACACAGAGCTAACGATACTTTCAGCGCCAACCCCACCGTCACGGGCGTTGGCGTTGCCTCCCTTTACCATCCTTCCAGAAACACGCGACAAAGAACGTTGAATTCGCATCCGCCCACGCAATGAGAAAGCACTACACTGAGTGCATTGCGACAGGAGGCGAGGTGTTAGTCATGCAACGCGATGAATTCCTGCAGCAACTTTGGCTCGACTATATCCATTGCCATCCCGATATAGGAGCTTTATCGCTCTGGCCGCTCGACAACCGCGCCGAGTATTGCGTGCTGGTGACACTCAACCGTGCGCCTTACCAAGCACAGCACTTGCTTCCAGCGCTTTATCATTTCGGTTATCGACGCGTGGGTCGCCACGCCATGGCCGACCGAGGCATACTGGCCAATGTGCTAAGCCCAGGCAATGGCGATGCATGGATTGTGCTCATCGAACTGCAACTGGACACGCTGACACCAGCACCACGCCAGCATTTGGAAGCGCTCATCAGCCGGGCTCACCCACAAGACAGCCAGGGACAGAATCTTCTTTCTCGAGGCCGCCCTTGGCCAATGCCTGATTGGGCAACTTACCAACAACTGCATGAAGCCCACCCACTCGCTGCTTGGTTGGCAATCATGGGCCCTCGCATGCATCACATCGGCTTCGATTGTCAGCGGCTGGGACACGATATCGCTGAATATGCCGACATGATTGCCGACGCGGGGCTGAAGCCAGCAGATCAGACACTGCTTCCTATCTCTCCCCTGCTCGACCACCATTACTATGCCTGCTGTACACAGCGTGCCGTCTTCGCCGCCGGCGATGAACATCGCATCACTACCGGTGGCCTTGCACTCGTACAGAAGCGACTGTCAGGAACCCATGAGCGCGCAGCAGAACTCTTGTTGCCGCAGCACACGCGTTGCGAGCTCAGCGCCTAGAATCGTGCCTCTTCTTCCGCCTCAGGCTGTGGCTCACTATTGTCATACGCCGCCCAGTCATCTGCGTAGGACGGCTCGAAATCGAGCTCGAATTGCTGAGGCTCGAAACGTGGGTCCATCTCACTGAGATAATGCGTCGACTCCACCATGGGCACTGCCGCCACATAAGGCTCTTGCTCCACTTCCGGAGAACCCCCTTTATAGCTATAGAGCCTCACCATGACGAACATTGCCAAGGCCAGCGCGGCACCTCCCAAGAACAGCCACAGCCCATCCGGGCCAGACACTTCCATGATCACAGAAGCGCTATAAGGCCCGACGACAGAGCCAATGCCATACCAGATCAACAGCTTGGCATTGGCCTGAATGGTTTCTTCGGGCTCAAGCCAGTCGTTGGTGTGCGACAGGCTCAAGGAATAAAGCGTATGCAGCATCGCGGTATGAAAGCAGGCCACCACGAGCAACACCCAGAAATCGAACCGTGCCGCCACCGAAATCATGGCACCGGACACTGCCATCACCAAGGCCATACATAAGATTACTTTGCGGCGATCCAGACGGTCGGAGATACGCCCCAGCGTCCATTGGGCCACCAGTGCCACCAGGGTCGTAATCGCCATGAACTGTGCCGTTTGCGCGGTCGAAAGGCCAATCTCCTGTCCGTAGTAGGGCGTCATCGCAAAAAAGGACTGAACCATCAGCCCCGCCGTGAAGGCGCTGACCAGCCCGACCGGTGCGCGGCGATACAATTCTCGCAGCGAGATCTTGCTGGAAACCTCATGCGACGAACGCGTCGGCCCCTGAATCCGGTAAATCGACAACGGTACCAGCGACAGCGTAAACAGGATTGCCGAGACCGAAAACAGCACGAATGTCGCCGGGTCGGCGACATTGAGCAGCCACTGGCCGACGGCCAGGGACGAGGTGGAAATGACCAGGTACCAACCCAGCACCCGTCCCCGGTTATCATTCGTCGACTCACCCGAAACCCACGACTCCATGACCATCAGCAAGCCCGCAGTCGCCGCACCGCCGAATAGGCGCCACACCAACCATGCCCACGGATCCACCCATAACCCATGCAGCATCGCCGTCACCGCCAGCACGGCCGCACAAGCCGCAAAGACGCGAATATGCCCCACCGAGCGGATGCGCTTCTCGATCAGATAGCTTCCGATCACGAAACCCAACGAGAAGCTCGACATCAACAAGCCCGCCATCTGCGAGGGAAATCCCTCCAGCGACATACGCACCCCAAGCAAGGTCATGATTAGGCCATGGCCGAGCAGGAAACTGATTTCACTGAGAAATAGAATAGGTAGGGTTGCGGGCAAGCTGCGCAAATCGACCTCCTGGCGATAGTGGCGTATGAGTTCGGCATGCTCTTTGAGACACGCCCTGGCAATGTGTCGGACAAGCGCACTAGTCTAACTGTTAGCGGGCATGACGACATCCACTCCTCCCAGGATATCGCTGACCTCCGTCCAGCATAGAAGGTCAGATATGTCCTGTTCAGGGGATGAGAAAAACCATCCACAAAAACTGTGGATAACGCTGTGCATGAGAGGCGTCGAAGACACTACTCCGGCTTGTCGCTTCCCACCTCGCCTTGGATTGGTCAGATTTTCATCATCCCACTGTCATCATGACGCCGAGTGCACACGCCGCGCTATCACATTCCCCCTTTCGTCGAGTGGACAGCACGTTACCGACTTGTTTTTAATAACCGCATGGTGCAATGCCACATCGTCGCGCGGCGTCCCCATGCCGCCCCAGATGGCGTCGACCTGAAGGCAGGTGGCGGCATAGATGACTCGGAGGTCACATGACCACGCCCCTTTGGGAGCCGTCGACGACGGCCATACAAAGCACGCAAATGTATGCCCTGATGCAGCGCATCAACCGTGAGCATGGCACATCGCTAACGGACTACGAGGCACTGCATGCCTGGAGTGTCGAGCACCTGGACGCGTTCTGGGAGCTCCTCTGGGATGAATTCGACATCGTCGCTGAACGGCGTGGCGATGACGTGCTGGTGCGTCCCGATGCCATGCCCGGCGCGCGGTGGTTTCCGCAAGCACGCTTGAATTATGCCGCCAACATGTTGCGGCGGCGTGACGAACATCCCGCCTTGATTGTGCACGATGAACGTCTGCGACGGCGCGTCATCAGCTATGCCGAGTTATACGACAATGTCGCCAGGCTGGCCTACGCACTCAAGGCGAGCGGCGTCACGGAAGGTGATCGCGTGGCGGGCTTCGTACCCAATAGCGAACACGCCATCATCGCCTTGCTTGCGTCGGCCAGCCTCGGTGCAGTGTGGTCTTCTTGCTCGCCGGAATTCGGATTCAACGGCGTATTGGATCGCTTTGGGCAAATCGCCCCTAAAGTATTGATCGCCACCGATGGTTATACTTGGAACGGCAAGGCCATCGACACTCGAGAGCGCATCGCCGACATCGCCAATGCCATAGACTCGCTCAAGCATGTCGTAGTCTTCCCGTTCCTCGAAGACGCTCCGGCTCTCGATGGTATCCCTCGCGCCATCGCCTGGGCCGACTACCTGGATAACAACGCCAGCGAAATCGATTTCCAAGCACTGCCCTTCGAGCACCCGCTTTACATTCTCTACTCCTCGGGCACCACGGGTGTCCCCAAGTGCATCATCCACTCGGCAGGCGGCACCCTGTTGCAGCATCTTAAAGAGCACCGCCTGCATACCGATATCGACGCCGACGATGTCTTTTTCTATTACACGACCTGTGGCTGGATGATGTGGAACTGGCTTGTCTCCGGACTCGGCTCCGGCGCCACGCTGTTGCTCTACGATGGGTCACCGTTTGCGCCAAACCCCAACACTTTATGGCAAATCGCCAGCGATGAGGGCGTCACGGTTTTCGGCACCAGCGCAAAGTACCTCTCAGCCTGTGAAAAGGAAGGTTTGGCGCCCGGCAAGCAAGTGGACCTTTCACCGCTACGCGCATTGCTCTCCACTGGATCGGCCTTGCCCCATGAGTCATTCGATTACGTCTATGCCGAGATCAAGCGCGATCTCATGCTGGCCTCGATCTCCGGGGGAACGGATATCGTGTCCTGTTTTGCCCTGGGGTGTCCGATTCGCCCTGTCTACCGTGGCGAACTGCAATGTCGTGGACTCGGCATGGCCGTCGACGTTTTCGATGACCACGGACAAAGCGTCACCGGTAACAAGGGCGAACTCGTCTGTACACGCCCCTTTCCTTGCATGCCCACCGGCTTCTGGAACGATCCCGATGGAGAGCGTTATCGCGACGCTTACTTTTCGACCTTTCCAGGTATCTGGGCGCATGGTGACTATGCCGAACTGACATCCCACGGCGGTGTCATCATCCACGGGCGCTCGGATGCCGTTCTCAACCCCGGTGGCGTACGTATCGGCACCGCTGAAATCTACCGACAAGTCGAAAAGGTAGACGGCGTGCTCGAATCGCTCTGTATCGGCCAAGCCTGGCAGAACGACGTTCGCGTGGTACTTTTCGTCCGCATGCGCCCCCATGTCGTGCTCGACGAAGCCAAACGCGACGAAATCCGGCGCATGGTGCGCCCGCATACGACTCCACGGCACGTACCTGCCAAGATCATCGCTGTGGAAGATATTCCTCGCACGCTGTCGGGCAAGATCGTCGAAATCGCCGTGCGCAACGTCGTTCACGGCGAGCCCGTCAAGAATCGCGATGCGCTGGCCAACCCCGAAGCCCTTGAGCTTTTCGCCGATCTCCCTGCACTTGCCGAGTGACACACATGCCATCGCCGTGTCCGAGACTGGGCAGCTGCTACACGATCCAGTAGCATAAGTTGCCAAGTCATTGAAGGAGAACGGCATGGCGACCCTCAAGGGGCTGACAAGCGTGCTGTGGCTGATCGCCAATACGCTTTTCTGGAGCGTGCCGCTTTATCTGCTGACGCTCCTCAAGCTCGTGATGCCGACGCGGCGGTTACGCCTACGCGTATTAGCGGGACTCAACGCCATCGCCCTGGCCTGGATCGCCACCAATAATTGGTGGATTCGTCATTGGGTCAAGCCAAACATCACCGCGCACTTACCCGAGGGGCTGTCTCCCAGCCAGTGGTGGCTGGTCATCGCCAACCACCGCAGCTGGACGGATATCTTCGTCATGCAGTACGTGCTGTACGGACGGACCTCGATGCCCAAGTTCTTTCTCAAGCGTGAGCTGATTTTCATTCCCATCATCGGCCTCGCCTGGTGGGCGCTCGAGTTCCCCTTCATGCGCCGCTATGCACGCAGTGAGCTTACCCAGCGGCCAAAGTTGGCAGAACGCGATCGCCGCGCAACACAACGCATGTGCGAGCGCGCGCGGGAAATGCCGATGACGATCTACAATTTCGTCGAAGGCACGCGCTTCACCCCCGCCAAGCGCGACCGGCAAGCGAGTCCGTTTCGGCACCTGCTGCGCCCCAAGGCCGGCGGCACCGCGCAGGTAATACGTCTAATGGGTGATCGCCTGAGCGGCATTCTCGACGTCACGCTTCATTACCGCCATGCAACCCCCAACTTTTGGCACTTCCTATGTGGTCGTGAAACTCCCATACACATGGAGGCACGCCGACTCAACGTGCCCGCCTGGATGGGCAATGGCGACTATCATCTGGACCCGCATTACAAGGAACGCTTCCATTCATGGCTGAACGCGCTATGGGAGGAAAAGGATCATGCGCTCGCATCGTTTCCCTCCTCCTCTTTGTCCTGATACTCGCCGGCTGCGCTGGCGGGCCTGGCGCCGGTGGCTATCGTGGCGGCAATATCGCTGGCAACTGGGTCTCCATCCAACGCGGCGACACGCTAGGACAAATCGCCAAGCAGGCAGGTATCCCGTTGCTGCGTTTGCAACGCTTCAACCCGGGTATCGATGCCCGTCGACTGGCCATTGGTCAACGCATCCTGGTGCCGACCCAGCGCGAACGCGCGCCTGGGAGCGGCCCCTATCGCTACCAAGTGCGCCCGGGTGACACCTATTCGAGTATCGCCAAGCGCTTTGGCAGCACTGCGCAGCGCTTGCAAACGGCGAATCCCGAGTTTTCGGCCAACGCCCTGGATGTCGGCCAGTTAGTCAAGGTTCCGTTAGGAGGCTCTACATCGACCACCGCCTCAACGACCCAGTCCTCGTCGTCCAAGCCCGCGACGCGAAGTCGCACGCTGCCCGACCCAGGCGCGTTGCCCGGTAGCGCCCAGACATGGCACTGGCCACTCAAACAATATGAAATCGCACGTGCCTACGGCACCGATGCACGCGGCACCCTGCAGCCGATGTTGCTCTCGACCTCCGCCGACACCCAGGCACTTGCCGTGGCCGACGGCACCGTTCGCTTTGCCGATAGTATGCGTCAGCTTGGACGTGTGGTGATCATTCACCACCGCGACAACATGCAAAGCGTTTATGCCCTATGCGAGCGGCTACTCGTCGAAGATGGCGATGAGGTCAAACAAGGCACGCCCGTTTGCGATGTCGGTTACCGACACGATACAGGGCGTTATGACCTGCTGTTCGATATCCGCCATGGCGGAAAACCCGTCGACCCCAAACAGGTGCTACGCTAAACAAGAAATATTTGACCCATCAACAACACGGCAATCCCGGTTGATGACATCGTATCGTCACGATGATGTCGCACTGCTGTCATGAGGATGCTTGAACCTGGCACTGTCTTGATAGGCCACGGAGGTGCATCATGCGAGTCGCATTGGTCAGTGAAACCTGGGCACCCGAAATCAACGGTGTGGCACACACGCTGGACCAACTGGCCCATCACCTCGCCACCCGCAACGTCAACCTGCAGCTAGTGCGCCCTAGGCCCCAACAAGGCGGCCGAGAAGGACGCGCCGAGCGTGACATGCAAGTTCGTGCGTTCTCCCTACCTGGTTATGCCGATGTAAAGGTCGGCTTGCCGGCCTGGCGGCGCTTATCAAATTTGTGGCGAGAGTCACGTCCCGATGTCATCTATATCGCGACTGAAGGTCCGCTGGGCTGGGCCGCGCTGGCCACGGCGAGCCATTTATCGATTCCTGTGGTCGGCGGTTTCCACACCAATTTCGACCAGTACGCGGCGAACTATCACTTGCGGTGGGCCAGCGGCATCGTGGGCGCGGGATTGCGCTACTTTCATAACAGCTGCCAGATGACGCTCGTGCCCACCCGCGCTCAGGCCGAGCGTTTATATCAACGTGGCTTCCAGCGCGTGAACGTATTGGGACGTGGCATCGACGCTCAGCGTTTTTCCCCGGCCAGGCGCGACGCTCATCTGCGAGCTCAATGGGGGGTCGATGGCGACCAGCCCGTGGCCCTCTACGCGGGACGCCTGGCCGGCGAAAAGAATACGCCGCTACTTGTGCGTACGCTACGCGCAATGCAGGAGGCACACCCAGGGCTACGGACTGTGCTAGTCGGTGATGGCCCCGAAAGGCAGCATCTGGAGCACCAGCTTCCCGAGGCGATTTTTACCGGCTTTCTAAGCGGGGAAACCTTGGCACGCCACTACGCCAGCGCGGATATGTTCCTCTTCCCATCGCACTCGGAGACATACGGCAATGTGGTCCCCGAGGCCATGGCCAGCGGACTTCCCGTGGTAGCTTTTGATCAGGCCGCTGCAAGCGAACTGATTACAGATGGGCGCGAAGGACGCTTGATAGAGGCGACGGACGATGACGCTTTTGTACAAGCCGCCGTGAGCCTCTGCCAAAATTCGAATGCCAGAATCCGCGCAGGTGTCGCGGCCAGGGAGAAAGTAGTCGATCTGGGTTGGGATGTCATCGGCGAACGCTTCTTGACTTATTTGATCATGGCGACTCAGGAGGCCCCGTATGCGATCTCGTCCCCCGGTCACGTTTGAGCGCCTGGACTCCCTCGAATGGCAGCTCTGTCAGCGCATCGCTCTGCTCAGCCAGCGAAGGTTGGTATACGGCTTGTTCCGGTTTTGCAGCCGTATCGGCGACTGGCCAGCCTGGGTGGTCTTGGCATTGATGCAGCCGATCATATATGGGCGCGAAGGCTGGCGCCTGACACTACTTTGGGGGCTATGCGCGGCGATAGGCGCCCTCTTCTACCGCTTGGTCAAGACGCGCCTCTGCCGTGAACGTCCCTATATCACGTTCTCAAGCATCCCATGCACCATGCCACCCATGGATCGTTACAGCTTTCCCAGCGGGCATACTTTGCACGCCGTCATGTTCTGCACGTTTACTGCAGCGACGTCCCCATGGTTACTCGTAGTCGTTCTTCCCCTCGCAGGACTGATTGCCGCCTCACGCGTCATACTAGGCTTGCATTACCTCAGCGACGTTGTCGCAGGGGCAATACTGGGATTCACCATCGCCCGACTAGGGCTCTGGGGGGCGACTTATGGGCAATGGTCTCCTGCTTTGAGCTAGAACGTTAAACAAAAACCTCGAGCTTTACTCGAGGTTTTAAGGTAACGGTATAAAAAGGCAGGGTATTTAACCGCGATAGTACTTGGCCTGCACGAACGGCATTCGCGACACCTGCATGGGCAGGCGCTTGCCACGGACATCGGCATACAGAGTCGTTTCCAACGCCGCGAATTCTATATCGACATACCCCATGGCGACCGGCTTCCCCAGGGTCGGCCCGAAACTGCCCGATGTCACACAGCCCACATGACGATCCTCGGCGCTATAAAGCTGGGTTCCTTCTCGCACCGGCGCTCGTCCTTCACCAAGCAGACCGACACGCTTACGAGTGATCCGCTTGGTATCGATCTGGGGCAGAATGACATCGGCCCCCGGGAACCCCCCTTCTCGTTCACCTCCAATGCGCCGAGGTTTGCCCACGGCCCAGATAAGGCTCGCTTCGGCGGGCGTCGTCCGGGTATCCAGGTCATGTCCATAAAGGCACAGTCCGGCTTCCAGACGCAGTGAGTCGCGTGCCCCCAGGCCAATGGGCTCGACCTCGGGCTGCTCTAGCAACCACGTCGCGAGGCGCTCGGCGGCATCCACAGGCACGGAGATCTCGAAACCATCCTCACCGGTATAACCGCTGCGGCTGATCCACAACGAGGTCCCAAGCGCTTCGAATTGACCATGATGCATGAACACTAGATCACAAGCATCGGAGCACAGGCGCGCCATGACATCTTTGGCCTGTGGCCCTTGCAACGCCAGCAAGGCACGGTCAAGCACCTCCACCTGATGCTCGGCATCGAGCCCGGTACGCAGATGCGCCACATCCTGATCTTTACAAGCAGCATTGACGACGACATACAGATCTTCGCCGCGATTGACGATCATCAGGTCATCGAGCAGCCCCCCTTCATGGCTGGTGAAGAGCGCATAACGCTGCATACCTGCCGGCAACCCAACGATATCCGCCGGCACTAGCGTTTCGATGGCACGCGCCGGTGACGGCCCCGAAACGATGAGCTGTCCCATGTGCGATACGTCGAATAAGCCGCACGCATGGCGGGTATGTTCATGTTCTTTTTTGACACCCAAGGCGTATTGCACCGGCATGCTGTAACCGGCAAAGGGCACCATCTTCGCACCATGCGAGACATGCATGTCATGCAACGGCGTATGGTGAAGGTCGTCGGACATCGTCGCTTCCTCGTCGTTATCCGTGAAGGGGCGACGATTGCCGCCCCCAAGACAGCTCAGCGTTTATCGTCCAAGTCTTCGCCAGGCAAGATGGTCTTGCCGGCAAAGTGATCATTGGTGAGCTTGAAGACCACCGGCGAGAGTAGAGCCAGTGCAATCAGGTTGGGGATTGCCATCATGGCATTGAAGACGCTAGCCATCAGCCAGACGAATTCCAGCGGCGCGACGGCCCCGACGAGAATCGCCAGGATATAAACCACCCGGTAGATCTTGATCGAAGCGACGCCGAACAGATACTCGAAGCACTTTTCGCCATAAAAAGCCCAACCGAGGATGGTCGTGAAGGCGAACACTGCCAGCGCGAAGGACACGACATACTGGCCGATGCCCGGCAGCGCACCGTCGAAGGCCATGGCGGTCAACGCGGCTCCAGTCTCGCCGGATGTCCACTCGGTACTGGTCAAGATTGCCAACGCAGTGACCGAGCACACGATGATGGTATCGATGAACGTCCCCAGCATCGCCACCAGCCCTTGGCGAACCGGATTCTTGGTCTGTGCCGCGGCGTGGGCAATCGGCGCACTACCCAGCCCTGCTTCGTTGGAAAATACGCCTCGCGCCACGCCGAATTGAATCGCCTTGGCCACAGCGGCACCCGCAAAACCACCCGCGGCGGATACAGGTGTAAAGGCATGGCCGAAAATCAGACCCAGCGCGGCACCGACCTGATCCATGTTGATAATCAGCACCAGCAAGCCGCAGACGATATAGGCAATCGCCATGACCGGCACCAGCTTGCCAGCCACCTTGGCAATACGCTTGATCCCGCCGAGAATCACGGCACCCGCCAGTACCATGATGATCATACCGGTCAGCCAATGCGGCATCCCCAATGACTCACTGAGGCCATCGGCGACCGAGTTGGATTGCACGGTATTGCCAATCCCGAAGGCAGCCACAGCACCGAAAAACGCAAACAAGCCACCCAGCCAGGCCCATTTCTTGCCCAGCCCATTGCGGATGTAATACATCGGCCCACCGACATGATCGCCCGCTGCATCGACTTCACGATAACGAACCGCCAACACCGCCTCGGAAAATTTAGTGGCCATGCCCACCAGTGCCGTGATCCACATCCAGAAGACGGCCCCCGGGCCACCCAGAAAGATGGCAGTGGCGACACCCGCAATATTACCGGTACCAACAGTGGCCGAAAGCGACGTCATCAGCGCATTGAAGGGAGAGATCTCCCCCTCATCCTCATCGCCCTTTTCGGTTTTGCGTCCTTTCCAGAGAAGACTGAAGCCCGCTCCCAGCTTGCGAATGGGCAGCAACTTGAGCCCCAGTTGCAGATATACGCCCACCCCCAGCAACAAGATGAGCATCAAGGGGCCCCATACAACATCATTAATAGCGCTGAATACCGCGTTGAGTGTTTCCACGAGATGTCCTCCCAGACATTTATTGTTATACAGCGCAAGGTCTGCGCTATCGTCGACGGCGTTAGGTCACGAAGATAAACGCCAAACCATCCCGACTTTAGCGGATTGGCTTGCCATTTCTCCATACCCGCCACGCGAAAGAGCGCTTCAGGGATACTGGCAGTAAATGCATTGATGCCCCGCTCGGCCATGCAAGCACAGCACGAGCACAACAAGTTTCTTATTAGAAACGGAGGCTAATCGCTGTTCCCGGGCTTGGCAACCAAAAGACAAGCCCTCGGTTTCTTGTTGGACGCTAAGCATCAGCCTCGCACCAGGCCCGGGCGACAGGCGATAAGCTTTTTGCTGGACGCTCGCCGGTATCCTGTCCACCCTTACTAGGCGGTCGAGCCGAATGGCATGAAGAAATGCATGATGACGATGCCAAGGGCGAATCAATGAGGCATAATGGCACTCATATTCCCCAAATCAGAAAATCTTTTCGTATAGGAAAATCACGATGAGTCACATCCCTGCCAATCTTCACTATACCGACAGCCACGAATGGGTCCTCGACAACAACGACGGCACTGTCACGATCGGTATCACCGATCACGCCCAGGAATCCCTGGGAGATGTCGTCTTCGTCGAGCTACCCGACACAGGCCGTCAACTCGACGCTGGAGAAGAATTCGGTGTCATCGAGTCCGTCAAGGCCGCCTCCGACCTGTACCTGCCATTGAGCGGTGAAGTCGTTGCCGTCAACGAGTCGCTCGAAGACTCTCCCGAATCCGTCAACGACCACCCCTACGAGGACGGCTGGATCATCAAGCTCAAGCTCGCCGAGCCCGACGCGCTCGAGGCTCTGCTCGATGCCACTGCGTATGACGCACTCGTCAGCGCCGAGGCAGGCTGACACGTCCCGCACGTTGCACTTGTCCTGTTCTGCCGGCGGCATCGTCGTTATGTGTCGCCGCTTCGTGTCGAATCGGGCTCGACCGCCCGCCACCGCTTGAGGGTTTCATGGCAAACGACAACCGCAGCCTGGCCGAATTGGCCAATCACGACGACTTCTTGACGCGTCACAATGGGCCTGACGAGGACGATGTCCAGCATATGCTGGCGACATTGGATCTTCCCGACACCGAGTCGCTGATGGCCAAGACGCTTCCTGGCGATATTCGCCTGGAGCGTAACCTGGCCCTTGAAGAGCCCCGTGGCGAAGCGGAAGCGCTGACCTACCTCAAGCAGTTGGCACGTCAGAACAAGACCTTCAAGAACTACATCGGCCAAGGCTACTATCCCACGCATCTACCGGCCGTCATCCAGCGCAACGTACTGGAGAATCCCGGGTGGTACACCGCTTACACGCCCTATCAGCCGGAAATCGCCCAGGGACGCCTGGAAGGCCTATTGAACTTCCAGCAGGTGGTCATGGACTTGACCGGCATGCCGGTCGCCAATGCGTCCCTGCTCGACGAAGCGACGGCTGCCGCCGAAGCCATGGCCCTGTGCCGTCGCGCCAACAAAAAGGCCAAGACCGAGCGTTTCTTCGTGGCTGACGATGTGCTGCCCCAAACCCTCGATGTCCTGCGTACCCGCGCTGCCTATTTCGGTTTCGAGCTCATCGTCGCGCCCGCCGAGACCCTGGTCGATCACGATGTTTTCGGGGCATTGCTGCAATATCCGGGGGCCACCGGTGAAGTACGCGATATTACGGAGCAACTCTCAGCGGCCCGGCAACGACGCATCATGACCTGCGTCGCCACTGACCTGATGAGTCTGGTACTGCTCAAGGAACCCGGTGCGTTGGGCGCGGACATCGTCGTGGGCAGTTCCCAGCGTTTCGGTGTACCCATGGGGTACGGTGGTCCGCATGCGGCGTTTTTCGCCGCTAGCGATGCCCTCAAGCGTTCGCTTCCCGGGCGCATCATCGGTGTTTCCAAGGACAGCCGTGGTCAACGTGCCCTGCGTATGGCCATGCAAACGCGCGAGCAGCATATTCGTCGCGAGAAAGCGACCTCCAATATCTGTACCGCCCAGGCATTGCTCGCCAACATCGCCGGCTTTTATGCGGTCTATCACGGTGCCGAGGGACTACGCACCATCGCCACGCGGATCCATCGGCTCACGACCATTCTCGCCGAAGGACTCAAGCATCACGGCGTGACACTCGCCCACGACAGTTGGTTCGACACGCTCACGCTGGCGGGTCTCGATCACGATCAAGTGCATGGCCGCAGCCTGGCACACGAAATCAACCTGCGTTATGACACCGATGGCCATATCGGCATCAGCCTGGATGAGACCACCACGGCGGCAGACGTCACCACGCTGTTCGACGTGTTACTGGGAGACGAGCATGGACTTTCAGTGCGCGAGCTCGATCGCCACGTCCAGACACAGGGCATAACCGGTATCCCCGGTGCTTGCGCGCGGGAAAGCGATTTCCTCACCCATCCCACGTTCCGGCGTTACCGCAGCGAAACCGAGATGCTGCGTTACCTCAAGCGCCTCGAAAACAAGGATCTCTCGCTTACCCACGCCATGATCCCCTTGGGCTCATGCACTATGAAGCTCAATGCCACCAGCGAGATGATCCCCATCAGTTGGCCGGAATTCGCCAATATCCATCCCTTCGCGCCGCAGGACCAGGTCGCCGGTTACAAGCAGATGATCGACGAGCTCTCGGCGTTTCTCGTCGAGATCACTGGCTACGATACGATTTCCATGCAGCCCAACTCAGGCGCGCAGGGCGAGTACGCGGGCCTGGTCGCCATTCGGCGCTACCAGAAATCACAAGGCCAGGGCCACCGCGATATATGCCTGATTCCCAGCTCAGCCCATGGCACCAATCCAGCCTCTGCCGCCATGGCACAGATGAAAGTCGTCGTCGTCGAGTGCGATGACGATGGCAACATCGACATCGACGACCTGCGCAGCAAGGCTGACAAGCACCGCGAAGTGTTATCGGCCATCATGCTCACCTATCCATCGACACACGGTGTGTTCGAGGAAAGCGTGAGCGAAGCCTGCCGTATCGTGCACGACAACGGCGGCCAGGTGTATATCGATGGTGCCAATATGAACGCCCAGGTCGGGCTCTGCCGACCGGGTGATTTCGGGGGTGACGTTTCGCACCTCAATCTGCACAAGACATTCTGTATTCCGCATGGCGGTGGCGGTCCCGGAATGGGGCCGATTGGTGTCAAAGCGCATCTAGCCGCGTTCGTGCCCAACCACGTCATCACGCCTCTGCCGGGTGTCGAAACGGATTCCGGCGCGGTCTCGGCAGCGGCCTACGGCTCGGCGTCGATCCTGCCGATCTCCTGGGCCTATATCAAGATGATGGGCGGGCGCGGCATGAAACTTGCCACGGAGCTGGCGATACTCAACGCCAACTACATCGCCAAGCGTCTCGAAGCGCACTACCCCGTGCTTTATAAAGGACGCAACGGCACCGTCGCTCATGAATGCATCTTGGATGTCCGCTCTCTCAAGACGGCTTCCGGCATCAGCGAGGAAGATATCGCCAAGCGCTTGATGGATTACGGCTTCCATGCTCCGACGATGTCCTTCCCCGTGGCCGGCACCTTGATGGTCGAGCCGACCGAATCGGAATCGCGCTATGAAATCGATCGCTTCTGCGATGCCATGATCGCCATTCGTGACGAAATCCGGCGCGTGGAAACCGGTGAATGGCCAGCGGATAACAATCCCTTGTCCATGGCGCCACATACGCAAGCGGACCTGATGGCAGACGACTGGGAACGGCCGTATTCACGTGAACTGGGCGCCTTCCCCACCGAGGCCACCAAAGCCGCCAAGTATTGGCCGACGGTCAATCGCGTCGACAATGTTCATGGCGACCGCAACCTCATCTGCAGTTGCCCGCCCATCGAGGCATATCGTGATGGCGACTGAGCTCGATTAGCGCCCACGACGCCATACGCAAAAAGGCCCCACCAAGGCAAACCTTGAGGGGGCCTTTTCAGGCGCGATGGTCACGCTCGAGGCGTCTCACGTCAGGCGTCTTCCTCGAGAGGCGGTGCCTCGGCGTAACCATAGAGCACATTGCGGCGCTGCAACCGAAACTCACCAAGCAGTTGCTCGTAACGGCGTGGCATCTCGACGCCGCGCTTGGTGACGACATACAGCGTTTCGTATACCGACTCCGTCACAGGCAGTTCCTTGACCTGACGCTGCCAAGGCGACGTCTCGAGTACAGTCCGGGGAATCACGGTAAAGCCCAAACCACGCGCCACCGCATCCAGCACCATGCTGATCTCGTTGGAAAAGCCCTGCTGTGGAAAGTGGCTCATCGAGCGAAATTCGCCGGCAAAATTGCGCCGCAACAGCAAGCTGGCGTTGTTGATGCCATCGGAATAGTTCATGAAGCCCAGCGCCATGAGTTCGCTGATCGTGGTGCCGGCGAAGTCCGCAGGGACGACCAGGCATAGTGGCTCTTGGTGCCAGGGCTCGAAATTGAGATCGGGATGCTTGGTAATGTCGGTGACGATGCCCACATCAAAACGCCCAGCCAGCACCGCATCGACGATCTCACCATTGAAGGCGAAATCATAGGTGACCGTCAGGCCCGGGTGCATCTGCTGATACCCCAGAATGAACGGATAAAACATCAACCCCACGCTACCCGGCGATGCCACGCGGCATTCGCCGGTATCCGGCGAGTCATTGTCCAACGAGTGGCGAAACTGTTCATGCTCGGCAAACAGCTTGACGGAATAGTCATAGGCACGCCGGCCCGCCTCGGTCAGCGTGAAACGGCGTCCGTGCCGCTGCAGCAAGGATTTGTCGAGATAGCGTTCCAGCTTACGTATATGTTGACTGACTCCGGGCTGAGTCATTTCCAGCTTGCGCGCGGTATGCGTGAAGCTACCCGTTTCGACAAGCGTGATAAAAGTACGAAAATATTGCGCGTTGAACATGAAGTGAGGGTCCACCGGCTGGCGTTTCGGGGCAGCTGCTTATGTGTCGAAGCCATGACACGATCAACGAAGGTTAGCGTGGCAATAACCGTGGCTTCGGGGGTTGTGATAACGACATCATAGCAAATTATGCTACACCTCACATCGCTGCGTGGCCGAAGATCGCGTGTTAGCATCGAAACATGAATCAGCTCCCAGCTCGTGTCGTGACCGAGTCAGATGCAAAGCGCGCCAGTGGCGTTCGGCACGACGCCCCATATGGAGCTTTCTCCGGCTTTCGGGCCGCCACAAGGATGCGTCAATGCCCCAGAAACTTTCTACCATCATCTCTCCCGAAGGGAGCCTGGAAGTCCTCTCGCAGCAAGAGGTCAACCGCCTGCGTGACACCTCCGCCAACGGCCTGCACGACTTATTGCGACGCTGCTCACTGGCCGTGCTCAACTGCGGCAACCCTACCGATGACAGCCGTGCGCTCATGCAGGCGCACCACGACTTCGAGATCGAAGTATTGCAGCAGGACCGCGGCATTCGTCTCAAGCTCGACAACGCACCGCACAGCGCTTTCGTCGATGGCCAAATGATCCGCGGGATTCGCGAGCACCTTTCCGCCGTGCTACGCGATATCGTCTACGTTCATAACGAAATCCAGCACACGCCCAAGTTCGACCTTCAGCGTGGAGATGGCATCACCAACGCCGTTTTCCATATCCTACGCAACGCCGGGACGCTAAAGTCGGCGCGCGAACCCAGCCTAGTGGTGTGCTGGGGCGGTCATTCCATCACCCGTGAGGAATACGATTACAGCAAGGACGTGGGCTATCACCTAGGACTCCGCGATCTCGACATCTGCACGGGATGCGGCCCCGGCGCCATGAAAGGTCCCATGAAGGGCGCCAACGTCGCACATGCCAAGCAGCGTCGTCACAATGGCCGTTATCTAGGTATTTCCGAACCCGGCATCATTGCCGCCGAATCGCCCAATCCCATCGTCAATGAACTAGTGATCATGCCCGACATCGAGAAGCGCCTCGAGGCCTTCGTGCGGGCCGGTCATGGCATCGTGATCTTCCCTGGCGGCGTGGGAACTGCCGAGGAAATCCTCTATTTGCTGGGCATTCTTCTACACCCAGACAACGCCGACGTCCCCTTCCCGGTCATCTTTACCGGCCCCCGCGACAGCGCCGACTACTTCAAGCGCATCGACGAGTTTCTGGCCTTCACCCTCGGAGAAAAGGCCCGTGAACGCTATCAGATCATCATTGACGACCCCACCGAGGTCGGTCGTGCCATGCGCCGAGGCGTAGACGACGTGGGCGCGTTTCGGCGCAGCCAGAACGACGCGTTCTATTTCAACTGGCGCCTCAACGTGGATGCCGGCTTTCAATTGCCTTTCGAACCCACCCACGAAAGCATGGTCGAGCTTGCCTTGCATCGCGAGCAGCCCGTCCATGAACTCGCGGCCAACCTGCGGCGCGCGTTTTCGGGCATCGTCGCCGGCAACGTCAAGGAAGAAGGTATTCGCGCCATCGAGGAGCGCGGCCCCTTCCATTTGCATGCCGAGCCGGAACTGATGGCACATCTCGACGCGCTCTTGACCTCATTCGTCGCCCAGGAACGCATGAAATTGCCGGGCAGTGAGTACGTCCCCTGTTATACGCTGGGCTGAGCGTCGACAAACGACAAAACCTTGCATGCAGGAAATGGCGCTTGGCGCTAGATAACCTTTGCTTATGGGCTTGATCGTCTCATGCAATTGTTAAAAGGCTAACAGTCCTCTAGACTTTCGAACGTACGCGAGCCCCGTCCTGTGGCTCGCGTCTTCTTTTCCATTCACCGCCTGCCCGCAAGGAGAGCATCGCATGGCTTCACTCTTCGAATCCTTCGATCTCAATGGTACGCGCTTGAACAACCGCATCGTGATGGCCCCCATGACGCGTTCACGTGCGCCCGAGGACATCCCAACCGAGATGGGCGCCCTCTATTACCGCCAACGTGCCAGCGCCGGGCTGATCATCTCCGAAGGCACCCCCATTTCGCGGCAGGGTCAAGGCTATCTCTACAATCCCGGGATTTTTGGCCCCGACCAACTGGCCGGCTGGGCCAAGGCCACGCGCGCCGTGCACGAGCGCGGCGGTATTTTCTTCGCTCAGATCTGGCACGTGGGGCGCGTTTCCCATACCACAGTGCAGGTTGCAGGTGCGTCACCTGTCGGCCCCAGTGACAAACAAGGTGGCATGGCCTTTGGCTATAACGACAACGGTCAGCCAGATATGCTCAACGCTAGCCAGCCTCGGCGTCTCGATACCCATGAAGTACACGACATCGTGCGCGACTTTGCTCAGGCTGCCGTTAATTCGCGCGAGGCCGGCTTCGATGGCGTCGAGATCCATGGCGCCAATGGTTACCTGTTCGAGCAGTTCCTGAATCCCGGCGTAAACGACCGTGATGACGAGTTCGGCGGTTCACGCGAGAATCGTTGCCGCTTACTTCTCGACGTCGTCGATGAAGTTAGCAAGATGATCGGTGCACGGCGTGTCGGGGTGCGCCTGTCACCTTTCGGCACACTTTTCGATATGCCGGAATACGACGACAACGGCGAAACCTATCTCTACCTAGCACGCGAATTCAACAAACGCGACCTCGCCTACGTGCACTTGCACGACCAAGGCGGACAAGGCATGCCCCCGATGCCGCGCGATTACTTGCGCGAGTTCCGTGATGCCTATCAAGGCACTCTGTTGCTCGCCGGCAACCTCGACCAAGCAGAAGCCGAGAAGCTCGTCAACGAGGGCACCATCGATCTACCGGTCTTCGGACGTTATTTCACATCGAATCCCGATTTGGTCGAACGGATGCAAAACGGCTGGCCTTTGGCGGACTTCGATGCCAACACGTTCTATGGAGGCGATGCGCGCGGCTACGTCGACTTCCCCACCTATCCCGAGGAACAGGAACGCCTGGCGCGCGAAGAGATGATTAGCGAAAAATCCTGATCGGACAGAGACGCGCTATAGAGAAGAAAAACCCCCGGTCCATTGGACCGGGGGTTCGTGTTTAAACCCAGCGCAACTCAAGATGCGGCATGGCGCGCAAAGAAGACTCACCGCCGCGCGCGCCAACCTGTCAAGATAGCGTGAAGCAGCAAGCCCGCCGTGGCACCATGCGACAGCACGGTCGACCACCCAGCTAGGGTGCTTGCAATGCCATAATGCCAAGTGGCCATCACCACTCCTCCGACCACGAATGACATGGCCAACCACTTGAGTCGTATCGGGAGCAGACGACGCTGTTTTTCGGTCATGCGTCGCCAATAGGCGATGATGACGACAGCCAGCGCCACGGCGACCATGACCAACAAACCACTGTGGGTGTCATAACCCCCTAGTTGATAGCGCGGCCAGGAGCACAACGTCACGAGCAAAAGACCGACCATGACGCTCAAGCGTGCAGCGGAGGGTGACGCCGTAGTGTCATTTGTCACGTGGCCTGCAGCCCTTGCTCTTCGATCCATGATTCGACCCAAGGGATGGCGGCATCATCGGCCATGAAAGTCTCCATGGCGTCGATTTCCAAACGCTCGCCCAAACGTTGAGCGCCCAGACCCTCAAGCAAGGCATCCAGTGACCGCCCCGCACCGCAGAACGTCTCGCCATAGGAGCTATCTCCCAGGGCAATCAGCCCATAGCGACACTGGTCCAGCGCAGGTGGCGATTCACGGAGATCACGCGCGAAGGGCACGAAATTGCCGGGGAAATCACCGCTACCGGTAGTGGAAACGCAGAATAAGGCAAGATCAGGCAAAGGATCGAGATCGTCGAGAGTGGGCTGCTCAAGGATCGCCACCTCATAGCCCACTTGCTCGAAAAGCGGCGCCACCTGCTCGGCAACGTCCAGGGCACCACCGTACATGGTGCCTACGAAGATTTTGATGCTTGGCATGCAGTTCAGTCGTCGATTTAACGGTAAAATGTGCGCGCCATGTTAGCACATGCATGACACGTCGTTAGCGTCTCGAATGAAGATGAACGACACAATCTCGGGTACTCGCAAGTACCCGAGATCACCCGAGAGTGCGTCATCGTATGGGCGGAACGCTGCAGCGTCAGTGAATGACGTCCGCGTCGTCGAAATCCTCGACCCGCGCCTTGAGCTTCTGTCCAGGACGGAACGTCACGACACGACGCGCCGAAATCGGAATTTCTTCGCCGGTCTTGGGATTACGCCCCGGACGTTCACGCTTGTCGCGCAAATCGAAGTTTCCAAATCCGGACAGTTTGACCTGCTCGTTTTCGCGTAGGCAGCTGCGAATTTCTTCGAAGAAGGCCTCGACCATCGACTTTGCTTCGCGCTTGGAAAAACCCAGCTCAGCATGCAGATGTTCGGCCAAATCCGCTTTGGTCAGCGCCCCCATGCTTTCATCCTCGTAACGGCTGATGGGATTAACTCCTCAGGACCGCCGCGAAGCGCGTTTTCGCCTCGCCGACGATGGCATCGACTAACTGATTGATTTCATCGTCATTCAGCGTGCGCGAAGGATGCTGCCAGGTCAAGCCCAAGGCAATACTCTTGTGGCCTTTTTCGATTCCCTCGCCTTGGTAGACATCGAAAAGTCGCATGTCGACCAGCCATTCCCCGGCCTGCTCGCGCATGACGTCCATCAAAGCCATGACCGGCACATCGTCACTCACGACCAAAGCCAGATCGCGACGCACATCCGGATGACGCGATAGCGGCGCGAAAGCCGGCAGATTCCCCTGAGTCAGTGCTTCCAACTCCAGCTCGAATACAAAGGCATTGGTCTTGATGCCCAAACTGGCACGCACCCCGGGATGCAAGGCACCGACCCAGCCCACATGACGACCGTCACACATGATGCGGGCCGTCTGGCCGGGGTGAAGCCCCGGATGCTCGCCAGCCTCGAAACGCCATGCATCAGGCTGTTGAGTCAGCGCCATCAGGCTTTCCAGATCACCTTTGAGATCAAAGAAATCGACACTCTCGCGAGCAGAAGACCACCCTTCTGGTTGTCTCGGCCCACATACGATCCCGCCGAGCATCGCCACTTGGTCAAGATCATCCAGCTCGCCACGGAACACGAGCCCTGTCTCGAACAGGCGGATACGTGATTGCTGGCGGTTGAGGTTGTGACTCAACGCCTTGACCAGCCCAGGTAGCAAGCTCGCCCGCATGACCGACATATCGGACGAGATGGGATTGGCCAGATAAGGCGCCACCGCGCTAGGGGTCAACGCCTCTTGCAGCTCGGGTGCGACGAAGCTGTAAGTAATCGCTTCTTGATAACCGCGTGCCACCAAGTGTCGACGCAGACGTGACAGCGGCTGGCGGGCTTCGTTGGCGGCTCTTAATGTCAGGCGCGCGGAAGGACGCTGCACGGGGACCCGGTCGTATCCATGAATACGCGCCAGTTCCTCGATGAGATCTTCTTCCTGCGCGATATCGAAACGCCAGCTAGGTACTGTCACCCGCCAACCCGAATCGAGGGCATCGACGCGCATACCCAGGCGCGACAGGATATCCACGACATCGTCACCGGCCATGATCAGGGCCAGGCATTGATCGAGACGCTCGCGGCGCAAGACGACTTCCTGCCCCAGCGGCAAATGATCGGGGCTCATGACGTCGGTCACGGGGCCCGGTTCACCGCCGACGATGCTCAACAGCAGCTGCGTGGCCCGCTCAATGGCGACTTGCGCCAATTGCGGGTCGACGCCACGCTCGAAACGGTGCGACGCATCAGTATGCAGGCCATAAGAACGCGCCTGCCCTGCCACTGCTAGTGGCGAGAAGAACGCCGACTCCAGGAAAATATCCTGCGTCGAGGCATTAACACCGGAGGACTCGCCGCCCATGACCCCGGCAATCGCCAACGGTTGCTTGGCGTCGGCGATCACCAGAGTACCCTCGTGCAAGGCAATATCTTGGCCGTCCAGCAGCGTCAAACGTTCCCCGTATTGCGCCTCGCGCACCACGATAGCGTCATTCAAGCACGCCAAGTCGAAAGCATGCATGGGCTGCCCGAGCTCGAGCATCACGTAATTGGTGACATCGACGATCGGGTCGATGGCACGAACGCCGCTGCGACGCAGACGTTCGGTCATCCATAGCGGTGTACTCGCCGAGACATCGACACCCCGAATGATGCGCCCCGCATAACGCGGGCATTTCACTGGCGACTCGACACGTACCGGAAACGACGCTTGATGCGACGCCAGGACCATGTCGGTATCCGGCGTCGTTACCGGCAGACGACTCAACACGCCAACTTCACGCGCCAACCCATTGAGGCTCAAGCAATCGCCACGATTGGGTGTCAAGTCCACTTCGATGGCATGATCATCCAATGCCAACCAATCGCGCAGGGACTCGCCGATGGGCGCCTCACCGGGCAACACCAAGATGCCCGCCGAGGTACCTTCTTCCAGTTCGAGTTCAGAGGCCGAGCAAATCATGCCGCGCGACTCCACGCCGCGCAGCTTGGCTTTCTTGATCTTAAAATCGCCGGGGAGCGTTGCATTCACCCGCGCGAAAGGCACCTTCTGCCCGACCGCCACATTGGGCGCGCCACACACGACTTGCACCGGCTCATCGCCACCATCATTGACCTGGCAGACATTCAGCTTGTCGGCACTGGGATGAGGTTCTTTAGCGACCACTTCGGCGACGACAACGCCCTCGAATTCGCCAGCCACCGCCTCGATGGCATCGACTTCCAAACCAGCCATCGTGATCCGGTCAGCAAGCGCCTGCGTCGTGAGTTCGGGTGACACCCAATCGCGCAACCATGTTTCGGAAAATCTCATGTTTCTTCCTGTGTCCTAGTCGCAGATCAGCCGAACTGGCGCAAGAAGCGCAAGTCGTTCTCGAAAAATAGCCGCAGGTCATTGACGCCATACCGCAGCATGGTCAAGCGCTCGGCCCCCATGCCGAAGGCAAACCCCGTATAACGCTCAGCATCGATACCCGAATGTCGAAAGACTTCGGGATGGACCATGCCGCAGCCCATGACTTCCAGCCAGCCACTATGGGAACAGACGCGACAGCCCTCACCACCGCACATCACGCACTGGATATCGACTTCGGCGGAGGGCTCGGTGAACGGAAAATAGGACGGACGAAAGCGTACGGAAAGCGACTCACGTTCGAAGAAAGCCTTGAGGAAGTCCTCGATGGTGCCTTTGAGGTCAGCGAAGCTGACACCTTCATCAACCAGCAAGCCTTCCACCTGATGGAACATCGGCGTATGCGTGAGATCAGAGTCGCTACGATACACGCGCCCCGGGCAGACGATGCGGATCGGCGGCGCCTGTTCCTTCATGGTACGCACCTGCACCGGTGACGTGTGCGTACGCAACAATCGCGAAGCATCGAAATAGAAGGTGTCAGCCATGCCCCGCGCCGGATGGTGCGCAGGAATATTGAGCGCTTCGAAATTATGATATTCGTCTTCGATTTCGGGACCCACGGCCACGTCGAAACCGATATGAGCGAACAGCGACTCAATACGCTCAAGCGTACGCGTGACCGGGTGCAAACCGCCCGACGGCTCACCACGGCCAGGCAAGGTGACGTCGATGCGCTCTCGCGCCAGGCGCGCGTCGAGCTCGGCATCTTTAAGCGTTTGCTTACGCGCGTCGAGCTCGCCCGATAATATCTGCTTGGCCTCGTTGATCTGCTCACCCGCCTTGGGGCGTTCCTCAGGCGGCAGTTGGCCAAGACTTTTGAGAAGCGCGGTAATCTCGCCCTTCTTGCCCAGAAAATGCACTCGAACCTCGTCGAGCGCCTGGACATCCTGCGCGCGCTCGATGGCGGCGCGAGCCTCGGCGACCAGTTGTGGGAGGTGGTCCATCCGTCTAGCTCCGATGCTAAGTGCCCATGATAGACCATCGCATATGAAATGATGGCCCAGACAAAAAAACAGGGGAAGAGCGGCTGCTCTCCCCCTGCGGCTTCATGCGCATGATGAGACACTCATGAAGAACGTCTCACCCGGCCATTACTGAGCAGCCTTGGCCTTGTCGACGATCGCGGCAAAGGCAGACTTTTCATGGACGGCGAGATCGGCCAGCACCTTGCGGTCGATCTCGATACCGGACTTCTTCAGACCGGCAATGAAGCGGCTATAGGACAGACCGTTGGCACGAGATGCCGCATTGATACGCGCGATCCACAGCGCACGGAACTGACGCTTACGCTGACGACGGTCACGATAGGCGTACTGACCTGCCTTGATGACCGCCTGCTTGGCAACGCGAAATACGCGAGAGCGCGCGCCATAATAGCCTTTGGCCTGCTTCAGAATCTTCTTGTGCCGACGACGAGCGACGACACCACGCTTAACACGAGTCATGGCTTACTCCTGACTTTTAAAATCGACAACCTGTACTTTTGAATACAAGTACTTAGAGGTTCGGCAGCATGCGTTGAACCAGGTGCTTGTCGGCATCATGAATCTGCTTCATGCCGCGCAGCTGACGCTTACGCTTGGTCGACTTCTTGGTCAGGATGTGACTGCGGAAAGACTGCTTGTGCTTGAAGCCATGGGCAGTCTTCTTGAAGCGCTTCGCAGCGCCACTGTTACTCTTGATTTTAGGCATGAGGGAAAACTCCACTCGGTTTCTTCAGAAAACCCGGGGCCGGCAGCCGGCGATACCGACTGCCCGTTCAACCGCCAACGGATCACTTCTTTTTGGGCGCCAAGATCATGATCATCTGACGGCCTTCCATCTTGGGGAAGGACTCGACAGACGCCATGTCTTCGAGGTCAGCCGCAATCCGTTCCATCAGCTTGCGGCCGATGTCCTGGTGCGCCATCTCACGACCTCGAAAACGTAGCGTGACCTTACCCTTGTCGCCCGCTTCGAGGAAACGAATCAGGTTTTTCAACTTCACCTGATAATCGCCCTCGTCAGTACCGGGCCGGAATTTGACTTCCTTGACCTGGATCTGCTTGGTTTTCTTCTTCTGAGCAGCTTTTTGCTTTTTCTGCTCGAAGATGAATTTGCCGTAATCCATGATCTTGCAAACGATCGGGTCGGCATTGGAAATCTGTACGAGGTCCATACCCTCCGCTTCGGCACGCTCCAAGGCATCGCTGGTCGGCACGATACCAAGCTGTTCACCGTCGCTGGCGATCAAGCGAACTTGATCTTCGGTAATCCGCTCGTTCATTGGTGGGCGCTTTTCCTGTGGGCGCCCTCTTGGGTTGCTTCTCTTGATGGTTCCGTCTCCACTTTTGCCTTGGAAGATGTCGCTATTACCGCTCGGCCTGCACCTTGTCGATGAAAGCGTCCACCGTCATACTGCCTAGGTCTTCGCCGCCGCGCGTACGCACAGCTACCGAGTCGGCCTCGACTTCCTTATCTCCAACCACAAGGAGATAGGGGACCTTCTGCAACGTATGTTCGCGAATTTTAAAGCCGATCTTCTCATTCCTCAAGTCTGTCTTGACACGCAGACCGAGTTTCTGCAAACGCTGCGACACCGACTCGGCGTGATCACGCTGGGCATCCGTGATATTCAGGACCACTGTTTGCAGAGGCGACAGCCACAACGGCATGGCCCCTGCATAGTGCTCGATGAGGATGCCAATGAAACGTTCCATTGAGCCCACGATAGCACGATGCAGCATGACCGGCGCCTGACGAGACCCGTCTTCGGCCACATACTGCGCGCCCAGACGGGTCGGCATCATGAAATCGACCTGCATCGTGCCCACCTGCCACTCGCGCCCCAGGCAATCACGCATATGATATTCGATTTTAGGGCCGTAGAAAGCCCCTTCACCGGGAAGTTCTTCCCATTGTACGTCACAGCGCCCCAAAGCGGTACGCAATGCCTCTTCGGCTCGATCCCAATTCTCGTCGCTCCCCAGACGCTTCTCGGGGCGTAACGCAATCTTGACGGCGATCTCATCAAAGCCGAAATCACGATAGACTTCCAAAGCCTGACGATGGAAGGCCGTGACTTCCGACTCAACTTGCTCTTCAGTGCAGAACACATGGCCGTCGTCCTGGGTAAAGGCGCGGACACGCATAATGCCATGCAAGGCGCCTGAAGGCTCGTTGCGATGGCAACCACCGAACTCGCCATAACGCACCGGTAGCTCGCGATAACTGCGCAGTCCCGAATTGAAGACTTGCACATGGCCAGGGCAGTTCATCGGCTTGAGCGCATACTCACGCTTTTCCGATTCGGTGAAAAACATGTTATCGGCGTAATTGTCCCAGTGACCGGACTTCTGCCACAGCGAAACATCCATGATCTGCGGACACCGAATCTCCTGATACCCGCTGTCTTGGTAGACCTTACGCATGTACTGCTCGACAGTCTGCCAGAGCGTCCAGCCTCGCGGATGCCAGAATACCATGCCTGGCGCTTCTTCCTGCATGTGAAAGAAGTCGAGCTTGCGGGCCAGCTTGCGGTGATCGCGCTTCTCAGCTTCTTCCAAGCGCTGGAGGTAAGTCTTCAGCGCCTTCTTGTCTGGCCAGGCCGTACCGTAAATGCGCGTCAGCATCGGCTTGGTGGCATCACCCCGCCAATAGGCGCCCGCCAACTTAGTCAGCTTGAAAGCTTTCAGGTGCCGCGTATTCGGGACATGTGGCCCACGGCACATATCGATGTATTCTTCATGATGGTAGAGACGAACGGTCTCACCATCGGCGATACCTTCGACGATTTCCTGCTTGTATGGCTCATTACGTTCGGCGAAGGTCGCCAGGGCCTGCTCTTTAGTCACGTACTCACGAACGACATCGTATTCACGTTCGATTAGCGCTTTCATACGCTTTTCCATCGCGTCGAGGTCGTCCGGCGAGATTGACTGGCCGAAATCGATATCGTAATAAAACCCATCGTCCACGACCGGCCCAATCGCCATTTTAGCGTCGGGATAAAGCTGCTTGACGGCATGCCCCAGAAGGTGGGCGCAGGAATGGCGGATAATCTCCACCCCTTCATGATCGCTCGCCGTCAGGATACTAACCTCGGCGTCACGCTCGATCAGATCGGCTGCATCGACGGCAACGCCATCTATCTTTCCCGCCACACAGGCCTTGGCAAGCCCCGTGCCGATAGATTCGGCGAGCTGCATGACGGTCAAGGGTGAATCGAAAGTTTTCTGACTGCCATCAGGCAGGGTCACGATGGGCATGCAGGATCCCTTATATTCAGTGGTGGCCCATACCAGGGACCACATGAAACGATGAAGATGAAAAGCAATGGGGAAATATATCAGCCACCTTCCCCCTGCGTGTCATACGCCTGCAGCCCCGCGACTGAGTGGGAAGGCAACACAAACGCATGAAACGACGAATTGCGCACACTAGCAAGCGCGCGGAATGCCGTCCAGTCGTGCTTGTGGCACAAATAAAAAGAGGCGCCCGAAGGCGCCCCTTTCTTCGATCATGAACCGAGCAATCGTTACTCTTGCTCGCCCATTTCAACGCGACGGTTTTCAGCACGGCCTTCAGCCGTCTCGTTGGTGGCGATCGGGTCCTGCTCGCCATAACCCATGGTCGTGATGTTGTCACCATCCACGCCCTTGGAAACCAAGTAATCCTTCACAGAGTCGGCACGACGCTGAGAGAGATCCTTGTTGTAGGAAGCGCTACCGACGGAATCGGTATAGCCTTCCAGACGAACGTTGACGCTCTCGTTGGCAGCCAGCTTCTCGGCAACACCATCGAGAATGCCTTCTGCATCGCTGGTAAGCGTGGCAGAGTCGAACTCGAAGTTCACATCATGCAGCACCAAGTCTGCCGGGCAGCCTAGCGCATTGACTTCTTCGCCTGCCGGAGTGTCAGGACACTGGTCCTGATAGTCCGGAACGCCATCGCCATCGCTATCCAGCGGGCAACCCTGAGCGTTCACTTCGACACCTGCCGGTGTTCCCGGGCATTCGTCTTTGTAGTCCGGAACGCCATCACCATCGCTATCCAGCGGGCAACCCTGGGCGTCTACCGCAACGCCAGCCGGCGTGTTAGGGCACTGATCGCGATCATCGGGAACGCCATCACCATCGCTGTCCACTACCTTGTCGGAATAATCAGCGCAAAGCAAAGCCCCGGCCGTCGCACCGCCGACGCCGCCAAGTGCAGCACCGGTATCTTCGTCCGAGTCACTGCTCGATGCATAGCCAATGCCGCCGCCGATCAAGCCGCCAGCCAGGCCACAGACAAAGGGGGACTTGTACCACGCTTGATCATCGGAATTGGACATGGACTGAGAGCCCGAAGTGGCACAGCCTGAAAGGCCGACCATCAACGCAGAACCGAGCAGCAAGCCAGTCGTAGATTTTTTCATATGTAAGACTCCTTCTTAACACAGCGCTAGTCGTAACGGGACGTTACCCAGCGGGGTCCGAGTATAGAAGCGGTTCCCGGCAGGAGAAAGGCTTTTCGCCCTTCCCTTATTAAAAAAGAAAGCACAAAGCCTTTCTTTTAGCCAGTGCTTTACCCTTCACCAGCGCTTCTACCGATGAATTCGCCTTCATCATTATGCATTATCGGAATTGATGCAAATCCAAATGAATGGATGAGGCTCTGGTGTTTCATTTTGTACAACTATCGCGCACCGCCCTGGTAGCGTCTGGCCAAGCGCTCGAACAAATCAATACCCGGTGTCAGCATGGCATCCGGGAAGTCATAGCTGGGGTGATGTAAAGGGCGGCATTGCTCGCCACTGCCCAAGGTCAACAACGCTCCCTCGCCTTGTGCAGCTAGCCAACCAAAGTCTTCCGACCAGCGGTGTGCTGCGGACAACTCACGCAGCGGTAATGCCAAGGCATTGGCCTCCTCACGGATTGCCTCGACGGCACGGGGATGATTGTGGGTCGCTTGAAAGACATCGCACCAATCGATTTCAATGCCCAAGTCATCCTCCTCGGCCTCGACCCGTGCCAGCGATACGGCCGCTTCCGCCAGAGCACGCATCATCGCATCGTCTTCGGTACGCAAGGTGGCCATCACCTCGGCCTGCCCCGGCGACGTACCGAAGGCGACTTCCCCCAGACGCGCATGAATCAGCGTCACCATGACCAGCCCTTGATCGTCTGGCAATTGCTGCGGCAGACGCTTCAATCCCTGCAGAATCCGGCACATTGCCAAGGCCGGATTACGGCCCTGCTCGGGATGGGCCGCATGCGTGCACAACCCATTGAGACGTACGATCAACCCTCGCGAGGCGCACGTGAATGCCCCCGCCCGTACTGACACCTCACCTAACGGTTCACCTGGCAAGTTATGCAGCGCGAAGACATGATCGGGGGCGATTTCCTCGAAACGTGACGACTCTACGACACCCCTTGCGCCTCGCCCCGTCTCCTCGGAGGGCTGGAAAAGCAGTACCGTTTCGCCATACGCTGGCGGATTTTTCGACAAACGCTGCGCAAGCCCGAGCAATGTCGCCATATGACCATCATGGCCGCAACTATGTGCCACATGCTCACACTTCGACCGCCATGCCACCTCCCCGGTCTCACCAATAGGAAGCGCATCGAGCTCGGCACGAAACATCACCCGCGGCCCGGGACGCTCAGCGGCGAAAATACCCGCTACGCCATGCCCTCCCAAGCTGGTCACGATGCGTGTCGCCCCCGCCTCCTCAAGCCACTCGACAATGCGCCGCGACGTAGCGACTTCTTGTCCCGACAACTCTGGTTCAGCGTGCAAACGGTGGCGAATTTCAGCCGGATCAAGCGACATAAATCGATCTCCCATGCTCTTCTCCTACCTCATGGTTCACTGCAAGCCTGCCGGCCACTCCCGCTTGAGCACCAGAACCTGCCGCGCAGCCTCGTGGAGCTCCGCATAGCGCTCTTCCTGAAGCGCGATACGCTCACGATCCTCCGCAAAGCGTTGCTTGGCCGACAAATCCTGGCGCGAAGAATGCGTGTGCAGATGCTCCGTGCGCCGATAAATCTCAGCAAAGACCTTGAAGTCTTCGCGCTCAAGCAACGCGGGATCGATGATATCGAGCATCACCTTGCAGCGAAGCGCCCCCTCCACCAGGTCGACTTGGTCCCCTTGCATAGCCGTCGCGATCGCCTCGAGGCTCTCGAGACAATTACGATGAGCCCGCGCGATTTCCTCACACTGCAAGGCCTCTCGACGCTGCACTTCTCGCCATAACCGCCATGCATATCCCACCAAACCAGCGACGACCAGCACCGCCAGCACCACCAAGCTCCAGCCCACCACTACGGACATGGTCGCACCTCAATAAAATACGTTTAGTTAATCGATAACGGACGCGGACATTACCGAGCTTGCCGCGTTGCAACAAGCCACGCCGGAAAGGCCGGACAAGCGACTTAGACCAATGGCTAAGCTATCGAGCCTTAATACCTTAGTAGTATGGCGAGTATCGTAAGCCAATTAATCATTCGCCGCCTGCAAGGAGGCAATTCATGAGCGAGACCACTCACGACGCACGCAGCCCAAGCGCCGCGCAAATCGGTCTATGGCTGGGGCCCCTATGGGTCATCCTATGCCTGGTCGTGCCCGCACCGGCCGGCATGTCGTCACCGGCATGGGCATGTGTCGGCTTTGCATTGCTGATGGCCACATGGTGGGCCACCGAGGCCATTCCCATCCCCGCGACCTCGCTTCTGCCCATGGTGCTGGCCCCCGTACTGGGCATCGACGAACTCGATGCCGTAGCAGCCAGTTACGCCGACCCTATCATCTATCTCTTCCTGGGGGGCTTCTTACTAGGCATCGCGATGCAGCGCTGGAACCTCCATCGACGCATCGCCTTGAAGGTTCTCAGCATCGTCGGCCAGAAACCGCGCCAGCAAATCGCGGGTTTCATGATCGCCACAGGCTTCATCAGCATGTGGGTCTCCAACACGGCCACCAGCATCATGATGCTTCCCATTGGCATGTCCGTCGTCAGCTTGCTGGGCGATGGCGACTCACGCGAGGTCTCGCGCTACGCCACCGCCCTGCTGCTCGCCATCGCCTATTCCGCCAGTATAGGCGGCGTCGCCACGCTCATTGGCACCCCGCCCAATGCCTTGCTCGCAGGCTACCTCGCCGGCGAAGGTATCGATATCGGCTTCGCCCAATGGATGACCATCGGCTTGCCGGTCAGCATCGTGATGATGGCCGTGACATGGTGGTGGTTGACCTACAAAGGATTCGATTTGCAGCAAAGCGACGATGGCGGAGAGATGATTCACCGCGAACTCGAATCGCTCGGCACCATGACCGCCGCCGAGCGCCGAGTCGGCCTGATCTTTCTCATCGCTGCCGCCACCTGGATGCTACGCCCTCTCTTGAATCAGGTAGGGCTCGACTGGCTATCGGATACCACCATTGCCCTGGCCGCCGGCATTGGGCTATTTCTCGTTCCCAGTGGAGACAAGGCACGCGGCGCGCTACTCGACTGGGATAGCGCCAAGGAACTGCCTTGGGGTGTACTGCTGCTCTTCGGCGGCGGGCTGGCGCTGGCGGGAATGATCAAGAGCTCCGGCCTGGCCGAATGGATCGCTCAACAGCTTTCGATCTTCAGCGTATTCCCGTTGTTGATGCTGGTGGGCATCATCGTGCTGGTCATCATCTTCCTGACCGAAGTCACCTCGAACACGGCCACGGCAGCGGCCTTCCTACCGCTTCTCGGCGCGCTCGCTATCTCGCTGGACATGGACCCGCTACTGATCACGGTCCCCGCGGCCATTGCCGCCAGCTGTGCCTTCATGATGCCGGTAGCGACCCCACCCAATGCCATCGTGTTCGCGACGGGACATATGAAGATTCAGTCGATGATCCGCGCCGGACTGCTACTCAACATCGTCGGCACTTTGCTGATCACGCTGATCACCGTGACCTTGCTTCGCCTTCTATGGGCTTGACCGCTTCATAGGATGGGCGATCTGACATATTGAAAATAGACGTATGGCAACGCCCAATGGGGCGTTGCCATCTTGGTCACCGTTTCTTAGCTTTATAATGACCAAAAAAGATAACGGTATAAAACTTTAAAGACCGAACAGATGTACCAGAGGTGGCAAGATAAAGGCGGTTAGCAACCCCGTCAGCCCCATCGCCAGTCCCGCAAAGGCACCCGCGACTGCGCCAATCGAAGAAAAGGAATACGCCGTTCCGAACCCATGCGCCGCCAAGCCCATGGTGAAGCCTTGAACACTGGGGTCGCGCACCCTGACCAGGCGGAAGATGACAGGTCCCAGGGCACATCCGAGGGACCCCGTGATCAGCACCATCCCCGCCGCCAGCGACGGAATGCCGCCCAGCTTCTCTACAATCCCCATCGCAATGGGCGATGTCACCGACTTGGGTGACAGCGTCAACACGGTTTCGCGGCTGGCCCCCATAAGCATCGCGACCCCCACCGCTGAAGTCACCGCCGTCACGATCCCCGCGACGCAGCTGAGCAATATCGGCACCAGCATACGCCTGACACGCTCCCGGTAGTCATATAGAGGGATCGCCAAGGCAACGGTGGCGGGCCCCAAGAGGAAATGGATGAACTGAGCGCCCTCGAAATACGTCGCATAATCGGTGTCCGTCAGCGTCAGAAAGCCAATGATCAGCGCGATGGTGAGCACGACCGGGTGCAAGAAAGGCGTGCCTCCCAGGAGACGATTGAGATAGCTCGCCCCCATGAAGGCCAGAAGCGTCACCAGCAAGTGCAATAACGGGCTGGCGGAGAGATATACCCATAATTGATCGAGCGCAGGAACGGGCATGCTCATGGACGTTCCTCCCGCCATTCGTCGCGCGGATCTCTGGGCATCGAGCGCGTCAACCACGACATTACTTTTGCGGTGACAGCCAAGGTCAAGGCGGTCGATACCACAAGCGTGACGATGATGGGCCAGAAGTCCGCCTTTATAAGATCGAAATGCACCATGATACCAACCCCGGCGGGCACGAAGAGCAAGGTCAAGTAGCGCAGCAGCCCTTCACCACTCGTACGTAACCCCGTAGGTACGCGGCCATTGATCATCAATCCCACCAACAGTACCACCATGCCCACGACGGGCCCTGGCACAGGAAGCTGAAGCCCATGCACCAGGATTTCGCCGAGAAACTGGCACCCCAACAGCACGCTCATTCCTGCAATAAGAGGCATTGCGTCATCTCCACATGAAACGGCCACATTCTACATCTTTCGTCTAACCCATGCCGCCGTTCACCTTGGCTCATGGCGTGTCGCCACGCTGGCTTAAACCTCTCATCGGTGGACATTCATCATTGCCGGGCACTGGCAAGCAGTTGAAAAAAAAGCGCTATCAAGGGTTTTCATTTCCTGGAAGCCAAGGTAGTATACGCAGCGTTCCACGGGCGGCACCTATTTGGAGGCCTTCCGGAAAACGTTAACGGAGCGTGGCGCAGCTTGGTAGCGCGCTGCAATGGGGTTGCAGAGGTCGCTGGTTCGAATCCAGTCGCTCCGACCAAGATTATCAAGAAAAACCGCCGCTTATGGGTCAACCATAGCGGCGGTTTTTCGTTGTGTTAGCATCGTGGTGATGGTTGCTTGGAACACTCGTTGACATGACGAGTCCCACGTTCAGTTACCGCCATTCCAGTGAGGCCCAACATGCTGCATGACGCCATTGAGATACGGAAAATCGCCGGCCCCGACGAAAACGACGTCCGCTATGAAGTCTACGATAGCGACACGGGCGTGAGCCTGGGGCTTTACCAAAGTATGGAACATGCCGAAGCCGAGCGTCAGCGAATGAAGGCGTCCGACAATGAGGTCAAAGCAGGCGACGCGGACGACGACCCTAGCGTGGAATGATCATTCCAAAATGGCTTGGCAATCTCTGCCAAGCCATCTCGACTGCACGCGCAAGAAGCTCCAGCGCCAAGCAGGCAGGCATGACGCCTTTACCGATTCCGCCACAGATCCCACCCGATTCCGCCAGCGATGCCAGCAATGACGCCTACCAGCACATTGCCCACCACCAGCCACGTGACCAGCCCGACCATGATGCCGAGCAGTGCTCCGGGAAGTTCCTTCATGGCGTCTCCAGACAGAATTTGAGTTACATAGGGCTGAACGCATCATGATGCACACAGGCCCATGCATCCCAATACCCGTCAAGCCATCTGCTGCCACTCGATCAAAGCCGCTGCCACGGCGTTAGGGTCCCATCCGCTACGATGCAGGCTCGAGGACATGATCGCGGCCTGCGCACCTTGGCGTGTCACGAACAAGCGATACCCCAGATAATCGCCACGCTCGCAACGTGCATTGACTTGCCCGCACACCACGCGATTGGAAGGGCCTCCGACGCGGGGGCCGACGGCTCGGATATCGCGAAAAACCGCGGTGGCAGGATACTTGAGCAGTTTTCTAACGCTCGCCTGGGCCAGATACATCTCTTCATCGGTGGCCGACGCCCATTGCAAGTGATCGCGTGCAATCTGCGCCGTGATCGCCCCTGGCTTATCAGGGGGCTGCGCCGGCAGCGACGATGAATCGTCGAGCAAGCCGCCGCTGACCAGGAGCAAGATGCCCCAAAGTTTCATGTTGTCTCCTTATCTTGGATATCTCGGTAATGAGGCTCGCTATCACCGTCGGATGGCCGTCGAACGCCACATCCCTTGAGAATGACATGGCACAAGAAATCGGTGATCGCACGATAATCATTTTCTCCAAGCGCCGACTGATCGGTAATGCCCAGTATCTGAGCCTCGAAATCCGCATAATGCTGGGTGGCCGACCAGATCAAGAAGATCAGCCATACCGGGTCGACGGGATCCATCAAGCCCTTTGCCGACCAGCGCTCGAAGACACGCGCCCGCGAGCGCACCCACTCGCGTAGTTCGCCGTGCAAGTATTCCTGCAGAAAAGGCGCGCCCTGAAGCACCTCGGCGGCGAACAACCGAGAACCTTGGGGATGTTGGCGTGTCAGGCGCATCTTGCTGCGAATGAAGCCTTCCAGCACCTCGCCCGGATCATCGTCCTCGCCGATATCGTCGAGCATGGCGTTCCAGCGCGCCATCATACGCTCGAGCAGTGCCACGTACAGTTTGCGCTTGCTGCCCACATAATACAGCACGTTGGATTTAGGCAGCCCAGCCGCTTCAGCGATGGCCTGCACGCTCGCGCCTCGATAACCATGGCACGCAAACACGCGCTCGGCCGCCTCGAGAATCACGCTTTCGTTATGCGCCCGCCTTCCCAGTTCGGGCGAATTCATCGATGTCATGGCCGCTCTCTTCGTCTGCCGGTATGGAAGTCTGCCCCAGCGAGCGTCGCCAGTGCAACGCACACCAACGCCCTATGGCGCCGCAGTCCAGTCATCGCTCAAGCTCACCTAGGCGCACTACAAACAAGCGCAAAAGGGACTTGTCATACGCGCCATTTTGATTAAGGCTTAACAGAGTTGACCATATGGTCATATCGACATGCGCGGTGCGCACCTCGGACCACAACGACAACCCGATGGACACTCCGATGATCGAGTTTTATCTCAATGGCGAACCGCAACACTGCGCCTCGCTAGCACCCGACACCAGCATTCTGGAGCTCTTGCGCAACGATTTGCAGCGAACCGGCACCAAGGAAGGCTGCGCCTCGGGCGACTGCGGCGCGTGCACGGTCGCTATCGGCGAGCCGGACCACGACGGTCGTCTTCACTATCACAGCACCAATGCCTGCATCACCCCAGCCCATCAACTGCAGGGCCGGCATCTCGTCACCGTTGAGGGGCTCTCCCGCGGCGACGCCTTGCATCCCGTCCAGGCCGCCATGGTCGAATGCCATGCCAGTCAGTGCGGCTTCTGCACCCCCGGCATCGTCATGTCACTATTCACACTCCACGAACGCCAGCGCCAATCACCGATAGCGCTCGACGATGCATGCCTCGAGGCAACGCTGGGTGGCAACTTATGCCGTTGCACGGGATACCGCCCCATCCAAAAAGCCGCACGCCATATGGCAAATCAGCCCGACGTGCGCCCGCCCTGGGCGGATGACCCAAAGCTTGACAACGATACCGCCGCCCTGGGGAATACGCTCGAGGCCACCGGCTACGCCATACCGAACACATTGGCGACCTTGCATGCGCTACGTCGCCAATATCCGACGGCGCGCCTGGTGGCCGGTGCCACCGACCTGTGGCTCGAGGCCACTCAACGGCTCGAAGCCTTCGAGAACCTGATCGACATCAGCCGTGTCGCCGAATTGCAGGCAATCGACGAGACGCCCGACGGCTGGTGGATCGGTGCTAGCGTCACCTACGCGCGCCTCGAACCACTGCTCGACGAAGTTTACCCCGCGTTCGCACGGCTATTGCGGCGACTGGGCTCCTCACAGATCCGCAATCGCGGCACTCTGGGCGGAAATATCGCCAATGCTTCGCCCATCGGCGACACGCCACCCATATTGCTCGCGCTCGATGCCCATTTGGCACTGGAAGGCCCCGAGGGCGCCCGAAAATTGCCTTTGGATGCTTTCTTTCTCGACTACAAGCGTACCGCCCTCGAGCCGGGCGAATTCATCCGCGCTATCTTTTTGCCACGCCCCGAAAGTGACCAGCATCTCGAGGTCTGGAAACTCTCCAAGCGCCGTGAGGACGACATCTCGGCGGTGCTCGGGGCCTTTGCCTGGCGCGAGGAAAATGGCTGCCTGCACGATGTTCACCTGGCTTTCGGCGGCATGGATGCCACGCCACGGCGCGCCCAGGCCACCGAAGCCGTCCTCGAGGGACACCCCGCTGATATGGCGACATTCGAGGCGGCTCGCCAGGCGCTCGAGCGTGACTTCCAGCCACTCGACGACGTGCGTGGCTCTGCCGCTTACCGTCGCCTCGCAGCCGCCAACTTGCTCGAACGCCTGCGCTTGACGATCGACCATGATGCTGCCCAGGAGGTCTGCCTCGATGCGTACGCTCACTGATCTCTCACGCCCGCCGGCCGGCCCTGAAACAACCGACCGGCACACCGCACCGGCAGAACCCCGGCAAGCCCCCGCGCATGACAGCGCCACGTTGTATGTCACCGGCCGCGCACGATATCTCGACGATCAGCCCTCACCGGCGGATGCGCTACATGTCGCGGTGGGGCTGAGCCCGACCGCACGTGGCCGGCTTACGCAGTTGAATCTCGACGCGGTTCGCCGTGCCCCCGGCGTCGTCGATGTAATCACCGTCACCGACATTCCCGGCAAGACCGACGTCGGCCCCGTATTTCCGGGCGACCCGCTGCTCGCCGATGCCGAGGTGCGCTACGTCGGGCAGCCGCTATTCGCAGTGGCCGCCACCGATTTCAAGGCAGCCCGCCGTGCCGTGGCACTTGCCGAAATCGAGATCGACGCTCAGCCGGCGCAGCTCGATCCCGTCGCCGCCGCCGAGGCCGAGGAATGGGTCCGTCCGCCACATGTTCAGCAAAGCGGCGACTGGCAACAGGCACTGGCCGGAGCCGTGCATGTGCTCGAGGCCAAGCAATTCGTCGGTGGGCAGGAGCACTTCTACCTCGAGGGGCAAGCCTGCCTGGCGCTTCCTAACGAGGACGACGGCGTCATTGTGCATACGTCAAGTCAGCACCCCAGCGAAGTGCAGAAACTCATTGCCGAGGTGCTGGGCGTGTCGTTTCATGCCGTGACCGTCGAAGTGCGACGCATGGGCGGCGGCTTCGGCGGCAAAGAGACCCAGGCTGCACCATGGGCGTGTCTGGCCGCGCTGCTGGCCCGCCGCACCGGGCGTGCCATCCGCATGCGCCTGCCGCGCGGCGATGACATGCGCGCCACCGGCAAACGCCACCCTTTTCATAACCGCTACCGATTGGGATTCGACGCCCAAGGCGTGCTGACGGGAGGTGATATTACCGTCATCGGCGACTGCGGCCACTCGCCGGATTTGTCCGAAGCCATCGTCGACCGCGCCATGTTCCACGCCGACAACGCCTACTCGCTGGGTGATGCTCGGGTCACCGGGATTCCCGCGCGGACTCACAATCCGTCCAATACCGCTTTTCGCGGCTTCGGCGGCCCTCAGGGCATGATGATCGTCGAGCGCGCCATGGACGATATCGCCCGGCACCTGGGTGAAGATCCACTGACGATCCGCAAGCGCAACCTCTATCGCCCAGGCCGCGACGTCACCCATTACGGACAACGCGTCGAGCAGACCGCGCTGCTGCATGAGGTCGTCTCGCGGCTCGAAACCGACAGCGACTACTGGTCACGACGCGATGCCATCCGCGCCTACAACGCCAACAGCCCGATTCTCAAGAAGGGCCTGGCGCTGACACCGGTAAAATTCGGCATTTCGTTCACCGCCAAGCACCTCAATCAGGCTGGGGCGCTGTTGCACGTCTATACCGACGGCAGCGTGATGATCAATCACGGTGGCACCGAGATGGGCCAAGGCTTGCACACCAAGGTCGGGCAAGTCGTAGCCCGCGAGCTGGGACTCGACAACAGTGCCGTGCGCATCTCCGCCACGCGCACCGACAAGGTCCCCAACACCTCGCCGACGGCGGCCTCCAGCGGCGCCGACCTCAACGGCATGGCGGCTCGCAACGCAGCCATTGAGGTGCGCGAGCGGCTTTGCGAGTTCGCCGCCGAGCACTACCAGTTGGATCGCGAAGACCTGCATCTTATGGATGGAGAGTTGGTGGCAGGCCGCGGCGAGAGCGAACGCCGCATCGCTTGGGGAGAGCTTGTCCAGGCCGCTTACCTGGGGCGTGTGTCGCTCTCGGCAACGGGGTTCTATGCCACGCCGTTGATTCACTATGACCGCACCACGGGCCAGGGCCGTCCCTTCTATTACTATGCCCATGGCGCCGCCGTCTCGGAGGTCGTCGTCGACACGCTGAGCGGCGAATATCGCGTCACGCGCGTGGATATCCTGCACGACGTCGGCGACTCGCTGAACCCAGCGATCGACACGGGCCAGGTCGAAGGCGGCTTCATTCAAGGCATGGGTTGGCTGACCAGCGAGGAGCTCAAGTGGGATGCCTCCGGTCGTCTGCTGAGCGACGGACCGGCGACCTACAAAATCCCCACCATCGGCGATACACCGCCCGACTTTCGCGTCTCCCTGCTCGAGGGACACCCCAATTCACAGGCCAGCCTGTACCGCTCGAAGGCGGTGGGCGAGCCTCCCTTCATGCTGGCGATTTCGGTATGGTCGGCGCTCCGCGACGCACTATCAAGCCTCGCCGATTATCGCGTGAGCCCCGCCCTGGATACCCCGGCCACGCCGGAGCGCGTGCTCTTCGCCGCGCAGACTTTGCGCCAGGCCCCTGAAACGAGGACGCCAGCGGAGACGCCACAATGAGCGCCGAGACCTGGCACAGCGCCTTGCACCACCTGCAAGCCGGTGCCGCGCCCCATGTACTGATCAGCGTCGTTGGCGCCGAGGGCTCCACGCCGCGCGAGCCCGGCGCCAAGATGGTGGTGACCGCCGACGCCTGCCACGACACGCTCGGCGGTGGCCACTTCGAGTACCAGGCCATCGCTTGCGCACGCGAGATGCTCACTGCCAGCACCCGTGGTGAGCAGGCAACCACGCCGCGTCTAGAAGCTTTCCCCCTGGGCGGACGCAGCGGGCAGTGTTGCGGCGGGCATGTCAGTTTGCTGTTCGAGTGCTTCGCGGGCGCCGAGAAGCACATCGCCATATTCGGTGCCGGCCACGTCGCACAGGCTCTCGTGCCCTTGCTGGCACCGCTCCCATGGCGGGTACACTGGTTCGACAGCCGCGACGATGCCTTTGCGGCACTTGCGCCCTCATCTCGCGTCGATTGCCACCGCCTCGATGAGAACGCCATTGCAATGGCACTCGCGGGGCTCCCGCACGATGTACATGCGCTCGTCATGACCCATGACCACGCCCAAGACCGCCGCCTCGTCGATGTCTTGCTCAGCCATTCCGGCGTGGCCTCTATCGGCTTGATCGGCTCGCAAAGCAAGTGGGCGAGTTTCCAGCGCCCCTTGCGCGAGGCCGGACACGACGCGACTGCACTCTCGCGGGTACGCTGCCCAATCGGTGTTCCTGGCGCGGGCGGCAAACGCCCCTACGAGATCGCATTGGCCATCGCCGCCGAATTACTGACCCTGGCCCCGACCGAGGCCCATGCGCCGCAGCGTGGGGTGATGCCCGCCACTTGGCGCCACGTCACCGGCCAAGATGTATGCCTCTGAGACCGGGCGCCGGAGCTCCTTTTCCGTCATTTTCTGTTTACAAGAGCGTTTCCATGACCCACTCCCAACTGCTACGCGGCACCGTGCTGACCTTCGACGCCGATCCCGGCGAGGCGCCTACCCCAGACGCCGATAGCCTACGCTATTGGGAAGACGGCGCCGTGTGGGTGGAAGGTGGCCGCATTCGCGCCGTCGACGACTTTTCGGCCCTCACCCCGCATGTGCCCGAAGAGGTCGAGATCGTCGACTACCGCGGCAAGTTGATCATGCCCGGCTTCATCGACAGCCATGTGCATTATTCGCAGCTCGACATCATTGCCTCGTTCGGTCGCGAATTGCTCGACTGGCTCAACGACTACACCTTTCCCGCCGAATGCCGCTTCGCCGAACGGGCGCACGCCGAGGAAGTCGCCGAGCGATTCCTTGATGAACTGCTGCGCGGCGGCACAACCACTGCTCAGGTATTCTGCACCTCGCATCCCGGCTCGGTGGACAGCATCTTCTCCGCCGCCCAGCAGCGCCGGCTGCGCTTGCTGGCGGGCAAGGTGCTGATGGACCGCCATGCCCCGGAGACGCTCACCGACACCGCGACCGGCGGCATCCGCGATAGCGAACGGTTGATCGCCGACTGGCACGGCAAGGATCGTCTGGCGTATTCGCTGACGCCGCGTTTCGCACCGACTTCGAGTCGCGAACAACTCGATGCCGTTGGCGGCGTTCTGCGCAACGACGCGAGCCTGTATCTACAAAGCCATCTCTCGGAACACCGGGGCGAACTCGCCTGGGTCGCCGAGCTGTTTCCCGAGTGTCGGGACTATCTCGCCGTCTACGAACGCTACGGCCTGGTCGGCCCGCGCAGCACCTACGCACACGGTATTCATCTCTCCGAGGACGAACGCGCGCGACTTGCCGATGCCGGTGCCAATATCGCCTTCTCGCCGACATCCAATTTGTTTCTGGGCAGCGGGCTTTTCGATCGCCTCGCCACCCGTGACGCCGGTGTCGTCACATCCCTGGCCAGCGATGTAGGCGCCGGCACCGGGCTATGCGGGCTGACAACACTGCAAGGTGCCTATCAGGTCGGCGCCCTGCTTGGCCAGCCGTTGACCGCTTGGCAGGGGTTTTATCGGCTTACGCTTGGCAATGCCAAAGCGCTGCACCTCGATCATCGTATCGGACGAATACAAGCCGGGTACGAAGCCGACATGGTCGTCCTGGATTTGGCCGCCACGCCCCTATTGGCACGCCGTACCCAAGTGGCCGAAACATTCGGCGAGTGCCTCTTCGCGATGATGATATTGGGTGACGACCGCTGCGTGTACGCTACCTGGGCCGACGGCCGCCTCGTGCACCAGCGTGACGCACACGATCACCATGAAGCACCACAGAAGCGCGCGCCCGCATCTTCGTGAGGCGTCGACCCTCGCCAGCCCCCATGCATACGGCGAGCCTGGCGATAACACACACTTGGCACTCCTATTGCTTATGCATTGCAGCGTGATTTTGTATACATAAAGCCCGCCGCACGATGGGGCACAAGGAGCCAAGCCATGTCAGTCGATCAACCCCTCTATCGCCTCGAGGATCGTCCCGGGCCTCTGGCCTCGCTGCTCGCTGCCGTACAACACGTACTCGCCAGTTTCGTGGGCATTATCGCTCCCAGCCTGATCGTGGGCAGCGCCTTGGGGCTCGATCAGTACATGTCATATCTGATCAGCATGGCGCTGTTCGTCTCGGGCGTGGCGACATGGGTGCAGTCCCAGCGTCTCGGGCCGCTCGGATCGGGACTCCTGAGCGTCCAGGGCACGAGCTTCTCGTTCGTGGCCGCGCTGATTGCCGCCGGCGAAACCGCTCGTGCCGGCGGCGCCAGCGACGAAGCCGTCATCGCGACGTTGCTCGGCGTCTGTGCCGTAGGCAGTTTCATCGAGATCGCCCTCGGCGGCATGCTGCATCGTCTCAAGCGCATCATCACGCCCACCGTCACCGGCGTGGTCGTGACCTTGATCGGCCTCTCGCTGGTCAAGGTCGGCGTCACCGATATGGCCGGCGGGGTCGGCGCCGAAGATTTCGGCAGCCTTGCCAACCTGGGTCTGGCGGCACTGGTAATCGTCGTGGTACTGGCCTGTCAGATGTCGCGATACATCTGGCTGCGCATCGGCTCGGTCTTCTTCGGGCTGGTGACCGGCTGTCTCGTGGCCGCGCTCACCGGCCAGTTCGAGGGCCGTCCCGAGGCACTTGAATGGTTCGCCCTACCGCAACCGCTGCGCTTTGGCATCGGCTTCGACTGGACAGCCTTCGTTCCCGTGGCATTCATCTTCCTGGTCACCGCCATCGAGACCGTAGGCGATCTCACCGGCACGTCACGCGCCTCGGGCGAACCCGTCAGCGGCCCGGTTTATCAACGCCGGATACGAGGCGGCGTGCTGGCCGATGGCGTCAACTCACTGCTCGCCGCCCTTTTCAACACCTTCCCCAATACCACCTTCAGCCAAAACACCGGCGTGGTGCAGTTGACTGGCGTAGCTAGCCGCCATGTGGGGCGCTACGTCGCGGTCATCCTGCTGCTACTGGGGCTCATCCCCGCACTCGGTACTCTGCTGCAGTTCATCCCACGTCCCGTGCTCGGCGCCGCGACGACTTTGATGTTCGGCCTAATCGCCGTCTCCGGCATCCGCATCCTCAGCGACCAGGAGATGACCCGCAAGACGATCATGACTATCGCCGTTTCGGTGGGAATGGGGCTCGGCGTCCAGCTCGTTCCCGAAGCCCTATCAGGGCTTCCCGAAACCGCCGAACGCATCTTTTCCTCGCCCATCACCACCGGCGGGTTGACCGCCATCCTGTGCACCCTGTTGCTGCCCGGCAGTACCGGGGACGCTGAAGAAACCGCCGACACGACGCCGCGTGCCACAGCGCCGCATCAGTCTTCGTAACTCATAACAATCTCGTAACCCATAACAATCGATTGAAGGAGTTCGCCATGTCTCGCTCAGCACCACACGCTTCCCCCTTGCACGTCCTCGTCGTCGGCGCAGGGATGGGCGGCCTGAGTGCCGCACTTGCCTTTCAACACCAGGGGCATCGAGTCACCGTCGTCGAGCGTGTCAACGAGATACGCCCAGTAGGCGCAGCCATCTCCCTATGGCCCAACGGGGTAAAAGTGATGCACCGCCTAGGGCTCGGCGAGACTATCGAGCGATTAAGCGGCGAGATGACCCGCATGCGCTACCTCAACCACCATGGGCAGACCTTGACCGATTTTAGTCTTGCGCCACTGTTCGAGGATGTTGGGCAACGTGCCTGCCCCATCGCACGCGCCGCCTTGCAGCAGACCTTGTTCGATGCCGTGGGGGCCGAGCACATTCAGTTGGGGCGGCGTTGCCTCGACTATACCCAGGACGACGAAGGCGTCACGGCACATTTCGAAGATGGCGGCAGCCTCCACGGCGACTTGCTGGTGGTCGCCGACGGCACGCATTCACGGCTGCGCGGAAAGCTCACGGGGCACCCCGTGGAACGTCAGTACGTAGGGTACGTCAACTGGAACGTGCGCGTACCCGCCGATGATGATCTAGCCCCGCTGCATAATTGGGACCAGTACGTGGGCGACGCCAAGCGGGTTTCCTTGATGCCTATGGGTAGCGGCGGCAATGACCAGGGCGCGCCGGAATTCTACTGTTTCTTCGACGTGCCATTGCCCGCCGGCACGCCCAACGACTCCCAGCGTTACCGTGACGAACTGCGCGAACACTTCGCCGGCTGGGCCGAGCCGGTACAAGCCGTGATCGAGCGCTTCGATCCCGAGCGCATGGCGCGCCTCGAAATCCACGATATCCCGCCCCTCGACACCCTCATCGCACCTCGTGTGGCACTCCTTGGAGACGCCGCGCACGGCATGGCGCCGGATCTCGGCCAGGGCGGCTGCCAAGCCATGGAAGACGCCTGGGTGCTGGCCGACGCCGTGCAGCACGCCCTCACTGAACACGCTGACACCTCGAAAGCGATTGCCACCGCACTGACCCACTACGACGTCGCGCGTGTCGAGCGCGTCGGCGAGATCGTCTCACGTGCCCGCAAACGCGCGGCGATGATCCACGGCCTCGACCCCGAGCAAACTCATGCCTGGTATGACGAACTCGCCCACGAAGATGGCGACGCCATCCTCGCAGGACTCAAGAAGACCGTTGTCGGCGGGCCACTGGGGTAAACATTGGGACTGGCGTCTCCGCGAGCGACGTAAGCATCTCTTAAGCGTTACCGTGCGAGCGTTGCGATTCTTTCATCTCCGCCATCGGCAGGTATCTCATGGATTGGTCGGAACGTCGCATTCTCATCACAGGCGCTGATACACCTTTCGCGGAAACCCTCATCGATTGGTTGCTACCGCGCGGCGCCTTGTTATGGACGTTGGGCGAGAACCAGGCCGCACTCGAGCGACAGGTGCGCGGCATGCCGACGCGCGTCCAGCCCATGGCGGCCACATGTCAGACACAACAAGCATGCTGCCGTGAGACCGTCGCGCGCGCCGGCATCGAGATGCTGATTCATGTGCGATCGACCGACACGAATGACGCTATGAGCGTCGAGGGTGCACTGCATGTCGATATCGGCCTCGTCACGGCAATCGAAAGTCGGTCACGGCGCCAATGTGTCTCGCGGGTGCGGGAATCGTCGCGGCCAGACAGGCTCGTACTTAGCGTCGACCCCGCCCCGAAGCGCGCCCGCTATTCGCACCTAGCGCCCGAGGACATTCCCCATGTCCATCACTTGACGGCGCTACACCACGCCGCACGGCGCGTGATACAGGCCATCGAGCGACACAATCATCCTTCCCTTGCAGCCCAATGGCGAGGCCACATTCATTCCTATCAGCGTCGACGTGCGGCGGCCGATGGTTTCACCCCGCCTTAAGAAAGACTTAAGCTTTACGCATCATGCTACGCTGGCGCCAATACCGAGGAGGCCCCATGCGTATACTCTTGGTCGAAGACGATCCGCTTCTGGGCGATGGCATCAAGACCGCGCTTACCCGCGAAGCCTATACAGTGGATTGGTTCACCGAAGGCCATCATGCTATCGAAGCTGCCCAAAACGAGGCATTCAGTGCCATGATCCTCGACCTGGGGCTGCCCGACATGGATGGCATGGCAGTGCTCCAGCATCTACGCCAAGCTTCCGGACTGCCAATACTCATCCTCACCGCACGCGACGCCGTCGAAGAACGCATTCGTGGACTCGATGCCGGCGCCGACGATTACGTACTCAAGCCCTTCAACCTACAGGAGTTGCTGGCACGCCTGCGCGTCATCACGCGGCGCGCCGAGGGCCGCGCGTCACGCACCCTGACACTCGGCGCCTTGAGCATCGACGAAGCCAGTCACAGCGTCAGTTGGCAAGGACAAGACATCGCGCTGGGGCGCCGCGAATACGCCCTATTGCTCGAACTGGCACGCCACCCCGACAAGGTGCTCTCGCGCCCCCGGCTGGAAAGCCTGCTCTACGGCTGGGGAGAGGAAGTCGCCTCGAACGCAGTGGAGGTCCACGTTCACCATCTGCGCAAGAAACTCGGCAAGTCGCTCATCATGACCGTCCGTGGTATCGGTTATCGCCTGGATCGTCGCGCAGTATGACGTCCATTCGCTATTACCTGCTCCGCACGCTGACGCTAGTACTCGTCGTGTCCGGTGGCGTGGCGGTGCTTGCCTCGTATTTGATCACCGATCACGAGCTGGAAGAAGTGCTCGACACCCAACTCAGCCTCCACAGCCGCATTGTCGCCGGCCAACTACCGGAAAACGCCAGCGATGACGCGTTCAAACGACTGGCCAACCAGCTCAGTATCCCCGATTACCCGGCGCGCCTCTATCACGATGGCCAGCCCGTCGCACTCGATGGCGATGACACCACGCCGACCAAGCTTTATCACGAGGAAGAACGCAAACTTGCGCTGGGCCTATGGAAGTCCGACAAAACACCACGCCTACTCCAGGGAAAATGGACACAAGATGGATCTTTCCCTGCCCCCGATGAAGAAGGCTTTCGCTGGGTCGACTATGCCGGCCATCGCTGGCGCGTCTTCAGCATGTTCGACGAACGCCACGACCTGTGGCTCAGCATGGGCCAACGCAGCAATTTTCAGCGCGAAATAGTCGAGCGCATCACCTGGAACAACCTCATCCCAATGGTGGCTCTGTTGCCGCTCATGCTGTGGCTGATGAACCGCATCATTCGCCGTGGCCTGACTCCGATTCGACGCCTGTCGGATCAGGTGCAAGGACGGCATGCCCGCGATCTTCGGCATATCGAGCTCGACGTGCCCCGTGAGTTGGAGGGATTACACCAGTCGCTGAACGACTTCATCGACCGGCTGGGCGAAACCTTGGAACGCGAACGCCGTTTCACCGCCGACGCCGCGCATGAACTGCGCACCCCGCTGGCCGCGTTGCGTATCCACCTAGACAATGTCCAAGCTGGGGAGACAGCATCGCTGCAAAAGGCTTATACCGGCGTCGAACGCCTGCAACGCGTCGTCGAACAGCTGCTGGTCCTGGCGCGGCTGGATCGCACACCGGATAGTCGCACCGCTCCGATCGACCTCTACCCCATCGTCATCGACCTCATGGCCGACTTGTGGCCCCTCGCTCATGAGCGCCAACAGCAATTGACGCTCGAAGGTCTCAAACAGTTGCGCGTTCATGCCGATGAAACCGAAGTCGGCATTCTTTTCCGCAACCTGCTCGACAACGCCCTGCGTTACACCCCGGAAGGCGGCCATGTAGAGGTCGAGCTCGGCGAGACCACGCAAGGGGGCGCACAAATCCGCGTCCGTGACAGCGGCCCCGGCATCCCCGAAGACCTGCTCGAGAAGGTGACCGAGCGTTTCCGTCGCGCCTCAGACCAACGCACCACCGGCAGCGGGCTGGGACTCTCCATCGTCGTCGAACTGGCTCAGCGTCAGCAGGCGACACTCCAACTGCGCAATCGTCCTGAACATGGGTTGGAGGCCACGATCACCTGGCAGGCACAATAAGTTGCATCAGGCTCGTCAAGGCTAGGCTTATGTACTACATCTTCCATTGATTTGAACACCACAAGGTCTTACCAAGACAAGCAACAGCACATCCCCCTGACTTTTTACTACACATGCCGCCTGTAACCGACCGCCACGCCGCAAGGAGAGTCGCATGCTCGAAGTGCTGAGTCACCGTCGCTATCGCCATTTGTTCCTGGCCCAGGTCACCGCCCTCGCCGGCACCGGGCTAACGACGGTCGCCCTGGCATTGCTGGCCCATGACCTAGCGTCCGGGCAGGCAGGAGTCGTGCTAGGCACGGCACTAGCGATCAAGATGTTGGCCTATGTGGGCATCGCACCGGTGGTCGGGGCCTACGCCTCGCGTCTGCCGCGCCGCACTCTGCTGGTCAGCCTGGATCTGCTGCGGGCGTCCGTGGTCTGCGCGCTGCCCTTCGTCACCGAAATCTGGCAGGTCTATGTGCTGATCTTCCTGCTCAACGCCGCCTCGGCGGGCTTCACCCCGGTCTTCCAGGCAACGATTCCGGACCTGCTCCAGGACGAGGGGCAGTACACCCGCGCGCTGTCGCTGTCGCGGCTCGCCTATGACCTCGAGAACCTGCTCAGTCCCATGGCCGCCGCGGCGCTATTGATGGTGATGAGCTTCGATGTATTGTTCCTGCTCAATGGCCTGGCCTTCCTGGTCTCGGCCGGCCTAGTGGTCTCGGTGATGTTGCCGTCGCCCAAGGCAACGGAGGACGAGGTACCAAGCGTGTGGCGCAAGGTCTCCCACGGCATGCGGATCTACCTGAAGACGCCGCGACTGCGCGGACTGCTGGCCCTGAACATGGTGGTCTCGGCGGCCGGGGCCATGCAGATCGTCAACACTGTGGTCTACGTGCGTTCTTCCCTGGGCCTGGGCGCGCAGGCAGTGGCCATGGCTTTCGCGGCAGTCGGAGGCGGCTCGATGCTGGTGGCCCTGCTGCTGCCGAAAGTGCTGGAGCGCACGCGAGAACGTCCGCTCATGCTCGCGGGCGGCGTTCTGATGACACTAAGCCTCTTTCTTGGCCTGCTGGCACCCGGGTTCGTGGGGCTACTAGGGCTGTGGTTCTTGCTGGGTGCCGGCGCCTCGCTGGTCATGACGCCTACTGGGCACCTACTCAAGCAATCGTGCCAGCCCGAGGACCGTCCGGCGTTGTTCGCCGCGCAGTTCTCGCTATCGCATGGCTGCTGGCTGGTCTCCTATCCGCTGGCCGGCTGGTTCGGGTCGCAGGCGGGCCTGATCGAGACCTTCGCCCTGCTAGGGGCGATCGCGCTGGTGTCTACGACACTCGCGATCCGTGTCTGGCCATCACGGGACCCGGTGGCGCTCGAGCATGGCCATGCTCCTGTGGAGCACTCCCACCTGCATTACCATGACGACCACCACCAGCATGAACATGAGGGCTGGGAGGGACCTGAACCGCATCGCCACTCTCATCATCACCCAAGAGCTCGACATCGTCATGCCTTCGTGATCGATCATCATCACCCGCAATGGCCTAGATGAGTGATGGTCTTTATAACAACAAAGCTATTGCTGAGCGCCCAGCAATGGGCGCGCGCACTCAAGCGGGACGTACATGCGATCTGGCTTGCCGCGCACGACCCGCGCACACCGTGCGTCGTTAAAATTCTAGCGCTGGTTGTCACTGCGTACGCGGTGTCACCCATCGACTTGATCCCGGATTTCATCCCAGTGCTTGGCTATCTGGACGATCTGGTGATCGTGCCCCTCGGGATCCTGATAGTCGTCCGACTCATCCCCTCCAGAGTAATGGAAGAGCACAGGAAAGCAGCCGACAAAGCAATCGCTAGACCAGTCAGTCGCCTGGCGGCTGGTGTCATCATTGCCACCTGGGTCGCTTGTGCCGCGCTCTTGGTCAGGCTTTTCATGTGAATATATAGCCATCATCACATCACTTAAGCGCCATGACTGCCTGTTCAAGAGGGGGGCTCGAACCGAGATAACACGCTATCCAACCTTAACATAGAACCACCGCGCTCTTTAAGTAAGGCATCAGAATATTTTCTTACCATATAACCTCCAATAGCTTCTGCTTAATCAATAGACCAAACCTATTGGCTTTTGCTTCATACCAAGAATGGAGAAACCTGATGGCGCATAGAGAAGAACATCCACAAAAGTTAAAGATCTGGGACCCAATAGTAAGGATACTTCACTGGACATTGGCTATAGCATTCATGACAGCCTGGGTGAGCTCTGGCCAATGGCAGACACTACATGAATGGGCAGGGTATACAGTAGGCGTAGCAATAGTATTACGAATCATATGGGGAATAATAGGGACTCGACACGCACGGTTCATCAATTTCACTTACTCACCAAAAGAAATATTTCAACATTTACGAAACATGCGACATGGGCATGAACGACATTATGACGGCCACAATCCCGCCGGCAGCGCCATGGTCTTTTTACTATTAGGAGGACTTGGCCTGCAAGCAATATTGGGCTGGCTTCTAACAACGCACACCTTTCAAGAAAACACACTGATAGAAACTGTACACCCAATATTAGGAAACGCCCTTCTTATTGCAGCAATACTACATGTTGTTGGTGTAACAATTTCAAGCAAGTTAACAAAACAAAATCTTGCCAAGGCAATGCTTACTGGTAAAAAAACAAAAAAACGCCAAGAATAATTGAAAGAGCCGCCTCAAGGCGGCTCTTTCAATTCACGCCCCTCCGCCGACCTTCGCAAGAACATACCTGACGATCTTATAAAAACCAAGCGCCAGTGCAAAAGGCACAACGAGTGTCCCAATAAAAATGTATAAAGTAAAAATACAGGCCTCGAAAAAGAAACATCTAAAGAGAGCCTCGCCAGCTATACTACGGACGGCCTTGGCTAAGTTTCTTATAATCCGAAAAGGCCTTGCTAACACGTCATACTGAAACCTATAAACCATCATACACTCCCCAGCTCGGTGCCACTGCAGGTAAGATTTTAAAGTCATGCACGACACGCCGATGTTATGTCTTGATCGGGCTTATAGACCGATGTTGCTACTTGCATCAACCCCAGAATGCTTGAAAACAAATTGCCATGACTATATTTGCCGTCTGCATTTTTATATAAACAATCATCATTCAGTCCCGTGGAGCCAATAAAATCCTTATCCAACCACCACGTCATGGGTACATGCGTTTGTTCTTTCGGTGCGATTGAGTAAGGCAATCCATGTAAATAAACACCATTTTCACCTAACGACTCACCATGATCGGCCACATACAACATGGCAGCCGAATATTGAGACTGAGATTTTAAGGCGGCAATCATACTATCTAAGACACTATCGGTGTAAAGAACGCCATTGTCATATGCATTTACAATCTCATTTTTTTGACATTTATTTAAATCAGCAGTTTCACATACCGGGGCAAACCTGCTAAAAGCCTTAGGATAACGCTGGTAATAACTAGGACCATGATTACCTAACTGGTGCAACACAATGACTTTATCATCGTTAGAACCCGAAGTTTTCTTCAACTCATCTTTTAAACGCTCGGCAAGAGCCTCATCATAGCAGCGGCCCGATGCACAAAGACCAGGAAAACCCTGCTGGGACAGTGTCTCATTTTTAACGCCTTCGCAGACTCCTTTGCATCCCGATTGGTTATCAATCCATTCCACATCGATACCGGCATGCTTTAACACATCAAGAAGTGACTCATGACTTTTAATATAGCGCTCGTCATAGTCATCGTGACCAAGCGGAGAGAACATGCAAGGTAAAGAAACTGCCGTGCTTGTGCCACAAGATGTTACATGAGGAAAATTGATCACGTTGCGATCATTCAACTTCGGTGTTGTCTGCCTCTCATAGCCATTGAGACCCCAATTGGCAGCCCGCATCGTCTCCCCGACCACAATGACGAGCAGCTTAGGCTTGCTATTGCCATTCGATGCCGCGTCTGCCAGTTTCGCATCGCTCTCAAGCGGAATTTTCTTATCAGGCAGAGGAGCTTGTGCAGGAGCTAAAGCTTGAACAGCAGAGACTATCGCGTTACCCGGAGTGACCAAGAAACGCAGCTCATGATGCGTCCTCATCAAAGCCGACACGCTTTGAAATGTCAGTAAAATGAAGCCGCTCAATACCAGGGTGCTTGCTAGCACCACCACTGCGCGTCTCAAAACAGACCTCAAAAGGCTCTCTCTTTTTATACGCACCCAGATAACAAACAGTGAAGGAATAGCGGCATAAACAATCATGTATCCAAGGAACCCCCAAGTAAACAGCTCACCAGCTTCCTTGGTATCCGTCTGCAGAACGTTGTTCACCATATCGGTATTGAAGTATACGCCATAACGGCTTGTATAAAAGTTAACGGCCGCTGCCAAACATATTATGGCGACAAGAAAAGGTTTCGCCAGCCAACGATTCACTAAAAAGACAAATACAAAAAACTGCAAAAAAGTAAGAACAACCCCATACTCGAGCAAAAGCAACCAGTCCATTATTCCTGCTGGAGAGATATAATCAAAAACCTCACCCCAAAAAGGCGTATTATAAAACAATGTAACACCAAGGCTCACCAAAAAGGTCAGGAAGTCCGTCGTCAAAACCGGACGCAGGAAGCTCAGCCTTGAAAATAAATTATACATAAACGACCTCACCTCAAGAATTAACAAGATCACCAACAGCGACTTTTCGATTTTTAATTAAACCAAAAAACAGATACGCCAATATTCGGGAAACACTAAAACTAATCATCAATGTCCACAAATCATGCGACAAAAAATGAGCCCCACGAACTTGCTGATCAATACCAAAAAGAAGGCCCATAGACATAGCACCCCCTGCACCTAAACGTCTCCACTTAGAAGAGACAAAGAGGTAGTCGAAAAAGAAGTACAAGGCAATCCAGGCATAACCCGCACTAGCATGCCCGGCAGGAAAGCATGCAATATCTGGAAACTTAGAAGGCCACTCTTGGAAAAAACCAACGTAAGGAATATTCCCTCCGTAGCGTACTAAATCCCAAGGACATGCCACATTAATGCTGTTCTTTATAGAAGAAACTATTAATGCGGAAAGTGCAACTGATACAAAGAGATACACCAAAGGACGACGCAGACTTTTCATTGCCCCTACAAAGAAGGTTGCAACAATTGCCACCAAGACCACTACACCTATAGATATACTAAAGCGTTTCCCTATATCATGCAGAACATACTTAGTCAGCCAGAAATCCGATAACGTCCAATCACCTCCCTCCATCGTGTAAACGGCATCAGCCGTCCTAAAATCTAATTTAAAATAAGCTATTGCAATAATTAACAGGGTGAATAAAACCCACATCTTCAACAAGGGCACCCAAGGTGATTCACTGTATTTTAAAAAAGTTCTGGGGAGCATGTGCACATCAACTTTATATATAACAAGGATACTTCATGATGTCACCCCACTTCTTAAGTCATGCTTACGCGCAACAAATAAATTCATCAAAAGGCTTAAGAATACCTTAAGAAAAAATATTTATAATCAAGACAAAGCCACTACTTTATATATGCAATCATGCGACCAAAAACACTATCAGTCATCATTCCTGCAAAAGATGAAGTTGAAAACTTACCAACGTTGCTTGATGAAATTGATCAGGCACTTGTTTCAATTGAACACGAAATCATCGTTATCGATGATGGCTCTATAGATGACACCCAAAATTGGCTTGCAAATGAAGCCAGGAAAAATCCACGGCTACGCGCATACCGCCACCACAAAAGCTCCGGACAAAGCACGTCTATCTGGCAAGCGGCAAGGCTAGCGGAAGGGGATTGGTTGGCGACTATCGATGCCGATGGACAAAACGACCCGGCAGACATACCTATCCTTTATCAATATGCGAGCACTAACACAGTCACGGTAATTGCTGGGCACCGCAATAAAAGACGTGATATTTGGCATAAGAGGTTTTCTTCAAAAATCGCCAACCGTATCAGGAGCAAACTACTGAATGATTCAACACCCGACACCGGGTGTGGCCTTAAATTAATAAACAAAAATGCGTTTCTTAAACTGCCATACTTTAACCATATGCACCGCTTTATACCTGCGCTTATTCAAGCGCAGGGAGGGACCTGTATTTCTATGAATGTAAACCACCGAGAACGTCAAAACGGACACTCACACTATGGTTTACATGACAGACTTTGGGTAGGAATTATAGATATTCTAGGTGTCATGTGGTTGCGCCGCCGATCACGACTACCGGCAAATTTAATGCCGCTGGTGGATTCATACCCTACTGACAACGACTCCGGCAAATATGTTTAAAAACGACTTAATCTGGATGATTATTGGATTTCTTGGACAAGGCTTTTTTTCGGCCCGTTTCTTGGTCCAGTGGATTGCAAGTGAGAAGGCGCGACGCAGTATTGTGCCCAACGCGTTTTGGATATTAAGTCTAGGCGGAGGCGCTACGCTTTTTGCTTATGCAATTTATCGACAAGACCCCGTGTTTATCGTTGGCCAAGGAGCAGGGCTTTTTATCTACATGCGTAACATGATTTTAATCCGTAATGAAACACACATGAAATCAACGAAAAGTGAATAGCTTTATGCGTTTTTCGCTCTTGCCAATAACGGTGGCTCGCCATACCCGATTTTTTTGGTGCCTTTTTTTTCTGGGCGGTTTTGTGATTTTAGCGATTGGACTGGGGTTACGTGATCCATGGCCAGCAGATGAACCACGCTTTGCACTCAACGCACTCGAAATGCTTAAGACGGGTCAGTTTTGGTTTCCTCATCGCGCCGGCGAAATTTATCCCGACAAACCCCCTGTTTTCATGTGGGCAATGGCAATAGGTATTGCTCTAACTGGCTCGGTACGTTGGGGATTCATGCTCCCGTCTCTACTTGCTGCTTTCGGAACTCTCTTTTTAGTAGCAGATTTAACGAAAAGACTCTACGGTATACGCATCGCACTATTAGCCGGCGTTGCCCTGTTGAGCACGTTCCAATTTGCTCTTCAAGCTCGGACGGCACAAATAGATATGTCTCTCACTTTTTTTACTACGTTAGGGGCTTACGGGTTTCTACGCTATTCATTAATTGACGCCAAGAATATCTGGTGGTATGTCAGTTGGATCGCAATGGGCATCGGTATATTGACCAAGGGGGTAGGCTTTCTGCCCTTGGCGTTAATACCCGGCTGGATATTATTCTATAAACAAGGAGTAGTGCATCACCCTACATGGAAACAGTATATAAAGGGTTTTTCATTACTTATCTTGACGGTTAGCTTGTGGGTCGTGCCCATGGTCTTGATCGCCACATTTGGAGACGATTCAAGTCTCACAGCTTATCGGGATAATATCCTTTTCAAACAGACGGGCGAAAGATATGCCAATTCATGGCATCACTTGAACCCTTGGTATTACTATCTAGCCAGTGTCATTCCTTGGGCATGGCTACCTCTAATACTGGCCTTCCCATGGCTTATTAAACACTGGCAGCGTCGATTGAGAAGACGCGATGCTAAGATTTGGATGCCTTTAAGCGCAATATTGCTGATCCTTCTGTTTTTTTCGTTGTCGCCAGGCAAACGAGGCGTTTATATATTGCCTACAATCCCATTGTTAATATGGGCGGTCGCGCCGTCCATACCCGGCCTATTGCAACAAAAGGGTCTCAATTATCTGGCAACATTTACTATCATTGCCATTTCAGGCACTTTACTAACTGCAGGAGTCTTAGGTGGTTATGGAGTCAGTAGCCTAAACGAATTATCGCAGCACTATGGAGTAGTGCCTTGGAATTGGTGGATGACGATTGGTGCGCTGTCTATCCCCCTCATCCTCTGGTTAAAACCGCACCGTGGAATGTTGATATTTGTAATATGGATGCTGGCCTTCTGGGTTTCATGGTCTACATGGGGCTATGTACTAATGAATACGGCCAGGTCGCCTCACGATATGATGCAAAATGTTCAGCGCATAACAGGAAAAAACGCTTCATTGGCGCTCCCGGATTTCGATGAAGAATTTGTGCTACAAGCACAACAACCCGTCGTGCAATTCGGCTTTAAAACCCCATTAGAAAAACAATTACAACGTGCTTACGCATGGGTTAAACAGTCTCCCGATGAGCGTTGGATATTAACACGAGCAGATCAGGCAAAAGGGGAAGCTTGTATCGATCAATCCGAAAAGCATGATCTGGGTATTCAAAACAGTGATCATTGGTGGCTTCTTCCCGGAAGCGCTTTTTCTCAGTGCCCAGGAAATAAAAAATCTGCGCCGCTATACGAAGCTCCCACGACAAAATAGTCATCACCACCCTAAAATCCCGTCAAAGAGAGGCTTTAAGCCTCTCTTAACATTATAGAAACAAAACCCCTTAACACCTCCAACCTGAGCTTTAAAATGAAAAAGACAATCGCTGTATCTGGCAATTCATCAAGATCACCAAGATCTTTCTTGATACTTTCAGCAACATGCTTTTCACTCTTCTTGATACTATCATTGATAGTTAAAACTACTAATTGGTTTACTGGAATAAATGGAACCATACACAACCTCTTTGCACAGCACCAGAGTTCTTTTCTATTCAACTTCATGCTAAGCATAACTGAACTTGGTGATGGCATCGTAGTGGGCATAATATCCTCAGCAATAGTAATATCCATGCTCGTAAGGAAAGAAAAAGCACCCGCTATACTTTTAGCCTTAACCATGACCAGCATATCTTTAACGGTTCCTCTACTGAAGTTTTTAATACATGAAAGTCGCCCAATGGTGGGGCTGTATGAAAACTGGGAGACTTTTTCTTTTCCGAGTGGTCACACCACATTAAACATAACGCTCTACTTGTGCATCCTCCTCCTATTTACTCATCACTTTAATGTTAAACACAGAATATTGACTGGCCTCACCATCTTTTCATTACTGTTCCTTATATGCTTTTCTAGAGTTTATCTGAATGCGCACTGGTTAACTGATATTGTCGGCGGGGTGTTTTTAGGGACAGGATGGGCTTGCCTTTTTTTCTATCTATTTTTGCACCAATTTTCTCAGCACCAAACCAATAAAAGCTCTTCCATTTACTTCGCAATACTTATTGCAAGCATTTTAACAGTATGGCCGCTTCACTCCTTTAAAGTCTTTCAAAGTGACGTAACAAGGTACACTTCAAACGACCACTAGATGACTGAAATCACTTCATTAAAATATTAAACCAGACCCAAACAACAAGCAAAAATGTCATAAAAACCGATGCTGACCCAAGATCCTTGGCTCGGCCGCTTAATGTATGCCATTGCGTTCCCACGCGATCCACAACAGCTTCAATAGCTGAATTTATAAGCTCCACTACCAATAGCAAGATGAGAGATGCCCCCATCATCGCTTTTTCTATAGGCAAGTAATCCCCAAAGGTAGGAATTGGCATCAACAATGCAAGGACCACTAATTCTTGACGAAATGCCGACTCATGCACCCAGGCAGCACTCAAGCCTTTTAGAGAACAAAAAAGAGCTTTATTTAAACGTACGAGACCTGTTCCATTCCATTTATCTAGATCAGCCATTTTGTCAACACGTCCAAATTTACAAAGAAGCTAGTAGGATAGACTCGATACCTTAAGGGCTGATTAAGTCTCTCCGCTTGATCATGGCTCCTGATACAAAACGTTCTCTATCAGTCGCGCCGATAATCGTCATCGAGGCGCACGATATCGTCCTCACCGAGATAGGCACCGCTTTGCACTTCGATGAGTTCCAACTCGATGCGACCGGGGTTTTCCAGACGATGGGCGATGCCCAGAGGAATGTATGCGGACTGGTTTTCACCCACCAGGAAGACCTCGTCCCCCCGAGTAACACGCGCCGTGCCCGAGACTACGATCCAGTGCTCGGCGCGATGATGATGGCGTTGCAGCGACAGCCGGGCGCCAGGATGTACGCGAATATGCTTGACCTGAAAGCGTGCACCCTGTTCGACGCATTCGTAGCTACCCCAGGGGCGATAGGCACGTCGATGAGCGATACCCTCCTGACGCCCGAGCGATTGCAGACGCGCGACCAGGGTTTTGACTTCCTGAACGCGGTGACGATCCGCCACCAGCACGGCGTCAGCGGTTTCGACGACGACCAGATCCGAGATCCCGAGCGTCGCGACCAGGCGCGACTGCGATTGTACCCAGGCGTCTCGCGTATCTTCCGCGATGACGTCGCCGCGCAGCAGATTGCCGTCATCGTCTTTCGACGCGACGTCCCACAGTGCCTGGTAGGACCCGACATCCGACCATCCCGCCGCCAGGGGGATGACGACACCGGTCCGGGTATTTTCCATGACGGCGTAGTCGATGGATTCGGCCTCGCATTCGGCGAATGCGCCCGCCTCGGGGCGTAGAAAATCGAGATCTGTGCTGCGCCCGGCCCATGCCTTCTCCACCGAGGCATGCATGGCCGGGCGCCAATGTCTCAGCTCTTCGAGGTAACGATCACCGCGTAACAAGAACATGCCGCTGTTCCAGAGATGATGGCCGTCATCGGCAAATTCACGTGCGCGGGCGGCATCCGGTTTTTCCACGAAGCGTATAAGCGGCTGCAAACCCGCCGTGACATCGGCGACTTCCAGATAGCCATAACCGGTTTCCGCTCGCGTCGGCACGATGCCAAACGTCACCAAGTCACCTCGCCCCGCCGCCGGCAGCGCCGTCTTCAATGCTGCGTGGAACGCCGCCACCTCGTCGAGATGATGATCGGAAGGCAATACCAACAGAGGCGCGCTTCGGTTCGCACTGTCTTCACGCGCCTGCTGGCAAAGCGCCGCCATGGCGATAGCCGGCGCGGTGTCGCGTCCCTCGGGTTCGAGCACGATATCCGCCTCACAGTCGATTTCACGCAACTGCTCGGCGACCAGAAAACGATGCGCATCCGCGCAGACGACGATGGGACGCGCCACCTCGAGCCCTTCCAAGCGCAAAAGCGTCGCCTGCAGCAGGCTCCGCTCGCCAAGCAGGGCCAGGAATTGCTTGGGCGTATCGCGTCGCGACAGTGGCCACAGGCGCGTTCCATTACCGCCAGCGAGAATCACGGGCGTCAGCATGGCATCTTCCTCATCCGGGGATATCTCTGATCGTACGGTAACCAGCCGCCACGACAGGCGCCAGTCCTGTCATGACATTGCCTTGACAACCTTCCCCCGCTTCCCGAGGATTAGCGCCTTGTTTCCCGAACGAGGCAGATCGCCACTCATGCCGTTGTATCGTGTCTCGCTCAATGGCGTTGCGCGCTGGTATTACATGCGCACACGCTTTGCGTTCACTTCCCGCCTCACGTTGTCGCAACCCGGCACGACACGACAAATGGAAGCGGTGGGCAGCAGTCGCTTCTTTCTCGATGCGGCGTCGAATACGCTATTCAAACTGGTGGCCGACAAGTACACGGTACGGCGCCACCCTATCAAGTGGTGGATTCGCGACATCCTGGAAAAACGCCTGCTGGGCGGTTTCGATGCCCTCAAGGAATGGCGAGCCAATGCCTGCATCCGCCGGGCCGGGCTACGCGCCATCGAATGCCGTGGAGTCGGCGTGGCCTTAAACCCCTTCAACCCGCTGGGGTCACTGTTGGCCATGGAACACCTCGGCCGAGGCGAGTCCGGTGCGGATTACTTTCGCCGCCAGGAAGAAGAAGCACGCTTGGCGTTCCTGCAACGCGTCTGTGACGACGCCGTGGCCCTGATTCGTCACGGCTACTATCATCGCGACTTTCATTATGGCAACTTGCTGCTCGATGACACTGGCGAGATCGTCTGGATCGACACCCACGTCAAACGCCTGCCACAAGATGCGAGCCAACGCCGCCAGACCATTGTAGCCATGCTCAGCCCCACGAAATTGCAAGGCGAGCGTTACCGGGCCTTCGCCGAAGCGTACCTGATTCGCCAACTCGCACTATAGGGATTAGCCCCCACCAGGGAAGACATTCATGCCAACGCCCAAACGCTTTGCCTTCGTCATTGCCGATCTATACGGCGGCGGCGCAGAAAAATCGCTGCTTTATACGGCCGACGGTCTTCGCCAGCGCGGCCATGTCGTCAAGGTCTTCATCCTGCGCAACAAGATCGAACATCGTCTGCCGGAAGGATTGGAGATCGAGAATCTCGGGGTCATCAACCGTTTCAGCAAGATGTTGTCGACGCCGCTGGTGGAAAAATGGCAGGCCGCGCGTATCGCACACGCATTGAGCGCTTTCGGTCCGGATGTCGTGCTGTCATGTTCTTGCGACAAGATCACTCGACATCTGACATTCCCCAACCTGTGGTTCTGGATCAAGAGCGATATCTCGGCGAAATTCAGCGATTCCGACCAGCGCGCCAAGGCATTCGCCAAGGTGCATCGCTTCTATAGCGGACGCAACGTCGTCGCTGTCTCACAGGGCGTCAAGGATAACTTGCTCAACGTCATCGGACTGCAACCGGCCGAGATTCGCGCTATCTACAACCCCTATGAGCGAGAGCCCTTCCTGCGCATGGCCGAGGAATCGGCGCCAGTGCCGGACGGCGAATACCTGATCAATGTCGGCACGTTTGAAGCCCGCAAGCGCCATGACCGCTTGCTGCGCGCCTACAAGGCCAGCGGCGTGACGACCCCGCTGGTCCTGCTGGGCAAGGGCAAGGGCGACGAAGAAGCTAAGCTCCGCGCGATGATCGAGGATATGGGACTCACCGAGCGCGTCATCCTGCCCGGCTACCAGACCAACCCCTATCCGTTCATTCGCAACGCCAAGGCCTTGATTCTGACCTCGGACGCCGAAGGGCTACCACGCGCGCTCATCGAATCGCTGCTGCTCGACACACCGGTGGTCAGCGTCGACTGTCCCTCCGGTCCGCGTGAAATCCTCTCCGGCGAACTCGCCGATTTCTTGGTCCCGCTTGAAGACGAAACGGCGCTGGCCGACGCCATCGCTCGTATGGATGCCAACCCGGTCCGCGTGACCGAGGCGCATTACCGCCCCTTCCTCAAGGAGACCGTGCTGCCGCAGTTCGAAGCCTTGGCGAAGTAACGATACGCCTTACACAATTGAGCTCGCGTCCTGAAGAAACACCTTGAACGCCTGCCATAACGGGCTGCGATAACGCTCAGGATGCCACAATAGCGAGAAGTCACGGACCAAATGTAGTGGAGTCTCCAGCGCGACGAGTTCGCCGCGCTCGAGTTCGCCCGCCACGCTGAGCCTCGATAAACAACCAAGACCGAGGCCAGCCCGCACGGCCTGCTTGATGGCCTCGTGTTGGTCGAGTTCCATGCGCACCCGCAAGCGTGCTACATGAGGCCGAATCGCCGCTTCGAAGATCGCGCGAGACCCCGAACCGCCCTCTCTCAGGACCCATTCGGCGGCCTGCAGATCCTCAGGCGACAACCGCGACTGAGCAGCGAAACGCTGTGTCGGAGCACAGACAATCACCATCTCGTCGCGACACCAGAACTCACTGGACAGACGCGGTTCAGTACACTGCCCTTCCACCAGGCCGAGATCGGCGTCGTATTGCAATAAGTCGTCGATCACGCCTTGCGTATTACGCAGCCGTAGTTGGAGGTCCGTCTCCGGATGAACCTCGCTAAAGCGACCCGCCAGCCGCGGCAACAGATAAGTACCCACGGTGGCACTAGCCGACACTTGCAAACGCCCGCGTAATGCCCCTTGCGGCTCACGCGCCGTTTCCACCAGTACCGTTAACCCCTCTAACAACTGCTCAGCCTGTGGTAATAACCGCCGGCCGGCATCGTTGAGCGCCAGACGACGCCCGAGACGCTCGAACAGCGCTACGTCAAGCTGGTACTCAAGATCGCTCAATGCCTGACTGCTCGCCGACTGTGAAAGATGCACGCGCTGAGCGGCGGCACTCACAGAACCAGCGCGCGCCACATTCACAAATACATCGAGTTGGCGGAACGTTACCTTGGATGTCATATCGGATTTACTTAAATGGCTTATCGTTATTACTCGATATGAGGTTACACGATGCACGCCTACCCTGTCCTCTTCATCGGCATTCGAGAGGAAACATCATGTGGCAGGGGCTCAGTTTATGCATCGCATTGACGCTAGGCGGGTTCGCCATGGCTAGATTGCCAGGCATCGCCTCGAGCGGCGTCAGTCCGCTAGTGTTTACCTTATTGCTAGGACTGATGGTGGGCAATTTACCCCTGGCACGACGCTTGTCTGGCGTGGCACCAGGACTCCAGTTCGCGACCCGCTGGCTGTTGCGCAGCGGCATCGTGTTGTTCGGCCTTTCGCTGACCTTGCAGCAGATCGTGGGGCTAGGGCCAGCCATCATCGCTCTTGATGTCCTTGTGGTAAGCGTCGTCCTGGTGACTGGCTATCTGATCGGCACGCAAATACTAAAGCTCGACCGCGACACCGCCTTACTGACAAGCGCCGGTAGCGCGATTTGCGGAGCCGCCGCAATCCTGGCTACCGAAAGCATGATTCGTGCTCGTCCCGCCGCTACATCAATGGCGGTGGCTACCGTCGTGCTGTTCGGTTCGCTATCGATTCTAGTCTATCCGCTGATCTACCCTCTTACGCAGATGCACGAGGGCCTATTTGGCATCTATATTGGCGCCACCGTACACGAAGTCGCCCAGGTGGTAGCCGTCGGCGATGCAATCGGGCCCGAAGCGCTAACCAACGCAGTGATCGTCAAGCTGGTACGCGTCATGCTGCTAGTACCCTTTCTGCTAGTGATCGGGCAGTGGTGGCATCGCCGTCAGGTTCGCGACGGTGAATTCCCGGCAACCCGAGGTTCGCTCGTCATTCCTTGGTTCGCCTTCGGCTTTCTCGCCATGGTAGTCCTCAATAGCATCGTGGCTCTGCCCGCTCTCTTGCATCAGGGTCTCGTGACGAGCGGGCAAATCACCCTAGCGATGGCCATGGCCGCACTGGGATATGAAACACGATTAGAGAAACTCCGCGCTCTGGGAATCAAACCCTTCCTGCTGGCATTAATGCTGTTCGTGCTCTTGCTGATCGGCGGCGGATTGATAACACCTTGGCTCATGCGCTGAATTCGCAACGTAAAACGGCGCCCGAGGGCGCCGTTTGGTCATGAGCGAGCTTCATTCCGTATGCAAGGAATCCCCCCGGCCCACGGCGAAGTACAGCAACCCCGCGCGCTTGACCGCCTGCGGGTCGAATAGATTACGCCCGTCGACCACCACCGGCATGCGCAGGGTCTCCTTGAGCCAAGCGAAATCCACGCTGCGGAAGGTCTTCCATTCAGTGCAGATCACCAGGGCGTCGGCCCCCTCGATGGCTTGCTCGCGATTCTCGACCAGCACCAGATCGTCGCGCTGGCCGTAAATCCGCCGGCATTCGTCCATGGCTTCCGGATCGAAGGCCTGCACCCGGGCGCCGCACTCCCAGAGCGCTTCCATCAGCGCACGACTCGGCGCTTCACGCATGTCGTCGGTATTGGGCTTGAAAGCCAATCCCCACACGGCGACCGTCTTGCCCGTGAGATCACCATCGAAGGCCTGGGAAAGCTTGGTGAAGAGCGTGGCTTTCTGGCGCTGGTTGACGCCTTCGACGGCCTCGAGCAGTTCGGCACGATACCCGATCTCGCCGGCGGTGCGCGCCAGCGCCTGTACGTCCTTGGGGAAGCACGAACCGCCGTAGCCGCACCCCGGGTAGATGAAGTGATAGCCGATGCGCGGATCAGAACCAATACCACGACGAATCTGCTCGATATCGGCGCCCAGGCGCTCGGCGAGATTGGCAATCTCGTTCATGAAGCTGATCTTGGTGGCGAGCATGGCATTGGCGGCGTACTTGGTCAGCTCGGCACTGCGAATATCCATGAACATCAACTTTTCATGGTGACGGTTATAAGGACCGTAGCACTCGCGCATGATATCGCGCACGCGTTCGGCATCGGTGCCGACGATGATCCGCGCACCATGGGTGAAGTCCTCAATGGCGGCGCCTTCCTTGAGGAATTCGGGATTGGAGCAGACATCGACGGTAAGCGCAGCGCCCCGGGCGTCGAGCTCGCCCTGTACGGCACCGCGCACCTTGTCCGCCGTCCCCACTGGCACGGTCGACTTGTCGACGACGACCTTATCGTCGCGCATGTGTTGGCCGATGCTGCGCGCCACGGCCAGCACATATTGCAGATCGGCACTGCCATCCTCATCCGGCGGCGTGCCCACGGCGATGAACTGCAAGGGAGCAAAATCCACGGCGGTGGCGGCGTCGGTGGTGAAACGCAGGCGCCCTTCGCTCACGTTTTGACGCACCATGGCGTCGAGCCCCGGCTCGTAGATGGGGATCTCGCCGCGCTCGAGCCGCGCGATCTTGTCGGCATCGACGTCCATGCACATGACCTCGTGCCCCACATCCGCCAGGCAGGTCCCGGTGACCAAGCCCACGTACCCCGTGCCGAAGATACTGATCTTCATCGTGTGTCTTCCTTTACATGTCATTTCATCAAAAAAGCGTAGGCGTCAAACCCGCGTGGGTATCAAACTTGATAGAACGCGCGATACCACTCGACGAAGCGTGCCACGCCTTCCTCGACGCCGACCGCCGGGCGGTAACCGACCGCGTCGAAAAGCGCCTCGGTGTCCGCCCAGGTACGCGGCACGTCACCGGGTTGCATGGGCTGATAGTTGCATTGCGCGGTGCGCCCGGTCACGCGCTCCAGGGCGCGCACGAAATCCATCAATGCCACGGGGCTGCCGTGACCAATATTGTAGAGTGCAAACGGCGCGGTACTTTGATCCGGCGCCGTCGCCTGCCGCTGGGGATCGCCTTGGGGGATCACATCCTGAATGCGTACCACGCCCTCGACGATATCGTCGATATAGGTGAAATCCCGCGATAGATCGCCATGGTTGAAGATCGGCAGCGGCTCGCCAGCAAGAATCGCCCGAGTGAACTTGAACATCGCCATGTCCGGGCGTCCCCACGGGCCATAGACGGTGAAGAAGCGAAGCCCCGTGGAAGGAATGCCGTACAAGTGGGCGTAGCTATGCGTCATCAGCTCATTGGACTTCTTGGTCGCGGCATAGAGGCTGATGGGATGATCCACGGCATCGGCGGTCGAGAACGGCACATGCGCATTCTGTCCGTATACCGAGCTCGACGAGGCATAGACGAGATGCGGCACCTGCTGTTGGCGGCAGCCTTCCAATACGTTGAGGTGGCCGACGAGATTGGACTGCGCGTAGACATGCGGGTTATCGAGCGAGTAGCGCACCCCGGCCTGCGCGGCGAGATGAATGACCCGCTCGAAGCGCTCACCAGCAAAGAGCGCTTGCATGGCCGCCTGGTCGGCGAGGTCCATGCGCTCGAAGCGAACATTGGGGTACGCGGCCAGATCGTCGAGGCGCGCCTGCTTGAGCGCCACCTCGTAGTAATCGTTGAGATTGTCGATGCCGACGATAGTGTGGCCATCGGTCGCCAGGCGCTTGGCCACGGCATGACCGATGAACCCGGCCATGCCCGTAATCAGAATATTCATGGGGTTACCGGTCTCTCCTGTGATGGCGCGCACTATAGCATGGCGCTTGAGACGCGCCGATCCATGCATCGCGCTTCATTGACGAGGCGCAAGCCAAGCGACGATACCCACGAACAAAAGCACCAGGGCGAGCAACGAAATACCATCGAGCACGTTTGCCAGCGACGGCAAGCGCGGATCATCCGCAGCCGCCTGATGCGCATTGTGCATGCCTTGCAACGCCAGTTGCCCCACGGCCGCGATCAGCGTCAGCATCATGCCTAACGGCAGGCTGGCACGCAGCCATGTCGGCAAGCGCGGGAACGACAATCGAAGACGAGAGGATGACTGTTTCTGCTTCTGCGTCTTGGCGCTGGCTTGAGAAGAACGTTTGCGTGAGGCGGCATTGCCACCCTTGGGCGCGTTCTTGCCGCGTTGCTTTCCGGCAGACGACGTACGTCGCCCCATCCAGCGATAGACCAGCATGGTAAAGGCGGCTGTCAGCGCCACCGCAGAAATCAGTATGGAAAGGAACAAGGAAAGCGAGGCCATGGAATCCCGTTATCTTTCGAAGAAGAGTAACGACAAGGATACCAGCGATGGCCTCGCGGTTCAGGCACGACACGGAGCCAATGCCAACGTATCAGCGCATCGGGTCAAGGCATCAATTGCCCGCCGTTGACCTCGACGATCTGGCCGGTGACATCACCGCTCAAGGATTTCAGATCGTCGCGTTCCCGGGCATTAGGCTTAGGTGTCGTGCGTGACGCCCGTCGGCAACAGCGCCTCGCTGGCCAACTGCCGCAGATGAGTGATCAGCTCGTCGGCGGCGGCGGAGTGTGGCTCCTGACGACGCGTGATGATGCCGTAGTAGTCCAGCGGCTTGCCGATCACACGCTCGAGCACCACGTATTGCCCACCCGCCAGCGGTCGCCGCATGACCGAGCGCGGCAACACCGCCAGCATGTCCGAGGACTGCAGCAATTGCAGAGTTGCCTGAATCGAAGTGGTTTCGACCACATTGGCGGGCGTGGCGATGCCCTCTTCCGCCAAGGCCGACTCGAACACCCCACGCATGGGACTCGACAGCGGATGCAGTATCCATGGCCATTGGCTCAGTTCATCCAATCCCGGGGCGTGGTCAAGGCGCGTCAAAGGGTGATCGCGGCGCACCACGACCCGCAGAGGCTCATCCAGTAGTGGCTCGAAGTCGAATACATTGTGCTGACTGACATGCGTCAAACGCCCGATGACGACATCCAGGCGTTTGTGCTCGAGCTCGAGCAGCAGGCGATCGCTCGTTTGCTCCTGCAGGCTCACTGATAGACGTGGCCGGTCCTGCTTGAGCCGAGCAATCGCCGCCGGCAGGATTTCCGGAGCGGCAGCGGCGATGGCACCGATCAGAAGCTGGCCATAGCCCCCTTCACGCAGGTCATTGATGTCATCTACCAGGCGTTCCATGTCGTTGAGCAGGATCCACGCATGGCGGATGACCTGCTCGCCCAGCTCGGTGGGCTGCATGGCCCGTGGCAAACGCTCGAAAAGCGCGAAACCGAAATACGCCTCCAGGTCGCGCAACATCTTGCTCGCCGCCGGCTGACTCAGATGCATGACCCGCGCCGTGGCATGCATGTTGCGGCTCTCGGCCAAAGTGGTCAGCAACATCAGATGCTTGAAACGCAACCAGGCACACAGATGTGCATGTGAAAGCTTGCCCGCCGTCATGATCGCCCTTCCTGATAACCAGAACGAATCACAATGCCATAAACTTCGATTGGATTGTGATTTCAATGCGGCCATAGCCTGATCGATAAGACAACATCACGCGTTGCACCACTGTGAACAACAATCACCGCCTTGGTCGCCAAGGCACATAGGGAGAGCGGTATGAGTGCGACCATCAATTACCTCACCAAGATACGCTTCGGCGACGATGCCCTGGAGGACCTGGCCGACGAATTGACGCAGCTCGGTGTCGCCACGCCCTTGATCGTGACCGATGCCGGGCTCACCGCCAGTGGCCTGGTCACGCGCGTTCAAGAGGCCATCGGCGGTACACGCCCAGCCGCAGTCTACGACGGCACGCCCGCCAACCCCACCGAGGACGCCATCGAGGACGCCGTGGCCTGCTACCGCGAACATGCCTGCGACGGCATCGTCGCGCTGGGCGGTGGGTCGAGCATCGATCTGGCCAAGGGCGTCGCCCTGCTGGCCAGCCATCCCGCACCGCTGCGGCAATACGCGGTAATGGAGGGCGGCGCAGCCCGTATCGGCGGCCAGGTGCTGCCGCTGGTCGCCATTCCCACCACCGCGGGCACGGGCAGCGAGGTCGGACGCGCCGCCCTGATCAGCATGCGTGATGAGCGCAAGCTCGGTTTCCTCTCGCCACATCTGATCCCCGACGTGGCGATCTGCGATCCATTGCTGACCCTCTCGCTGCCGGCGCACCTGACAGCCGCTACCGGCATGGACGCCATCGCGCATTGTGTCGAGACGTTTCTCAGCCCACGCTTCAACCCACCCGCCGATGCCATCGCCCTGGATGGATTACAACGCGCCACACGTCATATCCGCACTGCCGTAAGCGATGGTAGCAACCTGGACGCACGTCGAGAGATGTTGATGGCCGCCACGCAAGGCGCCTTGGCGTTCCAGAAAGGCCTCGGCGCAGTGCACTCTCTGTCCCACGCCCTGGGCGGCTTTCATGATCTTAAGCTCCATCATGGCACGCTCAATGCCTTGCTGATGCCCATCGTACTGCGCTTCAACCAGGACCATTGCGGCGACAAGTTCGCCCGGCTGCGCGATGCGATGGGGCTAGCCCCCGGCACGGATGTCGTCGAGGCCTTCACTCAGCTCAACATCGACCTGGGCTTGCCCATGCGCTTGAGCGACCTGGGCGTCACGCGCGAACGTCTGGCACCGGTTGCCCAATGGGCGTTGGAAGACCACTCCACCGCCACCAATCCGCGTGCCCCGACGCACGACGATTTTCAGCGCATGCTATTGGAAGCGCTATGAAGATCGCTTTTAAAAAAATGGGTATCCGGATTATCTGGTTGGTATGCGAGAGCGAAAGGTGGCCGACAAACTCAACCCACAACGGATTAGCTGGTTGATGGCTCGCTGAGTACGCTCACTTGCTAGAGAGCAGATACTTCACCAAACAGGCGATGCCCAGGACCAGTAGCAATAGTAGGGCAATTCCGATCACTGGCATTATCCAGCCCATCGCCCCCATCATCCCGCAATCTGGTAGTGTCGTGTTCATCGTGACAGGGCTCCCTGTGGTGTCCATGCCCAAAACCCGTGGTGCCGCCGCCCAGTGGCACCACGGTCGCGCTCATATCGTTCACCCGGCACAGCAGGACAACTGCGTCACATCCTTGGTGAAAGTCTGGGCACAGAGCTTGAGCCCTTCCACCATGGTCAGGTAGGGAAACAGCTCATTGGCGATGTCGTGTACGGTCATGCGTGCGCGTAGCGCCATCACCGCCGTCTGGATCAGCTCACCGGCTTCCCCCGCCACCGCCTGCACCCCCAGCAACCGGCCCGAGTCGCGTTCGGCCACCAGCTTGATGAAACCACCGGTGTCGAAATTCACCAGCGCACGCGGCACGTTTTCCAGGTCCAGCTCACGGGTATCGACGCTGAAGCCTTGCTCGATGGCCTCGGCTTCCGTCAGGCCGACGGTGGCCACCTGGGGGTCGGTGAAGATCACCGCCGGCATGGCGCTCAGGTCCAGGGTGGCTTCGCCCCCGGTCATGTTGACGGCAGCCCGGCTGCCCCCGGCGGCGGCGACATAGACGAACTCCGGCTGATCGGTGCAGTCACCGGCGGCATAGAGCCCCGGCACCGTGGTGTGCAGATGCTCATCGACCAGAATAGCCCCATGTGCGGTTTCCACGCCGAGGCTCGCCAGGTTCAGGGCCTCGGTATTGGGTGTCCGTCCGGTGGCCACCAGCAGTTGATCCGCCCGCAAGGTGCCGGCGTTGGTGTCGACAATGAATTCATTGTCGGTGTAGTCCACACGGCTCGCCTGGGTCTGCTTGAGGACCTCGATGCCCTCGCGGCGAAACGCCGCCTCCACCGCATCCCCTACCGCCGGGTCTTCCTGGGAGAGCAGGCGGCTGCGGGCCAGCACCGTGACCCGGCTGCCCAGCCTGGCGAAGGCCTGGGCCAGTTCCAGGGCCACCACCGAGGCGCCGATCACAATCAGCCGCTCGGGAAGAGTGTCCAGGGCCAGAGCACTGGTAGAGGTCAGGTAGGGGGTGTCGGCAAGACCCGGGATCGGCGGTACTGCCGGTCGGGCGCCAGTACCGATGAAGGCGCGGTCGAAGTGGACGACCTGCTCGCCGCCCTCGTTCAGCTTGACCATCAGGCTATGGGCATCGATAAACCGGGCCTCGCCGTGCAGGACAGTGATGGCCGGGTGGTCGCGCAGAATCCCCTCGTACTTGGCGTCACGCAGTTCCTCGACACGTCGCTGCTGCTGCTCGAGCAGCTTGGCCCGATCCACCACCGGCGCCTGGGCGCTCAGGCCTGCATCGAAGGGACTTTCCGTACGCAAGTGGGCAATATGGGCCGCGCGAATCATGATCTTCGAAGGCACACAGCCTGTATTGACACAGGTACCGCCGACGGTGCCGCGTTCGATCAGGGTGATCCGGGCGCCGCGCTCGGCGGCCTTCAGGGCCGCCGCCATGGCGGCGCCGCCGCTGCCGATCACCGCGATGTGCGGGGCGTCTTCATCACGGCCCTTGGACACCGATGCGCCTGCCGGGGAAGTGGGCCCACTGTTGGCCAGTCGAGCTTGGTAGCCAAGTCGGGTCACGGCAAACGTCAACGCCGAGGCCGGTGTCCCCGGATCAACGGCTACCGATGCCGTCCTCTGAGGATAGGATACCTCCACCGACTGCACGCCGGGCAGCTTCTCCAAGGCTTCCCTGACATGATCCGCACAGCGGTCACAGGTCATGCCGCTCACGTTGAGTTCAATCATCACGTTTCTCCGAGTCTTCATTAGTAAAGCCGGCATCCTGCTTCCGCTTGTGGTATCGCGCGTAGAGAGGTAAGCCGATGACGATGGCCAGGACGGCAAACAGCAGGTAATCGAGATAGCCTGCCAACGCGGCCAGGCCCGCCGTACCGAATAGCACCAGGGCGATTGGCCCGGCGCAACACAGCACCATCAACCCGGTGCCAAGCACGACGCTTATAAATTTCTGCGAATCTTTCACGCTTATTCCTTCACCGTGACGGACAAGCTCGTAAACAACTCACCCGATGACCGCGATGTGCAGCTGCTTGATGTCACTCAGGGGGCGTATTCCTTGATTTGATAGAGCCGTTGTCACAACAGGCGTCGAACTGCTTCTTACGCCAAATCGCATAAATGGTCAGGCCGATGAAGAAGGCCAGGGCCGGCAATAACACAACGTCGAGATAGCCCGTCAGCGCCGCCAGGCCCACCGTGCCAAGCAGGATCACCAGGATCGGCGTAAAGCAGCACAATGCCACCAGGACGGTGCCGATCACGCTCACGCGCAGCAGGGTCTTGGGATTCTTCATGATCACTCTCGATCCGCTTGCGAGGATGTCGGGGTTGATGGATACCCAGCGTTGGTGGTGGCCTCGGTCAATGCCTCCACCGACGTTCGGGCGTCGTCAAAGGTGACCACGGCCTCGAGATCCGCGTAGCTCACGTCGACTTGCGAGACGCCGTCCACCTTGTTGAGGGCGGCCTTGACGGTGATCGGGCAGGCGGCACAGGTCATGCCCGGCACCGACAGCTTCACGGTCTGCAAGGCCGCTAAGGCGGGCGTGCTGAGCAGGGCGAGTAGCGCGATGAAGGCGAAACGAGCTTTCATGGTAGATCTCCTTTTAATAGAACAAGGGCAAGACGTAGGGGAATACCAGGGCGATTAGCACCAGCAGCGATACGAGCCAGAAGATCGCCTTGTAGCCCGTCCTGACCCGTGGCACGGCACACACCTCTCCCGGCTGGCACTTTTCCACTGGCCGAAAGACGCGACGCCAGGCGAAGAACATCGCCACCAGCGCGACGCCGATAAAGAGCGGGCGATAGGGCTCCAGCGACGCCAGATTGCTGATCCAGGCGCCGGAAACGCCCAGCGTGATCAGAACCAGCGGGCCGAGGCAACACGCCGAGGCCAGGAGGGCCGCGACTCCTCCGGCGGCCAGGGGCCCTCGCCCCGTTTTAGGTGTCCGCATTGACGATTCTCCTTTCGGGATGGGGGGAGCTACGATAAGGTTACTTCCGTAGCTTGGTACGGAGTCAAGCATCATGAAGAGACATGCAGATAAAGTGGCGGACACCATGACCATTGGCGGCCTGGCCAAGGCGGCCGGCGTCAATGTCGAGACAATCCGCTATTACCAGCGACGAGGGCTATTATCGGAGCCCGAACGACCTCCCGGAGGTATTCGACGCTATAGTGCCGCCGATATCGACAGGTTGACGTTCGTGAAAACGGCGCAGCAGCTGGGCTTTAGTCTGGATGAGATCAGTGACCTACTTCAGCTGGAAGATGGCGCCCACTGTCAAGAAGCCAGTGCTCTCGCAGAGCACAAGTTAGGGGACGTTCGCGAGAAGATCGACAGGCTTGAAAGAATTGAGAAGGTGCTGAGCGAAATGGTCGACCGATGCCATGCACAACAAGGCAATATCACTTGCCCGCTAATTGCGTCATTGCATGAAGGGCTCAGAGAAGCAGAAGACCCAAGGGAGTAAATCACCTTCAGTTCGTAGAAAACAACGCGGTCAAAGAGTCGCAATCATCTATGGACCATGTCGACAAGGAAAGTTTGCATGACCAGCTTGCCTGACAACATCCTGCACCTTCCCGAGTACCACGTCCTAGCCACCAAGATGGAAGAGCATGATCTCCACTACCAGGTCGAAGCTCCTGAGCCTCTAGCTTGCGAGGAATGCGGCGTTGAGAGTGAGTTTGTCAGGTTCGGCAAGCGCGATGTGGCCTATCGCGACCTACCCATCCACGGAAGGCGGGTCACCCTCTGGGTGGTCCGTCGCCGCTACACCTGCCGGGCGTGTGGAAGGACGTTCCGGCCAGCTCTTCCGGAAATGGTAGACGATCACCGCATGACGCGGAGGCTTTACAACCACGTCGAGAAGGAAGCCTTCAATCACCCCTACGCCTACGTGGCTGATACCACGGGCCTCGACGAGAAGACTGTCCGCGAGATATTCAAGAAGAAGGCTGAGTTCCTGGCAGCCTGGCATCGCTTCGAGACACCCCGCTGCCTGGGGATCGACGAGCTGTACCTGAACCGCCGCTACCGCTGCATCCTGACCAACCTGGAGGAGCGTACCCTACTGGACCTGCTGCCCGGTCGCCAGCAGGACGCGGTGACGAGGCGCCTCATGAGCATGACCGAGCGCCACCAGGTCGAGATCGTCAGCATGGATATGTGGAAACCCTACCGCCGTGCTGTCCAGGCGGTGCTGCCGCAGGCTCGCATTGTGGTCGATAAGTTCCACGTCGTGCGAATGGCCAACGAGGCCTTGGAAAAGGTCCGCAAGGGGCTCAGGAAAAAGCTGACGTCCAACCAGCGCCGAACCCTCAAGGGTGACCGGAAGATCCTGCTGAAGCGCGCTCACGATGTCTCAGATCGCGAACGGCTCATCATGGAGACCTGGACAGGGGCATTCCCCCAGCTCTTGGCGGCCTACGAGCACAAGGAGCGGTTCTTCCACATCTGGGACGCCACAACCCGGCGTGACGCCGAGAAGGCGCTGACTGCCTGGATTGACGACATCCCACAGGGGCAAAAGGAGGTCTGGAAAGATCTCGTCAGTGCTATCAGTGGCTGGCATGAGGAGATGCTGACCTACTTCGAGACCGACATCCCGATCACCAACGCCTTCACGGAGTCAATCAACCGGCTGGCCAAGGATAAGAACCGCGATGGCCGTGGCTACTCATTCGAGGTGATGCGGGCCCGGATGCTCTACACCACCAAGCACAAGAAGAAGGTGCCGCAGACCAAGGAATCCCCCTTCCTGGGCAAGGCCACCATGACCTACAGCATGGGTCTTCCCGAGCCTGAGAAAAACTACGGCGTCGATCTATCAACCTTCTGGAAGAGTTAAGGGTTCGAAGGAGCAAGGGGCTCCATCTACCACTTAATCCGGATACCCGCCTTAACTAGTCAGGAACTTAGCCATCCATGCGCTTCCTCAAAACCTTACCTCAGCGAGACAACGGGCAGCCCGGCTTACCCGGGCTGCCAAAGGATTCCGCTAGTTATTTAGGCTGTCGCACAACACGCAGATACGGTGTCTTCTCGTCCCAGCCTTCGGGAAAGCGCTCTTTGGCTTCATCACTCGATAGTGAAGGGGAGATAATGACGTCCTCACCGCTCTGCCAATCCACGGGGGTCGCCACCTTGTGCGTGTCGGTCAGCTGAAGCGAGTCGATAACCCGTAGGATCTCGTCGACGTTGCGCCCGGTACTCGGCGGATAGGTCAGCATCAGGCGTATCTTCTTGCTGGGGTCGATGATGAAAACGGTGCGTACCGTCACCTTGGGATCGGCTTTGGGATGAATCATCCCGTACAGCTCAGCGACCACCTGATCGTCGTCGGCCAGCAACGGGTAGTTCAGCGCCGCACCCTGGGTGGTCTCGATATCCTTGGCCCAGCCGGTATGCGAATCCAGCGGATCGACGGACACACCGATCAGCTTGGCGCCACGCTTGTCGAACTCACTTTTGCGCTTGGCAAACGCGCCAAGCTCTGTCGTGCAGACAGGCGTATAGTCGGCCGGGTGAGAAAATAGCACGGCCCAGCTATCACCAAGCCATTCGTGGAAGCTGACGGTGCCTTCCGTTGATTCGACCGTGAAATCGGGGGCTGTCTCTCCAAGTTGCAATGCCATCACGCTATCCTCAGGTTAGATATTTGGAAGATGCAGCTTAAACGCTAATCCTTATACCCACCATAAGGTCAAGCCTCTTTTGAAAAGGCTACAGCCCAGCAGTCTGGCGTGTAGCTAATCAAACGATGTGCTTGCCTTAGGGCCAGATTAGGGTTTTAGAATCAAGGGCTGGACTCAGCCGGCCGACTCATGGCCCTCACTACCTCAGGAAGCGATAGCCCTTGGAATCTCTCTCTTCTATCGGTCTGATTGGCGCGTTTGCAGGTGGCTTGATCTCCTTCTTCTCGCCCTGCACGTTGCCGCTCTTGCCGGGCTACCTTTCCGTCGTCACGGGCGGCAGCGTCAACAAACGGGACAAGAAAATCGAGGCGCTGATACTGAGCGTTTTCTTTGTGACTGGCTTCACACTGGTATTCATCATCCTGGGGCTAGGTGCCAGCTCACTCAGTCAGCTCCTGCGAGGCTACCGTCAGGAGCTCAACTGGATCACAGGCTCGGTGGTCATCCTGCTAGGGGTCTTCATGACCGGCCTGTTCAACGTCCCGATCTTTCAGCGTACCTTACAATTCAATCCTCGTTTTCAGGGCGGATCGCCGCTGTCGGCCACGGCCTTCGGCGTATCGTTCGCCATTGGCTGGACGCCCTGTATCGGCCCCATCCTCGGTGCGATTCTGATGGCTACCTCCAATGCCGCCAGTGCACAGCATGGAATGATCTATCTGAGCGTGTACTCCGCCGGGTTGGCGTTGCCCTTTCTGGCGAGTACGCTCTGCGTCAACAGCCTCAGCCGCCATAGCAAAAAGCTTGGCAGGTGGAGCGCCTACACCCGGCCGGTCGCCGGTATAATCCTGATTCTCATGGGCATCGCCATCGTCTCGGGCACCATGACACGGCTCTCCAGCTTCATGATCGGCCTGTTTCCCTCCCTGGCGACGCTGGGATAAGCGGGAATAGCGAAGCATGGCGGAAGCGAAACGTCTGACAGGGCGATACTGCGGTTGCAGCAGTAACCCAAGCTCGCATGCCGAGAAGCGCAATGAGTCGCCGCGACCAACACACCATGCATTCACAATGTCGCTGCAAGGTCCGGCGTGTCTCTGCTCAGCGCTTATTGCCTGAGCCAGCCCTACATAGTTGTTGTTTGCTCTCCTCGCTGATACCCGCCAGGATGCCGCAGGCACTGATTTCTCGTCCATCATTGCAACTCGCCCTCAGGGCAACGAGCTGTTTCTCAAGCGTCTGCAGTGCGGTTATCTGCGACCGCACATGAGAGATGTGGTCATCGAGCATGGCGTTGACGGCGGTACAAGGCTGGTGAGGGCCGTCCTGATAGCTCTGTAGCTCGCGAATCTCTGCCAGTGACAGGTCCAGGATTCGGCAGCGACGGATAAAGGCAAGCTGCTCGATATGCCGCTTCGTGTAGATACGGTAACCATTCTCCTGCCGGTCTGGCAATGGCAACAGGCCCCGCTGCTCGTAGAAGCGGATCGTCTGGGGGTCGACACCCGCTATCTGTGCTAACTGACCAATGCGCATCAGGCTTTCTCCTCAACGAATCATCTGTCCCATTGACCTTATGGTGGCTATATGGTTTTTAATACTAGCAATCTATGTTGGTTAACTGGAGCCGTATCGTGAGTAAATCCTGTGATGGCCCATGTGGCTGCGATGCAACGCCTGCAGCGGATACCGATATGCCGGTCTCTTCCGAAGCGTCAGGGGAATGGGTCAGCGTGTATGCCGTGCCGAAGATGGATTGCCCCTCAGAAGAACGGATGATCCGCTTGGCGCTGAACGGCTTTGATGAGATTCGAACGCTGTCCTTCGACTTGTCGAACCGTCGGTTGGAGGTCGTGCATGACGGCGAGGCTGAGCCCATTACCGCGAAACTAGCGACCTTGGGGCTAGGCGCCTCTCTTCAGGAAACCGTCATTGCCGACCCAGAGACAATCAGGGCCGCTGAGAGCTCGGCGGCTTCTGCCGCGCAAGAGTCCGGCACCCTGCGTTGGTTACTCGGTATCAATGCCGTCCTGTTCGTGGTGGAAATGACGACCGGCCTGATCGCGCACTCCACCGGCCTGATTGGAGAATCCCTGGACAATTTTGCCGATGCGGCCGTGTACGGGCTCGCCCTGTATGCCGTAGGGCACAGTGCGAAGATGCAGGTGCGTGCCGCGCATCTGGCAGGGGTACTGCAACTGATTTTGGCTATCGGCGTACTCGTCGAGGTGGTGCGACGCTTTGTTTTCGGTAGTGAGCCTGAATCGCTGATGATGATGGCGATTGCATTCGTCGCACTGATTGCCAATACCACCTGCCTGCTGATGATATCCAAGCATCGCGAGGGCGGTGCGCATATGAAGGCAAGCTGGATATTCTCGGCCAACGACGTGGTGATCAACATGGGCGTCATCGCCGCAGGCGCCCTGGTGGCGTGGACCGGATCCAATTATCCGGATCTGATTATCGGCAGCATCGCGGGGGTCATTGTGCTCAACGGTGCCAGGCGCATTCTGGCGCTCAAGGCGTGAAGCTGCGCAGCGCGTAGCTATCGCGATTAGAATTCTCGATCGAAGCGACTTTACGATCGATGCGCTAGGCCTGAACGCCGACGAGTAGCGCGAGGTCCGGAGCCAGGAAGATGATGGATAGTATCTGGCTGGTACTCGGCCTGGCGCTGCTTCCCGCGTTGGGAAACTTCAGTGGTGGGCTCGCTGCGGAGGCCTCCCGAACTACCGGGCGCCGTCTCAATTACGCCCTTCATGGCGCCGCCGGCCTCGTTATTGCGGTAGTGGCGGTGGAAATCATGCCACGCGTGCTGGAGGGCCTTTCAGCCTGGGTAATCGCCCTCGCTTTCGCGCTGGGTGGCATTGCTTACGTAGGCATCGAGAAGCTCGTTGAGAGTCTCCAGAAGCGGCAAGGTCAGCAGGGAGAAGGCGGTCAGACGAGTGTCTGGATGATCTATATCGCCGTGTCCATCGACCTGTTCAGCGATGGCCTCCTGATCGGGGCGGGGTCGGCGGTCTCACCGTCGGTCGCGATAATCCTGGCGGCGGGTCAGGTGCTCGCGGATGGCCCTGAGGGGTTCGCGATGATCGCCAACATGAAAGACAAAGGGATTCCCCGCAGCAAGCGCTTGCTGATCTCTGCCTCCTTAGCGGTTCCCGTACTCTCGGCAGCCGTCTTTGCTTACTTCGTACTCAGGAACCAGCCGGAGGCATTTAAGCTAGCGGCACTGACGTTCACGGCAGGCCTTCTCACGGTCGCTGCCATCGAAGATATGGTCTCCGAGGCTCACGAGAGCGGTGACGATACGCACATCTCACCGCTGGCTTTCATAGGCGGCTTCGTCCTGTTCGTTCTGGTATCAGCGGGCTTGGAAGGGGTGGTATCGCAAAGCTAACGTACTGCTCCCCAACACAGCCACTGTCGTGCTGGCCGAATACGAAGCAGCTCCCAGCTTACGGCGCACCTAGTCGAGTCCAGAAACATTCACTTTGCCACCCTGGCCAGCCGGCCGAATGAATTGACGCAGCTTGATTAAGCGGAGCAAGAAAGCATGAGCCACAGGGTTGATCCTGGATTCGGAGGCGAGAATGGCGGGTGATAAATACGCGCTACCCTCTGGCCTATACATTGGCGTGCGCCACAAGTCGCTTCTAACAGGGGTGATGGCCCTGCTTGCCGGAGGCGCCATGCCGCTTGCCTTTGCCCCTGTGGGCTGGGCATGGCTGGCGGTAATTGCTCTGGCAGCATTTTTTGCCCTGACCTCGCAGCCCTCAAGACGTCAAGCTCTATGGTCGGCCTACCTCTTTGGCCTTGGTTACTTCGGCGTAGGAATCTCCTGGGTCTTTATCAGCATCAGCCAGTACGGCAATGGCCCCGTGGTGGCGGTGTTAGCCACGGCGGCCTTTGTCTCGCTGCTCGCCCTCTTTCCATGGGGCGTCGTGTATCTCGTGCGCCGCCTGCGCCCTGAGATGGACGCAATGACGCTCTGGCTAGGACTACCGGCGGCATGGGTGCTGAGTGAATGGATGCGCACCTGGTTCTTGACCGGCTTTCCCTGGCTCTTCATTGGCTACAGCCAAACCGACACCACATTTGCCACCATCGCCCCCGTCTTTGGCGTACTTGGCGTGAGTTTTCTGGTGGCGCTGCTCGCTGGCGGGCTTGCCTGGGTTATCCTGGGGCCAAGCCTGCGCCGTGCTGCGGTAGTCGGTGCCGTGTTAGTCGCTACCCTCGCCGGCTTGCAACTGCTGGATCGTGAATGGACGCAGCCAGCCGCTGACCCAATCGATGTCGTCCTATTGCAAGGAAACATCGCGCAAGACAAGAAATGGGACCCGAGCTACCGGGACATCACACTTGAGCGCTATCAGGCGCTTACCGCGCAGCATCTCGGGGCCGACATCGTGATCTGGCCAGAAGCGGCAATCCCGATGTGGCATGACCAGGCCAAAGAGTATCTTGCTGAGCTTGAGGCGTTAGCCGATCAGGCAGGCACATCGTTAATGATTGGCGTCCCGGTACGCGAGGCGGAGGGCCGTACCTACAACGCCGTGGTAAGCCTCTCCGATCCCTCAGGCTTCTACTACAAACGCCACCTGGTGCCCTTCGGTGAATATGTTCCGTTTCGGGATCTTTTGGGGTCGGCCCTCGACGTGCTCGGGGCGCCCATGTCCGACTTCACACCGGGACGGGAAGCGCACGTCCTGAATGCAGCAGGGGTGCCCGTAGGGGCACTCATCTGCTACGAGGCGGTCTTTGGTGCCGAAGTCACTGAGCTTCTGCCCGAAGCGCAGTTACTGGTGAATGTCAGCAACGATGCCTGGTTCGGCAGCTCGCTCGGCCCCCTCCAGCATTTCCAGATGGCACGCATGCGTGCCATCGAAACCGGACGTGACCTTCTTCGAGCCACGAACACCGGTATCACAGCAGCCATCAATCATGAGGGCAAAGTGCTCAAGCGTGCTCCGCAGTTCGAAGTGGCCACCCTCAGCGCCGAAGTGACACCGCGAACTGGCGCGTCCCCTTATGTGCGCTGGCGGGATTGGCCTGTCCTTGGCCTGACCGCACTCGGACTCGGCCTGCTCCTGCTCCGTCGAATTCGTCGGCATCATCGGTTGGGTACATGACGCTTGTTATTTAGCAGCGAGCAAATTCTAGATTGGGTCAGGAGGAAGGGGATATGTCTACTTATGGCAGTCGGCTCGCAGAGAAAGCCCACGAGCCGGGAAAGGCGATGCGCTGGCTGTGGCTCTCGCTCCTGTTACTGTTTGTCGATCAGGCGAGCAAGTACCTTGCCAGCACCATGCTAGCGCATGGTGAAAGCGTGCCTGCCGCACCCTTCTTCAATTGGGTCCACCGCCACAATACGGGGGCGGCCTTCAGCTTTCTCGCGGATGTCGGCGGTTGGCAGCAGCCGCTTTTCATCGGACTGGCCCTGGTTATCTCGATATTACTGGTGTACTGGCTTTGGCGTTCACCACGCGTACTGAGTTATCGGCTCGCCCTCAGTGCGATCCTCGGCGGCGCGTTGGGCAATGTCGCAGATCGCTTGCGGTTAGGCTACGTAGAGGATTTTCTCGATTTTCACTATGCCCAGTGGCACTGGCCATCGTTCAACCTAGCGGACGTATGGATCTTCCTCGGTGTCGCCCTCTTTATTTGGGCGGAAATACGACATCAACCAGGCAGCCGCCGCCGCTGAATCGCCTAGCGTCTTCGCTATCGCATGCTTGACTTCCGGAATAGGCGCGTCCTGGGCCTTGATAAGGCGGCACGCCTTCATGAGCCAGCTGTACGTTCCTGATGCACGACTGCTGCCAAGGGCTCTGCTGCATCCTAACCAATCTGGAAGAGCGCACCCTGCTGGACCTGCTACCCGGTCGTCAGCAAGAGAGGGTGACAAGACGCCTCATGAGCATGGCCAACCGCCACCAGGTCGAGATCGTCAGCATGGACATGTGGAAGCCCTACCGCCGCGCCTTCCAGACGGTGCTGCCACAGGCCCGTATCGTGGTCGATAAGTTCCACGTCGTGCGCATGGCCAACGAGGCCTTAGAGAAGATCCGCAAAGGCCTAAGGAAGGAGTTGAAGCCCAATCAGCGCCGGACCCTCAAAGGTGACCGGAAAATCCTGCTGAAGCGCGCTCACGACGTTTCAGACCGCGAACGGCTCATCATGGAGACCTGGACAGGAGCATTCCCCCCAGCTCTTGGCGGCTTACGAGCACAAGGAGCGCTTCTACCATATCTGGGACTGTACCAATCGGCGTGGTGCCGAACAGGCTCTCGCCACCTGGATTGACAACATCCCTCAGGGGCAGAAGGAGGTTTGGAAGGATCTCGTCAGCGCCGTCAGTGGCTGGCGTGAAGAGATGCTGACCTACTTTGAGACCGACATCCCGATCACCAACGCTTTCACGTAGTCGATAAACCGCCTAGCCAAGGACAAAAACCGTGATGGCCGGGGCTATTCGTTCGAGGTAATGCGAGCCCGGATGCTCTATACCACCAAGCACAAGAAGAAGGCGCCACAAGTCAAGGAATCCCCGTTTCTGGGCAGAGCCACCATGACCTACAACATGGGACTCCCCGAGCCTGAGAAGAACTTCGGTGTCGATCTATCAACCTTCTGGAAGGACTAAGGGTTGGATGGGGCTGGAAGGCCCATCAACCACTTAATCCGGATACCCAAAAAAATCTAATTAACTGAAAAAAGAGGAGATTCGCCTCACTCGATAGACCAAAGTATAGATAAATGAATATTGCGCACAATGTTCATTAAGAACTAACTTGAAAGACGCATCTCATGCACGACCACACTTCATGACACGCCAATAACAAGGAACGATCATGCTCAAACTGCACAATAAAGCCGGACTCGCCAGCATCGCCGTCCTGCTCTCCGCATTCGCCGGCCCGGCTCTCGCCGACTACCCGGAAAAACCCATTACCATCATCGTCCCCTGGGCTGCCGGCGGCGGTACCGATGCCACCGCGCGGACCATCGCCAAGGCCATGGAAGAAGAACTCGGTGCGACAATCAACGTCGTCAACCGTACCGGCGGCAGCGGCGTGGTGGGCCACAGCGCCATTGCCCGCGCCAACCCCGACGGCTACACGCTCGGCTTGGTCACGGGCGAGATCAATATGATGCATTGGCAAGGCCTCACCGATCTGACCTACCGGGATTACACCCCCATCGCACAGATCAACTACGACTACGCGGGCGTTCAGGTCGCCACCGACGGCCCCTTCGAGGACCTCGAAGACCTGGTACAAACCGTGGGCGAACAGCCCAAGGGCACTTATAACGCATCCGGCACCGGCCAGGGCGGCGTCTGGCACCTGGCGTTCGCCGGCTTCTTGATGGATCAAGGCATGGAACCCGATCGGGTCACCTGGATTCCCAGCCAAGGCGCGGCGCCTGCCATGACCGAACTTGCCGCCGGTGGCATCGACATCGTGCCAAGCTCGGTACCCGAAGGGCGTTCGATGATCGAATCCGGGCGTGCCGCCAGCCTGGGGATCATGGCGCCCGAACGCCTCGACAGCTTCCCCGACGTGCCCACGATCCAGGAGGCCATCGGCAGCGACTACCAGATCGGTGAATGGCGCGGCATCGCAGGCCCCAAAGGCATGGATCCCGAGATCGTCTCGACACTGGAAGACGCACTGGAAGCCGCCTACAACAGCGACACCTACCAAGGGTTCATGGCCAAGCAAGGCTTCGGTACCGAATGGCGCAATGCCGAGGACTTCGGCCAACTGATGGAGGACATGGACGAACGCTTCGGCAAGATCGTCGAACAAGTCGGTTTGGCCAAATAGCCGGGAGGCCACGATGAAAGACTTCCTTCTCGGCCTCGCGTTCATGGCAGCGGGCGCTATCGTCTATCTCGTGGCCCAGCAGTTCCCCACCATGCCGAGCCTGCAGTATGGGCCTTCACTGTTTCCCTCCCTCATCGGGGGAGGGTTCATGATAGGTGGCCTGATACTCGCAATCAGTCATGTCGGGGCACTCAAGGGCATCGGGCACGGTATGACCTGGCGCATGGACCGTGAGCAGTTGCGCAACACGCTGCTTTCTACCCTGCCGGGACTCGCCATCGTTTTCTATATTCTCGCCAGCGAGTGGTTGGGCGCCCTGCTCAGTCTCGCCTTGATCATGTTCGTATTGATGCTGGCACGACGCACGTCGCCTCTGCTGGCATTTGGCGTTTCCCTCGTCGCAGCGCTGATCATCGATCTTCTGTTCTCTCGCTATCTGCTCATTCCCCTTCCCGAGGGCGTTTTGAGCATCTGGGGGTAAGCCATGGATGCATTTCTGCAAGGCCTGGCGCTGGTCTTCAATTTCCAGACGCTGCTGGTGATCGCCGGCGCGGCCATTTTCGGCGTCTTCGTGGGCGCCGTGCCCGGGCTGACCGCCACCATGGCCGTCGCCCTGCTGGTCCCCATCACCTTTTACATGGACCCGACGCCAGCCATCGCGGCTATCGTCACCACGTCGGCGATGGCGATCTTTGCCGGCGACATTCCCGGGACCTATCTCAATATTCCCGGTACGCCCGCCTCGGCTGCCTATGTCGGCGAATCGCACCAACTGGCACGACAAGGGCGCGCACGCGAAACGCTGGGTACCAACCTGGTGTGCTCGATGTTCGGTGGGTTGTTCGGCACGCTGGTGCTGGTCTTCGTATCGCCTTCACTCGCCGAGGTCGCGCTCAAGTTCAGCTCGTTCGAGTATTTCTGGCTGGCCTTGCTGGGTCTGAGCTGCTCGATCTTCATTTCCATCGGTTCCAAGACCAAGGCCTTCCTGTCCTTGCTGGTGGGGCTGCTGCTTTCCACCGTAGGCCTCGACATGATGAGTGGCGCCCCGCGTTTCACGTTCGGCATTCCGGATCTGATGGCAGGCATCAACTTCATTCCGGTGATGATCGGCATGTTCGCGCTCAATGAGCTGATGAGCTTCTACGGCTCGAGCAACGAGGGCCGCAACGTCCCCGCGGTACACAAGGACGAGGTCTTCAGCAGCGTTCCCAAGCATCTCAAACGCTACTGGCGCAACCTGTTACGCGGGAGTTCGACCGGCACCCTGATCGGCGCGCTGCCCGGCGCCGGTGCGGACATCGCGGCGTGGATTTCCTACGCCATGGGCAAGAGCCGCTCGAAAAACCGGGACGCCTACGGCACCGGCCACATCGAAGGCATCGTCGATGCCAGCTCGGCCAACAATTCCGGCATCAGCGGCGCCTGGGTGCCGGCGCTGGTCTTCGGCATCCCCGGGGATTCGATCACCGCTATCGTCATCGGCGTGCTGTACATGAAGGGCATGAACCCCGGCCCCACCATCTTCATGGACGGTGGCGGCCTGGTCTACGCCCTGTTCACGGTGTTCTTCATCGCCAACCTGATCATGCTGCCCATCGGCTATATCGCCATTCGCTCGGCCAAGGTCTTCATCCTGACACCGCGTAAGATATTGATGCCGATCATCCTGTGTTTCTGCATCGTCGGCGCCTTTGCCATCAACAACGCCGTTACCGATGTGTGGATCATGCTGATCATTGGCTTGGTCGCGTTCATCCTGGCACGCAATGACTTCCCCATGGCCCCCGCCATTCTGGGTCTGGTACTCGGCGGCACGCTGGAGAACAACTTCATGAGTTCGATGCTCAAGAGCAACGGCGACCTGCTCAGCTTCTTCTCGCGCCCGATCAGCGCGGGCCTGGGCGCCATGGTCATCCTGATCTGGTTCCTGCCGTTGTTCATTCGTCTCTATCGCCGTTATCGCGGCGCCGCCCAATCCCCGAGGACGCCATGACCACCTACTCATCTACACAACTTCAGGAGCTCTTGACGGCCCTCTTCGAGGAGGCCGGCGCGCATCGAGAAATCGCCGACGCTACTGCTGACGTGCTGGTCGAGGGCGATCTTCTCGGTCACCACACACATGGCATCAAGCTCGCGAATGGTTATCTCAAGGACCTCAAGGCCGGTAAAGCGAGCGGCGACCCCGACACGCTAGAGATGACGGAAAATAGCCCCGTGGCCGCCGTAATCGATGGACACTATGTGTTAGGACCGTACCTGGTCAGGCGTACTCTGGAACACGCACGGCAAGCGGCCGAGGGCTTTGGCATCGGCATCGTCACGCTCAAGCGCTCCCATCACATCGCTTGCCTGGCAGCCTATCTGCGCCCCCTCGTCGAACGCGATCTGGTGCCCATCGTGCTCAGCTCGGACCCCGCAGTGGCCTCGGTCGCGCCCTATGGCGGGGTAACGCCCGTGTACACACCGAACCCGCTGGCCATCGGCATCCCAGGCCGCGACAACCCCATGCTGATCGATGTCAGCATGTCGAGCATCACCAACGGCACCGTCAACAAGACACGTGCCGAAGGCGGCAAGCTCGCGCACCCCGCCATCCTCACCAATCGGGGAACGGTCAGCGACGACCCCGAGGATTTTTTCACCACCCCGCCCGGCAGCATTTTGCCGCTCGGCGGCCAGGCCTTCGGCCACAAAGGGTTCGCCCTGGGCTTGATGATCGAGGCGCTGACCTCGGCTCTCGGCGGCTTCGGTCGCAAGGACGCCCCGACCCAATGGGGTGCATCGGCAACGGTGATGGTCATCGATCCGGCGCGTTTCGGGGGCATTGATGCCTTCGTCGAGGAAACCGACTTCCTCACCCGGCGCTGTCTCGATGCGGAGCGCGCCGACCCCGAGGTCGCGGTACGCCTACCCGGCCAGTCCGGCCTCGCCAAGCGTCAGCGGTATCTACGCGAGGGAATTCCACTACCCGATGATGTCGTCGACTCGCTACGCCAGGCCGTCGCCGGCTCGACATTGGCAGACGGTTCGTTGAGTCGCGCACTGGGGTTATGAAATGAAACAAGGTAAACGCATGCAAGGCATCAAAACCATCGGCGTCATCGGCACCGGCCTCATGGGCGCGCCGATGGCCCGCCGTCTCGCCGAGGAGGGCCATCGGGTCCGCGCCTGGAACCGCACGCCCGACAAGACAGAGACACTGCGCGAGTACGGTATCGAAATAGCCCATTCGGCGAACGATGCCGCCACCGACGCCGACCTCGTCATGGTCATGCTCAGCTCGGGACCGGTATGCGATGACGTCTTGCTAGGCGACGACGGCGTAATCGCCCACATGGCGCCCGATGCGATTCTGGTGGTGATGAGTTCGATCCCGGTCGAGACCGCCAGGGGACAGGCCCAGGCCGCCAAGGCAGCGGGCGTCGGCTATCTGGATGCACCGGTGTCCGGTGGCGAGCGCGGCGCCATCGACGGCACGCTGGCGATCATGGTCGGCGGCGAAGCGGACACCTACGCGCGAGCGCGGGCGCTATTCTCCCCCCTCGGGCGCGACGTACATGTCGGCCCCGTCGGGAGTGGCCAACTTGCCAAGCTGGCCAATCAAACGATCGTCGCCAATACCATCGCCACGGTAGCCGAAGCCTTGCTGCTCGCCGAACGCGGCGGCGCCGACCCTGGCAAGGTGCGTGAGGCCTTGCTGGGCGGCTTCGCCGATTCGACGATCCTCCAAGTCCACGGCGAGCGCATGCTCAAGGAAGATTTCCGCCCCGGCGGGCCCGCCAAATGGCAGTGGAAGGACACGCAAACCGCCCAAGCACTCGCGGATGAGCTATCGCTTGAGCTTCCGGTATCGCGCCTGGTGGACGGCCTATTCGCCGATATGGTCGCGCACGGCGACGGCGAGCTGGACCATAGCGCTCTGATCCGCGAATTGCGGCGGCGCAACGGCGAACGCCCGAGCTGATCGCTACCGAGCCGTTACGCCGAGGGCAGATTTCAGTACCGAGTGTTTTGTCATGCGCTCAGGAAGGCTCGACCTCGCGCAGATAATTCGGCACTTCAAGCGCACCGGCATCGCGGAAATCGGCCAGGCGCGTCTGCACCTGGGATTCGGAGCGTGCCAAGTGTTCTTCGAGGGCGCGCCCCGCCGCTTCGCCGTGACGGGCCCGAGCCTTTTCGAACACATGCCGATGCTCGTCGAAGAACGGTGCCACGCTGGGCAATTCGATCGACGAGCCCAATAGGTGCTTGCTGATCAATAGAATTGGCCGCGTGCGACGCAACATGGTCATGATTTCGGCGTTGTTGCCCCGCATCAGCGCCTCATGGTGCAGATCATTCTCGAGGGCATCGAGCAATGCGCTGGGCACCCGAGGATAATCGCGTGCGGCATCGTCCAGGCGCGTCAGGTAACGCTGTATGTCCGCGTCACTCAGCGTCTCGGCGGCACGGGTCATCATGAACGGCTCTAGCTGACGCCGTGCCTGGTAAAGATCGTGCAGGCGCGTGTCATCCAGCGGCACCACCGTCCAACTGCTGTACTTGACCTTTTCCACCACCCCGATGCTTTGCAGATACAGCAGAATGCGATGCGTCAGGGTCCGGCTCACCGACAACGAGCGCGCCAGCTGCAGTTCATTGAGTTCGAAGCGCCCTTTCATCGAGCACAGCACCACGTCGCGCTCTACGCTTTCGGCATGCGCACGCCAGGTATCCGTGCGTTCGATACGCGAGGCGCGAAAATCGCCTTTACCCAGCGAGCGGCGCACCGCATCGCCGGGTTGCGCCCCCACCTGGTAGCCACGCCCTTCGAAGCGACAGATTCGGCCTTCCTCGTGGAGGCGAGCCAAGGTCTGGCGTACCGGCGAACGGCTCATCGCAAAATGCTCGGCGAGATGTCCTTCCAGCAGCACCAATCCTGGCTCGAGACGCCCATCCTCGATGGCCTGGCGGACTACCCGGTAAAGTTGCTCCTTCAACGATCTGGCCATGCGGCTGTCGTACTCCCCCGATTAATGCGTGCACGCGTGGTTCGAGCGCCCATGAACGTGATGGAAGCGCAGCGTTCTTCAGGTGATCGCGCCAACCATCCAAGGCACGAATTCATTGCTGCCATAGCCCAGCGATTCGCTGGCACTGGCGTCGCCGGACGCGACGGCGACGATCCGTTCGAAGATCGCCTCGCCCATTTCCTCCACCGAGACTTCACCGTCGATGATGGCCCCGCAGTTGAGATCCATATCCTCATGCATGGTCTCATACATGTGCGTATTGGTGGCCAGCTTGAGGCACGGCGCCGGCTTGAAGCCGGAGACCGAGCCACGCCCGGTGGTAAAGCACACCAAGGTCGCCCCCGAGGCAATCTGGCCGGTAACCGAGACCGGGTCATAGCCGGGACTGTCCATGAAATTGAAGCCTGGCACCTTGAGCGGCTCGGCGTACTCGAGCACATCGTTCAAGCTCGATGCCCCACCCTTGGCCACCGCGCCCAGCGATTTTTCCAGAATCGTCGACAGGCCACCGGCCTTATTACCCGGCGACGGGTTGTTATTGAGTTCCGCGCCGTTGATCTCGGTGTAATGCTTCCACCAAGCGATACGTGCCAGCAGCTTACGCGCAACGTCTACATTCACCGCGCGATCCAGCAGCAGATGCTCGGCGCCGTAGATCTCCGGCGTTTCGCTCAGGATCGCGCTGCCCCCATGACGCACGATCAGATCGGCGGCGTGCCCCAGCGCCGGATTGGCAGTGATCCCCGAGTAACCGTCCGAGCCACCACATTGCAGCGCTACGCTCAAGTGATGGAGCGGCGCGGGGCGGCGCTCATCGCGTTCATGACTACGCGCCATGTCCAGCACCTTGTCACACGCCATCTGGATGCTCGCGCGCGTACCGCCGACCTGCTGAATGTTGAAGTAGGCCAGGCGCGCGGCATCTTCCAGCCCCGACTTCTCCACCAGTTGCTTGACCTGGTTGGTCTCACAGCCCAACCCGATGATGACCACGTGCGCGAAGTTGGGATGCCGCGCATAGCCCGCGATGACCCGCTCGAGAAATGCAAAGCCCTCGGACTCGGTATTCATCGCGCAGCCCGAGCCGTGGGTAATCGGCACCACGCCATCAAACCCCAACGCCGCAATCTCACCATCTGCATTGAGTCGTTCGGCGGCGACCTTGGCCACGGTCGCCGAGCAATTCACGGTCGACAGAATACCGATGTAGTTGCGCGTACCCACCTGACCATTGGGGCGGTGATAGCCCATGAAGGTGCGCCCCGAATCACTCACCTGCGTGCGCGGAAAAGGCTCGAAGCCCTCCAGCGCCGTATCGCGCTCGAGCATAGCAACATTATGGGTATGCACGTGTTCGCCGACGGCGATCTCGCGGCTCGCCCGGCCGATGACCTGACCGTACTTGATGACGTTGTCACCCTCAGCGAGCGGTATCAGCGCCACCTTGTGCCCAGCATCGATATTATGACGTGCCACGCACTCGTCGACACCGAGCGGCAAGCCTTCCGGAACGGCACGCGTGGCGACCCCCACATTATCGACCGTGTTGAGTCTGATAACCGGCGGAGTCGTGTTGATGAGTTGCATGATGGACCTCGGTAACAAGGACACGCCTCGCCGCCACGGTGGGGCGCATCGATTTCGGGACATAGCCTGGGACTTACTCTCAAGCGCCGTTCAGGAAACGTCGATTAGACCAACGTCACAATATTGAATATTGCACACAATGTTCAATTAAAATCTTAACGCACCAACAGCAGCCCCGCGAGCCATCTCATCACGCGATAACCAGAAGAAATCGGCACAATAAAATTGCGATTGGCCTGTTATTGACGGTTAGCCTTAGCCTGATACCCGACATCCCCGAGCGGCGTCAGCCGCTCTCTTTCAGGACGCTAACTCATGACCACGATTACCCACCTGCAAGCGCGCGATATTCGCTTTCCCACCTCTCGGCAGCTCGATGGCTCGGACGCCATGAACGCGGCGCCGGATTATTCGGCCACCTACGTGACCCTGACCACCGATGCCGACGATGCCCATCAAGGTCATGGCCTGACCTTCACCATCGGGCGTGGCAACGATGTCTGCGTCAAAGGCGTCGAGGCGCTGGCCTCGCGCATCGTGGGACGCGACCTCGAGACAATCACCGCCGACATGGGCACCTTCTGGCGCGACCTTACAAGCGGTGATAGCCAACTGCGCTGGTTGGGCCCGGAAAAGGGCGTCATGCACCTGGCGGCAGCGGCCATCGTCAACGCCGTATGGGACCTATGGGCCAAGCGCGAAGGCAAGCCGGTCTGGAAGCTGCTGGCGGACATGTCCCCCGAGCAATTGGTCCAGTGCCTGGATTTCCGTTTCGTCACCGACGCTCTGACGCCGCAGGAAGCCATCGCCTTGCTCAAGCGCAAGGAAGCCGGCAAAGGCGAGCGCGAAGCCCACATGCGCGCCGAGGGGTATCCCGGCTATACCACTTCCGCTGGCTGGCTCGGCTACTCCGAGGACAAGATGCGGCGCCTGGCGCGCGAAGCGCTGGCCGAAGGCTGGACGCATTTCAAGCAGAAGGTCGGCGGCAACCTTGAGGAGGATCGCCAGCGCGCCCGCATCCTGCGCGAGGAAATCGGCTGGAACCGTGAGTTGATGATGGACGCCAACCAGATGTGGGACGTGGACGAAGCCATCGCCAACATGCGTGATCTGGCGGAATTCGATCCGCTGTGGATCGAAGAACCCACCAGCCCCGACGACATCCTCGGCCATGCCGAAATTCGTCGCCGGCTCGATCCCATGGGCGTCGCCACCGGCGAGCACTGCCATAACCGCGTGATGTTCAAGCAGCTGCTACAGGCCGACGCCATCGACTATTGCCAGATCGATGCCGCACGGCTGGGTGGACTCAACGAAGTGATCCTGGTGCTGCTGATGGCCGCCAAGTTTGACGTGCCGGTCTGCCCGCACGGCGGTGGCGTGGGGCTGTGCGAGTACACCCAGCACATCTCGCTGTTCGACTATATCGCCGTCTCCGGCTCGCTGGACGGCCGTATCCTGGAATACGTCGACCACCTTCACGAGCATTTCATCGATCCGGTGCGCATTCACCGAGGCCGTTATCAGGTCCCTGAAGCCCCCGGTTACAGCATCACCATGCATGACGACTCACTCGAACGCCATCGCTACCCCGACGGAGAGGCCTGGCATGCGGCTTCCAACGAAAATTAATTGGTCATCTACGACTAACGATGAAGTCTCAACAAGGGGTATTTAGGTGTATGTTCAACATTCAGGTGTTCAAGAGCAGACACACCATCTGCCCAGGACATCGAGCGACCTATCAGTAGCAAGGGTTTCTGGTGCAGGTCGCGATGATACCGGTGTCATGCGTGACACACATGCCAGCACTACCATCAGTTCCAGGAGGACAAGATGACAACAACCACAACGACACGCTTTGTTTCGGTCGTCGGCGGCGCCTTTATCGGCTTGACCGCACTGAGCGCCTCCGCGGCGACCGAAATGCCCCCGCTGCCCGATGTCAAAGGCGACAAGGTGCAAGCCGATGGCGACTTCAAGATCAAATTCAGCATCGGTACCACAGAATCCGGCGCGCAATACCGCGGCCTTCAATATTTCGAGAAGATCGTCGAACAACGCAGTGACGGGAACATCCAAGTAGATCTCTTCCCCGGCGCTCAGTTGGGCGATGATCGCGAAGCCACCAGCGCACTGCAGGCGGGGACGCTGGAAATGACCATGCCGTCTACCTCACCGCTGGTGAACATGTTCCCGCAGTTCGCCGTCTTCGACCTGCCGTTCCTGTTCCCTCAGCCGGAAATGGCGGATGCCGTGCTCGATGGCGAGATCGGCCAGCAGATGCTCGAAGATGCATCCTCTCAGGGCCTGGTCGCCATCGGCTGGGGCGAGAATGGCTATCGTCAGTTGACCAACAGCCAGCAACCCGTCGAAAAGCCGGAAGACCTCGATGGCTTGAAGATCCGCACCATGGAAAACGATCTTCACCTGGATATCTGGCGGACACTGGGCGCCAACCCCACGCCGATGTCCTTCGCGGAATTGTTCACGGCGCTTGAGCAAGGTGTCGTCGATGGTCAGGAAAACCCCTGGATCACCATCGAATCGTCCAAGTTCAACGAAGTGCAGGACTACGCCACCGAAACCAACCACGTCTACACGCCGTTTATCACCCTGGTCTCCGCTCGCTTCTGGGACCGTCTGCCGGAAGACTATCAAGAGCTGGTTCGCGACGCGGCCACCAAGATGGGCGACTACCAGCGTGAAGTCAGCCGTACGCTGAACGATCAGATCAAGCAGGACCTGAAAGATTCAGGCATGCAGATCACCGAGCTCAGCCCCGAGCAGGTCAAGGTCTTCCAGGACACACTGGAACCGGTCTATGAAGATTGGCGCGACCAGATCGGCGGCGAGCTGATCGATGATATCCGCGGGCAGGTGCAGCAGGCACAAGAGCAAGAATAAGCACCACACATCCTCAGTAGCACACGTACGCAGGGAAGGTCGGCCACGCCCTTCCCTGCTTTTGGCATCAACATGCTAAGCATCCCCTCCTTGGAGGCTTCATGAAGTCACGTTCGGGTAACGCCTACTTGAACAAGCTGATAAGCGGATTGGACGTCATCATCGGGCTCCTCGTCATTGGCGTGGTCGTTACCGTCTCGATGAACGTCTTCGGGCGCTTCATATTCAGCTACTCCTTTGCCTGGGCAGCGGAAATTTCACGCTTGTTCTTCATCTGGATGGTGCTACTCGGCGCGGGCATCGCCAGTCTAACCAACGAACATGTCGCCGTGACCTTATTCAAGGACAAGGCGCCTCCCATACTGCAGAAGATTTTCGCCCTGCTTGCAGCAGCGATCATCTATGCCGTTTGCATCAGTATCTTCCTCGGTTTCAACAACATCATCTCAGGCTATGTGGGGACGACCCCCTTCCTGGGCATTTCCAAGACCGTCCTCTATAGCGCGATGGTGGTCATGGCAGTACTCACCATCATCGGTAACACGATTTTTCTCTATAAAGTCTTCAAGCGAGGTGCGGCATGATCCTATGGAGCATTCTCTTAGGGCTGTTCGCCTGCATCGTGATCGGCATGCCGATCTCGTTTGGCCTGGCCGCGATCTGCCTGTTCATCTTCCACTTCGCCGACTACGGCCTCTCCTCGCTGGTATCGGAAGCCGTCAACGGGCTTGACTCGTTCCCCTTGCTGGCTATCCCTCTATTCATCCTCGTTGGCGAGGTCATGAGCTCGGGCGGCATCGCCAAGCGCCTAGTACGCCTGGCCAGCGCCATGGTCGGCTTCGTCGCCGGCGGTCTGGGCCAAGTGACCGTGCTGACCTCGATGTTCTTCGGCGGCATCAGCGGCTCCGCCGTGGCGGACGCCTCCGCGGTGGGTAGCATGATGATCAACCCCATGAAGCAACACGGCTATTCGGGGCCGCGCGCCACCGCCATCGTCGTCGCTGCCTCGGTGGTCGGCATCATCATTCCGCCATCCATTCCGATGATTCTCTTCGGGGTCGTGACCGGCACCTCTATTTCGCAGCTGTTCATGGCCGGTATCGTACCGGGGATTCTGATCACCATGGGCCTCGCCATGGCGACGTATTTCCAGTCCAAGAAGACCGGCTCCGCGCAGCCATTCGACTTCAAGGAACTGATCGCTGCCCTCAAGGACTCGGTACTCGCGTTGCTGCTGCCGATCATCATCGTTGGCGGAATCTTGAGCGGTGTCTTCACACCCACAGAAAGCGCCGCGATCGCCCTGCTGTACGCCGTGGTGGTTTCGATGTTCGTGTATCGCAGCCTCACCTTGAAAAGCTTCTTCGCCCTATGCGTTTCCACCGGCCGCTTGACCGGGGTGGTCTTGTTGTTGCTGGCATTTGCCAGCGTCCTGGCATGGCTTTTGACCGCCAACCTGATTCCACAGCAGATCGTCGTCATGCTCTCTGAGCTGTCCCAGAACAAGTACTTCATTCTGGGTATTCTGACGCTGTTCCTGTTGGTCGTAGGCTTCTTCATGGACCTTACCCCGGCCATGGTCATTCTGGCGCCGTTGATGACGCCCGTGGTGGTCAAGCTCGGCATCGACCCGGTCTACTTCGGGGTCATGATGTCGTTCATTCTCGGCATCGGTCTGATCACGCCACCGGTGGGCACCGTGCTCTATGTCGGCTGCGGGGTCGGTAAGGTCAAGCTCGAAGATCTGGTCAAGAGCCTGCTGCCCTACTACTTCACGCTGATCGCGTTGCTCATCGCATTCCTGGCCTTCCCCGGCCTGGTGCTCTGGTACAAGTGATATGAGAGGACAACGAGACGACACGATGCCAATCGATACCGCCGAGCTACATCGTTTTCTGATCGAGCTGCTGGGCGCTAGCGGGGTCATAGACGACCCCGCGGAGTTTGCTCGCTATACCACCGACTGGGCCGGCGACAAAGGCGGCGATCCCTTGATGATCGCCCGTCCCGGCACTCCCGAACAGGTCGCCGACATCGTCGCGTTCTGCCACCGCCACCAGATCCCCATGGTGGCGCAGGGAGGTCATTCAGGCCTCGTCGGCGGCGCGCAACCCGATCCCGAACGCGGCGAACTGATGATCAGCCTCGAGCGGCTGAACCGGATTCGGCATCTCGATCCCATCAATTTCAGCATGAGCGTCGATAGCGGCTGCATTCTACAGAACGTCAAGGATGCCGCCGAAGAGGCGGATTGCTACTTCCCGCTCGCCCTGGGCGCCCAAGGGAGCTGTCAGATAGGCGGCAACGTCTCCACCAATGCCGGCGGGCTCAACGTATTGCGCTACGGCATGATGCGCCAACTGGTGCTGGGGCTCGAGGTCGTGCTGCCCGACGGTCGTCTGTGGAACGGCATGCACGCCCTGCACAAGGACAACCGCGGTTACGACCTCAAGCAGTTGTTCATCGGTGCCGAAGGCACGCTGGGCATCGTCACCGGCGCGGTGCTCAAGCTTGCACCTCGGCCGCAGACCAGCCGCACTGCGCTGATCGCGGTGCCCGATGTCGCGTCGGCATTGGCGCTTTACGCCCAGGCACGCCGTAGTTGCTGCGACCTGCTCTCGGCGTTCGAGTTGATTCCTCGCGTATGCATGGAACTGGCATTCGAAGCGGCGCCGGATCTCCCCGACCCGCTCGACGAAGCGCACCCGGTCTATGTCTTGATGGAAGTCTCGGCCAGTGGTCCGGCGGATCTCGATACGATGATCGAGCATCTCTTCGAGACGGGCTCGGAGCAGGGGCATGTGCTGGATGGCGTACTCGCCAGCAGCGAGACGCAGGCGGCCCAGCTATGGCAGATACGTGAAAGTATGCTGGAAGGTCAGCAGATGCGGGGTGAACACCTGCGTACCGATATCTCGCTGCCCATTTCGTCGTTGACGGCGTTCTGTGACGCCGCCAATCACGCCATGGCCCAGCGCTCACCGGAGACACAGGTCATCGCCTACGGCCACATCGGCGACGGTAACCTGCACTTCAACCTGCTACCGCCCGCGAATCTTGAGCTCGAGGCCAAGAAGGCGCTGCTGCATGAACTGGAAGAAGTCTTGTTCGATCTCGTCGATGCGCACCATGGCAGCATCAGTGCCGAGCACGGCATCGGACGCATCAAACAGGCACCTTTCCTCGAGGATTTAGGCGAGACCGAGTACACGCTCTTGAAAGGTCTCAAACACCTCTTCGACCCGGAGGGACTCATGGCAGCCGGCCGCATCCTGCCGCGTTGATCTCGAGGAAGCCCGGTATCCGGGAAACATGACAGCTACTCCGCGAAGAACACTCGCAGCACATGATCGAGGTGGACTTCCATGGCCTGCCTCGCCGCTGCGGGGTCGCGCGCCTCGATCGCGGCCACCAGGCGCTCGTGATCTTCCTGCGAGCGCTGCGGCATGCCGGTCTCCATGAATAGCTCCTGTAGGCGTCGGAACATGACGCCGTACTGGTGGCCCAGCAGGTGCTTGATCAACAGCGCATAGGCCGCATTGCCCGAGGCTTCGGCGATGCGAATGTGCAAAAGCCGGTCACCTGCCAGGTTTCCCCCGCCGTGGTTGTTGTCGTAGACGTTGCGCTCCAGCGCCGCGCGTATGGCACTGAGATCCTCGTCACTGGCGTTCATCGCCGCCAACGCCGCATTCTCGGGTTCCAGGTAACGCCGCGCCTGCAACAGGGAAAACGGGGGTATTTCCTCGTCGAGATTGAGTTCGATCTCACTGGCGAACTCAGGATCGAGCGCCCATGGCTCCTTGCGAGCCGCGGCCTGCATCACCGAGCCCGGTGGCATGGCATCGACTTCCTTTACCAATACCCCATGCCCCACGCGCACCTCGACGATGCCCACGACTTCCAGCGCGATCAGCGCCTCGCGCACCGAGGCGCGGCTGACGCCCAGCTGCTGCGCCAGATCCCGCTCGGGCGGTAATAGTGACCCCGGGGGAAACTCACCATCGCGAATCAGTTGTTGCAACTGATCGGCGATCTGCCGGTACAGGCGCTGTGAGCGAATGGTTTGAATCGGCATCGCGTCGTCTCTCCGTACCGCGTTGCGACTAAAGTTGATGGCAATTGACTTGCCGCCGAGACCTAGCCCAGTAGATGATGGCCCAATCATTGGTCAGGCCTCTGGATCTTCGAATGGCTGGCCGCGTCATGTTCCCACGTTCAGTAGGGATTCGCCACACCATGAGACTTCAAAACAAGACGGCACTGGTTACCGCCGCTGGTCAAGGCATCGGCCGCGCCACGGTGGAGCGCTTTCTCGCCGAGGGCGCCAGCGTCATCGCTACCGATATCGATACCAGCCTCCTCGCCGACCTCGAAGGCGCCAACGTGTATCGGCTGGATGTCACGCAACGCGCTGACATCGACGCGCTGGCAAGTGAACTTGGCGAGATCGATATTCTGTTCAACTGTGCCGGCATGGTCCCAGGCGGCTCGATACTGGAATGCGACGACGCCACCTGGGAGCGCAGCTTCGGCCTCAACGTGACCGCCATGTTCCATATGATTCAGGCCTTCCTCCCCAGCATGCTCAATCGAGGCGGCGGCAGTATCGTCAACATGGCTTCTCTGGCATCCAGTATCAAAGGCATCCCCAACCGCTTCGCCTACGGCACCACCAAGGCCGCCGTCATCGGCTTGACCAAGTCGGTGGCCGCCGACTACATGACGCAAGGCATCCGCTGCAATGCTATCTGCCCCGGCACCGTCGAATCGCCTTCGCTGCATCAACGTATCGAGGCCCAGGCCCGGCAGCAGGGACGCGACAAGGCGGCGGTATTCCAGGAATTCATCGACCGCCAGCCCATGGGGCGACTCGGCAGACCGGAAGAAATCGCCGCGCTGGCGACGTTTTTGGCCTCCGACGAAGCAGCCTTCATCACCGGCACCGCCCAATTGATCGACGGCGGCTGGGCCAACTGACACCCGACATACATAGCATCGACCCACACGAGGACACTTCATGAAACTGCTACGTTTCGGCCCCTCGGGCCAGGAAAAACCCGGCCTGTTGGATGCCAACGGCAAGATCCGCGATCTTTCGTCGCTCATCAAAGATGTCGCCGGCGAGTCGCTTTCCGATACCGCCCTGGCCCACATCGCACAAGCCGACCCCGAAAGCCTGCCGGAGGCCCCCGAGGGCACGCGCCTGGGGCCCTGCGTGGGCCAGGTCGGCAAGTTCATCTGCATCGGCCTCAACTACTCCGATCATGCCGCCGAAACCGGCGCCGAGGTGCCGCCGGAGCCGGTGGTCTTCAACAAGTGGACCAGCGCCATCTGCGGCCCGAACGATGACGTGGAGATTCCGCGCGACTCGCACAAGACGGATTGGGAGGTCGAACTGGGCGTGATCATCGGCAAACCCGGGCGCTATATCGACGAGGCCGATGCCATTGATCATGTCGCCGGCTACTGCGTGGTCAACGATGTCTCCGAGCGGGAATTCCAGCTCGAGCGCAGCGGCAGCTGGGACAAGGGCAAGGGCTGTGACACCTTCGGCCCACTCGGCCCGTGGCTAGTCACCCGCGACGAGGTCGCCGACCCCCAATCGCTCGACATGTGGCTGGAAGTCGACGGCAAGCGCTACCAGGACGGTAACAGCCGCACCATGGTCTACCAGATCCCCTACCTGGTGGCATACCTGAGCCGCTTCATGAGCCTGCAGCCCGGCGATGTCATTTCCACCGGCACCCCTCCCGGCGTGGGCGCTGGCCAGAAACCCCAGGTCTTCCTCAAGTCCGGTCAGACCATGCGCCTGGGCATCGAAGGCCTCGGCGAGCAACGCCAGCTCACCAAGCAGGCGTGATCTCGCCAGAGACCGCCCTCGCGGCGGTCTCAACCTTCATATCGTGGCGTTAGACCAAAGACGACCACGACCTATGTCTACCCCCCCGTCACCACTAAAACGCTTGAAGTCAGGTCCATCGCTTGGGCATCTTGTTAGTCAATTGGCCTGACCTCTAGATCAAAATACCGCTGGGCGATTGGCCTGACCATCTTGCCTGGCGATGCACGAGGAAACCCTATGCACACGATCGTCTGCACACAGCCTCAAGACATGGAATTGCGCGACGTGCCCGAGCCGCAGTGCGCGCCCGGCGAGGCCATGCTCAAGATTCGTCGCGTGGGTATCTGCGGTACCGACATTCATGCTTACGGCGGCAATCAGCCCTACTTCACCTACCCCCGCGTGCTGGGCCACGAGCTGTCCGGCGATATCGTCGACGTCGGGGAAGGCGTCGATGAAGCGCTCGTCGGCCACAGCGCTTATGTCATTCCTTATCTCCATTGCGGCGAATGTCGTGCTTGCCGGCAGGGACAAACCAACTGCTGCCAGCACATGCAGGTCATCGGCGTGCATCGCGATGGCGGCATGGCGGAGTATCTCAGCGTGCCCGTGGATCACCTGGTCACCTCGAGCACCCTCGACGCCGAGCAGTTGGCGCTGGTCGAGTGCCTTTCCATCGGCGCGCATGCCGTACGCCGTAGCGGCACCGAGACCGACGAGCTGGTCGTGGTGGTCGGCGCCGGGCCGATCGGCATCGGTATCGTGCAAATCGCCCAGAGCCGTGGTGCGCGGGTGCTGGTGGTGGACACCAACCGTGACCGCCTGGCCTTCTGCCGCGACACGCTGGGCGTGGATGGTGTGCTGCACGCGCTGGAGGACGACGTGGAAGCTGCCATCGAGCGCCACAATGACGGCGCCCTGGCCGACGTCGTATTCGACGCCACGGGCAATCCCGCCGCCATGAATCGCGGCTTCGACTTTGCCGGCCACGGCGGGCGCTACGTGCTGGTGAGCGTGGTCAAGGCCGACATCACCTTCAACGATCCTGACTTCCACAAGCGCGAGCTCAGCCTGCTGGGCAGCCGCAATGCCACGCGTGAAGACTTCGAGACGGTCGCCCGCCTGATGGAAGAAGGCCGCATGCAGTCGACGGCCATGATCACGCATCGCGGCCGTTATACCGACCTGCCCTCGTTGATGCCGCAGTGGTGCGACCCGGCGACCGGCGTCATCAAGGCGATGGTGACGTTCGATGACGCCACCGCCCAAGGAGGTCGCTCGGCATGACCCAGACCATCGCCTCCGACCAGCTTCAGCAGCCCAGTCTGCGTGTCCATGCCCACGACAACGTGCGTGTTGCACTGCGCGACCTGCCCGAAGGCATGGAGATCGACGACAACGGCCACCGCCTGTGTCTGTCCGAAGCCGTACAGCACAAGCACAAGTTCACATTGCACGCCATGCAACCCGATGAACTCATCGTAATGTATGGCGTGACCGTGGGACGTGTCGTCCAGCCCATCGCCGCGGGCGCCGCCATCACCACGGCCAACGTCGAGCATTCCACCTCCAATGCCAAGCCTCAAGGCCACCGCGAGCATTGGGATGCCCCCGATGTCAGTGCCTTCACCGGGCAGACCTTCGATGGCTACCACCGCCCCGACGGGCGCGTGGGCACCGCCAACCATTGGTTGGTCATTCCCCTGGTCTTCTGCGAGAACCGCAACATCGAGGTACTACGCCAGTGCGTCGAGGACGCCATCGGCGACGATCCCTACCGGGATTACAAGCACATGGCCCGCCGCATGCTCCACGGCGACACGCAAGCGGCCCCAGCCCCGACGCCCGACGCGTCCCTGTTCCCGAACGTCGACGGCGTGCGCTTTCTGACCCATACGCTGGGCTGCGGCGGCACCGACGACGACGCCCAGTCGCTGTGCCAGCTACTCGCCGGTTACATCTGTCACCCCAACGTGGCCGGCGCCACGGTCCTCAGCCTCGGGTGCCAGAAGGCCCAGATCGAGATGCTCAAGGCAGCGGTAGCCAAACGCGACCCCGAGAGCCTGCGTCCCGTTCACTACTTCGAGCAGCAGGCCACCAACACGGAACCCGAGCTGATCCGTCAGGCGCTGGGCAGCATCTTCGACGGCCTCAAGGTCGCCAATGCCGTCGAACGGCGCCCCGCGCCGCTTTCCGAGCTCACCATCGGCGTGGAATGCGGCGGCTCCGACGGTTTCTCCGGCCTCTCGGCCAACCCGCTGGTCGGTGCCGTCATCGACCGCCTGGCGGCCTTGGGCGGTAGCGGCATCCTGAGCGAGTTCCCCGAGCTATGCGGTGTCGAGCATGAATTGCTGGCGCGTTGCCGCGACGACGCCACGGCCTCGCGCTTTCAGGAGCTCATGGAGGCCTATCAGCGTCACGCCGCCTCGGTGGGCGCGCACTTCTCGATGAACCCCTCACCCGGCAACATTCGCGACGGTCTGATCACCGACGCCATGAAGTCCGCCGGCGCGGCCAAGAAAGGCGGCGACAGCCCCATCGTCGACGTGCTGGATTACACCGAGCCCCAGGTACGCAAGGGCCTCAATCTGCTCTGCTCGCCGGGCAACGACGTCGAGTCCACGACCGCCCTGGTCGGCTCCGGCGCCAACCTGGTGATGTTCACCACCGGCCTCGGCACGCCCACCGGCAACCCCATCACGCCGGTCTTGAAGCTCGCCAGCAACAGCGAGCTCGCGCGCCGCATGCATGATGTCATCGACTTCGACGCCGGGCCCATCATTCGCGGCGAGGCGGACATCGCCGAACTCGCCGATGAACTCCTGCGCCTGTGCATCGACACCGCCTCGGGACATTACCGCACCAAGGCCATGCGTCTCTCGCAGCTCGATTTCATCCCCTGGAAACGCGGAGTCTCCCTGTGACAGCGCCAACGCTCGCCGATGCCGGTATCGTGCAATTCGGCACCAGCCGCTTTTTGCTGGGCCACGTGGCCGCGTTCGTGCACGCCTCGCGGGAGGCCGGCCACACGCGCGACGGCATCCTCGTGGTCCAGACCTCGCCGCGCGAGGCCGGCAAGCAAAAAGCCCGCGACCTGGACACGCACCGAGAGTATCCGCTGGCGATTCGCGGTCGTCGCGACGGCCGCGACATCGACACCCGCGAGACTATCACCAGCGTCGCCGGCTGCCTGATCGCCGACGAACAGTGGGAACCGCTGGAACGGCACTTCGTCGAGCATGCCCGTTTCGTGGTGTCCAACACCGGGGACAGCGGCTACCACGTCGACGACGACAGCGCCCTGGCAGAGGTGCCGAAAAGCTTTCCGGGCAAGCTCACCAAACTGCTGCACGCGCGCTACAGCGCGGGGCGCGAGGGCCTCACCGTGCTGCCCTGCGAGCTGGTCAGCCGCAACGGCGAGCAGCTCCAAGCCCTGGTGTTGGAGCTAGCGCAGCGCGACTACGCCGATGCCGACTTCGACACCTGGCTGACGACACGCTGCCTATGGGCCAACACTCTCGTCGACCGCATCGTTTCAGCAGCGCTGGAACCGGTCGGCGCCGTTGCCGAGCCGTACGCGCTTTGGGCCATCGAGGACCAGCCCGGCCTCGAACTGCCCTGCCAACATCCCGATGTGCAGTGCGTGACGTCCCTGGCCCCCTACGAGATGCGCAAGCTGCACATCCTCAACCTGGCGCACACCTATCTCGTCCACCGTTGGCAGCGCGAGCCGCAACCGCGCATCCGCTTCGTGCGCGAGGCCATGGACGACCCGGCATGGGCGGAGGAGCTGCGCCAGGTACTCGACGACGAAGTGCTGCCCACTCTGGCGGAACACCTCGAGCGGCCCTCTCTCGAAGCCTATCGCGACGCCACGCTCGAGCGTTTCGCCAACCCTTATCTCGACCACGCCCTGCAGGACATCGCTCAACACCACGCCATGAAGTGCCAGCGACGCCTGCAACCCGTGGTCGAATCGGCGCGCCGACGAGGCGTCGCCACGCCGCGACTCGATGACGCCATATCGAGCGCACAATCCACGACGCATTCCCAGTAACCCGACTGCACGACCGACAACAACCAAGGAGCACGACAATGCGTTTCAAGAAACTCACGCTCATCGCCACCAGCCTCTCCATCGCCGGCCTCGGCGGCTTGAACCTCGCTCAGGCCGCCACTGAAATCCGCGTCGCCTACGGCAACCAGCCAGGCGAGCCGGTGGATGTCGCCGTCAAGGAATGGGCGGAAAACGTCGAACAAGCAAGCGATGGCGAACTCACACTCAGCGCGTTCCCCGCCAGCCAGCTCGGCTCCGAGACGGATGTCATGGAGCAGGCACGCTTCGGCTCGCCGATCATCACGATCACCGCCTACAGCAACTTCATGAGCTCGGTGCCCGACCTGTCGGTACTCGACGCGCCCTACCTGGCCGACAGCTTCGACGACAAGCTCAAGGTCTTCGAATCCGAGTGGTTCGCCGAGCAGAGCCAAAAAGTCGAGGAGGCCGGCTACCACATCGTCATCCCCAACACCGTGTACGGCACGCGCCACCTGCTCTCGCGCGAGCCTGCCACTACGCCCGAGGAACTCGACGGCGTGAAGATCCGGGTACAGAACTCACCGATGTACGTCGAGGCCATGCGGTCGATGGGCGCCACGCCAACGCCAATGTCGCTGGGCGACGTCTATCCGGCACTGGCCCAGGGCATGGTCGACGGGGTCGAGAACCCCACGCCGGTACTATTCGGCGGCAAGTTCCACGAAGTCGTCAAGCACCTCAACCTGACCGGCCACATGAACACCGTGGCGCCATTCGTCACCGGCCAAGCGTTCTGGGACCAGCTCAGCGAGGAAAACCGGCAGATCCTGACCGACACTGGGCAAGACATGGCCGCCCATCTGCGTGAACTGGTCGAGAAGGAAAGCGACGTCGCCCTGCAGAAACTCAAGGATGCCGGCGTCGAGGTCCACGAAGTGGATACGCAGCCGTTCCGCGAACGCGCCGCAGAGCAAGTGCCCGCCGCCTTCCCGAAGTGGAGCGACGGCCTTTACGAGCAGGTTCGCCAGATCATCAACGGGTAAACGTTGACCGACCGCCGGCGCCACGCGGATGGCGCCGGCACGCGCATCACGCATGGCAACGCCTGCGTTGTCATGCCCGAGGAGCCTCACATGAAACGCATATTCCATTGGTTCGACCGCATCATGCGTCTCGATGAAGTGTTGGCCAGCGCGGCGCTCTTCGCGATATTTCTCGTTGCCATCAGCAACATCTTCATGCGTTATATCTTCAACACGCCGCTGGCCTGGACCGAGGAGGTCCTGCAGCTACTGATGGTATGGGCCACCTTCCTCGGCGCCAGCGCCTTGGTACGGCGCAACGAACACGTGCTCATCGGCATACTGTCGGAAAACCTGCCGGCGTCGCTCGCCCGCTGGAACGACCGCCTCTTCAATGTCGGCATGGTTTTGATCGCCGCCATCGTGCTCGGCTACTGGGGGCTGCAACTGCTGCCCTACTCCAATTTCCGCAGCACCCCCATGCTTCAGATCCCGTACATGTGGATCCACGTCGCCATCCCGGTCAGTGCCGTCGTCATGGCCTACCACTGCCTCGTACGTCTGGCTCGCGATACCTAAAGGATACTCCCCATGGCCGTAGGCATAGCACTCGCAGCGCTGTTGCTTCTTTTCGTGCTGGGCACCCCCGTCGCCTTCGCACTGTTCCTGTCGACGTTTGTGTATTTCCTGTTCGGCGCCGACCAGCCCACCATGCTGCTCATCCAGCGCCTGGCCGGGGGACTGGAGTCCATCTCGCTGCTAGCGATCCCGTTTTTCATCATGGCGGGGGTGTTCATGAACTACTCCGGCATCACCGACCGTCTGCTCAAGCTGGCCGAACTCATGACCCGGCGCATGCATGGCGGCCTGGCCCAGGCTAACGTGCTGCTGAGCACCTTCATGGGCGGGCTCTCCGGCTCCAACATCGCCGACGCCGCCATGAACGCCAAGCTGCTCGTGCCCAGCATGACGGCAAGCGGCTATCCCAAGCCGTTTTCCACCGCCGTCACCGCCGCCTCCTCGCTGGTGACCTCGACCATTCCGCCGGGGATCGCGCTGATCGTCTACGGCTACGTCAACAACGTGTCGATCGGTCGCCTGTTCCTGGCCGGCGTGGTGCCCGGGGTACTGATGGCGGTATGCATGATGCTGCTGGTATCGCGCCAGTGCCGTCGGCTCGGCTACCAGCCGCCGCGCAAGGAGCGGGTCTCGCGGCATGAATGGGTCAGCGTGACGCGCGCCGGCATCATTGCCTTGCTGCTGCCGGTCGTGGTCATCGGCGGCATCCGTGTCGGCGTCTTCACGCCCACCGAAGCCGGCGCCATGGCCGTACTTTATGCCTTGATCGTGGGGATGTTCGTCTACAAGGAAATGAATATCGGCAACGTCGCCGTGGCCACGCGGGAATCGCTTTTCGCCTCAGTCAACGTGCTGTTCATCATCGCCGTGGCCTCGGGATTCGCGCGCTTTCTGACCTGGGAGCACATCCCGCAGGACATCGCCATGCTGCTCTCATCCGAGGTGGGAAGCGCGGTGGCGTTCCTGTTGCTCGCCAACTTTCTCCTGCTGACGCTGGGCATGTTCCTGGAAGGCAACGCAATTCTCATCGTGCTCTCGCCCCTGCTGGCGCCCGTGGCGGCACAGTTCGGCATCGACCCGGTGCATTTCGGCATCATCTTCATCCTCAATGCCTCCATCGGTACGATCACGCCACCCCTCGGTACGGTAATGTTCACCACCTGTAGTATCACCGGCGTCAGGGTGCCCGATTTCATCCGCGCCATCATGCCTTATTGGCTACTCCTGGTCGGCATACTGTTGATCGTAACCTTCGTGCCTGCCGTATCGATGACACTGCCCAACGTGATTTTCTAAACACGGGCACTGTCTAATACACAGGCCTTTTCTGAACACAGACACAGCCAGCCTCACGCCTCCAACGCCGCCTTGGCCATGACCTGGGCGGCGGCTCCCCGCGCGGCGGTGAAGGTACTGTCGTGAATGATTTTGACGGGAACGCGTTGTGTGCCTCGCAGCAGATCGTTCTGATGCGCCTCGAAGTACTCCAGCGCCGGCTTGATCAGCCGCTCGCCTAGATGCATTAGCGATCCGCCGAGCACCAACATGGCCGGGTTGAGCGTGTGATGCAGGTTGAGCATCAGAGTCCCCAAGGCTTCTCCGGCACGCCGCAGGACAGCATTGACATCGGGGTCGTCGCCGCGTGCCGCTATCGCCGCCTCGAGGTTTTCATCATCGGCGATCCCCAGTGCAGCGCGTATCGCCCAGCCACTGACCAGGGTCTCGGCGCACCCCCGATTGCCGCAATGACAATACAGCCCGCCTGGCTGCACGATGGTGTGACCGATCTCACCCACCAGCCCTTGCATGCCACGCGGTACCAGAGGGTAATTGTCGCCGGTGACCAGTCCGCTGCCGATACCGCTGGCGGCGCTGATATAAACGATGGACTCGGGCGGGATACCATCATGGAAATAGAACTCGCCGAACGCTGCGGCGTTGGCTTCATTATCCAGTAGCCAGGCACCGTCGAGCTCCGGCAGGTGCGGGCGAAGCAACTCAAGGAAGACAACATCGACCCAGCCCAGGTTGGGCGCGAGCCGCAGGATGGGCTGCTCCGGGGCGACCGGGCCCGGCACCGTCACACCCAAGCCCAAACAGTGCCGGTCGGCGATGACAGGGTCGTCGCGCAGGGTACGCAGCATGCCGGCCAGACGCACCGCTGTGGCCTCGGGGGTGGTGGGTGGCTCGGTGACATAACGCTGGAGCAGAACTTCGCCCCCGAGGGTGCACGCCACCACGCGCAAGCCCCGCACCCCGATATCCGCCCCCAATAGCACATGATGAGCGTCGTCCAGATACAGGGCCCGCCCCGGACGTCCTCCGCCCCGTGGCTGCAACTCACCTTCCCGCAACCAGCCGCGCTCCAGAAGCGCTTGCACCACGCCCCCCACGGTAGCCTTGGTCAGCTGCGTGCGCGCCGCGATATCGGCACGTGTCGCGCCGGGATAGCGGCGCACGGTGCCCAGAATCGAACTGCGATTGAGCTTCTTGAGAAAATTGAGATCACCGGCGGCTTGGGGGGCAAAGGTACTAACCATGGCAATACTAGGTGCCTCGCTGAAATGCGGATCGAATTCCGCAATATACCAAATTATCGCCCCTTCCCGCCGTGACGCGACGAAATTGAAAATGCAGCGCCAGCGTGTTCATAAAAGTACCAGCCATTATCACTTCTAGGCCTACTTCATGTGAGATTCATGGCCTTTTATCAGCCAAGCGTATGACTATCGTCGCATGGAAATCACCGTCTCTCTGAACGATCATTCACTTAGTTAAATCTATTAACTAAAGAACGAAAGATCGCCTAGCGACAGCCCGCTCCCCAATGCGATAGAGGTCCTGCATGAGTTCCGCAATTTACCCAAGCCTCAAAGGCAAGAAAGTGGTCATCACCGGCGGTGGTTCCGGTATTGGCGCCGGTTTGGTCGAAGCCTTCGTCAACCAGGGTGCGGACGTCCATTTCCTGGATATCACCGAGACGCCTTCTCGTGAGCTGGTCGACAAATGCGGCGGCGCACCGCATTTCCATCGTTGCGATCTGACCCAGCCCGATCAGCTTAGTGCCACGCTGAGCGCCATCGGCCACGTCGACGTGCTGATCAACAACGCCGCCAACGACGACCGCCACAAGCTCGAGGACATCACGCCCGAGTATTGGGACGACCGCATGGGCGTCAACCTGCGCCACCTGGTGCTTGCCGCCCGTGAAGTGGCACCGGCCATGCGACGTCAAGGCCAGGGAGCGATCATCAACCTGGGCTCGATCAGCTGGCACCTGGGGCAGCCCGACATGCTGCTCTATGAAACCGCCAAGGCCGGAATCGAGGGCCTGACTCGGGCCTTGGCGAGCGATCTGGGCGGCGATGGCATTCGCGTCAACTGCATCATTCCCGGCAACGTCAAGACGCCGCGTCAATCGCGTTGGTATAGCCCCGAAGACGAGGAACAAATTGTCGAAGAGCAAAAACTCAAGGTCCGCATACACCCGCATCACGTGGCAGCTATGGCGCTGTTCCTGGCCTCGGATGACGCCGCTGCCTGTACCGCCCATAACTACTGGGTCGATGCCGGCTGGATGTAATCTCTAGCCGCTTGCGCCCGCGCCACCAACAACAACGGAGCACACCATGCCAACATATAGTGATTCGCAACGTTCCCTGATTGTCTTTTTAACATGCTGTGTCGCCGCCATAGGCGGCTTCCTGTTCGGTTTCGACAGCGGGGTCATCAACGGCACCGTCGATGGCCTGCAATCCTCGTTCAATTCCGACAGCGTCGGTACCGGTTTCAACGTCGCCTCCATGCTGCTGGGTTGTGCAGTGGGGGCCTTCTTTGCCGGTGGCCTGGCTGATAAGTACGGCCGCCGAACCCTGCTGCTGGTCGCCGCCATCTTCTTCATCGTCAGCGCCTGGGGCTCGGGGGTCGCTGGCGGCTCGCTGGAATTCGTCATCTACCGGATTCTCGGCGGCCTGGCCGTGGGTGCCGCGAGTGTCATGGCGCCGGCCTACATCAGCGAAATCGCTCCCGCACATTTGCGTGGACGCCTCGCCACCATCCAGCAAGTCGCGATCATTTCGGGGCTGTTCTTCTCGTTTTTGAACAACTATCTGCTGGCCAACGTCGCCGGCGGCTCTACCTCCGAACTGTGGTTCGGCATTACCGCCTGGCGCTGGATGTTCTGGATGGAACTGATCCCCGCGACGATCTTCCTGGTCGCGCTGTTGTTCATCCCGGAAAGCCCGCGTTACCTGGTCAGTGCGCGTCGCGATGAGCGTGCCGAACGCGTGCTGCACATGATCTACAACGAAAGCGACGCCAAAGAGCGTCTGGCTCAGATCCGCGACTCGCTATCGGAGCAGCGCAAGCCGCGCTTTAGCGACTTGATCAATCCCAAGACCGGCAAGGTGATCAGCCTGGTCTGGGTCGGGATCGGCCTCGCCGTGTTCCAGCAATTGGTGGGGATCAACGTCGTCTTCTACTACGGTGCCGTTCTCTGGCAAGCCGTGGGCTTCTCCGAAGGCGATGCCTTGCTGATCAACGTCATCAGTGGCGCGGTAAGTATCGCCGCGTGCCTGGGCGCCATCGCCTTGATCGACCGCATTGGGCGCAAGCCGCTGCTGTGGGGCGGTTCTGTGGGCATGGCAATCACGTTGGCCATTCTCGTCTACGCGTTTTCGACCGCCGAGATGGTCGATGGCAGCCTGAAGCTCTCCAATAACAACGGCGTGCTCGCGCTGATCGCCGCCAACGCTTATGTGTTCTTCTTCAACAGCTCCTGGGGCCCGGTGATGTGGGTCATGCTCGGCGAAATGTTCCCCAACCAGGTACGTGGTTCAGGGCTTGCCATCGCAGGGCTTTTCCAGTGGGTCGCCAACTTCGCCATTACCATGACCTTCCCGATCATGCTCGCCTCCATCGGCCTGACCGGCGCTTATAGCTTCTACGCCATCTGCGCGGTCATCTCGATCTTCTTCGTCATCAAGTTCGTCCGCGAGACGAAGGGTCGTGAGCTCGAGGACATGGCTTACGCATAATGGTGGTCAGCCGGTGTCGGAGGAAACTCCGGCACCGGTTTTTTGTTTTTGGCCCCATGACGTTCCCAGGAGATAACAATGCCTTCACTCATAGCTCCGCATGAAAAACCCCGTGTCGCCCATCCGGCTGGCAATATCCTAGGTGAAGGGCCGCTATGGGACGAAACGGAACAAGCGCTTTACTGGGTGGATATCAAAGGCCACCAATTACAGTGTCTAGCCAACGGCAACGTGCGCCAGTGGTCGCTCGACGAGGAAATCACCAGCGTGCATCGTCACGCCGAAGGTGGCTTCATCGTCACGTTGCGACACGCCATCGCGCGTCTGCAGCTGCCAGAAGGTACGCTTGAAAAGTGGCTGACGCCCGAGCCCGAGCTGCCCGGCAACCGTTTCAACGATGCTGTCGTCGACGCCCACGGCAATCTATGGTGTGGCACCATGGACGACGCCGAGAGCCACGCCAGCGGTTCGCTCTATCGCGTGCGGCCCGACGGCGACTGCCAACGCCAGGACAGCGGATACATCGTCACCAACGGCCCGGTGCTCTCGCCTCAGGGTGATTGGCTCTACCACACCGACACGCTGGAACGCCTCATTTATAGGTTCGCCGTGGATAAACATGGCAACCTCTCAGGGCGGGAACCCTTCATCCGCATCCCCCAGGACCAGGGCTGCCCCGATGGCATGACCACCGACCGCGACGGCAACCTCTGGGTCTGCCAATTCGGCGGCTGGCGTATCAGCGTCTTCGATAGCCAAGGTCAACTACACGAAGAAATCCCCATGCCCGTCGCCAATATCACCAGTTGCACCTTTGGTGGCCCCGACCTTTCCACTCTCTACATCACCACCGCCCGCAAGGGCCTCGATGACGGCGCCCTGGCCGAGCAACCCGATGCCGGTGCGCTATTCGCAATCGAAACCCAAACCCACGGCGCGCCTACGCCGGCCTTCGCCACACAGGCGTAACCCATCTCTAGAAGACAAACGGCCCCACTGTCTTGGCAATACGCCTTGGCAGTGGGGCCGTCGTTTATCCGTCGCTTGGCAAGTCGTTAAGGCCTCCCCTCAAGACTGAGATAAAGCGCAAGCTGTTTTTTGAAAGCCCTCAGTTTGCATTGATGCAGCACATCTAGTTTTTTAGCACTCCAAGTATAATACCAATGTCTAGTCATAATGGAGAATATGTGGTTGGAATAAACATCAGACATTATATACATTAATATCATACATTTTAGAGACCATCACGATGACGCTAACACGCCTTCCGATTCCCCCAAATGCCGGTGGGGCTAAGGCCTTGGCTAACGTGCTAGCACATGCAATCTTGGCGGGTGAGTGGGTCAGCGGTGAGACATTTCCGCGTGAAATCGACTTGTGCGAGCACTTCGCGGCTAGCCGCAATCGGGTGCGAAATGCTCTTGCCGAACTCAGCAATAGTGGTTTGATCGAACGCACCGCCGGGCGCGGTACAGTGGTGCGCGATATCGAGGAGTGGCATCTGCTTGATCCGCAGATGAGCGAATGGATGTCGGAACTGGAGTCACCTCATCCCCAATTGGTTAACGAGGTCTTCGCATTTCGTTTATCCGCCGAACCTTTTATTAGTGAATTATCAGCCCTGAATGCGACTGCACAAGACTTGGCACGCATCGAAACAGCCTTCGACGGCATGTGGGCGAATGCGGACGATCCGGCAAGGCGCGAGGTGCACACCGAATACGACGTAGCCTTTCATGACGCCATCTATCGTGCCAGTCACAACCTCGTGTGGAGGCAGATGGGGCTGTTATTGCGACCCTCGATCGTGGCACTAATCCATCATTCTCATCATCAGGTGAACTCACTGGACGACAGCCTAGAGCGCCATCGCCAAGTACTTGAGGCCATTCGCATGCGCCAGCCGGACGCAGCCCGAATGGCCACCGAGCGAGTCCTGGAGCGCACCGCCTCCGATCTCGGCGTCGACAACGGGGCGCGCAAACTCAGGCGCCCAAACCAAGCTCTCCGACGATGAAGCCTTGGCGCATAACTAAACGTCAGCTGACAAATACCGCTCTCAGGATGTCGCCTCTACGCACTATCCGACACCGAGACCGGAGGAGGCACCGACATTTCCTCCATCTAAAGGATCCAACGCATGAAATCACACTACTCAAGTCCCGGCGGATACTGCCGCGCTGCCAGTCTCTCCAGGCCGATGCTGACTGCTATGGCTGGGGCGTATCGGTGGTCGAATGATGCTTACTTGAACCTTGAGTGAATCTTGTCCAAGTAATACCAGAGCACTGGTCGAAGGCTTCCTATGAAGAGACCGACGCAGGACTCAAGCCCGAGAGAGTGAACGCATGACCACCACCGATTCGACCTCAGCGCCTCACAGCCAGCACCTGCAGGAGGCGCGGTGGCTGACCCTGACCGCCGCCGGCGTTCAGCTGCAGCTAGACCTTGACCAGGACAGGCCGCGCATCGCGCATTTCGGGCATACGCTGGCGGTCGATCCCGCGACACAGCGACTGATGGCCAGTGCCGCGACTCCCCAAGCGAGCCTCGACCAACTGCCGCCCAATACGCTCTTCAATGACGCAGGAAGCGGTTTCGCTGGCCAGCCGGCATTGAGTGGCGATCGCGACGGCCAGGACTGGCTCAGCGACCTACAGCTGGCCGACGTCGGCTGTCGCCACGATGCGCAGGCCGCCCACGCCCATCTGACCCTGCGCGACGAGCTCAGCCAGTTGGAGGTGCGCCTCTCGCTTCAGCTGACCGCCGAGGGTGTGCTGCGCCAGCAGACCACTCTGAGCAACCAGGCCAGCCGCCCCTATCGCCTCGAGTGGCTGGCCGCCGCCTGCCTGCCGCTGCCGGTGCGCTACGAGGAATGCCTGACCTTCGGCGGCCGCTGGGTGCAGGAATTCACCGAGACCCGTCATGCCATCGGCGAGGGCATGTTCGCCCTGGAAAACCGCCGCGGCCGCGGCTCGCACCAGCGTGTACCGTCGGTGATCGTCGGCACTCGGGGGTTCAGCGAGCAGCGTGGCGAGGTCATCAGCGCCCACCTGGCCTGGAGCGGCAACCATCGCGTGCTGGTCGAGCGTCAGTTCGACGGCAGCACCCAGCTGCAGCTGGGCGCCCTGCTGCTGCCGGGCGAACAGACCCTGGCGGCCGGCGAATCGATCACCACCCCGGAGGTGGTGCTGGCCTGGTCCGACAGCGGCATCAACAGCGCCAGTCAGCGCCAGCATGCCGCCCTGCGCGCACGCCTCGACTGGCCGCAATCGCACAAGCCGCGCCCGGTGCACGTCAACACCTGGGAAGCGCTCTACTTCGACCACGACGCCGCCCGTCTCGATGAGCTGGTGGTGGCCGCTGGGGACGTGGGTGCGGAACGCTTCGTGCTGGATGACGGCTGGTTCGTCGGTCGCGACGGAGAGCGTGCCGCCCTGGGCGATTGGTATCTCGACGAGGACAAGTACCCCAACGGCCTCGATCCGCTGATCGCGGCGGTCCACGCCCAAGGCATGGAGTTCGGCCTGTGGGTCGAACCCGAGATTGTCAACCCGGACAGCGAGCTCTATCGCCGCCACCCGGATTGGATCCTCGGCCTGCCCGGCCGCGACCAGCCGCTGGGCCGCTACCAGTGCGTACTGGATCTGACGCGTCCCGAGGTCGGCGACTACCTGTTCGCGCGCCTCCATGCGTTGCTCGCCGAGTATCCTATCCGCTATCTCAAGTGGGACATGAACCGCGACCTGACCCATGCGGCCAGCCAGACCGGCGAGCACGCCGGTCGCCCGGCGGCTCATACCCAGGTCGAGGCGCTCTATGCCCTGCTGGCCCGGCTGCGCGCCGCGCATCCCGAGGTCGAGATCGAGAGCTGCGCCTCGGGCGGTGCCCGCACCGATCATGGCATCCTGCGCCACACCCATCGGGTCTGGACCTCGGACTGCAACGACCCTCACGAGCGCGTGCATATCCAGCGCGGCGCCGGGCGCTTCTTGCCACCGGAGCTGTTGGGCGACCACATCGGGCCCGCGCATGCTCATACCACTTCACGCCGCACCAGCCTGGCCTTCCGTGCCAGCACCGCCCTGTTCGGGCACCTAGGGCTTGAGCTGGATGTCAGTCGGCTCGACCACGACGAACGCGCCGTGTTGAGAGGCTGGACCGAGCGCTACAAGGCACTGCGCGGCCTGCTGCATGGTGGCATTAGCTGGCGCCTGGATTGCCTCGACCCGCACCAGCAGGCGCATGGCGTGGTTAGCCCCGCCGGTGATGAGGCGCTCTTCAACGTCAGCCAGCTCGCCATGCCACGCCACGCCTTGCCGGCATCTCAGCCACTGGCGGGACTCGACCCAACGCGGCGCTACCGGGTCGAACTGCTCAAGCTCCCCGAACACCCCGAGCGGCGCATGAAGGCCCTGCCGGCCTGGATCGATGCCCAGCTCAACCAAGGGGAAACACTGGAAGCGAGTGGCGAGCAGTTGATGATGCTCGGGCTGGCCCTGCCGGTGCTTGACCCCGACCAGGCCTTGCTGCTGCACCTGCGGGCCTGCGACTAGGCCAAGACAACTACCTGAACCAACAGACTTTCTTATGTAACCGCCCATTTATAACTAAGGAGTAACGTCATGCAGCTAGGCGTTTGCTATTACCCCGAGCATTGGCCCCGCGAGCGCTGGGCACAAGATACACGAGACATGCTCGCCGCGGGCATAAGTACCGTGCGCATTGGTGAATTTGCCTGGAGTCGGCTGGAACCCCGCCCGGGTCAATTGGACTTTACCTGGCTGGACGATGCCGTGGAGGTGCTAGCAAGCGCTGGCCTTAAGATCGTTATGGGCACACCAACTGCCACGCCTCCGAAGTGGCTGGTAGATGCGCACCCAGAGATTCTCGCCGTCGATGAAAACGGCGACGTCCGCGGCTTCGGATCTCGTCGGCACTATTGTTTCGCCTCACCGGTCTACCGGGAGCTTAGTGAGCGCATCGTGCGCCTGATGGCTGAGCGCTACGCAGGCAACCCTGCTATCACGGCTTGGCAGACCGACAATGAATACGGCTGCCATGACACCATCCTCAGCTACTCGGCTGCTGCTCGCTCACGTTTTCCAGAGTGGCTCGAAGCCCGTTATGGCACCGTCGATGCGCTCAACGACGCCTGGGGCACAGTATTCTGGAGCATGGAGGTCACGGCTTTCGACCAGGTCGAGGCCCCGGTGGGAACCGTCACTGAGCCGCACCCGGCTATTGTGCTCGATTACCGCCGTTTCTGCTCCGATATGGTAGCGGAATACAATCGTCTGCAGGTCAATACACTTCGCGCGGCGGGCGTGAACGTTGATATCGTGCACAACTTCATGGGCCTCTTTACCGAGTTCGACCATTTCGACGTATCCAAGGATCTCGATATCGCCAGTTGGGATAGCTATCCCCTCGGCTTCCTCGAGCGGGGTGCCCACGATGATTCGACCAAGGCCTTCTACAGGCAACAGGGCCATCCGGACTTTGCCGGCTTCCATCACGATCTCTACCGCGCCATGTGCAAAGGTCGCTGGTGGGTCATGGAGCAGCAGCCGGGGCCGGTCAACTGGGCGCTAAGCAATGCCGCGCCACTCGATGGAATGGTGCGACTTTGGAGCCATGAAGCCTTTGCCCATGGAGCCGAACTGGTCTCCTACTTCCGGTGGCGACAAGCGCCCTTCGCGCAGGAACAAATGCACGCCGGCCTTCTACGGCCCGACGGCAGTCAGGCCGCAGCTTGGCAGGAAGTCATTGCGGTGCGCGACGAAATCAACGTAATGGCAGATGCCGCACCTGACCTAGCCGCCAGCACGCAGTCCCCGGTCGCATTGATGTTCGACTACACGGCCATCTGGGCCTGCCAGATTCAGCCACATGCCGAGCATTTCGACGCTCTCGAGCTTCATCTGCTCTGGTACAGCGCACTACGGCGACTCGGCCTGGATGTGGATATCGTCTCTTCACAAGACGACTTAAAAGGCTATTCACTGATCGCACTGCCTTGCCAGGTGATCGCCGATGATGCCTTGGCGAAGCGGCTGGAAGAAGCACGTGATAGTGGTAGCCGCATCATCATCGGTGCGCGCTCCGGCTCGAGAACGGTGGACTTTCGTGTCCCCGAACAGCTGTCACCCGGTGCACTGACAGGGCTGACCGGCGTAACGGTGGATCGTGTCGATGGCCTGTGTCCTGGTGCAGAGCCAGCACTTACCCTGGCAAACGGCCATAGAGGTCATGCCCTTCGATGGCGGGACCTGCTCGACTCGGAGCGTCAGCAAGCCAAGATCATCAGCGTCTTCGATGATGGTGAGCCCGCCGTCACCGAGCATCACTCGGTGACCTATCTGACAGGTTGGCTGAATGAGGACAGCATGGTCGCACTATTCGAGGGCGAATGTCGCAAGGTGGGTATAGCCGTCAACCCGATGCCGAGTGGCGTTCGGCTACGGCGTCGCGGACCGCTCTGCTTCGCCTTCAATTATGCGCCCGAGGCGCGTCGACTGCCCGAGAGCCTGGTACCAAGCGATGGCTACCTTGTGGGCGCCACGCGACTGCCCTCGGCAGGGGTAAGCATCTGGCGCGACGCGTAAGTCGCTTACTCTAGCGTATGCCAAAAGCGTAACGACAATGCCCAGGCCAAGTGCCTGGGCATTGTCATTGAGGGGTCAACGCTGGGATGAGGCCCTAAATGAAAGCGATATAGATACCCAATACCAGCATCAGCAGCACGACGCTGGCTATTTTAGTGCCTGCCCAAGGCGTCATGTCGATAGCACCAACGTCTTTCTGAATCCATGGTACTTCTCGAGGCGCCACCTTACCGATGATCAGCATCATCGACACGAGCACCACTAGCACGATGGCGATGAAGTGGAAGTTGTGAACCGCATCCACCAGCTTGGCCAACGGCGGCACGAAATAGAACAGGCCAATCAGGGCGCAGCCCAACACCAGTGCCAAGTTAGCAGCGATGGCTGGCACACGCTTGGATACCAGCCCCACCACGATCACCGACAGCAGCGGAATGTAATAAATGGAGTTCACTTTCTGCACATAGACGAACAGGCTTTCTTGGCTAGCCATCAACGGGGCGATGGTCATGGCCGCGGCGGCCATGATCCAGCCAGCCCACTTCGAGATCCTCACCACCTGCTCGTCACTCGCCTCACGGTTAAGGCGTGCCTTGTAGACATCCAGACTAAACAAGGTAGCAGTGGAGTTCAGTGCCGAGTTGAAGGACGACAGGATGGCGCCGACCATAGCGGCGGCGAAGAAGCCGGTCAGCGGCGCCGGCAATACATCGTATACCAGACGACCATAAGCGGCATCGGCCTTGATGCCCTCCCCAGCGTAGAGCTGAAAAGCAATGATCCCTGGCAACACAAGATAAAGTGGACCAAGCAGCTTGAGCAGCCCGGTCAGCAGCACGCCCTTCTGGCCTTCGGCCAGGGTCTTGGCGGCAAAGGTACGCTGAATGATCTGCTGGTTGGTGCACCAGTAGAACATGTTGAGCAAAAGCACCCCGGTGAACAACGTCGAGAAGGGCACCGACTGGTCCTCGTTACCCAGCGAGCGCAGCTTTTCGGGGTTAGTCGCCTTCAGTTCTTCCCAGCCGGCCATCACCCCCTGACCATCGCTCACCGCATTGAGGCCGAAATAGACGATCAGCAGCCCGCCAATCAGCAGACCGATACCGTTCAGGGTGTCAGAGATGGCGATCGAGCGCAGCCCGCCGAACAGTGCATAAATTGCACCACCAAGCCCTACCGCGACGACTGTTCCGATCAACAGTGTATACGTGGACTCGATACCGGTGAGTGCCTTGAGATCCAGCAGCCCCATCAGGCCTAGCGCCCCCGAGTACAAAATACTCGGTAGCAGAATCACCGCGTAGGCGACCATGAATATGATGTTGGCCAATAGCTGAGTCGTTCGATCAAACCGCAGCGCTAAAAGCTCTGGCAACGTGGTGATACCGCTCTTCAGGAAACGCGGCAGAAAGAACATGGCCATCGCCACCAGCGAAACCACCGCGACTACCTCCCAGGCCATTACCGAGAGCCCATCGGTGAAGGCAGCACCGTTAAGACCCACCATCTGCTCGGTGGAGAGATTGGTCATCAAAAGTGAACCGGCGATGACCGGGAAGGTCAGGCTGCGCCCCGCCAGAAAATAGCCTTTGGAGTGCCGGTGATCATCATGTCGGGTCATTCGCCAGGTGATGAAAGCCACCAAGCCGGTGAAAAAAACGAAGGAAAGTAATGTCAGTGAATTCATGAATTGTCCTTTTTGTGGACGCAGGCAAGTACTCGCGATGGAGCTGATAGCCAGTCTAACGAGTCAAGTAACCGACACCATTAACCATTTGTCTCACATTAAAAACTAAATGTACGATAAATTGAGACATTTCTTTGACATGCCAGTAGTATCGACTCTCAAATCAATCTGATGAACGCCGCAGTTAACATAACGTGAGGCCGTATTCTATGCATCGCGCTATGCCAGGAAGCACGGTTCGGCCTGATGAATGCAAGCATTAAGAGCACCTTTCAAAACACTGATGGCGCGGATGTCGGGGCATCAGTGTTCTTCGGTACCACCAAAAACGCCTTCACCGCTCTAGGCAGTGAAGGCGTTTTTCATGCCAGCCCGGACGGGGCTGGCAAGCTACGATCACGTTGCGGGTAACGCCTTGGGCGAGGCGCTGTCGTCCGTGTCGTCGTCTTCCTCGTAAGCCGCATTGCTCACCTTGAAGCGTCCCACCAGCACATGCATGTCGTTGGCCCGTTCATCCAGCGACATACTGGCCGAGGAGCCATCCTGAACCAGTGAGGCATTCTGCTGGGTCACCTGGTCGAGCTGGGCAATCGCCTGGTTGATCTGGTCGATCCCCGTCGATTGCTCTTGCGTGGCTTCGGCGATTTCGGAGACGAACTGCGATACCTTATCGACGCTATCGACGATCTCGCGCAGATGTCCCCCCGTCTCTTCGACCAGATTTGCGCCCTCGCCGACCTTGGCCACGCTGTCCTTGACCAGGTGGCGAATCTGCTCGGCTTCATCGGCACTGCGGCTGGCAAGACGGCGTACCTCGTCGGCGACGACGGCGAAACCACGGCCGTGCTCGCCAGCGCGGGCCGCTTCCACTGAGGCATTCAAGGCCAGCAGATTGGTCTGGAAGGCAATGGAATCGATCGCCTCGACGATCGTGGAAATCTTGTCGCTGGACTCGCGAATCTCCTGCATCGCGGTATGCGTCCGATCTCCCACGTCGCCCGCTTCACGGGCGCGCTGACCGACCCCGTGGCTCATGTCGCGCGCCTGGTGAGCATAGTCGGCGGTTTGCTTCACGGTCGCGGTGATTTCCTCGAGACTCGCCGCCGTTTCGGCCAGTGACGAGGACTGCTCATCGGTACGTTGCGCCAGGTCCTGATTGCCCGAGGCGATCTGACGGCTGCTGGACGCCACCGACTCGGCCCCGTCGCGAACCTGCGCAATCAGCCGCTCGAAGGTTACCATCATCTGGTTGAAGGCCTGCGCGGTATGCCCGATTTCATCGCCGTGGCGCACCTTAAGGCGCATCGACAGGTCACCGGTCTGCCCCGCGGCGCCGCTGATGCTTTCCATCTGGCGACGCATTTCACCGATGGGCTTGAGCACGCGTGTCATCACGCGCCAGCCCACCGCCGCCAGAATCACGATCACGATCAACAACACAACGAGCTGCAATACGCGACCGGCCTGCGCGGTCGCGGCGGCTTGGTTGGCGGCGTCATCGGCGCGCTCGGCAGCATAGGCTTCGACGCGCTCCAGGCTCTCGCCCATGCCGTCCATCGCCTGGGAAACGCCAGCCAAGGCCTGTTGAGAGCGCTCGCGCAAGCCAAGCTGACGATCGCGCAATGCATAAACGGCGTTGTCGCTCGTCAGCATCAATTCATTGAGTTCGGTCACGACATCTTCCAACTGACCGGCACTTTCCTGCTGGGCCGGCGTCGCCCCTACCGCGCCCTCGATACTCGCCAACGCCTGTTGAATCCGCGAAATCTGCTGAGCGATCTGGTTATAGCGCAGATCGACCAACGCATCGTGGCTGTCGACCTGCATCAGTTGCCGCCCCTGATCGGCCAGTTGTGCCACCAGCATCTGCACGTCGCTGCTGAGCCCAGCGATGTTGGCACGCTGTTCCGTCAGCGTATCGAGCATCGACATCGGCACCATCGACATCCCATCGTCCTGCATCGACTGGACGCGTCCGATCAGGGCGCGTTGCTCACGTACGTCCTCGAGGGTCGCACGTCCCGCCATCGATTCGGCGTCGGTCAATACTTCGCCGATCTTGTCCTGCATCTCGTCGATACGCGCGCGCATGGAAGCGGTCAGCGCTACGTCCTCGCGGCGCACTTCTTCCAGCGCGGTATCGGCCTGGCGCAAGTCGGCGTAATCACTTTCCAGTGTCTCGAACAACGCCTGGTTATCGTCGCCGATCAATGCAGCGAGCCTGTCACGCCCCGCCGTGAAGGCTTCATCGGCCTCGGCCTGGTCAATGACGTCATCGAAGGCAGCCTCGCTGTCGGCGGCAAGCAGACCCGACTGGCGTTGACGATAACGCGTCAACGCATCGCTCATGTCACCACTGGCCGCCTGCTGCGGCAGTATTTCATCGGTAAACAGGCTCTGCGCCTCGATCAACCGCTGGTTGGACAAAAACCCTGCCGCCGCGGGAATCAACGCCCCCAGCACCGCGGCCACGAACAACCCGATCAACATCGCCCGTAGGCTCAAACTCTTTTTCATGGGGTTACTCCTTGGCCGCGCCATCATCGAGCAGGGTGAACCAATCGACCAACTCGAATTGGCCGTCGTGAATACGCGTGGCCCACACGGCATTGCTCGCTTGATGATCCTTGGAACCCAACGTCAGTGGCTTGCCAATGCCAAGATCGATGTCGCCCAAACCTTCCAGGCCATCGACGAGCGCCTCGCGGTCGGGATCGGTGCCGGCCGCTTCAAGCCCTTTGATGAACAGCGACGCCGCCAGATAGCCCTCCAGCGACACGAAATCGCCGTCGCTGTCGGCGCCATTGGCCTGCAAGGCGGCGCGATACGCCTCGACACCCGGCAGATCCGAGGTATGGGGTGGCACTACCTGGGTCACGATCACGCCTTCGGCGGCGTTGCCCAGTTCATCGAGCAGCGCCTGGCTACCCACGAAGGAGACATTGAGAAACAACGCATCGGGCAGGTCCTTGCGGGCTTCGCGGATGAAATCCGCCGCCGGCCCGTAGGTGCCCACGATGATCACTGCTTTAGGCGTCACGGGTGCCTGCAAGACAGTGGCGAGCCCGCGATGCACATTGCGCGTGCCGCGCGTGTAGCGTCCATGCGCCAAGCGTTCGGGGTGGGAATAACCATGATTGGCCAACGAGCGCAGCGCGCCTTGGTAACCGGCATCGCCGTAACCGTCGGCCTGAGTAAAGAAGGCGATTTCCTCGGGCGCGATGCCGGCCATCAGCAAGCCCTCGATCATCGTCGCGGTTTCCTGGGCATAACTCGCGCGATAGTTGAAGACATAGCGATCCGGCGGGGACTGACGCAAGATGCCGCTGCCGGTGAGCGCACCTATCAGCGGCATCTTATGGTCAAGCAGAATAGGCAGGTTGACGATTGCAGTGGGCGTACCGACGTTGCCCAGCATCGCCAATATATCGTCGTCTTCCAGAAGCTCGCGTGTTGACTTGGCCGAGCGCAACGGCTCATAACCGTCATCGCGTGTCACCAACGTCAGCGTCTCACCATTCACACCGCCCGACTCGTTGGCCTCGGCGAAGCGCGCCTCGATGCCCTGCCGCATTCCCTCCCCGAGCGATGACGCTGCCCCGCTGAAGGGCGCGACCATACCGACCTTGACCTCTGCCATGGACGGCGTCGCCATCAACGCGAGCGACACGACAAGTACCAACGACGTCACATTCACCAACGACGCCATTCTCACCAACGACGCCACACGCACTGGCGACCCTAGGCCCGCCAGCCACCTGCAATGAACCTTCATGTATCCCTGCCTCTTTATAGTGATGCACGCTCACGCGGGGATGATCAGCTCCCCCGCACGCTTATGCAGATACCTATCGGCAGTGGATCAGAAAAGTTGAATCGAGACACCCGACTCAACGTTGGGCTTCACAGGAAGACGTTGGGCTTCACAGGAAGACGTTGGGCGTTACAGTAAACGTTACAGGAAACGCTCAGCGCTGAAGGGCTCCATCTCGATGGCCGGCACCTCACCTTCCATCATCGAGGCAAGGAGTTGCCCGGTCGCCGGTCCCAGCGTGAAGCCCTGATGGGCATGACCGAGGGCGAACCAAAGGCCCTTGTGACGCGGCGCGGGACCGATGATGGGCTTCATGTCCGGTGTACACGGGCGTGCGCCCTTCCAGGGACGCGACTCGAGACGCTGCCCGAGCGGGAACAAACCACGCGCCGCCGTTTCCGCGGCCTCGAGTTGCGCATAACCCGGCGGCGCATCACGCGGCGCCAGCTCCGCACCGGTAGTCAGACGAATGCCCGCACGCATCGGCGACAGCAGATAACCGGTTTCGGCATCCAGCAACCAATGGTGCAATGTCGCCTCGTCACGCATGGCGTAATGCATGTGATAGCCACGTTTCACGAACAGCGGCAGGCGATACCCTAGCGTCGCCAGCCACTCATCCGCCCAGGGACCCAGCGCCAGCACGATATCGCGTGCCTCGAAGGCGCCGGTGTCCGTGGTCACGCGCCAGCCTTCACCGTTGCGTGTAATCGCTTGGATCTCGCCTTGCAGGCATTCTCCGCCTTCGGCCTCGAAAGCCCGCGCGTAGGCGTCCACCAAGGCGCCGGGATCGGCCACGCTCCAGGGATCGCGCCAATGCACGGCCCCGATGGCCTGGGCGTCCAGATCGGGCTCACACTCGCGTAATTCACCTGCACTCAAGGTGTCATGCGCCAGACCGAAACGCTCGCTCAATGCCCGCGCCTCGCTGAATCGCGCTTCTAGTGCCCCCGACGTACGAAAGACTTCCATCCACCCATCGCGGCGAATCAACGCATCGGCGTCCGCCGCCTCGATCATCTCCGCATGTGTCGTGATCGACAACGCGATCAGCGAGGCATATTCGGGGACGATCCGCGCATAGGCCTCGGGCGCGCTGTGCTGCCAGTACTGCCACAAGGCACGCCCCGCCTGCATCACGCCACGTGGCGTGTAACGAACATCCACGCCCTGGTTACCCAGCACACGCAAAAGCGTGTGCATGTCACGTGGAAAGGCATGCGGCGCCACCGCTTCACGCTGGATGATACCGGCGTTGCCGTAGGAGGTTTCACGGCCTGGCGCGCGGCGATCCAATAACCCCACCCGGCGCCCACGCCGCGCGAGGTGGTACGCCACGCCTACACCCACCATGCCTGCGCCCAACACCAGGGTATCGTGTTTCATCGTCGTGCCTCTCTGGTTGCATACAGGTGTTTTGCATCAGGCGCGGCATCATTCGCAACGCGCGTCAGCCACCATCCGGTTCTTGCCCTGCGCCTTGGCCTCATAACTCGCGGCATCGGCACGCTTGACCATCGCTTGCGCCTCGCTGTCATCGGCTGCCAGGCACGACACGCCCAGGCTCGCCGTGACGCAGTAATGCTTGCCATTATGCGTGACCGAAAGCGCCCCCACCGCGTGACGCACCTCTTCGGTGATACGCACGGCCTGCGCGTTCCCACAACCGGGGAGTAAAATCGCGAACTCATCGCCACCCAACCGGGCTAGATGGTCGTCGCGACGCACACAACCTTCCAGACAGCGAGCAATCGCACAAAGCATCTTATCGCCCAGGGCATGACCGCCGTCGTCATTGATGGGTTTGAAACTATCCAGATCGAACAGGATCAACGAGGCGTTCTCACCGCGCTCCCGGAAGACATGAAAGGTCTCCTCAAGGCGTCGTTCGAAGCCACGCCGGTTGAGTAGCCCGCTCAACGGATCGTGTTCGGCTTCCCAAAGCTGACGCTTCTGTTGTTCACGTAGGTGGGTGATGTCCTTGACGAAACCCACTACCCCCTGCGGCTGGCCGTCGTTCATCACCTGGCTGGTGTAGAGCTCCAGCCACATCATGCCCCTCTCTCCGCAGGCAAAACGCATCTGACGATGTAGCTCATGGTCCCCGTTCACCGCATGCCGCCACAACGCAAACAACACTGGGCGATCGTCGGGATGCAAGCGGCGCAGCCATTCCCGACGCTGGAATGCCGACGCCGACAGTCCCGTCAGGACCTCCAGGGCTGGATTGACGTAACTGATACGGCCGTCCAGGTCGGCCAAAAACATCGGTAACGGCGAGGAACTCAACACCGCATCAAGATAGGCTTGGCGACGTTGACGCTCCGTACGTTCTTGACCGCGTGCGTGTTCTACATCGTTGAAGGTCTGCGCGATACGGCGCAATTCCTCCAGCGAGGTATCCAGGGAAATGCGCGAAATCTTGCCCTGCCCCACCAGCGCGATCTGACGCGCCAAGCGCCGCAGCGGTGAAAGCCCCAGATGCAGCAACCACCACAACAACGGCAGCATCGACAGCACTACGACCACGGCCACCCACCACTGGCGACGCACGTAATCGATAATCGGTTGGCGCGTTTGACTTTGCGGCAGAAAGACACCCACGACCCAGTCCGGCTCCCAAACCTGGTGGTAACTCATCAACGCCGGCTCACCGTTGATGAGATGACCGGTACCGGTGCCCTGCCAGCCATCCAGAGCCTGTTCGAGCACCGGGCTCTCCAGCGTGGAAGGGATATGCTGCATGATCAGTGAGCTATCGGGATGGCTGAGCACCGTCCCATCACTGGTCATCAACACCGCATACCCCTCCTTGCCGATGCGCAGGCTGCGCAGGTCGAGGAAGAAGCGTCCGTCGCGCAGATTGACCACGCCGCCCAGCATGCCTGTGAATCGGCCCTGCGCATCCGTGAGCGGCACCCCTATCACCACCAGCGAGCGGCTATCGTGGAGCTTGCTGATGATCGGACGGCCGACGAAGGGTCGACCCACCTCTTTAATGAAGCGAAAATACTCACGGTCGGCCACATTCAAGCCCACGGCACCCGGCAACGACGGCGTGAAGCCCATGACATCCCCCTCGGCATCGACGACGAATGCCGAATCGAACAGCTCCAACAGCGCCGTGTGATCGCTCAAGCGCGCCTGTACGTCTTCATAGCTGTCCTCGACCAACGGCACATCGCCCTGCAGCGCCCCCGCTTGCGAGGAGGCAATAGTGCCCAGCGTATCGAGCCGCAGCGAAATGGATTGCTGAATATCGCGGGCGATCAGAGACGCTTCGTAATCCAGATGCGCCCGATTGATCTCCTCGGCGAGACCGCTACCGCCGCGCAGCGACACCCACAGAATGGCGATGACCAACACACTCCAGCCCACCCCGGTGCCGAGGATCAAACGCCCCAGCAGCGTTTTGGGTAGCAATGTCTTGAAGAATCGTCCCATGCGATTTGGCCATATTCGCATTATGCCTCGCCGGCCCCGCGTCATTAGTTAGTGGTGGGCGACAAGCGTATCCCAGCGGCTCCAGCGAGCAAACCCCGCGCGCCTCACAGCCCTTTGCGCGACGCTGTTTTCCTCGCATACTGAAGGCACACAGCCCCAAGGGCCTGGATGAAAGGATGCAACATCATGCCGAACGCTGCGCTACTGGACGATACCGTGCTCAATGCCCTGCGTGATCAGGCCGAAGAACGCGCCGACCTCGCCTCGCTGTGGCTTTACGGTTCGCGCGCACGCGGTGCCCATCACGCGCAAAGTGACTACGACATCGCGGTTGCGTTCACCGATTGGCAGCATGATCCACTCGAAAGGCGCCTGCGTCCCGAGCTAATGGCGCTCGACTGGCAGGCTTCTCTGGGGCTCCCCGAAAACGCACTGAGTATCGTCGATATCGCCATCGCCCCCATTCCCCTCGCCTGGACCATCATCAGCGACGGGATATTGCTATGGGATCGCCACCCATCCCTGCGCATGCAACAAGAATCTCGCATCATGTCGCGCTGGGAGATCGATTACCTTCATTCACGGAAGCACTATGACTAACGGCACAGGTGACAAAGGCCCCGGTTACGCCTATCTCAGAGCACTCAGCGAGCATATCGATAATTGCCGTAACGATCTTGAGACATTACGCGAGATCTTGGTCACTCGGGACTGGACGCGACTCGAGCAGACTGCTGCGGAAAGAACCCTGCAAGTACTCATTGAAAGCTGTATCGGTGCCGCCAAACACTGGGCTCGGCTCGAAACCGGCAGCATGAGCGGTGACGCCATGACCGCTTTTCAGCGTCTCATGGATAAGGGCGTCATCGGCAGGGAAGTCCCTTGGCGCAAGATCGTGGGCCTACGTAACGTGCTCGTTCATGATTACCTTACCGTCGATACCGATATTGTCCGCAGTGTCATCGAGGCCCATCACTACCAAGCATTGCTCACCTTTGCCCAACAAGCCCATGAAGCGCTTTACGAGGCAACCCTATAAATAAAAACGCCGGTGCACGAGGCACCGGCGTCAGGGGCAGACCCGGTCGAAGGGTGAGGCGTCAGTTCGGATGGTCGAATGCAGAGACCGATAGTTATCCTCTACTGGCAGCAAGAGAGCTTCTACAGCAGGCCATTCGGGAGCAGAAATTCTACAGTTAGGCGAGTGGTGGAGAGACTCAGCAACCGACCGGGGCATCGGACGCCGGCACAAGGGTTTACGGGCGAACACTCAAGCACTGAACACTACGAGTGCTGCAGTTATTCTATCACCCAGGAACAATAGACCCCACAAATCTTGCTGCATATACAACCACATCAAAACTTTCTGTAACACCCAAAGGGCCAGACACAAAACCAAACAGTACAACAAAGGCAACTAGCCTCACCCTATCTTCGAAGAATGACAGTACACCATTTCGAATAGCTTTGTCCTTCAAAACAATAAAGCATATTGACAGTATAATATTTGTTATAGCCAACGACCACCACCGAAAATGATCTTGACCCAGGGGGTAAAGGGCTAAAGGAGATAGTGACACTATAAAGATAAGCTTAACCCTTAAATCAACCTGTCCACGTATTGACATGTACAGCTTATACATCATATACGCAAAAGGCATCATAAAGAAAACCATAGCCCCATGATGCACTAAGCGTGGAAAACTAAACCCAAGCCTTATTGTTCTATCGACATTTTCTTCAAGAGAAGAGTTATGAATAACAGCAAGAGAACTACTAACCACCCTATCACCATAAACACCTCTCAAGGCTTCCAGGTGATCTTCAAACCCAAGCGCACTATATCCTCCGCGCGTAGAAACCAAGAATGTCATAAAAAAGATAGCTGCAAAACTAATGCCTTGAAAAACAAAACCTTTTTTAGAGGGGTCAATGTAGTTCCAAAAAACAAGAGCAAGAGGCAATACCATAAAAAATGCGGCTTCATGCACTAGGACAGAAAAAGATAGACCTGCAACAACAGTAGCAAAAGTTGCATAAACACTTCTTTCGGCAAGAAACTTTATTGATAAAACAACTAGTATAAAAACTATATATATAATAAGATCAAACCTTCCAACATCAAAGGCAAAGTGTTGCAAAGTCGCTGGAGAGGTAGCAGCAAAGATCATGAGCAAAAAGGCACCCAACCTCCCCCCATAACCTACGTAAGGCTTCGAAACAAACAAAAAAAACAAAAAGGAAAGGCCCCCTAGGAATACATATGAGACAAAATTAACAAAGTCATATGAAACATGGCCTACAAGGGTCTTTAGGAAATCCCCGACAACCCCTCTTTTTACAAATCCATCGTCATAATTAAAAAGGTAATGGGTGTAAGCCCAATCACTCAAGTAACTCGTGCCATTTAAAAAAAGATGGGGGTTCGACCTACCCCAGACAACCAGCGCCACAAAAGAACACACCAGAAACAAACTTACTTTTCCGGCATCCCTAACACCCCAAGCATTTAATTTAATATCCACTCTTCCCACCTAAATAGAAGAAACAGAAAAAGCGCCCCTTTCGAAAACAAACCCATGATCCACCAACTTAAGCATAGGCCAGTCTCCCTTAGAGTCTCCATACGCATATGTTAACCTTCTGCTATTCAGCTTAGAAACGACTATTCGCCGCGCCTTTTCATCCCCATGACAATTCTTTCCCTGAATCTTCCCTGATACGTGGCCCTTCTGACCAACTTCTAGCGCTGTGCAGATCACATCCGAAAAACGCTCTCGCTTAGCCCAAGACTCCAGGTAAACATTCATCGAGGCACTCACCAGTACGCACTCATGGCCTTGGGCCTGGTGCCATCTGAGACGCTCCATCCCTTCTAGGCGCAGCATGGTGGGGATCACCTCTTCACTGAAACGCTCCCCAAATCTAAAGAGCTCATCAATGTGATACCCCCCTAAGTACTGTTTGAGTACGATTTGTTTGGCGATGTCGTTACGCAGTAGCTTTGCATAATAAGCACCGAGTACCGGGCTCAGCAGCGCAAGCTTGGCGTAATAGGTCGGTTTGCCAACGACGAACTTGAGAAACGGCATCAAAGTATCACCAGTCGTCAAGGTGCCATCGAAGTCAAAAAAGGCGACGGGACGAGTATCGAACTCAGGAAGCTGATTCATAACGACATCCGTTTGAAGATAGCTTCAGGGATATGCTTGATGATCAGCATGATGCCCCACCAGAACCACGGCAGGTACACCTCCCCCTTGCCCTTCTGCATGGCCTTGATGATGCCCGTGGCGATCTGCTCGGGTTTGGCCCACAGCGGCCCGCCTTTATCGAGCTCGGCGGTCATGGGGGTATCGACGAAGCCGGGCTTGATGGTCACCACGTCCACGCTGGCTTTGGCCAGCCGGTTGCGTAGTCCCTGTAGAAACAACGTGACCATGCCCTTGGCGGCGCCATAGACATAGTTGCTCTGCCGCCCCCGATCGCCGGCCACCGAACTGATCACGGCAATCACGCCGTGCTGTTGCTGCTCGAGGCGGTTGGCAAGCAGGGTCAGCAGACTGATCACGCTCAGGGCGTTGGTCTCGATCTCCTGGCGGGTCTTGTCGACATCCGCCTGGCAGGCCTGCTGGTCCGGCAGAGTGCCGTGGGCGATCAGCACGCCATCGATGCCGCCCAGCGCTCGCTCGCCAGCGTCGATAAGCCGAGCATGTTGATCACTGTCGGTCAGATCGGCCACGCACCCATCGATCTGCTGTTGGTCGCTGGCCCGTACCTTGAGGTCATCAATAAGGGCCATGAGCTTGTCGCGGTTGCGCCCCACGCAGTAGAGAGAGGCTCCCTGGGCAACCAGCTGCCGGGCGGTCTGCTCGGCAATGGCGGAGGTCGCCCCGAAGAGGATTACACGATTGAGAGAGTTCATGAGGTCACACGCTGCCAGAATCGGGAAGAAAAGCCGGGGTCGATATAATCGCTGAAGGCTTCCCATTGGGGGTAGCCGGACTGAAACAGGCTCGCCGGCATACGGGCGTCCTTGCCGGGGTAGAGGGTGCCACCGGCCTCACGCACGATGGCATCCAACTCCTCGAGAAGGCGCAGGGTCTTGTTGCCCCGGTTGGGGAAATCCAGGGCCAGGGTCGTGCCGGGGCGCGGAAACGACAGCATGCCCAGCGAGGGCTTGGTCCCGAAGGTCTTGAGCACGGCAAGAAACGACCCCTCCCCGCGCCTGGCGATGGTATCGAGCAGTGCCGCGGTAGCGGCCTCGGCCTCGCGGGGCGGAATCACGCACTGGTACTGGTAGAAGCCACGCCGCCCATAGATGCGGTTCCAGTCCTGAATGGCGTCGAGCGGGTAGAAGTACGGCACATAGTGAGTCAACGTCCCCTGGGGTTTCACAGACTGTCGGTAATAGAGAGTATTGAAGGCGCGCAGACTCAGGCCATTAACCAGCGAGAATGGTGGATCGACGGGGATCCGCTTGCCGCCCTCCTTGAAGGCCGGAAATTCAGCCTGTGACGCCGCATGCTGGCCGGCCAACAGGATGCCTCGGCCTTGGGCCTTGCCCTTGGCCAGGCAGTCGATCCAGGCCACGGTATAGGGCCAGCGAGCCTCGGCACGACGGTTGAGCGCCCAGAACTCGTCGAGGTTGGCGAAGCGCTGCGACTCGACCCACATCCAAGGGTTCTGGATGGGCATCAGCTGCAGCTCGACCCAGCGAATCAGCCCAGTCAGGCCCAGCCCGCCGATGGTTGCCGAGAACCAGCCATTGTCGTCCTCGGGCCGGCACACGATAACGCTGCCATCGCTGCGCCATACTTCCAGAGCACGGACGTGGTGACCGAAGCTGCCCACGGCATGGTGGTTCTTGCCATGCACATCGTTGGCGACTGCGCCGCCCACCGTGGCCAGGCGCGTCCCAGGCGTGCTGGGCAGAAACCAGCCTTGGGGCACCACCAGGGCAAGGATCTCGGCAAGGGTAACGCCCGACTCACAGCGCAACACACCACGCTGCGGGTCGAACTCAATAAAGCGGTCGAGCCCTCGGGTGAGCAGCAGCGTACCCTGTTCGGTCAGGCACACATCGCCATAGCTGCGCCCGCTGCCATAAGCCAGCAGCGGCCTGGGCAGGCTGTCCGGCACGCCGGCGGAGCGTTGGGTCAGCGCATGGACCGCGTCGGGAGCCACGCGCGGTAGACGGTTCCATGAACGTGGGGCGGTCATGCTGTCTCCTCCGCAGGCGCTTCACCATGACGGCTGCGGACCAGGGCCACCAGGCCGATCATCACCGCAAACCACAGCGTTGCCAGGCGAATGAATACCGTCGCCGCAATGGCTGCAGGCATAGTCATGCCCTTGAGGATCAGCAGCGAAACCATCACCGCTTCGGCGCTCCCTAGGCCGCCCGGCAGGAAGCTCAGAGCGCCGGCCAGCATCGACAGCGCATAAACGAAGATGGCAAACGACAGTGATATGTCGGCATCGAGCCAGCCCAACATCCAGTAGAACGCCAGTGCCTCCGCCCCCCAGGCGATCACGCTGATCACGGTAGCGACGCCCAGCAGGCCGGGACGATGGCAGCGGCGCGCGCCCCCCAGCATCTCGCTGACATGGATAACCAAGGCCATCAGCTTGCCCTGGCGAGCCGAGGCCCAACGATGCAGCCTGTCCAGCAGGGTCTTGCTCGACAGGCAGGCCAGCACCACCACGATCCCCAATACCCCGGCAAGCACAATGCTCCGCGCCTGGGGGTATTGGGCCAGCCCCACCAGGGTGAGCAGCACGATGGCAACGAGGTCGGAAAGGCGCTCGCTGATGAAGGCAGCGAAGGTCGCCGGGAACGGTACCCCACGTTGCTTGAGGAGTACGCCCCTGAAAGCCTCCCCCGCCTTACCAGGCGTGGTCGTCAGGGCAAAGCCACTGAGATAGATTCGCAGGCTCGGCGGCCAGGCCACGCGATGCCCCAACTGCGACAAGTAGAGCTGCCAGCGCCAGAACCGCAGAGCGTAGTTCAGCAGCGACAAGCATAGGGCGATCAGCGTGCCTATCAGGCCTATCCGCACGAAGGCAGCTACCACCTCATTCCAGCCTCCCCACAGGGAAAACGCCAGGTAGCCGGCGGTGGCGGCCACGATGGAGAGGATCAGCGCCCGCAGCCGCCACCCTTCCAGGTAATTCACCTCCGCCATCATGTTAGGACCCACAGGGTCGACCCCACCCAGCCCACGACCGTCGCCAACAGATGGTGGTCGATGACCAGGTCCTTGGCCGTATCATTGCCTTTGGACTGTTGATGCAGCAGGTAAAGATAGCGAAAGATGCCATACACCACGAAGGGCAAGGTGTAGATCAAACCATCACTTCCATGCAGGGCGATCGTCTTTGGGGAAACAGTATAGAGGCCGTAGGCAAGGACCGTGCATGCAGCAGTGACAGCAATGAACTGCTCAAGCATGGCCGGACTATAATCATCCAACACACGGCGGGTCAGCCCTCCGTTACAGTGCTCGTTACTCTCGAGCATCAGTAGCTCGGCGCGTCGCTTGGAGAAGCCCAGGAACAATGTGACCATCAGACCGCACAGCAGCAGCCACGCGGACGGCGCGATGCCTAACCCCACCGTGCCGGCCAGAATGCGCAGCATGAAGCCGGACGAGATCAAGAATACATCGAGGATCACGATGTGCTTAAGGCGCCAAGAGTAAAAGATGTTGATGACAAAATAAGTTGCTACAAACAGAGTGACCCAGCCGCTAACCAACATTGCTAGCATCATCGATGCGGCTATCAGTCCACCAAGCAGCTGTTTGGCCGCACGCGGGGAAATGGCACCACTAGGCAAGGGACGACGACACTTCACCGGGTGGGCCCGATCCGCCTCGATATCCATGATGTCGTTGAGCACATACACCGCACTCGCCATGCAGCAGAACGCCAGAAAAGCCAGCAGCGCTTGAGAGAGTGTGAAAAGATCCCACTGATGGGCAAATAACGGCCCGACTAGCACAAAACCATTCTTGAGGTACTGGTGTGGCCTCACCAGCTTTATAACCGAATGCATATATGGAATCCCTGCGACGAGACATGGACTTGCTATCTTATTTAATAGACCCCGAACCTCTAGAAATCCGCTCACATTAGCCTCGTTATCATTGCGTGAAATCGAATTCGCTGGAGCTTTATAAAGTAGATCACCTGATCCCCGGATATTAATCAGCGAAGCTTTAACCAGACTTTAACTAGTCTTTAACCAGTAGCAGCGCGTGCCTCGTCTGTCGCACGGTATTGCAAGTTGGCCGCTTTCGAAGAGTCAGAGGTTAACATCTTATGCATTTTTATAACCATAAAGACTCTAAATGCAAGGACGTTACCATCGACTGATGGGCGAGCGACCGTATCACGCAGTCGGTTCTTTATTGAGATCGGCACAAACGAACTTACCAGTCCTTTCATGCTCCGTTTCCTCAACTCATCCTCCCCAACTTTTATTCCACTAATAATTTTATCTGCAAAACCAGGCCCGAACAGATCAGACGAATAATTGCTACTAATCTCTGACCTCATAAGGTCGACGCACGCTTTCCCTCGGAGTATGTCTTTAGGGTTAGCATTTGCGACTTTAACGGCAAATGGGACTCTCGGCTCCATAGATTCAACGATGTTCTTTAACAGATGCTTATCCGTCCTAAGATTGTCGGGAAAGCTTCTAACGGCATCTAGCACTGACCTGGAAAGCAAAGGGTTTATTTGCTCTAAATACGAGTATTTGATATCCGACAGGGCCGCAAGAACGGTGGGAATACGATATTCTTGGTGAAGTCGATCTCGCCATGCGTAAAATGCCTCCCCTTCTTTTTGGCGTAATTCAACTGGCATTTCTTGAGGGGAAAATCCAAACTCATTAATAACTTTCGATAAGTTTTTGTAGTCGGAACACAAACCACAACCGGCTAAATGCCTAACGGCCAACTCTGATGAAGCTGGGTACTCTCCAAAACCTTCATCACCCCTAATGACTCCATTCACCCCCTCATCATGGAGTTGTTTCCAGATATCCATACCATCCATGTACCCAGCAATATGGTCAACACGACCTTCACTGCAAAAAAGGAATCGATCGAAAACCACCTCAAGCGGCTCTGGAGAGATATCTGTATGATAGTATTTATGCTGAACTCCTACGGAACGAGCTAGCTCCTTAGCCACATAAGCATCATTGTCTTTTTCATTCTGCGATTTTTCTAAACCCCACGTTATCGCCTTCAGATTATCTGGTGCCCCTATAGTATTTTTTATAGATAACAAGATTCCTCGACTATCATAACCCCCAGATAGCGGTAGCACCCATCGCTCAAAATCGACACTCTCAAGAGACTCCATAGTTTGACTGATCGCATCAGTCAATAACTTCTTATGGCCTTCCCTCTTACGACTAACCACAGAAAAGTTAATGGGTGTTTGAGTGACAGAGGTGCGCCATGACTTCTTGTCAAGCGATAAAGAACTATCGACTGGCAGGCGCTTGATTCTTTTATCCCAAGAAAACTGCGGACCCAGCGAGCCTGTCGATAGCATCCACGGAACCACTCTTTCATCAAATTCAAATGTCCCAAGGAACATAATTATTGCGCGTTGCGATGTTGATGCAATAAAAATCTCTTCATCATGGTAATACCAGACCGTTCTAGTCCCAACACAATCGCTCACCACTTCAAGCTCGGCCTCATCAACCCTAAACAAGGCATAATTACCATCTGGATAGTTTTTCCCGGGTTCATCCCAGCGCACTTTGTGTTTCTCATATAGAAACCCAAGAAACAAGCTCATCCGGGACTCTTGGAGGGCGCCACTATCCATGCATACAGCATATGCCAAATCATCTTCGACACGTACTACATGAGGTTTCGGAGCATCGATATTGTCTGGAACAAGCTGATTACAAATTTCATTCAGCTTTTCCTTGGTACTATAACTGAAACCTGATTTTCGACTGCAAGCGTATAAAACTTTGGACATAAGGCTTCTTCCTGGTGCTGAAAATTGACTGCTAATTGGTAGGACAAACCGTCACGAGGCCGCCCGGTTGGCACGTGCGGTGTCGATGAGGTAGATCTTCGGCAAGGCATTGGCCACGCCGCCGGGCTTGCCGAGGCTGTCGCGTCGCACCACACTTTTGCTTGGGTAACCTTCGGGATTGCTCGACTGCCAGCGCCAGGTATCGGCGATCATGTCGGTTAGGCCCCGCTGAGCTTTCCAGCCCAACTCATGCGCGGCCAGCGAGGCATCCGCCCAGCATTCGGCGATGTCCCCGTCGCGGCGCGGCACGATGCGATACGCCACGTCGCGCTGCGAGATCATCTCGAAAGCCCGCACCATCTCGAGCACGGAATACCCCTGACCGGTGCCCAGGTTCCAAACATTAACCCCCGGACGATCCGCCAGCACGCGCATCGCCGCCAGATGCCCCTCGACCAGATCCATGACATGGATATAGTCGCGCACGCCGGTACCGTCGGGCGTCGGATAGTCGTCGCCGAAGATCGACAACGCCGGCAGACGCCCGATCGCCACCTGGGAGATAAACGGCAGCAGGTTATTGGGCTTACCCGACGGGTCCTCGCCGATGAGCCCGCTGGGATGCGCCCCCACGGGATTGAAGTAGCGCAGCAGTGCTATCGACCAGCGTGGATCGGCCCGCGCCAACTTGCGCAACACCTCCTCAACCATCAGCTTGGAATGCCCGTAGGCATTGGTCGGCTGACCGGTGGGCGCGCTCTCGCTCAACGGCATGTGCGTAGCATCGCCGTACACCGTCGCCGAGGAACTGAACACCAAACGGTAAACTCCCGCCGCCATCATGGCCTGGCACAGCGTGATGGTGCCCGCCACATTATTCTCGAAATACGCCAACGGCTCGTTGACGCTCTCCCCCACGGATTTGAGTCCGGCAAAGTGCAACACATCGCTGATCTCGAAATCCGCAAAAACGTAATCCAACAGCGAGCGATCGCGGATGTCGCCCTCGATGAAGGTCACTTCTTTGCCGGTCAATTGTGAGACGCGCTCCAGCGACTCACGCGAGGCATTGCAGAGGTTGTCGATCACGACCACGTCGTGGCCGACCTCCATGAGTCGCAGCACCATATGCGAGCCGATGTAGCCGGCGCCGCCCGTCACTAATATCGCCATCATGCCTCCATTTTCATGTGTTGGTGATTCATCAGATCGGCCTCGAGACAGGCCAGATATCCCGCCACGACGATGTCCTGCGAGAATTCCTTTTCGGCGCGTCGACGTGCCGCCACACCTACGCGGGAAAGTGCCCAAGGCGTCATTACCAGGCACGCACGCATGCGCGCCGCCAGCGACTCGACGTCCTTGACGCGACACAGCCAACCGGTTTCACCGTCAGTCACGGCATGGCGACACCCCGGCACGTCGGTGGCGATGGTCGGCCGCCCCATCGCACCCGCCTCCAATACGGTGGTCGGCAAGCCCTCGCGGTAGGACGGCAGCACCAGTACATGAGACTGGGCGAGCCAGGGCCGCACATCGTCCTGGGCACCGACGTATTCAACGACCCCCCGCTCGCGCCAAGCCTCGATCTCCTCGTCGTCGATCGCCGTGCGATTGCTGACGCCCTTGGGCCCAACGATCAAAAAACGCGTCTCGGGATTTTCCAAACGCACTTGCTCGGCCGCCGCGGTGTACTCACGCACGCCCTTGTCGCCCAGCAGTCGCGCGATCAACACAAAGGTGAAGGGCCCTTCCTGAGGCAACGGCGTGAACGCAAAGCGCGTTACATCGACCCCCGCGCCCGGCAGCATTCCCCAGTCGACTTTTTGCAACATGCCTTGGCGCTCGAAGACAGCACGGTCATCGGGGTTCAGGAAGAACACCCGCCTCGCCCCGGCATTGGCGAAGCCGTAAAGCCGTCGCACTTGGCGAAACAAGGGGCTGTCATGCAGGAAGGCCGTCCCAAGTCCGGTGATGGTATTGGCATACGGAATTCTCAGGGCACGGCAAGCCAGGCCCGCATAGAGATTGGCCTTGATCGTAAAGTTGAAAACGAAGGCGGGCCGCAGCTCGCGCAACTGACCGTACAACCAGAACAGACACTTTCCCTCCCGCGTAGGAGAAGTGCTCTTGCCGTCCATGGGCATGCTGTGCAGGGTGACGTCGAATTCATCGAGCAAGCGTTGCGAATAGTCGTCGTCGGGCACCAGACACACCACACGAAAGCCGCGTCTTTCTAGCGCCCTCAAAAACCCCTGGCAGAAGTTGTAGAGAGACCAGGACGTGTTGGAAACCAGCACAATCGTTTTATCGTTCATGGAAACAAATCCTCTGCAGTGGAGAGCGTCTGTGGGGCATCTTGAAAGCCCGTTTTTGAAGACCCGTTCTTGAAGTGAAGACAAAGCCTCCCCGGCCCTCGCGCGAAAGCGCGTTGGCAAGCATTGATCGAGTGTCTTGAAGACGTGCGCCGCGTGTGCGGTTAGGTGCTAGGTCGTCGAGGGGGCTGTCGTGGCCTGTTCGTGACGCATCAAGACGTCGCCCATCGACATCGAGCGCATGCCGTATTCGATGGAAAGCGACTGGAAATAGCCGATGATAGCGGCGAGATCACGCAGGTTGGCATCGGTATCCCCGCCAAAGTTGTGTGGATGCCACCACAGATGGAATATCTCGCCACGCTTGGCGGCACGACGCATGGCGTTCTTGATGCGTCTCAGCCGTAGCGCATCCAACTGCGGCACCCCACGGCGGGGACGCAGAAACATGCTAGCCGGGATATCCAGTGGGTCGCCCTTGAGATCGCGCCACTTGATGCCGTGGTGCCCAGTCAAATCGACGTAGCTATCCAGCAAGCGCAGCGCGCCTCGAAAGGTTGCGTCGCGTTGATGACGCGAGAATCCCGCGCGCTGCGGATTGCCGCGATAACAACGAAAGCCCACCTCACGCATTGGCGCCAGATAGTCCTCGTCGACCTGATTACGCGGCAAGACCAACGAACTCGGGCGATGCCCGACATGCTCAGCGATGGCCATCGCCGCCGCGAGATCGGCCTTGAAGTCTTCCGGCGTCTGGCCTTCTTCATGGCAGTAGTAATGCGAGAAGGTATACGAGGCGATCTCTTGGCCCGGCGTCTGCGCGATCAGATCGACCAGCGAACGGGCGTAATGCAGCGGATCGCTGGCCTCGTCGTCCCCAATCTCCAGCCGATAGTTATCACGCGCCGGATTGGCGTAATGCGGGCGCCGCGTGGGCGAAAAGCGCTTCAGCGTCGCGCGGTCCTCGGCGAACAAATAGCCCACCGTGGCCCAAGTCGCGCGAATATGGCGCTCGCGGAACAGGTCGAGCATCGCCGGCACCGCGCGTCGCGCGCCAAGCAACTGGCGCACATACGGGTGCTCGGGTGTAGTTACGATGTCTGACATCCCCCAGTGCAGCTCGAAGTCCAGGGAAATAACGAAAGCCGGTGGACGCAGCGGCTCGCCCTCGGCACGCGCTAAACGTGTCATCCAGTTAGCATTCATACGTGACCCGCCTGATGCCAAACCGCGCTGAAACCATCAATCATGCGTTGTACGCTAAAGGTATCGACGACGCGTTGCTGCGCGCATTGCTGGCGCACCTGCCAAGCCGCCGAGTCGGCGTGCTCGCCCAGCACCATGGCCAATTGATCCGCCAGCACCCGCGAATCACTGGGCGGCACGATCCAACCGGTATCGCCGACGATAAAGGCAGCATCGCCAACATCGGTGGAGACGCACGGCGTACCGCATGCCATCGCCTCAGCCAATACATTGGGAAACGCCTCACCAAAGCTGGACGACAGTACGTGAACGTCAAGGGCATTCATTACCGCCGGAATGTCGCTGCGACGCCCCATCAGCAGCACCCGATCGCGTACCCCATGCTTCTCCAGCAGTTGAAGAAGCTCGGTGTTGTCAGTATCCAGCCCGGTGCCGATCAGCGCACAGCGAAAGTCCCAACCCAGCCCTTTGAGCTGAGCCAAGGCAGCGATCAGATTGGCGTGGTCCTTTTGCGGATCAAAGCGCGCGACCATGCCGAATAACGGCATATCGCCTTCGACCTCCCACTCCGCACGCAACCGGGCCCGTGCCTCGGTATCAGGGGATAGCAGTGACAGATTGTAGCCATTGGGCACGACTACGAATTTCGTAGCCGCATAACGCAGTTGACGATGAACCTCCACCGCATTTTGTGAACAACTCACAATACTATGCGGCACCACGCTCGACAGAGAGCCACAGGCCTTGGCGACCCAGATCGTACTGCGCCTGGACACGCCGGGCACCAAGTTACTGTTGCGAATGCCCCAGCAGACCGCCTTGACCCCGGCCAGACGCGCCATCACGCCGCCGACCAAGTCGGCGTGATACATCCAAGTTTGCACCACATCCGGCCGGAACGCGTGAATGGCCCGCCACAGTCGCCACAGGCCGGAGATCGTCACGCGGCCGCTCGGCATGTACAAATACACGACCTCGATACCCGCCGCGTCGAAGCGCGGGCCGTATTGGCCAGCGTCCATCAAGCACACCACAAGGTGCACGTTACAGCGATCATTATAACAAAGCCGATAAAGCGAGCTCTCGGCCCCCCCCTCGTCCAGGCCCGTGATGACATGCAGAACATTCAGCGGTTTGGCTAACATAAGCTATTGCATCCTTGAATCGACGTAATCGTCATACGTTGTGCGGCGCACGATCATCCACCGAAGGCAAACCCCAGGCGCTTACGACTTCTTTTGAGCAACACCACGGCCGCCAGCGACGATGCCAGTGCCAATAACGCCAGCATGTTGCCGGGCCGATACGAGAGTGCCTCGAAAAGCGAGATGAAAAGCGGATGAATGAAGTACAGCGCCGTCGCGTAATACGCCAGGGACGTGCTGTCGCCAGGTACCTGCATCGACGAGACCCAAAGGAAAAGCCCGGGGCAAAAGATCAGCAGACTCAGATACATATCGAAATGTGGCAGCCCTTCGAGACTGACATAATTGAGATAGGATTCCCCCAGTAACAGGAGCGCGCCCGCCAGGCTCCAAATCGCGTAATAACGGCGATTTAGCTGGCGCGCCCCTTCCCCAGATCGCAGCAAATATCCGATACAGAAGAAAGGGAAGCCGAAAAATAAGAAGTTGCGATAGGACCAGGCTTCATGGAACAGCTTGTCCAGCACGCTGCCGGCAAACAGATGGTAATTACCGGCATACATGAAGAAAACGCCCATGCCATAGAGCATCAACGCCAATACAAGCAGGAATTTAACGGAGCGATTGCGCAGCATGTACAGTAAAATGGCAGCCCCGATCAGTGCCGAGAGAAACCACAGGTGGTGATAGCCCATGACCGCCACGCGCAAAAGCTTGAGAATTTCATAAGGTGTCGTTGACGGAATATCCCACCAGAAATAAACATACACCAGCATCCAGAAGGCATACATCACCACGACCTTCTTGAGCCAGATAACGAGCGATCTCGAGCGAATCACGCTGATGAAAAAATATCCGCTTACGATCATAAAAATGGGCACCACGATACGAAACAACCCCTCCACGGTCAGTTGATAGCCCAATTCGCTATATCCCCACAACACCCCAGCATGTGAAATCACCACGATAACAGCCAATATCAGCTTAAGAATATCCAATGGAATATTACGCTGCATCTCACCTCCCCCTGATATATAAATCCTGACGCAGGATCATTATTATAAATAACGTTATATCGCGCTTTCGATCCCCCAACCATAGCCTGGAAGCCCTAAAAGTGGATACCACTGCATGCAGAAATAAAAGGCGTACAGCGTATACGCCGCGTAGCGTCGCCAATCGGTCAACCCCAGCGAAGCTAGCAACACCACCAGCATGCCGCTTTCGAAAACACGCGCCGTCACGGGCAGTAAAAAGTAAGTCGATAAATAAAAAATAAGAATGGAAACTGCAAAGAAATTGTTTTTGAGAAAGGCTTTGCCTTCCATAAATAAAACTACGGTAAACACGATCCAGAACAAGAAAGCCAATCCCGTACCGCCCGCGCCCATTCCGCTGTACATGGCATTTCCGCCTTGTCGTGCTCCAAGTGCGTCGGCCAGCCAAATCCCCATCACCCCCAGCACGACGCCCACTCCCAAGGTGTAAACCACGCGCCACACGATGGAGACCGAGAACGTCGAAAACGCGATATTGAGCAGGAACAAAGCATTAATGAAGAAAAATGATGCATGTACAAGAGGTGCCAAGCCGATAAATAATATCCGCAGAGGCAGATAACGACACCACCACCCTAGAAAGAAAAATGTAATACCTAACCCTTGACGCAAGTGTATAATGTTATTTTTAAGAACCTGAGGCATAAGAATAAACAGAACCAATACAAAAGCATATTTTGGATAACTTCTCAAAACCAAAAATGAAACCAAAAAAGATGAAAAGAAAATAACAACCCGCAGCGTATCTTCAGGTGTAAAATGCTCAGACAACCAAATATTAAAAAGCAACCATAACGGCTCGTTAGTAAGCATCTCACTGAAGCCATTGGCGGCATACATCGCGAACACTTCTTTGGAATACTTGGCATAGACAAGGTAATTCGCCCGGTCGATATAGCCATCGATATCCAACCCCATCAAAAACCAGGCATAAATACCCGCCAGGGCCAGACACATGGCCTTGTAACCAAACGAGCCTTGAGTAGGTATCAGTAGTTTCATCACTCGTCTCACTAGCGTCGCGCTCAGCGCTTGATGTCAGATGGGCTGGCGTTGCACAACTTGTAAATAGGCGCTTAAGGCCTGGTCCAGGCCGAAACTCCGCGCGCGGTGGCACACGTCGGGATGCGTCTCGTCATTGAGCGTCTCGGATATAGCCCGCACCAATGCCGGGGCATCGCCCACCGGTACCAACCGCCCCCATGCACCGTTTTCGAGAACTTCCGCTGGCCCGCTAGGGCAATCGGTACTCACCACCGGCGTGCCGCAGGCCATAGCCTCGGCGAGTACATTGCCGAAGCCCTCCCAGGCCGACGACAGCACGAACAGCGAGGCCTGGCGCATCCAGGCATAGGGATTGTCGACGAAGCCCAGAAAAGCGACGTCTTCCGCCACCCCCAATCGCGCTACCATGGCCTCCAGTGTGTCGCGTAACTCGCCCTCGCCGAGAATTACCAAGCGCGCGTCGCGGTGGGCACGCAAGGCGGCGAAGGCCTTGAGCAAGGTAGGATAATCCTTCTGCGCGGTTAGCCGCCCCACGGCAAGAATCACCGGCGGCTGGCCGGGCGCGAGCCACGGATGCGCCAACGGTAAGACACTCAACTCGCGTAGTCGCTCGGTCACTGCGGGGTTGTAGACGACATCGATTCGCTCTCGCGGCAACGCCAGGGTCTGCGCCAAATCATCGGCTACCCCATTAGAGACTGCGATGATCGCGTCCGCAGCGGGATAACTCAGACGCATCAACCACGGCAATCCTCGCTTGAAACGACCACTCGACATGGCACTCGACAAGTTATTGCGCTCCGAGACCACTAGCCGGGTCTTGGTCCGCGCCAATGTGCGTGCCCACAAGGCGATGATGTTGGCGTAGTTGAGGGCCGAGAGTAAGGCTTCCGGACGCTCACGGCGCAAATAGCGTACCAGCGCCGGTAGGCTGAACAGCACTCGAGAGGCGCCGAGCTCCACCAGGCGCACATCCGGCGAGACATCTTCCAGATACGCCCCCTTGGCCGCTACCACGACAAGGTCTACCGACACGCCACGTGCGGCGAACCCATTGGCGAGTGTCACCATCACTCGCTCCGCGCCCCCCCCCACCAACGAAGGCAAAAACACTGCAATGCGTTTGTCGTCATCTTTCATTTTACAGTCCGTCGCTTGGCGAACATCAGCTCTCGTACATTCGCTACGTTCATCGAAAATGCGCTAACGGTATAAACCGCCGCCCCCAACAGCACTTGCTCAACCAGGGCCCATGTTCCGCTTGCCTCGCGCAGTGGCCACAGGCACGCCACCATAATGGCGCCGCACAGCAGTACCTTGAGGTTGTCACGCGTGACCAGGGAGACCGCAAACAACCGCCGCCCCAACAACACACTCAGCGCAAGTGCCACGCCATACGCGATCACCGTGGCGTAGGCCGCCCCCATCAAACCAAACGCCGGGATCAGCAACAGATTGAGCACCACATTGATCAAGGCCGCGCCACCGTTGATCCACACCTGATAGAGCGTCTTTTCGCTCAACTGAAACGCCAGATCGAAATGGAAGGCTCGGATGCAGGACATGAAGACCCCCAAGGCGACCCACGGCACTAGCTGCGTGGCCCCCTCGTGGAACGCCCCTCCCAGCATTAAGGCGACGATCTGCGGCGCCAGCACGATAAAGCCCAGCGTCACCGGTATCCCGATCAACAGCAGCAAGCCCCCATTGCGGTCGAGCTGCTCGCGGGCCGCCTCGCGTCCGCGCTGCTCGAGCGCGCGCACCACCAACGGATACCCCGCCAGGTTCACGGTCATCAGCAGCAGATCGATGACGTGCGCGACCAGGTCGTAGCCGGCGGTGTAGATACCCACCGCTTCGTTGTTCAACAACGCCGCCAACAAAAAGCGGTCGGAACTCGAGACCACGAATCCCAGGGCGAAGGTCGCGGTCAACGGCAGCCCATAGCTCAGCAAGGGTTTGAGGTCCGGCAATAGCGCCAGCGACGGCCGTGCCCCGCGCCACAAGGATGCTCCCAGCGCCACCACGGCAGCGAGCATACCCACCAGCATCGCCAGCAAGGGCCCGAATGCACCGAAGCCCCAGGTGATCAACAACACCCCCAGCCCCAATGCAATGACTGCTTTCACCCCCGCCATCAAGCCGTAACGCAACGGGTTGAGCTGGCTGCGCATCAACTCGAGGCTCAGCTCGAAGCCGGCCTGAACCCACACCAGCGGCACCGCGATCAACACCAGCGAGCGTACCGCCGTATCGTTCACCGCCAGCAGCACTCCCACGCCCACCACGCCGGTGGTCAACGCCACGCTGGTATATGCCAGTAATAGCGTGCTCAACAAGCGCCGTGGGTCGTCCAGGTTCGCCGGGAAGAACCGCAGCAACGAGAGCCGGATCCACTGGAAACACACCACATTGACCAACCCCACCCACACCACGACCAGGGCATAAATCCCGTAGTCGCTGGGCGAGAGCAGCCGGGTGTAGATCGCGATTGCCAGGAAATTCAGCAAGCCCGGCACACCCCGCGCCAAGCCGTAATAAGCGGTATATCGAATCAGCAAGGTTTACTCCTCGAACACGTCCCGCGTACGTCATGGCGCCACTGGATTGGTTAGCGGTGTGCATGGTGATGGTCAGCCGCACGAACGTTAGTGATACGCATGGGATTGATATACATGTCATATATTAGTATTAGCTATATGAATAATTATAATAGCCATAGGTGTACGCCGTGGCCGCTTTGCGCTCGAGCCCATTAAGTATCGAGCCCTTGACGCGTACCCCGCCGGTATCCAGGCGCCGCATTGCCAGCTCGACTTCCTTGGGCGGATTGAGCTGGAAGCGCGCCACCATCAACGTCGTGCCCACGCGCTTGCCAATCACCGTGGCATCAGTTACCGCCAGCACCGGCGGCGAATCGACGATTACCAGGTCATAGCGCTCGCTGGCCTTGGCCAAGAGCTCGGTGAAGCGCGACGAGGCTAGCAACTCCGAAGCATTCGGCGGCACCACCCCGCGCGCCAGGTACTCAAGGCCCTCGATGCTCTCCACCGGGCGCGCCATTTCCTCCAGTGAATGGCGACCAGAGAGGATCTCGCTCAAGCCATCCTCGGAGGGGCCCTTGAAGATCTTGTGCATCTGGCCCTTGCGCATGTCGCCGTCGATCACCAGGACACGCTGGCCGTTCTGGGCACACACCGCAGCCAGGTTGGCGGTGATGAAGCTCTTACCCACCCCCGGGCTAGGGCCAGAGATCATCAAGCGGTTGTCGGTGCTATCCAGCATCGCGAAGTGCAGACTGGTGCGCAGGCTGCGCATTGCCTCGATGGAGACATCCAACGGGCGATGCCAGGCCAGCAGCCCCGCCGGCACGCTCTGCAAGTGCCCACCCCGGCGAATGCGACGGCTGAGCCGGCCCTGGTCGTCCGACTTGGGCACGATGGCATAGACCGGCAGGCCCAGTTGCTCGAGCTGATCGGGGCTTTCCAAGCCACGATTGAACATTGCTCGCAGCATCACCAACGCCACCGCAAGCGCCGCACCTAGCAAGGTAGCAAGCACAATATTCATCATCTTGTTGGGCGCCACCGGCAGTGGAAACGGCTCCGCTTCATCCAGCACCCGCACATTACCCACGGTGCTGGCCTCCGCGATCTGCATTTCCTGCACCTTGTTGCGCAACTGCACATAGATTTCTTGATTGACGGAAACATCGCGCTGCATGCGCAGCACTTCTTGCTGGGTTTCCGGCATTCCGTCGATACGATCCTCAAGCGCACTCAGCTCTTTATTAAGCTGCGCCTTTTTTTCCAGCAACGCCGCATAGGTCGGATGGCTAGGCGTAAAGCGTCGCGAGATTTCAGCTTCGGAGAATTCGAGTTCGTTGAGCTGGCTTTCCAAGTTGACCACGCGATCGAGGATCGATTGAGTCTCCATGGAAAGATCCACGCTGTCGTGTTCGGTACGATAGGCGTTGAGCTGTTGCTCGGCACTGGCAAGTTCACCGCGTACCTCGGGCACCTGCTGGCTCAAGAACTCCAGGCTCTTGCGCGCCTCTTCCGACTGACGCTGGATATTCTGCGTGACGTAGATATCACCGATGGTGGACAATATTCGCTCGGCCACTGCCGGCGACGGGTCGGTCAGGGTCCAGGCCAGAATGCCCGTGCCATTGCCCCGCTCAGCGATGCCGAAGTTATCGCGTAGTTGATCGACGGCCACCACGCGCTGTGCATGGGTTAGATTGAAGGTCGCGCCCGGCGCCGCCGCGATCGACTCGACCTCCACGCCCACCGCACCGCCGAGAAAGCTCGCCTCCTCGCCGACGACGCCCTCGCCCAGACGCTCGCCACGGTAGTGCAAGGCATAACGAGTCTCGTCGAGTACTTTGAGGGTGAAGGTCTGTCCCAAGTAATCGTCAGCCACCGGCATACCAGCGACCTGAATACGATCATCGCCCCAGGCATACCCCCAGTCCTGGGCGAACTCAGGAGCAGCAATACCTTGGCGTTGCAGAAAGCCGCCGATGACTGGCACGTGCACCGGTTCGATGCGCAGATCAAGATTGAGCAGATCCACCGCACGGCCGAGCACCATGCGAGATTGCATGATCTCCATTTCCGAACGCGACGGCGGCACTTGCGAAAGCATCGACGTCGACGCATCCGCCAATGGGTTATTGGGACTCTTGGTTTCCACCTGGACCAGCGACCTGGCCTGAAAGATCGGCGTCGTGAGGAAGGCATACGCCGCCCCCAAAAACGCGAACAGTACAATCAGGCTGATCACCAAGCCCTTGGCGTCGAACAAGAGGCCTAAAATGCGCCCCAGCTCCATGTCATTGCCATTGCCATTGTCGGTTTTATTGGTTTGTGGGGCAGGTACATTGAGATTCATAGAATTCCCACTCCATGAGAATGTGGGTATCGAGGGCCGCCGCCAGCCTTCTTCAATGGGTGCTAGCGACGGCCTCATAACAATGACGTCTTAGAAGTCGTCGTTGAGGTCCTTGATGTTACGTGTGGCCTGCGACAGCTCGTAGATCGCCGTCACACTGGGCAAGATCTGGCTGATGACGCGGTTCCAACGCGCGATTGGCGCGGCGGTGACATACACCACATCGGTGGGCTGCAGGATGAATTCCGACCCCAGTGCAAAGGATATCGCGCTCTCGGCGTTGAGCTGGTAAACAGTCGCGTAGGTTTCGCTGTCGACATCCTGATTGCGGCGAATCACGAAGATGCCGGAGGCGTCAGCGCTGTTCTCGTTGATGCCCCCGGCCTGTGACAAGGCATTGGTCAGCGAGAAGCGCGCATTCGGCATCGACACGGCGGTCGGTGCATTGACCTCGCCCATCACGTAGACCTGCTTATTGCCGACAACCGGCACATGCAACACGTCGCCATCCTGTAGCAACAGGTTCTGATCAAGATCACCATTGACCAGCATGTCGTACACCGACAAGTGCCGCTCGACGCCATCGCGGGTCAGCACGACGTCATGCCAGTCGCCGCCCTGCGTCAGACCACCGACGCTGCTGAGCGCATCCAGCACTGTAAGCGGCACATTGGTGATCGGCTCCGCTCCCGGACGCTCGACCTGGCCGGTGACATAGGCCTTCTGCGCGTTGAAGGCAGCGACTTTCACGTCCACCTGAGGCTGCGCGATATAGCCTTCGAGGCGACGTTGAATCTCCCCACGAACATCGCGCACAGTGCGCCCCGCGACCTCCACCGTGCCGATGTAGGGATAGAAGATGGTGCCATCCGAATGCACCACGTTGCCCGACTCTTCCGCGCTCCGTTCACTCCCGGCGGGAATCGTCAACTCAGGGTGGTCATACACCACGACGCTAAGCACATCACCGCGCCCGATTATGTAGTCGTAACCGATCTCGAATTCGGGCACCGCATTCTCAGCGTAATCAAACAACGAGTCGCGCAAATCGTCTTCCGTCGCCGCCATCGTCTTGATGAGACTCGGAGTAATGGCCTTGACCTCGATGTTGTCGGAAATGTCCTCTCCCTGCGAATCAGCTTCATAATCGATATTGCTGCCGGGCGCGAACGCACAGCCCGATAGCGCCACCATAAAAGAAAGCCCCAGCAGCGGCTTTCTCCATCCCGAACGAGAATCGTTGCGGCGTAACGTCATGCCGTTTCCCTCACTCATGTGATCAGATAATTGTTTTGGCCACGCTACCGCCCTGGAGCAACACCGAATCTCCTGGGCCATAACCGTTAACTGTCAAAACGCTTCATCGCTGTGCACTTAATGCATACTTAAAAGCGCACGCTGATAGAAACTCACGCAACTACAGGTACTTCTCAGTAAGTGATTGCGCGTTCCCTGAACTTCATTCTATGCACTATGTAACGTTTCATAGTCTGAATTTACACAATGCTTACATTGGTTTTTACTCGTCGCTCAGCCCCATTTTTTACTTACTAATCTCATCTTGCTGAGCATGAGGAATCTCATATCCTGTATTTCGTATCGAGCGGGCTTCTCAAGGTCGGGAGAAATTTGGCCCCGAGTAATTGGCAACATATGAGTATTCGAAAATACAAAAAACGCCCCCATCGGAAACGGAGGCAGTATCTAACTAACAAACATGCCAGGTCGTGAAATCAGCGCGAACCGACGCCGGTGCTGACTGTTCTCAACGTCCGAAACAGAATCAGCAAGTCGAGCCACAGCGAGAAATGTTTGATGTAATAAAGGTCGTACTGCAGCTTAACGACCATTTCATCGATTTCCGCCGCATAGCCCTGCTCGACCTGGGCCCAGCCCGAGATTCCCGGTTTGACGGCGCGCCGATAACTAAAGAACGGGACGTCTTTTTCATACCCCTGCGATAGATCCACAAGTTCGGGGCGTGGACCAATAAAGCTCATGTCCCCCTTGAGCACATTGAAGAGCTGCGGCAGCTCATCCAGACGATACTTGCGGATGACTTTGCCCACGGGGGTGATACGCGGATCGCCTTTGGAGGAAACGCCCTCGCCCTCACGGTCGCAGTACATGCTGCGGAACTTGTAGATGCGAAACGGCACGTCGCGATGCCCCAGGCGCCATTGCACGAAGAGCACCGGGCCCGGGCTGTCACGACGTACGGCCCAGGCCGTGGCCAGCATGATCGGCGCCAGTAGCGGCAACAGCAGCAAGGCACCGCATATATCCAGCCCACGCTTGCAGATGCTATAGAGCGGTGAGGGCAGCAACGAGGTGAGCTCCGTATCCGCCAAGTGTTCTAACTTGACGCGTCCGGTACGCGATTCATCGAGCTGCTTGAGTTGATAAACCGGGATCCCATGCAGCATGCACTGAGTCAAAAAACGCATCCACTCACTGTTGAGTGCGTCGCTGTGCAGATCGGCGACGATACCGTCGATACGCTGTGATCCTAGGCGCGGCACTTCGAGGCGGTGCATATCCCCTCCATCGGCCTGACCGAGGTGGCGCGCCTCACCCAACGGCACCACGGCAAAACGTGGACGCCGAAACCGCTGCACCGCAGCGTAGCCGATGAAGAACCACAACAGGCTCGCAACGTAGCCGCCCAACAACACGCTTTCGTCAAAACGTTCCGCGCCAAGCAAGAATGCCCAAACCGCCACGAAAACCGCACTGACCAGCGGTACGACATACACAGATGCCTGTGTACCGGGGAAACGCGCCATCCGGTGCAAAACGAACAGAGTGATCAGAAATGCCGCGCCCACCGCCCATAACGTGGTGGTAAGTCCCGGCGCCAGGTCGCGCCAAAAACCCTCACCATGCACCATCAACGGCGGCACCATCACGACCGCCGGCAACCCCACGATGAAGTGGAATGGCATGCCCATCAGGCACTGCTCGTACCAGCGCGAATGACGGCGCTCGTAACGTGTATCGAACGCTTTGACACTAGATACTAACGACTCGCTGCCTCCCCACGCCGAACGATCCAACTTATCGAGCACTTTATGCTTATTGAACATGATTGACGCCACCTTATTCAGTGTCCCGTGTCGCCCGTCAAAGGACGCCTAAAACTCGGGTATTCGCCAAACAAGCTACAAAGTTTCTATTTTCGTATCCAGACGGTTTTAGTAGTTACAACGCTCTATATTTTTCATTAAAAAACACGCCAAACAATACGTAAAAACCCAGTCGTATATTCTCGGTACGTCATCTCATCAAACAGCATCAGGCCATCTAGCCCTAACAACCTAAACTCGACCATCTCGACCATAAAGAAAGAACATTAATCATAAAGACGATAAATTTAAAACCTCACAATGATGAATTTCATCTTTTTACCTACTTAATGTCATCTACGATGGCCAAATATGACGGGAGTAAGTAAATGGATACTTCGAAAAGACGCCTCTTGGCTCGCCTGCTTCAAGGCGGTGCCGTTTTGACTGCCGCCGGTCTATTGCCCACTCATGCAGTAGGCATGGAAAAAAATGCGGCAAGCATGGAAAAGAAAGAAAGGAAGGGACATACCACACAGGCAGGAAGGGTGGGCACGCGACATGTGGCCTCCATCAAAGAGATGCAAGCGCTGGATGTGGCCCAACTACGGGATGGAGAACATATTACGGTAGCGGGTTATTACCGCGGAGAGGCGCTTGGCGGCGGCACCTTCATCTGGTACGCCCATGAGCAGCGAGCATCAGACGGCGGTACCTGTTTTTGTGCCCATGGCCAGGCCAATGGGCGCTTTCTGCGGCGCCTCGACGACACGCTTACGCCCGGTATGTTCGGCGCGCGAGGGGATGGTAGTGACCAATACGTCGCCTTGAAGCAGCTTGCCGACGCCGCGAGCGCCCAACAGCGCGATGTCATCTTTCCTGAGGGCGATTACGCCTCATCGGGTACCGGGTTACGTTTCAAGGGTATTCACGTTACCGGTGCAGGAGTCGAGCGGACCATCATTCGTTATACCGGTGACGCCCGGGGTACGCTGGTCGAAATCCACGACGGCGCCACCCTCTCTGGCATGACTCTGGATGGCAACGTCAGTGACGACCCCGATCACTGGAGCGCCTCCAACTACGATACCTTCACCGGTGGCCTACCTCTAGACCTTACTGGTCACAACGTCACCGCTCACGACGTCGTCTGCCGTCGCTCTCCACTCGCCTGCCTCCGTGTTGGGGCACGGAACTTCGTGCTTCGCGATGTCGTCGCCGAACATTCGCGCGGCAACTTCGGTGACGGCATCTTCATCGCCGACGCAAGCGATGGCCTCGTCGAACGCTGCCAAGCACGTGACTTCACGCGCATCGGCTTCGTCTCCGACACCTATGGCAGTAGCCCGGAACACATACTCAGCGAGCGCATCGACTTCATCGACTGCCTCGCCGAAAAAGGTCATCACGCCAGCGTCGATTACGGTGGCATCGAATTCAACGCCGGTTACTGGGCCGAAAATAGCGACGCGGTACGGTTCATCAATTGTCGCTCACGCGATACGACGCATTATGGCTTCGTGGCCACCACCGGACGCGTCCCGTCGCTGGGTGTTGGACATTTTACGTTGCGTGGCTGCATCGCCGAGACCACCAACATCGGCTTTTACCTCAAAGACCTACATGGCACGCCCGTGCGTCACATTGTCGACGACTGCCTGTCACGCGACGTCGACAGGGGGCTTTGTATCGAGATGGATCTCGCAGCCAGCCATCTCACTGGCCAGCGCTTCACCACGGTACTACGCGGTTCCCAACGCAGTGGCAGCTCTCTATTGCTCACAGGCGATGGACATATCGATATCCGCCATTTCGACGAAACCTGGCAAGTATTCAACGACCGACGCCATGACAGCATGCGCGCCAGTTACGCCTCCATCGTCTCGGCGAGCGGCTTCAAGGGCCACTTGCAGCTTGCTCATTTCACCAGCCGGCACGCCGACTCCCCCGAATCGGCCGCCCCCGTAGGTTTCAAGCTCCTCGGTCAATCGCACCTGCGCGACTTCACGCTGAGCGCCACGCGGGCGCGGCTCTTTCACGTACCGGCCGAGCGCATCAGTTTGCATGACTGCGAGATATCCGCCGGCTGGGTCAAAGCCTTCGAAGCGCTCGATGTAGACGCCTGCCGGCTCGGCGACGGTGTGCCACGCTTCGATATCTTCGACACCACGCAGCATCACCGTTACCGCCACTGCCAGTTCGACTTCACTCCCGGCGGCGGGCATCTCTACCTGCACAACAGCGACAAACGCAATTCACGGCATGTGGTGCGCTTCGAGCGGTGCCGTTTCAAGAAAGACCTCGCCCAGCACGGCTCCATGATCACCCTCGATGCCGCGCCCGGTGTCTTCATGGCCGATGAAAGCAACTATCTGACCTTCCGCGACTGCACCTTCGAAAACACCGGCCAGGCCACCGATATCCCCGCGATACGCACTCTCCAGCGCCCACCGCAAGCCTCACTGACCGGGTACGGCAACCGCAAAAACGACGCCATTGGCACCCTTACCGCCTTCGAACTCGACGACGACCTCATGGCCGACGGCTAACGCAGCGACAACCCCGCTCCGGAAACGCAAACGGCCCCAAAAGGGGCCGCTTTGCACGATCTATTAATTAGAACGCTTTTCTTCTTTTATTCGAACACTACCCCCTTCGATACTCAAGGTGACGGGGAAGATGGGCAGCCACCACTGGCGACTGTTCATCGTTTCCGCCATGACAACGTCTTTTATTACAACAACAGGACAACATCATGAAACTCTCCCTGCTCCTCGACTGGCGCTTGCACGTCTTGGTGGCGGTCGCTTCCCTGATCTCGGAAGCCATCGGCATCATCAAGATCCCCCTCGGGCCCGGCAGTTTGCTGCTGTTGCCGCTGTTTTACGCCTTCATCATCGGCCTTTTGGTCAACCCTCACCTCTTTTCGGCGACCTCACGGTTGGTGCCGGTGAAGCTGAGCGAGGCGGCGGCGCCGATCATTCTGCTGTCGATCATGCCGTTTATCGCCCGGTTCGGTTCTACGATTGGCCCGGCCATCGAACAGATCATCAGCGCGGGTCCCGCCCTAATCCTTCAGGAACTGGGCAACCTGGGCACCATGCTGATCGCCATGCCGTTTGCGGTGCTCGTCCTGAAGATGGGGCGCGAGGCCATCGGCGCGACGTATTCCATCGCACGCGAGCCCAACATCGCCATCATCTCCGACAAATACGGTCTCAAGGGCCCCGAAGGCATCGGGGTCATGGGCGTCTATGTCGTGGGCACCATGTTCGGCACCCTGTGGTTCGCCCTCATGGCTGGGTATCTGGCGACGCTCGACATCTTCGATCCCCGCGCATTGGCCATGGCCTGCGGCGTGGGCAGCGGCAGCATGGTAGCGGCCTGCTCAGGCGCCATCGCCGGAGCCTTGCCGGCCATGCGGGATGAACTGCTGGCCTTCGCCGGCGCCAGCAACCTGCTGACCTATGCCACCGGCCTGTATATCTCGTTGTTCATTGCCTTGCCGCTGGCGGAGCGCATCTTCAAATGGTGTTCCGGCCGGCGCGTGGCGAAATCTGCGGGAGCCAAGGCGACGGTAGAGCCGGATCTTGCCACGCCCCCGAGCGAGGAAGAGCGCCCCGAGCGTCATCTCGGCCAGACCGCCATCGTGATGGCTGTGGTATGCGTGGTGGCCTGGGTCAGCAACACCATCAACGGTGGCTCTCTCCTGGAAGCTTTGCCGGGCATGGTGATCCTGTACGCCATGACCATGCTGGGGCTGCTCATCACGCGCTTCGCACCCTTCTATCTGCCCGGCGTGGCCTGGGTATCGCTGGTCAGTATCGCCGTGACCCTGCCCTGGTTTCCGGGCAACGCCTGGATCGTGGCACAGCTTCAATCCGTGAGCTTCCTGGCCATCGTGACGCCGGTACTCGCCTATGCGGGCCTGGCGCTCTCGCCCCGCGAGTTCACCATGTTCCGCCAGGTGGGCTGGAAGCTGGTCATCGTGTCGCTGCTGGTGTTCACGGGGACCTTCATCGGCTCGGCTGTCGTCGCTCAGGCGCTTTTGTAACGGAATGCAGGCAGACAAGGAGGCTCTTATGACGACCGTCACCCCCACATTATTGAGCGAATGGCGTCATGAATTTCATCGCCAACCGGAAACCGCGTTCGAGGAACAGCGCACCAGCGCACGCATCGTCGAGATTCTCGAGGACGCCGGTATCGAGAAGATCACCGGCCTCGGCGGCGGCACCGGTGTCGTCGCCTGGGTGGACGGTCGCCATGGCGGCGAGCGCGCCATCGGGTTGCGCGCCGACATCGACGCCCTGGACGTGCTCGAAGCCAACGACGTAGACCATGCCTCGAAGACGCCCGGCAAGATGCACGCCTGCGGGCACGATGGCCATACCACCATGCTGCTGGGCGCGGCCTATGCCCTGGCCGAGGCGCCCGACTTTGCCGGCCGGGTGTACTTCATCTTCCAGCCGGCGGAAGAAAACGAAGGCGGCGGACGCGTCATGGTCGAGGAAGGCCTGTTCACGCGTTTCCCAATGGAAGCCGTCTACGGCGTGCACAACTGGCCGGGCCTGTCGGTCGGCGAAGCCGCCGTCCACGACACGGCGGTCATGGCGGCCTTCGATATCTTCCGCGTGAAGCTCACGGGGCACGGCTGCCATGCCGCCATGCCGCACCTGGGCAAGGACGTGGTACTGGCAGCATGCCAACTGGTCAATCAACTGCAGGGCATCGTCAGCCGGGAAACCCCGGCGCACCAGACCGCCGTGTTGAGCGTGACCCAGTTTCACGCCGGAGATGCCTACAACGTCATGCCCGAAACGGTGGAGCTGTGCGGCACCGTGCGCTGCTTTGATCCCGAGCTGCGTGATCACCTCGAAAAGCGTTTTCGGCAGGCGATCGCGGCCATGGCCACCTTCCATGGCCTAGAGGCCGACATCGATTACCAATCGCGCTATCCGGCCACCTTCAACACCCCCGCGCACGCCGTGCGCTGTGCCGAAGTGCTGGAGACGCTGCCGGACATTCGCCAGGTTCATCGCGACCTGCCGCCTTCCATGGCATCAGAGGACTTCGCCTTCATGCTCCAGCAGCGCCCCGGCGCCTATATCTGGCTGGGCAACGGCGAGGACAGCGCGTCGCTGCACAACCCGCATTACGACTTCAACGATGCCCTGGCGCCCATCGGGGTGGCGTATTGGGCGGCGCTGGCGAGAACACTACTCGGCGACGGTAGACAAGACGAACGCTGACGAGGCGTTCATACCCAACGAACACAACGTTTTTCCATGCCATTTGCCATGCCTCGCGGGGCATGGCCCGGAGCCCCGATGCCCGTTTTCGTCGCCGGCGACACGAACGACCACTATGCAATCAACAACGACGTGAGCAACCCATTCGCAACAACGACAACCTGGAGCTGGCATGAACAAAGTTGGCATGAACACAGATGACATGAACATCGTCGTGATCGGTTTAGGACAGATGGGCGGCAACATGGCGATGACCCTGCATGCCGCCGGTTTCACCGTCACGGGGACGGACGTCGCCGACGCGGCGCGGGACAACCTGGGGGCCCGCGGCCTGGCCGTCACGCCCATGGATGCCCTGCCCGAGGCTGACGTCTACCTGCTCTCGCTGCCCACCTCGGCCCATGTCCGCGAGGTCATCGAAGCCTCGCCCGGGCTCCTGCAGCGGGCCCCGAAGGGCAGCATCATCGTCGATACCTCGACCAGCGACCCGGCCGTCACCCGTGAGCTGGCCGGGAAGGTGGTCGGGGCCGGTCTCGAATGGCTCGATGCGCCGGTGAGCGGTGGCCCGTCGGGCGCGGCGTCCGGCGCCCTCGGCATGCTGCTGGGCGGGGAACCGGCCACCATCGAACGGCTCGTCCCCATGCTCGAGGCGATGTCGGCGCGCTATACCCACGTCGGCCCGGCGGGCAGCGGCCATGTGGTCAAGCTGGCCAACAACTATCTCTGCGCGGCCCATCTTCTGACCACGGCCGAGGCCGTGACCCTGGCGGCCCGCGCCGGCGTCGATCCGGCCGCCTGCCTGGCCGGGCTGAACAGTAGCTCCGGGCGCAGCGCCGTCAGCGAGGTCAACTTTCCCAAGTGGATTCTATCCGACGCCTTCGACTCGGGGTTCACCACCGGCCTGATGCGCAAGGACCTGCGCCTGGCACGCGATGCCGCCAGCGACATGGGGCTTCCGCTGGAACTGCTGGAACGGGTCGTGGCGCGCTGGCATGACGACTCGGCCGGCCTGCCCGACGCTGCCGACTTCAACCGCATCACCGACACCATCCTGGCCCAGGCACGAACGGATACCCCCTTCTCGAATCAGGAGAAAACGCGATGAACGCTCTCAATACCACGGCCGTCGAACGCCTCACCGAGCTGCTGGCCACGCTGGGCATGCAGGCCGACACGCCCCTGAGCAACTGGATCGCGGGGGAACTCGCACCCGGCCAGGGCGAGCGCATCGAACTGCTCGACCCCGTGACCGGGCTGCCGCTGATCGAGTATCGCGATGCCGGCGCCGAGCGGGTGGCCAGCGCCGTGGAAGCGGCCACCCTCGCCCAGCAGGAATGGATGTCGCTGACAGCCAGCGAGCGTGGACGGCGCATGACGGCGGCGGCCTGGGCGCTACACGGCCATGAAGAAACCCTCGCACAATTGGAAAGCGTGGTCGCGGGCAAGCCCATTCGCGACTGCCGGGGCGAGGTGAACAAGGTCCGCGAGATGTTCGAATACTATGCCGGCTGGTGCGACAAGCAGCACGGCGAAGTGATCCCGGTACCGACCTCGCACCTTAACTATGTGCGTCATGTGCCGTATGGCGTGGTCGGTCAGATCACGCCGTGGAACGCCCCCATGTTCACCTGTGCCTGGCAGCTGGCACCCGCGATTGCCGCCGGCAACGGGGTCGTGCTCAAGCCATCGGAAATGACGCCCTTCTCGTCAGTAGCCATCGCCATGCTGATGGAACGCAGCGGGTTGCCCAAGGGGCTGATCAACATCGTCAACGGCGTCGGCCCCACCACGGGCGCGGCACTCACCGGGCATGACGGCATCAGCAAGCTGGTGTTCGTCGGCTCTCCCGAGAGCGGCCGCCGCATCGCCCAGGCCGGCGCCGAGCGGCTGGTGCCCAGCGTGCTGGAGCTGGGCGGCAAGTCGGCCAATATCGTGTTCGACGACGCCCGGCTCGACGATGCCGTGGCCGGCGCACAGGCCGCGATCTTCGCCGCCGCCGGGCAGAGTTGCGTCGCAGGATCGCGCCTGCTGGTGCAGCGCGAGGTGTTCGATGTGGTCTGTGAGCGGCTGGCACGCGCCGCGGGAGAGATCAGCGTGGGGCTGCCCAGCGACGAGGCGACCCAGATGGGTCCGGTACAGAATGCCAAGCAGTACCAGCACATCACCTCGATGATCGAAGCGGCCCGGCAACACGGTGCTCGTCTCTTATGTGGCGGGCAACGCCCGACGGGATTGCCGGCGGAAGCCGAGGGCTATTTCCTGGCGCCTACGGTACTGGCGGATGTCACGGAAGAGATGGCGATCGCCCAAGAGGAAGTGTTCGGCCCGGTGCTGGTGGTCATGCCGTTCGATAGCGAAGAAGACGCCGTGCGGCTGGCCAATGCCACGCGCTTCGGCCTGGCCGGCGCCGTCTGGACCCAGGACCCGGCACGCGCTCATCGCGTCGCGGCGCGCTTGCGAGCAGGCACGGTGTGGATCAACAGCTACAAAGCGATCAATGTCATGTCGCCGTTCGGCGGCTTCGGCGACAGCGGTTTTGGGCGCTCCAGTGGCATGGAGGGACTCAAGGAATACACCGTGGCACAGAGCGTATGGGTGGAAACCGCCCCGTCCGCCAGTGTCGCCATGGGCTATGGCAGCGGCGTGGGATGACAACGGGGAGCAGGCAGTCAGGTGCGCTTCTGGCTGCCTGCCTTACTGGCCATTCCCCCGACGTGAATTGAAGGCCCGCATCCAATGCTCGAGATGCCGCAGCAACTGCAGGCCCGCCTTCGGCATACGCCGTCCGACCCGGGTAATGATATGCGCATGCGCCTGACGAAAGCGCTCACAGTCAACAGCACGAGCTACGAGCGCCCCATCTTGAAGCTCCCGGGCTGCCGCAAAGGCAGGTAGCAGCGTGAGTGTGAGTTCCGACCTGGCAGCATGCAGCAGCACCGAAAGCGAGTTGGTCTGCATCGTGACGTGCTGCCCCAGCCCCGCCTCGCGAAAGCCCTCGTCGACCAGCTGACGAACTCCGTGGCCGGTACGCCACAACGCCATGGGATGCTCACTTAGTACGGCGAGAGACAGGCCATCCTCTACAGCCGCCAAGGGGTGCGATGGCGACATCAAAGCCACCAGCGGCTGACAGCTGGAATGCCAGAAACGTAGTTGCGGATGCAACCGCTCGTGGTACATCAAGCCAATATGGGCCTCATCTTCGACAACCGCCTCGATGATGTCGCTGGTACTTCCCGTATTCACATCCAGACGCACCCCGCGATAACGTTCGGTAAATGTCCGCAAAGGCGTATCGAGAAGATCCCCGACGAATCCCTCCCCGACCGTCAGCGAGAGATGGCCGGTTTCCAGGCGCTGGTAAGCATCGAGCGCTTCACTGAAGGTATCATCGAGTGCCGAGCGTTTGCGGCAGTAATCCAGCAGCATCTCCCCCACCGGCGTCGGCACCACGCCTTGCCGCGAACGCTCCAGCAGCGGCGCGCCAAGGGCCTCCTCGATCAATGAAATCTGACGACTGACCGCCGACGGCGCAATGTCCAGCCGCGCAGCCGCCTGACGTACCGAGCCCGCCTCGATCGTTACCTGGAAATACACTAACCGTTGGTGGGGAATATCCATTACTCATAGCCCGATCGGTTGCATGGCGGAACGCTGACGTCAGTATCTCAGTGTCAGGCACCGCCGTCACCGCCACGCCGGTACCGACGCCCGCCCCGGCAACGCAAACGCCCCCAGTAAAGGGGCCGCTGTACAGGTGCATTGACAGAAGCATTTATACGATCAAGAACGAGCCTTTCGCCCCATGTATAGCTTATAGCGTTACAGTGTAGACAGGGGCGTTACACCATGCCAGAATGTGCTTGTTCAGGCAGTAATTCATATCTTCATCATACAGGTAATGAACATGAGCCAAGTTGTAGAGGCGCGCACTAAATTGTTGCCTCTCAATATGCGCGTTGAGAGTAGAAAACGCGCCCTCATCGACAGGGCCGTTGCAGAATGTGGCGGTGATCGAACCAGCTTCGTGCTGGATGCTGCATGCCGTCGAGCCGAGGAAATTCTAATGGATCGGCGCATGTATGTGATGGATGACCGCTCGTTTGAGGCCTTCGAGAGAGCACTAGAGACCCCTATCGAGGAAAATCCGTGTGTAATGAAACTGATGAATCGCAAGAAGCGCTGGGACAAGACGTAATCGAGGTGGCGGATATTGAGCCTCCCGTCGTTATCAATGAGCATCACGACGTCGATAAATTTGACTGTGGCCGTAACAGCCTCAACGATTTCTTGAAGGCTCGGGGCCTGAAAAACACCAAGCGCCAAGCCACGACGACATATGTCGTTTGTTACGCAGGAATGAACCAAGTGGCGGGCTATATCTCGTTGGCGACGGGGTCGGTGCTGCGGGAAGAAGCCCCCAAGAGCATGCGGCGCAACATGCCCACCGAACTCCCTGTCATCAAGCTGGGAAGACTGGCGGTAGACCATCCTTGCCAGGGGACGGGGCTCGGTAAGGACTTGCTGGCCGAGGCCATCGAGCGGTCCTTGCTCGCGGCTGGACATGTTGCAGCGCGTGCCCTGGTCGTTGACGCCCTCGACGAGGACGTGGCGGCTTTCTATAAGAAGCATGGCTTCGTCGAAAACCCTGACAATCCCCTGATGCTGTTCGTTTCGCTGAAGACTCGAGGCGAATGACATGCCCCATCCGGGCGAAAAAAGCCCACAAACACAAACGGCCCCAAAAGAGGGGCCGTCAGCATTTACGCGTCACTGCACTGTTCAGTACGTATAATTTCTCAATACCAGGCTACAACTTCCCCGCCCACGCCTCGGCCGCGTTGACCAATTGCCGATGCACGTGCGTGAACGCTTCATCGCTCTTGCCGTAGGGGTCGGAAATTTCCGGGTTGGCCAGCCAACGCCCGAACAGCATGGTCTTGCCGAACGCCGAGGGTAACAGCTCCCCCACCGCGCTACGTTGGCGTTCCGTCATTACCAAGACCAAGTCCGCTTCGCGCAGCATCGTTTCATCGATCTGGCGTGCCTTATGCGCCTTGAGCGCATTGGCGAGCTCCGGCTTTTCGGCCTCCGCCAATGCGCGCGAATGCGTCTCGACGCCCTCTCCCACACGCGCGCCAAGGCCCGCCGTGGCAATCATCCGATCAGGATACTGCCGCTGTAACAGCGCCGCCGCCACTGGGCTACGACAGATATTGCCCGTACACACCACCAGAATACGTTTAAACATCAATGCCGAGCCCCATTTCGCTTTGCACAACACCCTATCGTGACGCCAAAGCGCACCCACCGGAAGATGAAAAGCCTCGCCATCCAAGCATGGGTGTGCTCATGCCCCGGCCACAAACAAAAACGGCCTCATAAGAGGCCGTCATTAAACATCAGTTCATGGTCAATTAAACGAGGGGGTCAGTGCTTATTCTCGGAGCGCAGCTGGCTCACTTCCTCGATGGCCAGACCAGTAATCTCCGCAATCATCTGATCTTCCAGCTCGGTGCGAGCGATCAGGTTGCGAGCGGTATTACGTTTATCTTCCAAAGCGCGTTGCTCAGCTTCTTGACGTCCTTCCTGAAGTCCTTCCTGACGACCTTCTTGCCGCTCTTTCTGGGCCCAGGTCTGTAAGTTTTCTGCCAACATGTCTTTATCCTCCACCAAACTGTTGAGCCGATCCAGGTTGACCTCCGCTCCGAGTCGTTGAAGGTGGCGCTTCAACCAGCGGGTGATGATCGCGTCGGTACGGTCCTTATTCGGATCAGCCTGCATGATCGCCACGACCCGGTCCACGGCTTGCTGGAGGCTCCGGCGATCCTTGGACGCCTTCTCAACACTGAACACCCCGCTCAGCGGCGTCTGGACCAATCCCAACTCTTCGTCAGTATAGCGCCCTTCATCGACCAAGTAATAGCGCAAGTGTGGTTGGTAGACCTGCAGAAAGCTCGGCGGTTCCGGGGCAATCATGCGATAGACATCCAACGGTGCCGCCCAGCGGTCCACGCCATTGTAGAGCACCACCGGAAACACCGGCGGCAGGCCTTGGCGGGGCGTAGTGACCTTTTGCTTGAGTAGCTCGCTGTAGAAGCAAGCGACATAGTGCATCAACCGGATCGGCATGGTGCGATCCACCGACGACTGAAACAGATGTGCGCCATCCATGGCGCCCACCCTTCGGGCGCACTGAAGTGCGCCCAAATTCATTCCCGATGAATTTGTCCAGCAGGATGTACAAATACACCTCTTGCGTCACGCCGTCCCAAGTCACTTCCACCGACCACACTACATCCTCGATCCTTTCTTCGAACATCGGCGTGATGTAATGGCCGTTGTGCTGCTTGAGCGTCGTGAAGTCCATCAGCGTGGCGATCTCGGCTGGTGCAAAGCCTTCGATCAGCTGCTGCACGAATTCCGGGTAGCTGAACAGCTCCTTGTAGCCGGTATCGTGATGATTGGAAGTCGTCTCGGCCATGCGCGCTCCTGTCTCGATCTGGAAGCCTACCGCGTTGCGGGCACCTGCGACAGGGACTATCGGGAATAAATTCGCTCCCACTAATATCTTCTCACAACCTGGGTGGGCACTCTATGCGGCGTATCTTGTGGGAGACCTTCGCGAGAGGCACGCACTGACGCCCATCTTGCCTTTCTTCCTGGGGGCCACAAGGCTTCGATTCATGCACATTGACAGCCTTCTTGAGCCTCACTACATTGGGATATACATAAAGAATATCCCAAGGTGGCTGTCATGCCTCAAGGTTCCGTTTTCCAATCCAATCGCAATCAAGCCATACGTCTCCCCAAAGCAAGCGCCTTTCCTGAGGGTGTAAAGCGTGTCGAGATCATCTCCATCGGCAGGACGCGCATCATCGTCCCAGCGGGAGAATCATGGGATAGCTGGTTCGACGAACCTGGCGCCACGGCGGATTTCATGTCCACGCGCGAGCAGCCAGAGGATCAGCGGCGGGAAGCATTCTAATGCTGAAATATATGCTCGACACCAATATTTGCATTTATACGATCAAGAACAAACCGCCCTCAGTGCGGGAGATCTTCAAGCGCCATCACAGCCAGATGTGCATTAGTTCCATCACGCTGATGGAGCTCGTCTATGGCGCGGAGAAATCCAGTAACCCCGAGCACAACATCGGCGTCGTCGAAAGCTTCGCAGCGCGGCTGGAAGTTCTGCCTTACGATAACGATGCCGCTGCCCATACTGGCCAACTAAGAGCCGAACTCGCGAAAGCGGGTACCCCTATAGGGCCTTATGATCAGATGATCGCGGGTCATGCACGCTCGCAGGGCCTGATTGTCGTCACCAATAACCTACGTGAATTCGAGCGCGTTTCGGGGCTGCGTCTGGACGACTGGACGACTCATGCCCCATGAGACACCTCGCCGCCCACGCGCCAAACTCGGCCACAAACAACAACGGCCCCAAAAGGAGCCGTCTAAAACGTAGTTCATGATCCATTCGCTGCAGGATCACTGCGTGTCTTCTTCGCGCAGCCCTTCCACGTCGGCCACCGTCAGCCCTGTGGCCTCGGCGATCTGTTCATCACTGAGTACCCCCAGCTTGATCAGGTTGCGGGCAGTCTTCTCGATGCCCCGTTGTTCGCCTTCCTGGCGACCTTCTTGACGTCCTTCCTGGCGGCCTTCCTGGCGGCCTTTTTCTTCCCACCGTTCAGGCCATTGCTTGATGCGTTCTGCCAGCATGTCGTGTACCTCGTGTAGATCCTGCAACTCATTGAACTCGGGCAGTTCCATCCCCGGCGCTCGGTTGGGCAGCAGTACGCGGCGTATCCACACCACGAAGGCCCGTCGTAGCCCGGTTTGCTCGGGCGCCTTGAGCCACTCGACCAGCGTGCCCAGCACCTCCAGCATATCTTGCTCGTCGCGATTGTGCTCCAATCGAAAGAGCGCAGCAGCCACGTTGCGCATGTGATCCGACCACTCAGGGTCGCTGATGACCGCCCCTTCGTCGAGAAGCAGATAGGCCAAGTCCGGCCGATAGCGTTCGAGCCCTCCGGGTACCTGTTCGACCAGGTCCGCCACGTTTTGTGCTGCCGTCCAGCGCTTCTCCCCATTATAGAGCACAATCGGCAATACCGGCGGTAGCTTGCCATTGGGAGTAAAGGCCCCCTGACGAATCAAGTCCTGATAGAGCAGCCCCAGGTAGGTCATCACTCGCACGGCCATGAATCTATCGACGCTCGACTGGAACTCGAGCAGCAAGTAAACATAGAGCCAGTCGTCGCCCCAGCGCACTCGCCAGATGACGTCGTCCTCGCGATCCCGCAGATCTTCGGTGATATAGGAGCCGCTGACCTTCTCCAGTGTCGAGAAGTCGAGTTGTTCCACCCAGGCTTCCTTGACGAACCCGGTCAATAGATCTCTCACCATCTCGGGGTGAGAGAACAGCAACTTATAGCTGTGGTCGTGAGGGTGGTGGGGTTGACTCGCCATGCGTGCTCCTGTCTCGACCCTGGAAGCTTACCGCGTTGCGGGCACCTGGGACAGGGACTATCGCGAATAAATTCGCTCCCACTAATATCTTCTCACAACCTGGGTGGGCGCCATGCCTCGGCCGTGTTGACCAATATGCAAACTCCAAGAAGCAAACTTCAGGGAGCGGGCTTCGCCAGATCGCTGATTTTTTCGAGGTCGTAGCGCTGCGCGGTCTCAGCGGTGACCACGAAGCCGTTCTTGTCTTGCGCAGGGGCTGGCTCGAAGCCCACCAGGTCGCGTTCGGGCAGCAATGCCGAAAGGGGTTGTCCGCTTGTGTCGGCGAGCGTGTTCAGCCAGCCACCCAGACTGCCGGTGTATTCCGGAAACAAGTCGATTTCGCCGCTTTCGAGCAGGGGCAGATAGGTGGCGCGGTTGCCGATTTCCTGCCGATGCCGGGTGGGGTATCCCGCCTGATCGAGCGCCTGGTGGTACATTTCCGCCAGGATGATGCTCTCGGCGAAGTTGCCGGAGCCGACCACGATGGTGGGGCCCTCTTTTGTCGGCGCACTTTCCGAAGGCGCGGGCGCTCCGTGCTCCTTGAGCCACTCTCGGGCGATGGTCTCCGCGTCCACCCCGTCGAGCGCGAAGCGTCGATTCATCTCGGCCAGCTCCGGGGTCGTCAGGGCGGCGCTGAGCGGATTGAGTACCTTACCGATCTCAGGGTAGGCGTCGGCGATGGACTGGTGGGCCACCGGGATGACGTTTTCCGCCGGCTGGGCGTTACGGTCATCCTCCAGCAAGACGAAACGGTCAGTGGCGAGATACCCATTGGTGGTGAAGAGCACGCCGATCTGGATGTCTCCGTTCACAAGCGCCTCTCGCGTGCGTGGCCCACCGGGGTCGGTGACCACGAAATCGGCGAAGTGCAAGCCGTACTCTTCCTCGAGCGCGGGCAGGCAGTACGGCTCATGGGGACACTCCTTGCCGGAGCCGAACACGAACTGGTTGGCGATGGTTTCCGGCCCGCTCTTGTTGGCCGACTCTTCCTGCTCGGCCTCACTGGCCGACAAGGAAGGCGCTGCCAGAAACAAAGCGGCCAAGGCCGTGCTGAACATCAGGGAGCTGCGTCCGGTCAGTAGCTGGTTGCTCAATTCGATCACCCTGTAATATTGAAGTTGTAAGTCAGATTGTCAGGCATTGTCGAGGCGCCGAGCCCCATTGCCGGCATCGACGTTCGACACAAAATGTACACACACCCTATATAGCTATCGCTGTCGTTACAAAACCTGGACGTCGTACATCGCCTCGCGCACAACAAAAACGGCCTCATAAGAGGCCGTCATTAAACATCAGTTCATGGTCAATTAAACGAGGGGGTCAGTGCTTATTCTCGGAGCGCAGCTGGCTCACTTCCTCGATGGCCAGACCAGTAATCTCCGCAATCATCTGATCTTCCAGCTCGGTGCGAGCGATCAGGTTGCGAGCGGTATTACGTTTATCTTCCAAAGCGCGTTGCTCAGCTTCTTGACGTCCTTCCTGAAGTCCTTCCTGACGACCTTCTTGCCGCTCTTTCTGGGCCCAGGTCTGTAAGTTTTCTGCCAACATGTCTTTATCCTCCACCAAACTGTTGAGCCGATCCAGGTTGACCTCCGCTCCGAGTCGTTGAAGGTGGCGCTTCAACCAGCGGGTGATGATCGCGTCGGTACGGTCCTTATTCGGATCAGCCTGCATGATCGCCACGACCCGGTCCACGGCTTGCTGGAGGCTCCGGCGATCCTTGGACGCCTTCTCAACACTGAACACCCCGCTCAGCGGCGTCTGTACCAATCCCAACTCTTCGTCAGTATAGCGCCCTTCATCGACCAAGTAATAGCGCAAGTGTGGTTGGTAGACCTGCAGAAAACTCGGGGGTTCCGGGGCAATCATGCGATAGACATCCAACGGTGCCGCCCAGCGGTCCACGCCATTGTAGAGCACCACCGGAAACACCGGCGGCAGGCCTTGTCGGGGCGTAGTGACCTTTTGCTTGAGTAGCTCGCTGTAGAAGCAAGCGACATAGTGCATCAACCGGATCGGCATGGTGCGATCCACCGACGACTGGAACTCCAGCAGGATGTACAAATACACCTCTTGCGTCACGCCGTCCCAAGTCACTTCCACCGACCACACTACATCCTCGATCCTTTCTTCGAACATCGGCGTGATGTAATGGCCGTTGTGCTGCTTGAGCGTCGTGAAGTCCATCAGCGCAGCAATTTCACCCGGCGCAAAGCCTTCGATCAGCTGCTGCACAAACTCCGGGTAGCTGAACAGCTCCTTGTAGCCGGTATCGTGATGATTGGAAGTCGTCTCGGCCATGCGCGCTCCTGTCTCGATCTGGAAGCCTACCGCGTTGCGGGCACCTGCGACAGGGACTATCGGGAATAAATTCGCTCCCACTAATATCTTCTCACAACCTGGGTGGGCACTCTATGCGGCGTATCTTGTGGGAGACCTTCGCGAGAGGCACGCACTGACGCCCATCTTGCCTTTCTTCCTGGGGGCCACAAGGCTTCGATTCATGCACATTGACAGCCTTCTTGAGCCTCACTACATTGGGATATACATAAAGAATATCCCAAGGTGGCTGTCATGCCTCAAGGTTCCGTTTTCCAATCCAATCGCAATCAAGCCATACGTCTCCCCAAAGCAAGCGCCTTTCCTGAGGGTGTAAAGCGTGTCGAGATCATCTCCATCGGCAGGACGCGCATCATCGTCCCAGCGGGAGAATCATGGGATAGCTGGTTCGACGAACCTGGCGCCACGGCGGATTTCATGTCCACGCGCGAGCAGCCAGAGGATCAGCGGCGGGAAGCATTCTAATGCTGAAATACATGCTCGACACCAATATTTGCATTTATACGATCAAGAACAAACCACCCTCGGTGAGAGAGATCTTCAAGCGCCACCACAGTCAAATGTGCATCAGTTCCATCACGCTGATGGAACTCGTCTATGGCGCGGAGAAATCCAGTAACCCCGAGCACAACATCGCCGTCGTCGAAAGCTTCGCAGCGCGTCTGGAAGTTCTGCCTTACGATAACGATGCCGCTGCCCATACTGGCCAACTAAGAGCCGAACTCGCGAAAGCGGGTACCCCTATCGGGCCTTACGATCAGATGATCGCGGGTCATGCACGCTCACAGGGCCTGATTGTCGTCACCAACAACCTACGTGAATTCGAGCGAGTTTCGGGGCTGCGCCTGGATGACTGGACGACTCATGCCCCATGAGGCACTGGCAAGGGCGGATGCAGCTTCTGAGCGCAACACCGTCAATGTGTTGATGCCGGAGCCTCATGGTACTGCGCCATCAGTTCGCTCATCATCTCAGGTTCTTCGTCACTTCACGTGGATTTGGCCTGATCGAGCAGGTGCCCCACTGGGCTACCAATCAGGTAGATCATGGCGATGAAGTTGGCCTCGTTCCGGTAGCCGCGTGCGCGTGACCTGGCCGCCTGGAAGAGCCCGTTCATGCCTTCCAGGCGCGCGTTGGTCAGTCCCGAGATCCAGCGCCTCACTACCTGCTCGGCATGCCGTTCAAGAGTAGTCAGGGCCTTCGCCATGGGCTTGAGCAGTGGCTGATCGGTGACCGCCTCCCGCATCACCTTGAGGTAATTTGTGATGCGCCACCGGGCGGCACGCGGCGTCGCAGCCTCCTGGATCCAGCGCAGCTTTTCCTTGATCACCCAGGCATCGGCGGTGGCGCCTCGATCGGCCACCAGCTCGTGCAGGGCGGCCAGCTGCTTGGCCGTCTGGTTGCCGTTATCCAGATTCTTCAAGATCGCCCAGCGGAGGGCTTTGGGATGCCCCTTCTCACGGCGCTCCTTCTTGCGAACCTCGTCCAGCGCCTTGGTGAAGGTCTGCACGATGTGAAACCAGTCGACCGTCACTTCGGCGTTGGGTAGGTGCTCGGCAACGCCGCTCAGGAAGGCCTGAGACATGTCGCAGACCACCTCGACCACGTTGTCCGGGTCGCCGCTATGTTCCGCCAGGAAGGCCTTGATGGCGGCCTTTCCGTGGCCGGGCACGGCGAAGAGCACCGGCTCCTGCTTGCGCTGCATATCGAGAAACACCGTGACATAGCGCTGACCACGCCGAGACGCGGTCTCATCCACGCCGACGGTGGCTACGCGGGACAGGTCCAGCTTACCCAGCATGCGGCCGACGTAGTGGTGCACGACGATGCGCCACAAGCGCTTGTCGGAGATCTCCAGTTGCCGGGAGACGGCCAGCACCGGCATCTCCTTGACCAGTGACATGGCGGCCTGCTCGAACAACAGGGTGAAGTCGCTGCCGGGCCGTGCCCAGGGCACCTCGATGCGCTTGACGCCATGCTCGGGGCACTTGGTGCGAGGCACCCGCGCATGCAGGTAGCAGTGGTGCTGAAAGAAATTCAGGTGCCGCCACGTCTTGTCGGTAACGTCGTGGGCCGGGCAGGCCCTGGCGCACTCCGGGCAGGGGTAGAGGCTGCCTCGTTCGGCCTCGACATAGAGATCCAGACGGTGGGGTGACACGGAGGTATCCAGGTGTTGGTCCTTGAGGATCCAGGGCGCTTCCAGGCCCAGGCCGAGGGTCAGAATCTGGGTGCCGTCCATGCCATGCCTCCTGTCCAAGTGGAGGTCATATCTTGGCCCAGATTAGGGGGCGAATTCCACACCCAACGACGAAGAGCCCACGGCACCAACGGCGGCCTGTCTCCGATGGGGTTCGAAAAGCAGTACTTTGAGCAGCTCTCAAGTGTCTAGAATATCGGGGGCTTGCCACTATTCGCCTTCTTTCATGCTTTTGTTATAACGCATCTTTATATGAGATTTGTCTGGTTCGAGGGAGTCTAGGGGAGTCTCTTTTAGCTTTTTAAGGCCTGGTTGCCAATTGGTTGTAATGCCCAAAAAATGCATAAAAAAGCCGTTTTTCGACTCTAGTTTGTCGGGTTTGTTTCGTTTTACTTTTTGTTTTATAAAGATGTTCTTGAAGGTCCATGTGTTATGCTGAGATATAATATCGACTGCGTTGTGCAGACACACAAATTTTCGGGCTGACTTTCTCCGGTTTTTCTCACGATAGCTGAAATCGTAATATGAGTAGTCGTCTTTTCCTGGGTTTACGAAAGGTACGTTGTAGCTGTCAAAATAGACGGTTCCGTTTTTCTCTAGCTCGCTGTCTATATCACTTTGGTTGGCTATGAGCAATTCGTCTATATCAAAATTGAAAAGCACGCCTTTTTTTGCAAAACGGTTTAAGCAATGGTTTAAAGCACCAGGTTGGGCGAATTTATTAAACCGTTTTTTAGGTGGGCCATAAGGGTGGTTCCAGCGGATGACTTTGGCGCGTCCCTCAAGTTTGTGCTCTAACTCATCAACATTTTTGCTGCCGTTGTCATAAATGTAGACACCATCAAGATCGTAGTTTTCTCTATAGAAATCAACCCAGTCTGAGATCCACTCAGTTTTGTTATTCTTGGATATGGCTGCGAGGACTTTGTTACCGTGCGGTATGTTAAGGCTTTTTAGCTTCAAAGTCGTACTGAAGTCTTTAAACTTAAATTCAATCTCGTAATCCTTTCCAGAAGAAATCCTCGCTTTTAAAAAGCAGATTTTGTGTTCTTCATGCTCTTTTAATGAGAACGGGGTTTGTACGCCATTTACAATTAGCTTGGCTTTTTTTATGTAATCTTTGAGGTTTAGGCATGGCGGGCCAATGGCGACCAGTGAGGCGTCTTGCTCATCAATATAGACATCATAAAATATTGTTTTATGATCGAAGTTTATTAGTTCGCCTGGCGCGAACGTATCTCTCGTATTTGGGTGTCGCTTCAGGTCCATATCACCTGGAATGAAGACTGGATTTATCTCTTTGCTCATAATTTAATTCAAGCCTTAGATGTCGGGTCCCGTGTGATTAATTACCCGTTTATTAAATAACTCGGGGCGCTTAATTTGCCATTCTTTCATCGTTGAGATCGGTGACTGATGGTGCAGCGCCTTCTGGGGGATATGGTGATTGTAAAGCCAATTGTAGCGCTTCAGTGTCTGCTCCAAATCCTCGCCTGACTCATACCGACGGGTGACGAGAACGTCGCTAATACGGCCGTTGAAGCGCTCCACCATGCCATTTGTCTGAGGTCGCCCAGGTTTGATCAGACGGTGCTCAATGCCTTTCTTTTGGCACACTTGGTCAAAGGGATGGCGGCCACTCAGTCTACGTTCACCCGCTCGCGTGAAGCGGTCCGTGAACGATTTACCATTGTCGGTAAGGACCGTCTGGATCTTGAACGGCGCCTTCTCTTCCACACACGTCATGAAAACTTGCGCGTCCTTGGAAGATTGGCTGTTCTTGATCTCCAAATATACCCAGCGAGTAGCCCGATCGATGGCAACGTACAAGTAGCGTTTCTGCTGTTCATCAGGCATCTGCGGGAGATGCCTGATATCGATTGCACATAACCCGGCTCATAATCCTTGAACGGCTTGTGTCGGGGCTTATGGTCATCGCCAGCATCTTGTCGAGCTAGTTCTGCCAGTGTCTGCACCTCGCGACGTTTGAGCATACGGTGCAGTGCGGAACGTGACAAACGAGGATTCAAGAACTCGCGTGCCACAATTAACAGGTCATCCAAGCCCAGGCGCAGGAATTCACGGGCAGCAATAACAATTTCTTCTTGCTCAGGCGTGAGGGTAGCGAGCAGATTACGACGCGTGTGCGGCCGGTCATGAACATCGTCACGGTACCGCCAGCGCCGGATCGTCGAATCGGTCACGTTAAACTGACGCGCCAATTCACTATCACTGATATTGGCAGGCGCTGCCTGAATCTCAGCACGGATTTTGGATGTCGTAGTCGCTTGCTTATGCAGTTTGATGTCCATAGGCCTGCTCCCGAATGAATTGCTGTAGAAGCTCTCTAGCGGCCAATAAAGGATAACTTCTATAGCTCATGTGATCATAAGGGACCCTACAAAACCACTTATCACCCTCCCTTTATTCTTGCTAACAGAGGCCTCTTGCTTTTATTACGATGAGGGAACAGAGACACATCCAACCGTGGAAAATCGTCGCTAAGGAAAGCTGCAATATCTTCTGGCTTCATCCGGTCAACATCGTAAATCATGAACTTTTGATTACCCGAAAAGAAACCGACGCATTCGTGATGGTGAGCATACCAGTCCATCATCCATCGCTCAACGACCTCACTATCAGTATTGCACCCTAAGGCTGACTTATACCGTTCATAAAGGGTGCCATGGTTTTTCCTGCTACGAACCCAATCAAAAGCATTTCTAGTATTAAGTATATAGTATGCATCTGGGTAATAACGATATATGTACTCAAACTCTCTGAAAGGTTCAAGCACATTCTCGTGATCAACATGAATCATATCCGAGAACGCCGTCACCGTTTCATAGTCCAGAAAAGGGTCTTCTCCCTTACTCATTCTTTCGAAGAAGGATACGGCGATTCTCCCTTCATCCCAATGAACGGAAGATATGTCATTAGCTTTAAGGAACTTGTCTATGCTAGACGTTGCACACTTATTAAAGCCAATGATGAAGATTTTTGGCATTTCTGCCGCCTTATCTGACATTCATCCCCCGGAAAGAGTAAAAACTATAGAATTCGTTTGTAACGCTTTAGAACCAAACCAGACATAAACTGGCCAATCAAGCAGCTTGGACCACTCCGCCGGGGTCCAGCGCACCGGACCGCGATTCCGGAACACAGTTTCGCAACGTTGCCCCTACTTTATCCAGCGCAATCTGCCCTCTGGTCTCACCGACCACCCGCTCCCACCACTGGCGATGCACGGCCTTAACCATCACCGGCACGCTCGGCAGGCCTAGATGCTGGGCCATCGCCAAACGATGCAGGCCCCGGTTGATCTTGAGGAGCCGCCCTTCACGTGTGACGGCCACGCCCAGCATGTCTTTCCCGCGTGTAGAGTCGAAGCCGCGTATGGCCATGTCGTCCATGAAGCTCAAGTAAACCTTCAAGAAGGTGAGAATGCGGGCCTCGCTATCCAGTAGGATACCTTGCTGATGTGATGACCAGGGCTTGCCGGCCTTCAAGCGTGCCATGTACTTGGCGAAAGCTTCCGACTGCGAGAGATCGTCGCGATGGGCATCGATATCTTCAATAAAGCGCGTTCGAGATCCTTGGCGTAGATCACCGCGCCGTAGATCCCACTCCCCGTCCCAAATGAACGCCGAGGAATTCGGGCGGTGCTTATGGGGCCAGCCTTGCCAGTGAGTGGCGCGAACCAAGTCATTCGGATTCACGTGCAAGATCAACTGATCGCCAAGCGTTAACTCAACGGCACGGCGCGGTAAACCAATACGCTCGACCCAGGCGGCGCCCGGCAGATTATATTGCCACAAGCGAAGCAAGCCACACTCCACGGGCACGCCCAGGGATTGAGCGCCCTCCCTCACCGTTTTTGCCAAGCGCGCCCGCTGTACCGGCCAGTACATGCGGGGGTCTTCCAAGGGGGCGAAGGCGGGGTCGCCTGCGGGCGGGGTGGGCAACCGGTGCTCACCAAGCAGCAAAGACTTCACGCTGCGCCTCCCTGCCTCACCAGAGAAGCAAAGGAGACGACTTGCGGAAGTCGCCCTAAAAAGTGTCGGGTAATATACGGTTGCCCATGTTCCATGCGTCGTGCCTCGTTATATGCTTCATGCTGTCTTAATAGTTAGCATGATAGCAATTAACGGACACGTTGCGTAGGACTAACGTCTGACATACCCCAAGGCGAATCACGTCGCCTTCAGGTCATCGGCAACGATTTCCTCTTCGCCTGAAAACATCCCCACAGTACCGCCAGCCAGAATGCATACACCATGGCACCGCTGTTGTGCTCCATGAGCGACTGGGTCAGCCCGAAATCGATATAGGCAACAGGCAGCAAAGTGCCTGCCGTGGCCAGCGCCCGCAACGACATATCCGGCGCGCGCAACTCCCGCGCGAACAACTTCAATGGCACCAGGTAGAGCGCCAGCAATATCACCAGCCCCAAGACACCCTGCTTGACCTGCGCATTGAGCAACTCGTTATGCGGATGGCCATAACGTTCGGCGACCCGAGAATTGACGATGCCCTCCTCGGCGAGGCGCTCCATGCCCTGGCGATACCCCGTTTCGCCCCAGCCGACCAAGGGCTTCTCGGCGACCAACCGGCTGGCGCCCTGCCACATTTCAAAGCGCGCCCCCAGCGACGAGGTCTGCCCACCGCCCGCCGCGTACTCAGCGATATCGCTGAAAGCGCTATTCACACGGTGCTGCACCCCCATTTGCGGGATGGCGTATACGGTCGCTACGCCCACGACGCATAGCACCGCCAGCACAGCCTGAGTCCGGCGTGTCATGAGGCCGCCATAGGCGCGGTAAAGCACCAGAAAAACGAATGGCAACCCAACCCAGCCGCCCCGGCTCCCCGAGAAAAGCGATCCCAACAAACCACCCAATGCACCCAGCAGCAATAGAGCGCACCACGATTTACGCTGAGGCTGCGCCAAGGCCCAGCCCAAGCCGGCGAGGCATAGAATCCCCAATAGCATGCTGATATCGCCGAACTGAATCACGTAAGTGTAACCCGTGGCTCTATCGGTACCTTCCACCAGTTTTTGCCACCCGGCCCAGCCTCCGGCGCCGAGCGCGCCGACCACTAGCCCCGACCAGAGAAAAGCGAATCGCGGCGGATACGCCATGACCAGCAACAGCACCGGTATCGCCAATAAGAACCGACTCGGCCTATCGAACTCCCGCAATGCCTCCCCAGAAACCGCGATCTCCCACAGGCCAGTCAAGCAGAACGCCAGCATCACCAGCATGATCCACTTATCCTGGCGAGAAAGCGCCAGCCGTGGGCGGGTAAACAACAGCACGGCGCTCCCCAGCAACAGCAACAGCGCGCCTAATGAGTAGCCTGAAGGAATGACCAGTGCGACGGCCCCAAGCAGCCAGACAGCCACCGATGTATAAGTGCGCATTCCACGACCCAGCAAAACACAAGACTTATCACTACGCGGCATCATCGCCTCTCAACATACATACACTAATAGGCATTCTTGTGAATAAAGCCTCGCAGAGGAGTCAAACCAATAATGCGTAGATCCAGCCAAAGCGACCAATTGTCGATGTACCACAAATCGTACTCAACCCTCTTTTCCATTTTATCGATGGTATCCGTCTCGCCGCGAAAACCATTCACTTGCGCCCACCCGGTGATCCCCGGCTTGACCTTGTGTCGCTTCATGTACGACTCGACAAGTTCCTTGTAATGCTCGTTGTGTTTCAAGGCATGCGGCCGAGGCCCCACAATGGACATACGCCCTTGCAATACATTGTAGAATTGCGGCAGTTCATCCAAAGATGTGCGACGTAGGAAGGCGCCGAAGGGAGTCACGCGCGGATCGCCCCGCTGCGCCTGGGTCATCTGGCCAGAAGGCTCATCGTGGACCTCCATCGAGCGGAATTTATACACCTTGAACCGTCGACCATTCACGCCCGTTCGATGTTGCTTGAACAATACCGGGCCTGAGGACTCACATATCAAGATAAGCGCGATCACAGCACCGACTGGCAGCGAGACCAGTAAAAACAGAGAGCCCAGCACAACATCCTCCACGCGCTTGAGAAAGCGTGCCGTTTCCGTCATTGGCGTGACACTCAAATCAATTGAGAAGCGCCCCGCCACCTCGCTGATACGATGATTGAGCAACTTCAGATCCTGAAATTCCGGCAGAAAACGCACTTCAGCGGTCTGGTGGCGCAATGCGAACATGATGTCTCGCACGGTACCGCCCATCTCCAGCGGCAGGCATAACCAAACCTCTCGCGCTCCGGATTCCTCTACACGTCGCGCCAGAGACGCTAAACAGGCCTCGTCAGGCGCCATCACCAAACGCTGCACGCCGGAGATAGCAAAGCCTTCGCCCGGTGACTGGCGCATTCCCCGTGCGACATTGAGTAGGTGCTCCTGAGGACCAACGAGAAAAACACCGCGTAGATTTTTCCCTTGTGCTCGCGCGCGTTTAAGTAACAGCATTACAAGAACGCGAAACCCGGCCGATATCGCAAACGAGAAAAGCAACGTCATCCCTAACCACAAACGTGAGTACTTTACAGACGCTTCTGCTAGATAGATGATCGATGTGGCTAATAACGCTACGATAAGCCAGACGCACAACAGCCGGAAAAGGATATTGGATAAGCGAGTGGTACGCCAGCGGACGTATGCACTATCCAAAAAATTCGCCATTATCACGAAAATGGTGATAATAAGCATGCCTAACAAAAAACGGTCATGGACATCGGTCGAGCCGAACCGAATGCAATAGGCCAAGAAACCTGACAGTAGCACAGCACCCGCATCCACTAAGGGTACGAATATCTGCGCTGGAAAACGCTCAGTTACAATTTTCTTCTGCCTAGTCGTTTTCATTGAAAAGAATAAAATCCAAAGCTATTGCATAGATGAAAGATAGTATGTACGAAACCGCTAGCACACTTTAGCTTTAATTTAGCTAATAAGTACTAATAAAATAAGACTTTACAGAAAACACAAGGCCTAAAGTTTCTTCACAAGCGCATTAAGGTTCTCGCTAAATTTACTGCGCTCAGCGCTAATATTCTCCCACATATCTGATGACATCGTCTTGGTAGGCTCGTAATTCACAATTGCGTCTATCAGCGCTTGGTGATCAAAAAAATAAGGCACGTTATATATCTTATTTACAGACTCAGCTGTAGCTATTTGATGATCATTACGGTGCTCAGAACATTGTACTAATCGCGGCATTATGATTGCCGACTTACTCGCCTCTAGACAGGTAATAATATTACCCATACCTGCATGAGTCACCACGAGCTCCGCAGCCTCAAATATAGCCTTGAACTCCTTCACAGGAAAAAGCGGGTGTACGCGCACACCTACTCGATGTGGCAAAGCATCCCCCTCCGCGCCTGGCCCAGCCTGATACACCAACGTCCAGCTCGGTCGAGCGTCCGCGACGGCTTCGATCACCCGGGCCATGCGTGGAAAAATGAATTGAGTTCCTGCCGTGAACAGTACATTCACAGTAGCTTTCCTAGATAGTGGACACGTCGTGTTTCTAGCTGAGGCCATTGCGTGAGCGTGCGAGTGGCGAACCGCTGCGCAGCACGACACGAGAGTGAAAGCCGCTGGCTATTGGCGATGCTATCAACCCAAAGCGTCTTGCGCCGCAGCAGAAACCCTGCGAATAACATCAGCAGGCCAGGTGCCGCGCCCGTGCTAACGATGAGATCCGGATTGCAGATCTTAACGATACGCAGCGCCTTAGGCAATTGACGAAGCCCCGCCCAAAGCTCGCGTACACTGAAGTCTTCCAGGTAGTAGCTCGCGGCTTTATTGTGCTGACCCCAGGTCGACACGAAAACGCTTTCGTCAGCCGTTATCAGCTCGGAAAGACGTAGCAACTGCACCCAGTGACCGCCAAAAGAAGCCACGTAGAGGATTTTCAACGTTCGCGCCCCTGTGCCATACGATTCCCGCTAAAATTTAAAGTGAGTCGATGACGAACCTTGACAACCTTTATATAGACCAATACAAGCAAAGCCCAGAAGCGCTCGCGATGCGTCATATCGGATCGCTGCCGCAGATAATCGATATCACTCAAAAAAACACTTGCCACCCGCCGTATTCCATCCAGCACCCTCTTCTCACGGTATAACGCTCGGCTCCCAGCGGAGACACGGCGAGCCTTACTGCATAGCGCCTTGAGTGTCATACGTGCAGGATGCCGAATCACCGCATTTTGACAGTAAACCAGCCGATTACCACGGGTAGTAGCCCGGCGAGTCCACTCAAAATCGCCACCGGACATCATCTCCTCGTCAAAAGTTCCGACCTGAGTAAAAACCTGCTTTCTTACAAATAAATTGGCAGTGACCGACACCCCATTCTTGACATTCTGTAGTTGACGAAATGCAAAGGCCTTCTCAAAGCATTCTGCAGGCATCAATCGCTCGGAACGATACGTCAATTCGATGCAACCAGCTAGCAAGTCTGCGCCAGTTGAATCTAGAGACCAGATCCCGGCTGCCAACCAATCGTTTTCAGGTACACAGTCTGCATCCAAAAAGGCCAGCACCTCGCCTCTTGACTCATAAATACCAAGATTACGAGCAGCATAAGAACCCGGCTTAGCCTCTTGACAAAAGCGTACATTCATTTCACTTGGTACTACTAGGTCTAATGGTGAGAAAGGCGACTTATTATCTACGACAAGTACCTCGAAATCATTAAACGAAAAGGTTTGACTGGACAAAGCATAAAGACAACATTGAAGCGCTTGCTGGTCTAAATAGGTCGGTATAATAATAGAAACCCGAGGGGCATCGTTGGTCATTTAACGCTTTCCCTTTGTATACTCATTTCCACACTTCTAAAAATAGCCCCACCTTCATTGCACAAGCACTTCATAGCAAATTAAAAAATAAAGCTATGGTCACGTAAATTGCCAAAAAGGCCTTATTCCGTCATGTGAAAAGAAAAAAGGTTTAACACATTCTTTGCTCGGGACAGAATGATCAACCTTAAAAGGAAGCTCCCCATATTTATCGACGTACACATGATAAATTGGTAACAACCTGCCTTTATCGAAATCATCAATTTGTTTATAAGGCCATTCCTTACCAAGAAAAGAAAGGATCCATTCCATGGACTTTCTCAACCCACGCCCATCTGAGCCTTCAATTGTCCACAAATCTATACCATAGCGCTCTGCTAGCTCCGCAAGGTGAATCCAGCCTTGCAGATTAAAGCAACAATAGTGTTCGGTTGTTGCTCTCTTCATTTCCTCAGGCTGGTGACCATTAGGAGAAAACTGTTGAATGATACGACATTGACTATCCAACAACGTATTTTTTAGCAGTGAAGTCTTCCCTAAAAAGGCTGCAACAGCTACAATCTGCAAATCATAATAGGTACCATGATTATTTAATGACGACCTTTCTCGCCTCCCCTGTGGACTATTAACTAGCCAGTCTAGGTAGCACTCTAACCATGTCTGAAAACAACTCATTTCCTTCTCATCCAAAGCGCCATTAGAGTACAAACACCCGACAGCATCAAGAAAGAAATAAAAATCTTTAAGCTCAACAATCCCAAAGCTGCTCCCTTGATTATTATTCCAACCACGCCTCACTTGCGCATACTTCAAGTGAGGAGACATGGCCGTTTTTGGATTAATGAACCAACGACGTACCAACGAAGCTGCATGATTTAGAAAACGAACTTCTGAAAATTCATTGTATGCCAAAGTCAATGTATAAGTATCATCAAATAGTCTTTGAACACGCGTGCGATCGTAATTGTCACTCATTGCTTCGTAAAGCCGTGTCCCGGGCACACGTTTTCCATCTCTCGGCAAATACGGTAAGCCAGGAATCGGGATGGGGTTTGGCCAATAATAAGGGGCAGGATGCCAATAGTCATGCTTATCTTTACTAGGGGGTAAGGTTTTCTTATCTGTAACAGAATAGGGACCGCGGGCCAAAGCTTCTTCAGACAATCGCCGCAAGTAATTCACCAAATCCGAAGTCGGCAAAAAACTACTCTTCTCACCTAGTTTAAAGCTACCATTAATGAATAAGTTGTTCTTGAACTCACAGCTAGATTGCAAAACTTGTAGGTCTAGCCGTTCAATCAACTCTCCAATCGCATCATTACGAGCAACACCACGGTCAACTAGCCCCGATGACGTGTTTTCCAGATGAGCTTGCCCCGAGAATAACCTAGCTACCCATCCTGCTTGAGCGTAAGCCCCAGCATCAGAGCTCAGAGATGGACGCGGCAAATCCCATGGCTCATTTTTCCAACGCTCCCAGGGCCCAGCTATACCCAGCCGCCAGAAAAGCTCAACCTTGGGCCGACGACCATAGAAGAAGTTAGGATCAAACTCTTCGTTGCTATCACTACGAAAAATTAATTGAGGTTCTTCGTGTGCCTCAGGCTGAAAGCCCTTTCTAAATAACAGGTTATTATCTTCAAGGCGTGCCATCGGCACAAGAAAATAAGGATACTCGGGGCTAAGAGAAACATCGGAAACGATCTGTTCCCAAGCCTCGGCTGTCACAAAGCAGTTCCCATCCCAAGGCAATACCCATTTGGCAAGAGACCTTCCCTGTCGCAATGCTGAATTTCTTGCTCCATTATTATTCATTACATAGTTATTCTTATGACGATAGAGCCTCATCATCACACGCTTTTGTTCCGCCTCCCCCAACTTTGAGAACTTTTTTGTATAGGGAAAATATTCTGTAGGCACGCCTTCGTAATCAATCCGAGCAGCTCGATATTCATCACAGTCAAAGGGTATATGGATATAATACAATCCGGCCGATTCCAGCATCTCAATAATTGAGCGCTCTTCATCCCGGTCAACAATACGATTGACAATAAAACGCTTTTCACACCCAGGTAGTTCCGGTTCGTTTTCTAAGATGAAAGCGAGGTTCGACTTCGATTGCCCTTTAGCGTGACGAGGAATCAAGTCGTTGCCAATAATTCTATAGAGAGCAAAACTATCTACTTGTTGGCTTGCCGGAGAATTTATATAGTCTTTTCTTAGATTTTCAGCGGCTGCTTTTTTAAATTCCCCTGTATTTTGTTTATGTAAAAAGGGTGTAAGAAGCCGGCTTATTTTATTAACAAAACAACTAGCAAGCACTTTCATGGCAATCACTGACCTAATATATATAGTAATTTACACATAACCAACTAGCGCTCACTCACAATATAAGGCAGTTGCAAGAAATGCAGCACAAAATTCATATTCTCTAGAGCAGCTTTGTAGCGTTCTCCTCGAATCGCTCTCTCCATAAGGTAGCAGGCATTAGCATAGCGTAAGTCGCCAGCTGAAAGGTTACTATTTATATCGCCCCTCTTTGTACATACTTCATCTAACAGGGGGGTTAATAAATCATCAGAAAAGGAACCAGGTATAACTGAGCCTATTGGTAATATTTCCCAGCGCCCCCATGTCATCACCAGAACATCCTCCCCACCATTGCTGCTAATTACGTTAGCCCTATTAGCATCTGGGTTATGTACATAGACTGGCAGCTCAGAAAGATATTTGACTATTGCTTTTAGATGATAACGAAAAGTGGTTAAAACAGTCTTTTCTTCACCACTGTCAATTGCAATTGAAGCTCGCGACAGAAACTCGTCACTAAAGCGCTTATGTAAGACTTTATGTGAAGCGGAATAAGCGTCAATTAATGACTTGGGGGGTTGGCAAGCCCAAATCCGTTCAAAAAGCTTAGGCTCCCATTCTCGCCATGAATCACCTTCTAGAGTAACGGCGTCACCAAATTCACATATTTGACATTCGAATGTTCCAACAGAAAAACGCGAATGTATTTGTGGAGCCATTAACCGTTCACGGGCTACATGAGAAAACAAGAACGCTTCATTTTCTAAATTGCTCAGACGATTGGGGGGATATACCTGTTGCTGATAATACTCTGTTTTTCCTTCATTCTCTATATTAATTTTAAATGTTTTTACTGCTGGTATCGTCGAATCCATCCATTCTGACGTCACATGCACATCTTCATCGCTGAACTCGAACTGCCGAGCAGCCATTATCTCACGATTCTTATTTTCAAAGAGGTCACGAAGAGCTTTGCTGTAGCGATGCTCCCTGTCTTCCAGTTGGTGTTCACGGAAAACTAATGTATTAATACGGTGACGACTCTTGGCCAGGGCAACGCAGCTAGAAAGCAATGAACTGAGCATATTCAATGCCTGTCGAATCAGTATAATAGACACTATAGCAAATAGTACATTATACCCCTGCCCAACAAGGAAAGGATAAATAATAACAAAAAAACCAATCAGGAAGTTTATGGTTTTTAGAATGCTTAAATAAGTGCCGAGCTTATATAATACCGTAGATTTTAACTTCCCTGGATTAATATCGTCAGCGCCAGAAATGGCCCAAACAGAAAAGGAAAATTCGACAGCCAAGGCAAGCAACAAGAAAACAAGAAGGTTAAAATTAACCCAATAAAGAACGATCAATACAAGAAGTATAAAAGCTGAGTACGAGACTATGGAACAGAAGCTAGAAAAATACGAAGTGGCCTTTTCACCTTGATCCGCAATGACCGTAATCTCATTTGCACTCTCGAGAATTTCACTGCTAGCTGATTGTGCGAGTTTCCTTGAGGCACTTTCAATTATGGAGGTGGTTATAAATAGGCCAACGGTCCCAGCCGACAAAATAGCAATCCATACAGACTTTTCATCTAAAGGTATAAAAAATTGAAAATACCGAGGCACCCCATCCGATCCAGCAAGCAATATAACTTTCAACGGCAAAAGCGTCGAGAGCATACTGGTAACTTGGCCTATAGCATTCAGTATAACTACTGCAGCTGTAGTCAATGGGCGTGTGTTAAAAAAAGCCCTCATCACTTGGAAAAACCACGGCCAAAAAAAGTACTGTTGACGGAACAAGTTCATGGCAAAGGGGCCTTAACAACGAAATTGCATATTTAATGACTTACATTCTAACATGTATTGCTCTCAAATTGACGACTAGAGACTATATTGAATCAATGCCAATATCAGCTGCTTTTCCCCATTTCGTCTCAAGACCGAATAGCGTTCTTAAATTGTCATCTACCGTATGTGAAGAAATTTTATAGCCACTTTTAAACTCTTGACTTGTTTCCACATCCGCTACAATCAGAATATTATTCGATTCTATGCTCGGCGGTCGATCAATCACATACACAAGCGCTAATGGATTTAGCGCCACCACTTCCGATGCGACAATATTCTCCCCCGAGACAAAAATAGAGACCTTCTTCTCGAGCGCAAGCTGCCGTAGTTCATTGTTAATTGGTTTAGTTACATCAGCACGATAATGAGGCCAATGAAATAATCCCACATGCTTCCCTTGTGCCAGAAAGTGATTAACATACTCCATATTAGTCACATGCCGCGTTCCAACCCTTCCGCAGTCCATGATCAGTAACACATCAGTACTCACGCAATTTTTCTTATCAGCCTGCATGAAGCTCGGCGCAGGAAAAGGGCGCTCACAAAGATTATTATCAAGCTGTAACTGGCTTTCGGAAACATGCTTATGCCAAAAATCGGCCATTTCGCGATACTCTCGCCTGACCCCGTAGTGGATAGACCAAACATGCGAATGGCTTTGACGAGTCAAAGATGATGGATCTTCTAAGGCAAAAGAAAGGGGGATATCTTTATAAATTTTTGCAAGTTTCTTACCCGTAAAGTGCTCAAGTCGCCATATTAATTCTGTATCACCGGTAATACGAACTTTATCCCATCCACCTAATTGCAAAAGCAATTCGCGCGACATCATAAGCGACGAATGATTCCACTGAATCATGTGGTTAGTCGGTCGCGACGTGCCTCTGAACAAAAGGTTAGGAAACACCCTAACCCAGTGCGTAACATTTGCGACAAAATCATTTCTATTAGCTAGCAAATGAGAAATTTGCGTCTCTATTTTCTGGGGGTGAGACCAATCGTCAGCATCGTGCGTTGTTATAAACTCTCCGGTCGCCTTGGACAAGGCTAAATTGCGCGCTGAATAAGAGCCTTGATTCACTTCCTGTTTGAATGCTTTAACTCGTGAATCTATCTTCTCATATTCTCTAGCTACAGAAAACGTATCATCTGGACTACAATCATCAACAATTAAAATTTCTAAATTTTCCCAAGATTGTCCAAGCAAGCTATCTACTGCAATATGTAACGTTTCTTCAGCCTTATAAACAGGCATGATTATGGTAACTTTTGGGCATTCTCTGCTTGCAACTGCAACAGGCTTTCCAGTAGCCGCCGCTATGTTTCCCATTCCTAATGGTTTTTCTTGTTGCCTAATTGATATCTCATCAAAGCCTTGCTGCATGTAAATTTTGTTAATAATGCTCAAGCGCTCGTTATCGTCATTTGATATATATGTGTTAGCTAGGGCAAGCACCAGTTGGGTATTACCCGGACGATATTCCAAGGCCGTACCCGCGACAGCTCTTGCCTCTTCATGTCGGCCAAGATTAACTAAGCAGTCTACCTCTAGTAATGCTTGAGCAAGATCGAAGGGTTTCCAAGTGCACCATTCACGTACTAACACTGCATGCTGAAGTGCGCTTTCATAATCCTCCTTACAAGCAAACCATCTTGCCAGAGCCCAAGCTGCGTACACCCTTACATGTAACTTAGCTTCTGTGTCGTCACGCAGTTCATGTAAATCTAATAGCGCCTGGGTAGAGAACCCCCCCCAGAGTTTATCTTCTAGCTTACGCGCACGGTTTTTTTGCTTTTGAAACTCATTAACTTGTTTCTTAAGAACCAAACCTTTAATTTTATCTACTTTTTCTTGCGAAAGTCGGTCTCGCAAAAAGTGCCTAAGAGACTGAGGAGTACATTGAAAGGCTAACGTTACACAGTGACGGATAATATTCATCAAAAATACTCAAGACTAGAAAACAGATAACTAAAAAATCAAAGGCTTTGTCTTAATTATGCTCAGGAGCGAAATCTTTATCCGTCAGATTAAATCTTTTTATTAACTCAGCACTCTTAGCTGACGGTGACTTTTCTTTGAGTTTCACAAAATTGGCATCACGCGTATCCTGCTCATCGTAACTCGTTCTCACATAGGCTGGCGCCGAATAATCAGCTATCATAGCGCTTTTGCTGTCTACTTTCGTATGATTTCCGACCGCATAGATATGTGAGAATTTTGACTTAAACTTACCACTCACACCATCGTAACTCGAAATGTAAGCTAAGCTCGAAGCCGTCTTAGGCACTTTCATCGACAAACTTTCTGTCAGCTTGTAATTTTCTTTATCTAACCTACAAATAAATCCGGCAGGAAATGTGACACTGAACCCGACAAAGTCTTCCCTGACATATTTCCAGAGCATTTTTAAATAATCAGTCGCGAGAAAATCGTCATCATCTAAACGAACAGTGGCTATGGTGGAATTTTTCCCCTTATTGTCTTTTTCGATATAGTCCCTGACTTTATCAAAAAATTTATCTTCTGGATCTAAGTCTATCACCTCTATCCATGTTTTGTCCCTCACTGTGGCATTTAAATCTCGCCTCGCTTTTTCTGGTAAATCTTTCGACGTATAAACCAAAAGCTTTACGTCAGATAGGCCTGCACTTTGTTTTTCCAAACTAGGGACAACATATTTCGAGAAAATATTATAATGACAGTCAAGCCTGTTTTGTTCAAAAAGCAGCCTTTTATACTCCTCAAATTCTTGTTCTCGTCCAATATTCCAGCCCTTCTTCTCTCTGGAAAGAATGCTATAGCGCATCACAAAATAGACACGTTTACGAACTTTGCTTTTAAACAACATATCGACCACCTTGACTCTGCTAAAGCAGGCCCATTATTTCGCTAAAAACGGCTTTCGTCTCTGTCCCTGAATGCCCTTCTTTATGCTCAAAAAGGAGCGTATTGAATTTCTCTGACTTTATAGGCGTCGTTCCATCGTAGCCGCGCATTGCACAATACGGAAGGTAGTGATTAGTATAGTGGTTAGTGTCTACAGTATTTTGAACCAAAATTACTCGTTTTTCTTTTAAGCTGTTCGCATCGTACATCAAGTTGAAACGTGAAGAATGTAAGCTAAAGTCAAAATCATCATACTTTTTATCAAAACAGGCTCTTAAGAAACTATTCACCGTCACCTTTGAATATTTCTTTATTTCTGTTTGCGGGTTTATGGCAATGCTAGTCATTTCAGGTATAAAATCGGCCAGCCGCATTGATGCGTATCCGCCACCGCTAGACCCGTATCCAATGATACCTGAGTTTTTTACTCCTAAATGGTTCGCTATTTCCATAACAATAGCAGATATGTTTTTTAAATGATCAACCTTTTCAGTCCCTATGTACCAGCCTAAAGACAGTGTCTCATTTAAGTATAATGATGGGTCTGATACATAAAGCACATTACCAGGGAAACGTTCCGCCCACTTCCAGCGTTGGAACACAGGTGGGCTTAATTTTTTTCTATCAACATAACCGCTAAAAACAACAAATAGCTTATCACTTTTTTTGGGTGACAGTATGAAGTCGTAGCGATGGCCCTCTACGGTTTTAACAGAGACACAAGGCTCGGCAGGTCTATGCGAAAAAATATCACTATAAGAAACTCTGGAGAGCGAATCCAAAGACGAGAGATCAACTTTACTTGGGCTAGCAAACTTGATTTTATTTAACGAGTAAGACACCAAAACCACCTCGCTCAAGAATATATTCCATACAACTCAAGTTAAAAACCCAGCAATGTCGCCAGAATAAAGATTCGTTAATTGACCTTTCCAGCTCGTATTTGAAGCGCCACTTTCAGCGAACCTAGCGACTGGAACAATCACATCCACTCCTTTATTCAAGCTCAATTCTTTTTCAAAGAACCCTCGATTCTCAACATCCTGGCCAGCGTTACAACCAGATCCTTCTATGTTGGAAGCCAATATACTTCCAAGCGTATCAGCAGTCACTGGGACAATAGCGCCTCGGTCGGCCAACCACTGTGTTGATGGTGTCACCTGCGCAAAAACCACTAGCCCCATCGCCAGGGCATCTACCAGTTTCGCTGGAAGTTGATACTGCGCCACCAAAGAGCTGGACTCTTGCAGTAGAACCGTATAATCACCCAACGCGACGATATCTGGAATGCTCTGATAGGGCTGGCCGCCGATAAAACGGTACTGCACACCGTCTATCGAGAGCAGCTCCTCTTTGAGAGAAGCGTCGGGGAAATCGCCTACAATCACGAACCAAAGGTCATCTCTACCAAGGGAGGCAATAGCTCGTGCTGTCGCCAAAAGCCCTTTGTGCTTACGCGGCGTACCAAAGAACAGTACCACTTTGTCATGCTCTGGCACTCCCCACCGCCGTCGGGCAATCGCCCTACGAGCCTTGCTAGGGACGAAGCGTGTCTCGTCTCGGACATGCGGAATGATTTCGCCACCATATCGCGCTTGCAGTGCAGGGTTCGACACCGTTACCGCTGCAAAACGCGAGGTCTGGCCCACTGCCAGGCGTGTCCAGAAGGTATTATGAAGCTTCTCTAGTGGCGGCAACCGGCCCCGGCCATCCAGCGCCTGCTGCAATGACAAGGAGTCGGTTGCCTGCACGAAACCTAGCTCCTCGTCATCGATATCCCACACCACCTTGGCGCCCCATACCAATTCATACAGTAACCCGAACACCAAGTTTGGGAAGCGTGGCTTTGAGAGATGCACGAGATCGTAGGGGTGCTTCGCCACCAATTGCAATGCGTGACTGATGAAGTTCGCCTCATCTTCCACCAACAACGTATGGCAAGGCGTCGCCATGCCGCGCATGGGTGGCCATGGTTCACGCCCCCACCGTGGGAAAATCGAACCGATAATTTCCACCTTAGCGCCTGCCCGTCGATAAATGTCGACTAAGGTAAGCACCCGGCCAGCAGGGTTGTGGGCAAGCTCCCAGCCACAGACCGCCACCCGTTGAGGACTACCTCGATGCCGAGCTTCACGACGCCGTTGCCGGTAGTGTTGTCGTGCCAACTCGAGATTGCCCTCCAGCATACTCACAAAGGGGGAGATATCACCCTCATGACGTGACATCGCTTGCAAATAATGCTGTATGGCATCCTGAGGACTGCCCTCGCGCAAAGCGGCGTTGCCTTTCTGCAACGCAGTACCGCCAGTTGGCCGCATCATGAGGTCGTCAACGCCTGATCAAGAAACCGCTGAGCCTCATCAACCAAGGTCTTCAAATGCTGCTCACTTACAAAGCTCTCGGCGTAAATCTTGTAAAGGTACTCTGTACCGCTAGGGCGAGCGGCAAACCAGCCACGGGCAGTGACGACTTTGACGCCGCCAATCGGTGCGTGATTGCCGGGAGCCGCCACCAGAATATCTTCAATGGCATCACCAGCGAGAGTCGCACCTTCAAAAAGATCCGAGCTCAAGCGTTTGAAGGCGGCTTTCTGCTCAGCGCTACAAGGGGCATCCAGCCGCTGATAAAAAGGTATACCGTATCGCTGAGTAAGCACTTGGTACGCCTGACTCGGCGACTTGCCCGTTACTGCCATACTCTCAGCCGCGAGAAGGCAGAGAATGATGCCATCCTTGTCCGTAGACCATGGCCGCCCATCCTGGGTCAGGAAACTAGCACCAGCGCTTTCTTCCCCGCCAAATGCCAGCCATCCCTGATACAGACCTTCCACGAACCATTTGAATCCCACCGGCACCTCATATATAGCGCGCTTTCGCCCTACCACCACGCGGTCAATGATGGCGGAAGACACAAGTGTCTTGCCGACCTGCAACTCAGCAGACCAACCATCACGGTGCGCTAACAGGTAATCGATGGCCACCGCCAGAAAATGATTGGGATTCATCAAACCATTGGCATCGACGATGCCATGGCGATCGGCATCCGGGTCATTGCCAAAAGCCAAGTCGAAATCGTTCTTCATGGCCAGCAGGTTGACCATAGCAGCCGTGCTAGAACAATCCATGCGGATCTTGCCATCATGATCCGGTGGCATAAACGCAAAATCAGGGGATTGCTGATCGTTCACGATGGAGACATCCAGGCTGTAGCGTTCCGCTATTGCCTGCCAAATCGGTAGCGCCGTACCCCCCATGGGGTCCACGCCCAACTTCAGACCTGACGCGGCAATCGCGGTCATGTCCACCACCTGGTCAAGCCCTGCCACATAGGTCTCGACGAAATCGTAGGGCCGAGCACGCTCACGCGCCTTGGCCAACGGTATCCGCTTCACCCCCTGCAAGTCTTGAGTGAGGTAGACGTTGGCCTGACGCTCAATCCAAGCCGTCACCTCTCCCTCTGCAGGCCCCCCATGGGCGGGATTATACTTAATCCCCCCGTCCTCAGGAGGATTATGTGAAGGCGTAATAATCAACCCATCCGCGCGCTGTGAGTCATGCTCGGCATTAAATTGCAGAATGGCCCGACTGACCAAGGGCGTCGCTACCACGCCCTCCTGACCATCGACACAAACGTCCACGCCATTGGCAATCAACACCTCAAGCGTGATCTCCCAAGCAGGTTGAGACAGCGCATGCGTGTCATGTCCCAGAAACAGAGGACCGCTATAGCCCGCCTTCTGGCGATAGTCGACGACCGACTGAGCGATAGCGCTGATATGGCTCGCATTGAAAGATCCCACGAGAGAGCTGCCACGGTGCCCTGAGGTGCCGAAGCTAACCCGCTGTTCCACCTTCTCTGGATGGGGCCTGACTTCATGAAACGCCCTCACGACAGCCTCGACTGATATCGCCGTTTCGCCCTCTACCATTTGTCAATCACTCCCAAACAAATCACGCGTATACACCTTCTCAGCCACATCGCTCAGCTCTTCCACCATGCGGTTAGCGAGAATCACATCCACCTCGGATTTGAAAGTCTCCAATTCATGAACCACCCGTGAGCCGAAGAAGGTCTTCTCTTCCAGCGCAGGTTCAAAAACGACCACTTCAATGCCCTTGGCTTTGATGCGCTTCATCACACCCTGCATTGCGCTGGCACGGAAGTTATCGGAGCCTGACTTCATGATCAGCCGGTAAACACCCACCACTTTGGGATTACGGCGCAGCACGGACTCCGCGATGAAGTCTTTGCGGGTACGGTTAGCCTCGACGATGGCCTGGATAATATTGTTGGGTACTTCATCGTAATTGGCCAATAGCTGCTTGGTATCTTTGGGCAGGCAATACCCGCCATAGCCAAAGCTAGGATTGTGATAGTGGCTACCGATACGTGGGTCCAACCCTACCCCCTCGATGATCTGACGCGCGTCCAGGCCATGGGTCTCGGCGTAGGTATCCAGCTCGTTGAAGTAGGCCACGCGCATCGCCAGGTAGGTATTGGCGAACAACTTGATTGCTTCTGCCTCAGTGCTATTGGTGAATAACACTGCCACGTCTTCTTTTACTGCGCCTTGTTTCAGCAAGCCGGCAAAGGTCTCGGCACGCTCAGAGCGCTCCCCAACGATAATGCGCGAAGGATGCAGGTTATCGAATAGCGCCTTACCTTCACGCAGAAATTCCGGAGAAAACATCAGATTCTGAGTGCCGAACTTTTCACAAGCTTCAACCGTGTATCCAACCGGCACCGTGGACTTGATCACCATCACCGCTTGAGGATTGATGCTCATCACATCCTGGATGACGGCTTCGACACTAGACGTATTGAAGTAGTTAGTCTCCGGATCATAATCCGTCGGCGTAGCGATCACCACGTAGTCGGCATCACGATACGCCTGTTCTTTATCCAAAGTCGCCGTAAAGTTCAGTTCACGATTGGCGAGAAATTCAGAGATTTCCGCATCCTCGATGGGAGATTGCTTGTCATTAAGCAACTCCACCTTTTCAGGCACAATGTCTAGAGCAACGACCTCATTGTGCTGCGCCAACAGCATGGCGTTGGACAGGCCTACATAGCCAGTACCGGCAATAGCGACTTTCACTTACAACTCCTTAGTTCTTTCGCAGTAACGTATAAGCTTCAAGCTTCTACATATCCCACTGGTTCTTCACACTCTGCGCAGTTAAGCTGGGCATGCTCGAGGTGCCATATATGCAGAGACTTATGTAGCTTTTAGTCATTGTAGTATTTGGCCCAGCGGTTAATTACGACCATGGCTTGGCCCAGCGATTCGAAATAGAGCAGCCAGATACATCTGCTTTCAAGGATCAAAAAAGCGCTCGACGGGCCCATGCTCGTTCCGGTGTATACGGCGTCGTAAACTCCTGCGTGAGTGAGATCCATGGCCCGGCGCTCATTCTTTCTGTCCTCCTGATTACAGTATAGCCTGTGCACCTCAAAAAAAGGGATAGTTTACATGAGTTTTCTTTAGCCCTTAAATTCATGCCATTTACTTGTGTCAATTTTGAACTGCTCTCTTAGATGTGCAACATCATCACTATAGAGACTTGTCAATTTTTCTATATCAGTCCGGTCGGCTATTTTGTTTTCCTGATTATCCATTACACCATTCACGCCCCTAGTAAATCCAAGCCCTCTATGAACACCTTTGGCAAGGTATTGACTGCCATCATCCGCAATCCCTGTTAGGAACTTTGACAGATCACGCCTAGCCTCGGAGTTAGAAAAGAACTCTTCGTAACTAACCACATGGATGTTATTACTGGAGAAAGTCTCAAGATATCTTAAAAGATGGGCATAATAAAAACCCATATGCACGATGCCAAATTTATGGGCAACATCAAAAAATCTTTCTGACTCATTTATACGATTTTTCTTTTTATGGTGCATAAATGCGCTCATTGCCCTATCAATGGGATTACGCAAGATTGCCACAATTTTTACATTAGGACCCAGGTTCGCGTAAATCCTTTCTGGTATAGCCTGCCTAAATTCACTTGGAGGATTCCATTCAGGATAACTGGAAGAGACCCACATATAGCCTGGAGTAACTTCTCCGATTACTGTCTCTTTTTTAACATCTTCGAAAAAATTATAATACCACTCACTTCCTTTCCTATAATTTGCCTCTACGTCAAAGAACATTAGCTCTTTTTTTGAGGGTACGTACAAATCTTCTCTCTGTGAAAACCAATGGTGAAGCCATGTAGTACCAGACTTCTGGGCACCAATACATAAAAAATTAGGTTTTTGCATAAGAACGTCCCTTATTGCACTGCGGATGTATACTTTGAGTAAAAATAGAGTATTTACTTAGTAGCCGATATAGAAAATGTATGCCCTTTGCTTTCTGAACGCCTACATATCCTTAAGAAAGGTTTTAAACCCGTTCTCCATGCTGCGTAGGGCTTCTTCAATCCAGCTTTCAATCTGGGAGACAGCGAGATCATACTGGGGCCACCTCACCAACTGTGATATTACCTTTGAAGATATCGATGACCTTGGCGGCCTTGCGGCTTCACGGTCCATCGATTGATGGGAAGGTTGTCGCGCATCCTGTCCTTTTGATGGCTTCTCTATATCCTATGCAACTTTGGAGAGGGGCACTTCACCATAGCAACACATTGTAATGCCCCCCCCCCCCTTAGTTTCTGCACACCCTACGCCGTTAATGCGGGGTGTGCTCGGGGGCCACGTAGTCCAGAGACTGATGTGGCCGCTCTTCGTTGTAGTACCGGATCCAGCGATGGATCACGACCCTGACTTGGCCCAGCGATTCGAAACGATGAAGCCAGATGCACTCCTCCTTCAAGGACCGGAAGAAGCGCTCCACGAGCCCGTTCTGTTCCGGTGTATACGGCGTCGTGAACTCCTGCGTGAGGCCATAGGCCTTTACCGTGCCCGTGTAGTGGCGGCTACTGAAAATGAGCCCGTTGTCGGAGCGAAGTGCCAGCGGTTGCTGAACGCGTCCCAGCGCCCCCAGCCGATAAATCAGTGCTTCCTCCAAGGCGGCCTCCGCTGTCTTGCTGTTACCATTGTCCGATAACCGCCAACCGAGGATCTCACGCGTGCAACAGTCGATGATGACCGCCAGGCTGGCCCGCCGATCCTTACCGCACCACACGTGGGTGAGATCCGTGGCCCAGCGCTCATCTGGCCGTGAGGTGATCGACGGCAAGCTTCTGGCGCGAGGTCGGAAGCCCTGCGGTCGCTTGCGCACCTGCCAGCCCTTGAGCTGCAGGATGCGCTGGACCGGCTTGCGGTTCTCACCCAGCACGCACGCCAGCCGACGATAGCCGTAGCTAGGAAAGCGTTCCAGCGTCACCCGGGCCGTCAGTTCCGTATTAACGACACGAGGCCGGGCCTTTGGCCGGTAATACAGACTTCGCCGTGGGAAGCCCAACCAGCGGCAAAGTTTGGCCAGTGATACCACGTGGCCTTCCTGGGCCATTTCCGCCTGCAACGACCTTACGAGTTCTCGTCCTTGTCGAGCAGGAGACGCCACTTTTTTAGTGCGTAGATCTGCAAGCGGGCCTCGCCCAGCGCCTCCTTGGTTTCCCGCAAGTCGGACTCGTATTGCTCGCGGATATCCTTGGGACGGGCCTTGACCCCGTTCTCCATGTTGCGCTGGGCTTCATCGATCCAGCTTTCGACCTCGGAGACGGTGAGGTCATGCTGTCGCGCGACCTCAGCGACCGTGGTCTTGCCCTTGAAGATGTCCATGACCACAGACGCTTTGCGCTTCGCGGTCCATCGCTTGATTGGGGGTGTCGTCGTTCATCTTCTCCTCCTGGTGACTGCACTATAGCCTGTGCAGCTGTGGAGGGGGTCACTTCAACATTTTCTCTGCTTACTGGAAGTGAACATCATTTTACAGAACTTTTAATTTCCTTCCTCAAGGGGAATGCAAGCATTTCCTCAATGCCATAGTTATATTTTAAAACATCCTTTAATTTATACATATCGCTTTGAATAAAAGCTGACCTATCGACTAAATATCCAAGCCCAAATTTAGCAAGGTCATCAAACCTTTCTTTAATAATTGACTCTAAAATAAGAACAAATAGTTTAAACCTTACGTCGAGGTGATCCTCAAGAACCTTAAAGTCACTGGCAGTGATAGTTTCTTGGAACTCTTGATAATACCCACTCCCACCCCAACCAATACTTTTTCGCTGATATGTTTGTTGTTTAGGCCCGCTTGTTCTTCCCAGCGGGTCCCTAGAAAGAGACATATGAACACCTAATTCTGGCCGTTCCCTAAAGTCGGCTGGAACCATATAACCTTTTCGACTTACAATCAAATATAACAAATGCTCGTCATTATTCCTAAGAAGATCTAGATCGGAAAGATCAGGAAGTGGATATAATTTATTATATTCTGAGAAATGTAGTCCCGTTAGTCGTTTTTTACTGTCTTCAGGGTTTCTTATTATATTAGAAAATGGGATTTTATGCTCTTTGATAAGATCCAGATGCTTTGACTTGATATCATCCATAATCATGATATCAATATCACCAATATATATATATTTTGCAACACTCTCAGGCTCTTCAACAAACCTTCTTGCATTTAAATTGATATAATTTCGGCCAGTTAGCTGGCTTTTTCTAATAACAAACCTATCACCATAAAGCTCATATAAAACTTCAACCCCTCGACACGATTTCAACAAAGGGGAATCATGATCGTCAAGAACAACTTCCACAATGGCATCTTTATTATATTTTAACGAAAAGAAAATATAAGGAAGCACAAAAATTTCGTATTCTTTGTCAGCAAATACGTAAACCAATAGCCTATCATCACACATCAAAACACCTTTTAATTTAATAAAATACAGTTACGCAAGCGCATTTAATATAGTTACAGAAGCTTTATGCACTGAGTATTCCGAGGCGGTTAAAATAGCATTTTTCTTCATAACAGAGGATAAACGATTAAAGTCAAAACGACCGTAAGCTTCGCTAAATACGTCACAAAGCATGCAGTTACTATTATCCTGAGCGTACTCTTCTACCCCGCCGAATTTAGTAATCATAACTGCAGCACCACATGCCATTGCTTCTAATCCAGTACGCCCAAAAGCCTGGTAATCAGAAAAATCTACAAAATAATCTGAGCGTTTCAATATAGAAGCGACTCCTTCACGGGTCAACACACCATAATTGTGATATGTAAAATCGCGCTCCAATTTTTGAAACCGTGGATCACTTTCCTCACAACCAAATATCTCAATATGAATATTTTCGTTCATTTCATCGAACAAATTTTTCAAGAATTGCATGGTTCGTTCAGCACCACGCCGAGGGGTTTTTGGTCTGATCATGGCTGACATAACGAGCTTATCGCTCAAACCAGCTTTGGCCTTAGCAGATACATCAGGGTGATAAATATCATGATCTATACTTGGAGAAACTTTTTTAACTTTCACACCATGAACGTCAAAAATTTTCTCACATATCCAGTCCGTTTTGGCGAACAATATAGCGTGGGGCAATAGCTTATAAGAATCGTAGGCTTCTTTCCAAGAGTTACTTCCAGGCTCCGAAAAAAGTGGTTCATAATCTTGGATATAGTAGGCTGGTATTATTTCCTTATTTACTTGGCTTATCTTTTCCACGAGCTTCATCGAAGTGTAAATAGTCCCAATGATTACGTCATACCCCCCTGAGATATCAATCAAATCTGTATCTTCAAACCCTAAAAAAATATCTTCCCGATCTTCAACATCCTCATAAACTTTCAAAAATTTATGGCGATGCTTTTGGGGTACAGCTATATTAGCCTTCACCCCGATTCGACGCATCCCTATGGTTTCCTGCACAATAGAATGGACCCCACCACCGCCACCAGACACGGGCAGTAAAAATAGAACTCTTTTTTGCAGGGGATCAGAGTATTCTTTACATGTGTTTCTAAACGCTAGTCCATTTTCAACCTTATCGCGAATATTTTGAAAAACCTTCATATCCCGAATTTGGCCAGCTAAGCTGTTCACCTTCTCGTCACCATGCTTCGCTTTCAGGCTGGCTGAACCCTTCTTGGAATATTCCTTACGCTTTTCATGGCCAAAACTTTTCGATTTAGCGTGAAAGACGTATGTATCGTCCGCTATGGCTAACTCAAACCCCGCTTGGGCAGCGCGCAGGCAGTAATCATTCTCTTCTCCATAACCAGTCGGGAACGTGGCCTCATCCAGATATCCTATTTTTTCAATAACTTCCTTAGTAATTATGAAACAGAAGCCATTAACAAATGGTACACGCGGATAAAGGTGATTAGATACTTTTAGCACCAATTCCGCCATATCATTTGGTGTCATATCATGAGGTAATTCATTGACAGCAAACTGGTTATTTTTATCATAGAGCGCCGGTACATTCTGCCAGCTTGCAGCATTCGATAAGGGACCAACAATACCTAGCCTGTCACCTGTTCTCATACAACGTACTAACCCTTGTAACCAGCCTTTGGTAACAATGGCATCACTATTCAACGTAACTACATAGTCCGATTTAGAAGCTTTCAACCCATCATTAACGGTTTTGGTATAACCACAGTTCTTCTTATGTTCAATTAGCTCAAAGCCTTTGTGCTGTTTACAAAAGCTTCGTAGAAAAGCGGTGGTATTTTCCTCTGACGCATCATCTACGATATAGGTCGTAATTCTGAAATTATCTGTATGCTTAACTACAGACTCAAGACAGCGCTTAACATCTTCAAGCGCATTATAAACAGGTATAACTATATCTACAGTGTAAAGCTGATGGTTTAGTAGGTAAGGTGCCGCAGGATGGTTTTTTGAGTAATACTCAATATTATTTACTAAATTTTGGCCTAAAACTTCATTCGTACTGACTAACTCTCTTTTACTTGGAAATGAAAAAGAAGTCGATGCTATCTTTCTTCTTGCCAATTTTATATTAAAATCAGAAAAAAAAGATACCGCTGGGTTTTCTTCTGCCGCCTTTTCATATAGATTTACAGCTTCTTTAAGCTGTTGGTTCCTGAAAGCAGAATTCCCTTTTTTTAGATAACTCATAAAACCCCTTAGCTCTTTTAATATTCGTAACAAAAATCAACATCTTCAGCCAATGCAATAGCATTCTCAGCGGCTTGAAAAACACGATAACCACATTCTTCCAGAAATTTGTATAACCTCTGAACACTGGAAAAACTAAAATGATTCGCTTCAAAATAAATAATTTTAGGCTTTATTCCATCAGATAAGGTTGAGTAAATGATGGCATCATCAAAACCTTCTGTATCAATTTGCAAAAGATCGATCTCTCGACTAAATCCTTTTTCTTTAAGCAAGGTACACAGCGATTCGCAAGGAACAATCACTTCTTCAATGGCATCTTCTAGGCTTTCAGCTGCAAGATGCTTTTTCAGCCACTGTTTGACATGATTTTTATTAGCAGATGTTACTCCGCTGGGAGCCCTATAGATCGGCCATTTCCTTTCTCTGGCATAAGGTACATTCAACTCTTTCCAGTATTCTGATTTAACGCGGTACAGTGTAAGCTGTCCTTTTCCCTCAATAGCACAGTTAACAATATGTGCATTCGGATGAAAGGCGTAGTTTTCTTTAAGGTAGGTAATTAATTGAGATTGTGGCTCAACCAATAGCAGTTGGGTATCTCTTTTAGTAGTGCGCACATACTCAAAAAGTGGATCGTTGTACTTGCCATCATTAGCACCTACAACAACCAGAGTGAGCATCTTACCTGGCAGCGCATCGATGAGTTTGTGGTAATCCAGTGAACGAACACGAGAAGCCGCTGAAGATCTGATCTGCATAGCACGCTTAAGGGCTAAATTATCCATTGGCAGAATGTTGTCCGTGTAGCTTATTTCACCCTCAGCATGATCCATATTTAATTTTGGCGGTAGCTCTCTCATCAATTGGCAGATATCAGAAGATGACAGGGCTCTATCATATAGATAAAATTTTTGAACATTAGCATCTAGGGAGCGGCCAGAATTCTTATTTCCTAAAAGTTCTACTTTGCTAGCAACAATATCTGCACCTCCCATCCCTGAAATGTCTCTTTCAGAACGAATAATCCCGTCCACGTATAGTCGACTATTTTTATCGCTCTCTTTTACAACAGCTAGATGCACCCATCTATTCAACTTAAACGAATCATTTGGAGCCCAAGAATTTAATACTACTGCCTTCCCTTTTTTCCCGCAGTAAAATTGGCCTTCGTATTTATTTTTTATCCGCAAGCAAAATTCATTTTCAGTGTCAGTTTTCAATTTTCCTACTATTTGCGTCCACTCTTGAGGCCAGCTTCTCAGGTTGAGCCATAAACAAAATGTCAAGTCCTCATTAAAGGGTCTGTTTTGTGTATGTTCAAGCTCAACACTTAATCGTTCACATTGAATTTCTGTGGTTTTTTCGTCTAACCCTACCTGTGCGTTTTGTTCTAGCACACGTGTTTTGTAAACAGACAGTGGTAGATTAATACCACCGCTCAGATTGAGTGCAGCTATGTAGTGCTCTTCTGCTTTAGCTCGATTGTCTTGTAAAGCTCTAGCTTTTCCCAAGACATTGTAAACGGAAGCTAACACCGCTCGTCGCAAAGGAACGGATGACTTCCCAAATTTTTCGCGCAATAGCTTCTTTGCTTGTATCACTTCATTGTTCTGCAGATAAGCAACCAGCTTGAAAAGCTGAACATCCTGCTTTTCATACTCATTATCCAGCTGATCAGCATCCAGCTCTTTTAAAGCCTCCCAGTCCCCTGCTTGCCACAAATTAATCGCGTGCCAATACATACTTGTTATATTTTTTATATATTTTCTGGGATCTGAAATGGCTTGATACATAACTTGGTTACTCGCTTAGATAAACTTCGGGCATTTTTCCCATTCCATCGCCTGCCCCGCTTCATCTTTAGTGGAAAGCTGCGGTTTATGACCATGCACCAGAGGCCAGTCAATTTTTAAAATGGACTCGTTCCACTGTAGAGAGCATTCATCACCAGGATTGTAGTAGTCACTACATTTGTATTGAAACTCAGCGCTCTCGCTGATCACGTAGAAGCCGTGAGCAAAACCCGGTGGAACCCACAGTAACTGCTTGTTTTCAGCACTCAGGTGAACTCCCACCCATTTTCCAAATGTCGGACTACTCTGGCGCATATCTACAGCAACATCATAAACTTCGCCTTGCGTGACACGCACCAACTTACCTTGGGGCTTTTCATACTGGTAGTGTAGCCCACGTAGAATGCCTTGTTTGGATTTACTGTGATTTTCTTGTACGAAGGTATAAGCACCACAGTGTTCTTCAAATTCACTTTGACGGAAGGTCTCCATGAAAAAGCCTCGCTCGTCGCCAAAGACTTTGGGCGTCATCAGAACGACATCAGGTATTTCCAGAGGCTGAAACTGCATTACGCTGTTCCTCTTATAAACTTGGAATAGATTGAGTGCTATGCCCCAACACGACGCAGGAGGTACTGTCCATATTCAGTCTTTTTAAGCGCCTCAGCTGAATTCACAAGCTGTTCCTTGGTGATCCAGTCATTTTGCCAGGCGATTTCTTCTAGACAGGCTACCTTTAGACCTTGGCGATGCTCTATGGTCTGCACGTATTGCGAGGCTTCCAGTAGACTATCGTGGGTGCCGGTATCCAACCAGGCGAAGCCACGCCCCAGTCGTTCTACCGTCAAGTCGCCGCGCTGTAGATACGTGTTGTTTATGCTGGTGATTTCCAGCTCACCACGTTCCGATGGCTCAACAGTCTTGGCGATGTCCACCACATCGTTGTCATAAAAGTAAAGCCCCGTTACGGCGTATTCAGATTTCGGCTCGTCAGGCTTTTCTTCGATTGAAATAGCCTTACCTTGCTCATCGTACTCAACTACCCCAAAACGCTGGGGGTCCTTGACCAAGTAACCGAATACCGTCGCACCGTTGGCTTGCTCGCTGGCTCGCTTAAGCTGATCGGAGAAATGTTGGCCGTGAAAGATATTGTCACCTAGCACCAAACAAACTGCATCATCACCGATGAAATCTTCTCCGATGATGAAGGCTTGCGCCAGACCGTCCGGCGTCGGCTGCACGGCATACTCCAAGCTCAAACCGAACTCTTCACCGCCTCCCAATAGCTTCTCATATTGCGAAAGATCTTCCGGAGTGGAGATGATGAGAATTTCACGAATGCCTGCCAGCATCAGCACCGAGATCGGATAATAGATCATCGGCTTGTCATAGATAGGCAGTAACTGCTTGGAAACACCCCGAGTGATGGGGTGCAGACGGGTACCGGAACCACCGGCAAGAATGATGCCCTTGCGCGCCATGCCACATTCCCCTAGCGAATAATGAAAGTAGTGTTGAGTGAATTGGAGAACCTGATAACGATCAGCTTGATCCAACCAGGTGTTCTTTTAGCGTTAGCGCCAATTGGGGTTGCCACTCAGGCAGCTTTCGCTCAAGCTCACGCTCCAGCTTTTCCAGCGCAAGCCGCGAGTTGAGTGGGCGAGCAGCCGGCGTTGGGTAATTAGCGGTAGGAATCGCATCGACCATTTCGGGCGATATCGCGAGCTGCTCGCCGTGAGAAGCCGCCAAGCGAAAGATCTCGCGCGCAAAACCGCACCAACTGGTCTCACCGCGTGGGGCTAGATGATAAATCCCGCTGGAAAGTTGCTGCTCTAAGGCCAGGCTGGTTACCTGAGCGATCAAGCGAGCCGGGGTCGGGGCGCCGATCTGGTCCGCCACGACGGAAAGAGCCTCACGCTCACGCCCCAGGCGCAGCATGGTTTTCATGAAGTTATTGCCACGGGCACTGTAAATCCAGCTAGTGCGGAAGATCAGGTGCCGGCATCCGCTGGCCTCGATAGCCCGGTCACCTTCGAGCTTGGTCTGGCCGTAAACGCTCAAAGGTCGCGGCTCGCTGCTTTCTTGCCAGTACTGCTCACCATCGCCTGGGTATACATAATCGCTGGAATAATGCACCAACGGTATCTGGTGATCGGCACAGTAAGCCGCAAGCTGTGCTGGAAGCTCGACATTCAAGCGCTGGGCCAAAGTTGGCTCGCTTTCCGCCTTATCCACTGCTGTATAGGCAGCCGCGTTGACGATTAATTCAGGGCGGTTGCTTTTCAACCAAGTCTCTACTGCTTCAGCGTCTGAAAGGTCCAGCTCCTGGCGCTTAGGCGCCAATACATGGCCTAGAAGTGAGAGTTGACGCTCAAGTTCGAAGCCAACTTGGCCATTTGCTCCCGTTAAAAAAATATTCATCGCTGGACTTAAGCTCCCATCCCCAAACGTTGGCCTTGATAGCTGCCATCCTGCACGCGTCGCCACCAAGTCTCATTGCTCAAATACCACTGTACCGTTTTACGCAGGCCGCTTTCGAAAGTCTCTTGTGGGCGCCAGCTGAGTTCACGCTCGATTTTGCCGGCATCAATCGCGTAGCGCAGGTCGTGGCCAGGACGATCCGTCACGAAAGTAATGAGCTCCAGATGCGAGGTACCAGGCTTGAGGTGTGCGGTGCCCACGAGCTCATCCAACAGCTGGCATAACGTTTCGACGACCTCGAGATTGGTCTTCTCGTTATGACCACCGATGTTGTAGGTCTCGCCTACCGTTCCTTCTGACGCGACTTTAATCAACGCACGCGCATGGTCTTCCACGTAAAGCCAGTCGCGAACCTGCTGTCCATTGCCGTAGACGGGCAACGATTTACCATCCAGCCCATTGAGGATCATCAACGGGATCAGTTTTTCGGGGAAGTGGTAAGGACCGTAATTGTTGGAACAATTCGTGATAAGGGTCGGCAGGCCAAAGGTTCGCTGCCAGGCACGCACCAAGTGATCGGACCCAGCCTTGCTGGCTGAATACGGAGAACTGGGGGAATAAGAGGTTGTTTCGGTGAAGAAGCCTTCTGGCCCATCCAGGTCACCATACACTTCGTCGGTGGAAATATGGTGGAAGCGAAAAGCCTCAGCTTTGGCCGGATTCTGCTCCTGCAGACCCTTCCAATAACTGCGCGCGGCCTCCAGCAACACCGTGGTGCCCACCACATTGGTCTGGATGAACTCGGCCGGGCCATCGATAGAACGGTCTACGTGGCTCTCGGCAGCTAGATGCATCACAACATCGGGCTGGTGATGCTCGAAAGCTTGGTGCATCGCTTGGGCATCGCCAATGTCGGCCTGGATGAAGCTATAGCGAGGGCTCTCGGACACGGCTTCCAAAGATTCCAAGTTGCCGGCATAGGTCAGCTTGTCGACGTTCACCACGCGATGGCCAGTGCTGGCGATTAACTCACGCACGACTGCCGATCCGATAAAACCAGCGCCGCCAGTGACAAGAAACGTCTTGGCCATGTCACGCATCCTTTTCTTGCGTTTCTTCTCGATCTGGTGTTTTTTCCAGGGCTTCGCCTTCGTTGAGAAATAACTCTTTGATCAATTCGACTTGGACCTCCGCTTTACGCAGCTCTTCTTCTAGCTGTTGCTGACGCTGATGAATTTCCTCGTTTTCTGCTTTTAGCTGGCGATTTTCCTGCTGTAATTCACTGTTGCTGGTCTGCAGTTTCTCAAGCCGTTGGCGATCTCTTTCCGCTGCTTCAAGGGCCTTTTTCAAATCACGCGATGCCTGCCCAACGCTTGTAGCGTGGTAAACCAGTTGATCAGACTGTGTCAGCACGTGTTCCAGCCGATAGCCGATCTCTTCCAAGGTCTGGAGCAGTACGAGTCGCGTCTGTTCCATCTGTGGCGTCAGGCTACCAATGGCTAGGGAAAGGTACCTGATTCCGTGAAGCCAGCGCCGACACTTCCCCTATCACCGCCAGCGAGCATTTTCTGACCGCCGATTCCGTCTCAACCGCTGAACGCATACCGGGGAGGACCAACCATGGCGACGCTGACCGACGAGAGCAGCCCATTTTGACAGGCATTTCTACCCGCCGGGCACGCTGATACTGGCTGCCGATGACCGTCAGCTCTCTGCGTGGTGCCTTTGTCCGACAGACGATCAGCATGGCGTGCCTCGGGGATAGCGCAGGCGGCTTCGCAAGGTGTTCAACACCGTCATGCGTCCGATGTCCTGCCCGAAGTCGAGGATGATCTGCCGCGCCTTGTGAATCACGAGCGCCGCACGATGCACCAGCTCTTGTAGCACGGTGCGGATCCGGCGCCGCTTGGCGGGATGGCGCACCGGGCTCAGCTCGCCGGTCATGCCCAGCTGCCCCATCAGCCGCAGGATGTTGTAGGCCAGCTGGGCGAGGTGCAGGATCAGATCGTTGGTGGCGAACTTGCCCGACGGCAGCCGCTCCAGGTCGAGATCGGTCTTGATCTCACTGTGGAATTGCTCGTGGGTGGCATGCGCCTGGTAGCGTTTGATCACCGCCTCCGGCGCCTCGTCCAGGCTGGTCCACCAGCCTTCCAACTCATAGTCCGGTTCGAGCAGCAACTGGCCATCGCGATCGGCGGTGCGCTCTACCAGGCGCATCACGCGTTGGACGACGTATTCGGTCTTGTTGTCGTCGTGGATCGAGACGGTCTGCGTCCACAGCGCCTGGCGCTTGCCAGGACGCAGCTCTTCCCAGTAGTCCGCCGCCACAGCCAACCAGGTATCCTGATCCGCCGTGGCCGAGCCGCGCGGGTTCCATTTGACGACATAGTCGAGCCGGCGCCCCTCGTCGGCAAAGACCTGGCGCTGCTGTTCGAGAAGCGCCAGGTGCGCCTGGCTGTCGAAGCCGCTGTCCTCGCGTAACAGGATCGGTTGCTTGGTCAGGCCTTGGGCGCGAGGCAGTACCCGCTCCAGAAAGGCGTTGCTCTCCTTCATGGTGTGCTGCTTGCCAGGCCGCAGTTCCAGACCCAGGCACCACCCTTCGTTGCCCAGATAGGCGGCGATCGGGGTGTAGCCATCGACCTTCTGGTAGGTCCGCGAGACGCCTTCCTTCTTCGAGTTGCTGTTGTCCATGACGAAGGTGTCGATGTCCAGGCAGACGTGCGTCGTCTCGGCGGTGATCGGTGCTTCGATCAGTGACAGCAGGGTCGTGGACCAGGTGGCGGTGCGCGCCTGCAGGTCGTTGGCGGCAAGTTTCTCCAGCCGCTGTCGCAGCGTCGCCGCGCTCGGCACCTTCTGCAGGGTCAGCAGTTGTTGGAAGGGCTTGTCGCGGCGGAAGTTCTCGACAGCGTCATAGTCGCTCATGCCCAGACACAGCAGGCCCAGGTAGCTCTTGATCACGTCACTGGTGCGCATGCCCAGCGTGGTGGGGAAGCGGCTGTCGATGCTGTCGACGCCAGCGATCTCGAAGCATTGCCCGATGATGGACAGCCCGGCGTGGCTGGTGAGGGTGCGGCGACTGGCGCGGAACTTGACGTTGGGCATGGCACTGTCTGGGTGAATGGCGATATTCGCTATATTGCCATGCAGTTCAGTAGGTTAGAAGCATTTCTGGGGGCTGGTCTCACGGATTCAGGAGGTATCCAAACCGTTGTGACAATGCATGCTCACGCATGGCGTGCAGCACTTGTTGTTCTTCACCGGGGACCTCGACCACTAACCAGTGCTGCTTATCATCCGCCAAGGTTACCTGGGTGAGTAGCTGATCCAAACTAAGCGTCTTTACTGGTGAGTTAGCAAGCTGGCGTAATCCTGGCCACCGATTAGGCGCTTTTTTCAGCGCGTGCAGGGTCGCTTGGCCACTCGCATTATAACGATACAGTGTGGCTTCGCCCCCTTTCGCCGCGACTGCCACTTCGATCACCGTTACCCTTGGCTCTTTGTGGGTACGTTGACGCAGAGACTGGGCCGCTTCGGGATCTGGCTCTACCAGTACGATCTGCTCGGCTGCGGTTGCCAGATAGGTCTGGAGCTCGCGGCATTCGCCGGCGCCGAGATGCATAATCGTGCCATCCACTTTATCCAGTGCCGATATCAGGTGCTGCTGCTCCATCAGGCTGCCCCTTTGTTTTTCTTTCCATTGAAGATATGCATAACCTTGCGCAGAGGTGCTGTCAGCGCCCATGATTTGGAGCTACGCAGGGAGTTCAACTCTTTTTTCTTTGTCTCCAGCTGTCCCCTCAACCACTTATTCTTCTGCGAGAAGCTGTGAAGCTTTTCATTCTTCTGCTGGATATTACGCTCAAGCTTCTCGACTTTCTGCCCGCCGTTCTTGTTACCTAACAAGTATTGTTCTAGCTCTTCCTGTGTCTTATGCAGTTGCTCGATCACTAGATCGTTTTCCTGCTGCACGTCCTCCAGCTTGTTCTTTAGTTCTTCGTATTCAGTACTGCTCCCTGACGACTGTTTGAGAAGATCGTAGGTGCCGTCCAGCCATTCCAATAAATCAGTCGAATTATCAAGAGGAAGAGAGCTCGCTTCCAACTCCTGCAAAAGCCGCTTGGCTGGTGGATGCTCGAGTGCCTGCCGTGCCAACAGGAGGTACATGGCCCGTTGTGACTGATGCACTGGGTCGGTTTCGGCCGTGTTCGCGGGTTTTGCAGGATCGACTCGCCCCAACGCTATACCGCTACGCGTCGAGAGTTGCTCACATAGCGCTTTCGGCTCGGCCTCGAAGTCTTCCTGTGTCACCAAGGTAATGCGTTGATAATGCTCCCGATAAAGCTCCAGCAATGCGTCAGTCTGGTTCGTCCAATTCGCCAATGCCTGGGAGGGTGCTCGGCCTTTTCCAAGACAGTTGGCTATCTGACGCTCAGAAGAGTCGTAACAGATCAATGCATGGAACCTTGGTTGCGACTGTAGCAGCGCTTTTACTTGGGACAAGTCATCAATGAGCTCTTCATGCCAAGGCTGTCCGGCATCACGCATAGCCTCTAACCAGTCCTCCCCCCCCATACTTGACAGGTTAACCAAAATCAGTTGGTTAGCTTTAGCGTTTATGTTGGTGCCTTCCGGTACCGTCCCAGCGGTAACACTCTGCATTTAGTTCTCCTTTTCAGTTCCCGGATTATTAGTGGTAGGTCTTTAATTATATGCTTTATCGAAGAAAATTAAGAAGGAGATCAAAGCACTTTAAGCAGCCGACTAATGATCTCTTGTTGGCTAAGCGTCTCAGTATTGATCTTGACCTCGGCTGCCCTAGGCACCTCGTAAGGGCTATTGATCCCCGTGAAGTCCTTGATCTTGCCTTGGCGGGCCTTTTCGTAGAGCCCCTTGGGATCGCGCTGCTCGCAGATATCCAGCGGTGTGTCGACATGTACCTCGATGAAGTCGCCGTCGTCGAACAGCGCACGGGCGGTATCGCGGTCGGAGCGGAACGGCGAGATGAAGGCAGTAATCACGATGATGCCGGCATCGGCGAACAGCTTGGCGATCTCCCCTACCCGGCGGATGTTCTCGGTGCGGTCGGCTTCGCTCATGGCGAGGTCTTTGCACAGCCCGTGGCGAATGTTGTCACCGTCCAGCAGCATGGTGTGGTAGCCGCGCCGGTTGAGTTCGACTTCCAGCGCGTTGGCCAGGGTGGATTTCCCCGAGCCGGAAAGCCCAGTGAACCAGATGCACTTGCCGGCATGCCCCTTGATGTGCGCGCGCATCTCGGGTGTCACGCTGGAGCGGTTCCACACCACCTCGGCCTTGCTGTCGTGGGTGCGGTATTCGTAGGGCGGCTCGCTTTCCAAATGCCGATGCACCATGCCCGCGCCCACGGTGACGTTGGTCAGTCGGTCGATGACGATGAAGCTGCCGGTACCGGGGCTCACGCGGTAATCGTCCACCGGCAGCGTGCCGGCCACTTCGACACGGCAGCGGCCGATGGCGTTGAGATTCAGCGTCTCGGCGGCGTGATGCTCGAGCGTGTTGACGTCGGTCTGGTAGTCGATCCGGCTGATCTTGCCCGCCAGGTCCCGCGTGGCGAGCTTGAGGTCATACAACCGGCCGGGCTCCAGCGCGGTGTCGTGCATCCACACGATGTCCGCCTCGAAGGCATCGGCCAGCGGCACCTCGGCGTTGGCAGCGACCAGCCAGTCGCCCCGCGAGATGTCGATCTCGTCGTCGAGCGTGACGGTGATCGCCTGTCCCGGATAGGCCACCTCGAGGTCGCCGTCGAAGGTGACGATGCGCGCCACCGTGGAGGACTTGCCGGAGGGCAGTACCTTGACGCGCTGGCCGGGCCGCAGGATGCCAGCCTCGAGCGTGCCGCAATAGCCGCGGAAGTCGAGGTGTGGGCGATTGACGTACTGCACCGGCAAGCGCAGATCCGTCAGGTTCCGGTCGTAAGTGACCTCGACGGTCTCCAGCAGATTGAGCAGCGCCGGGCCGTCGTACCAGCTCATGGCCTCGCTCTTGTTGACGACGTTGTCGCCTTCCAGCGCGGACAGCGGTACGAAGTGAATGTCCGGCGCGTTGAGCTTGGCAGCGAAGTCCCGGTACTCGGCGACGATCTCGTCGAAGCGCGCCTGGGAATAATCGACCAGGTCCATCTTGTTGACCGCGATCACCAGGTGCTGGATGCCCAGCAGATCGGCGATGAAGCTGTGCCGCCGGGTCTGGGTCTGCACACCGTGACGGGCGTCGATGAGGATCACCGCGAGGCTGGCCGTGGAGGCGCCGGTCGCCATGTTGCGGGTGTACTGCTCATGCCCGGGGGTGTCGGCGATGATGAACTTGCGCTTGTCGGTGGAGAAGTACCGATAGGCGACATCGATGGTGATGCCCTGCTCACGCTCGGACTGCAAGCCGTCGACCAACAGCGCCAGATCGACCTTATCGCCGGTGGTGCCGCTGGTCTTGGAGGCCTGGGTGATCGCCGCCAGCTGATCCTCGTAGATCATCTTGGAGTCGTGCAGCAGGCGCCCGATCAGGGTCGATTTGCCATCGTCGACGCTGCCGCAGGTGATGAAGCGCAGCAGGTCTTTGTTCTCATGCTCGTGCAGGTAGCTCTGAATATCGTCAGCGATCAAATTCGATTGGTGTGACATAACGAAACCTTAGATATAAGAGATAAGAAGGAAGAGGGAAGAAACCCCATCACCCCACGTCAAAGTCGGCTTGCCTACGCGTCAGGCCCGTTAACATGGCGGCGATCTCTTTGGTTTCCGCTACCCATTGGCGCCCTTTGTCTCTCGTGATGTAGTCGATTTCCATACCGATGTAGATCTGGGTCCGCAACTCGGCACACGACCCCTTGGCGATATGAAGAAACTTGACCCGGTCTTTGACGGTTGGCCTTGTCATGCCTTCAGCAATATTACTGGGCACGGAAAGACCTGAACGGGTGATCTGGTCCTTGAAGCCGAAATCGCGGGAATCGCTGAAGTGGCGATAGAGATCAGCAGATAAGCGTGCCGACCGCTTCCAGACATCCAACTGCTCAAAGTCCATGCCCTCTTCCCTCTTCTAACTTCGTTCTTCCGTCTTTCTAACGCGCCTCCGGCGCGTTAGAAGTACCCCTCCCGCTTCTTGCGTTCCATGGACCCGACTTGGTCTTTGTCGATGGCGCGGCCGGAGCGTTCGCTGGTCTTGGTCAGCAGCATTTCCTGGATGATCTCGGGCAGCGTGGCGGCGGTGGATTCCACGGCGCCGGTGAGCGGGTAGCAGCCCAGGGTGCGGAAGCGGACCCATTTCTCTTCGGGGACTTCGCCTTCTTCGAGCGGCAGGCGCTCGTCATCGACCATGACCTGCATGCCATCACGCTCGACCACCGGGCGCGGGGCGGCGTAGTACAGCGGGACGATGGGGATCGATTCCAGGTAGATGTACTGCCAGATATCCAGCTCGGTCCAGTTGGAAAGCGGGAAGACGCGAATCGACTCGCCCTTCTCTACCTTGCCGTTGTAGATGTTCCACAGCTCCGGGCGCTGGTTCTTGGGGTCCCAGCGGTGGTGCTTGTCACGGAAGGAGTAGACGCGTTCCTTGGCGCGCGAGGCTTCCTCGTCGCGGCGCGCGCCGCCGAAGGCGGCATCGAAGCCATGCTTGTCCAAGGCTTGCTTGAGCGCCTGGGTCTTCATGATATCGGTGTACTTGGCGCTGCCGTGATCGAAGGGATTGATGCCGGCGGCCCGGCCTTCCTCGTTGATGTGCTCGATCAACTCCATCCCGACCTCCGCGGCCATGCGGTCGCGAAACTCGATCATTTCCTTAAACTTCCAGGTGGTGTTGACGTGCATCAGCGGGAACGGCGGCGTGCCGGGGTAAAACGCCTTACGTGCCAGATGCAGCATCACCGACGAATCCTTGCCGATGGAATACAGCATCACCGGGTTGGCGAATTCGGCGGCCACCTCGCGGATGATATGGATCGACTCCGCCTCAAGCTGTTTGAGGTGGGTCTGGCGTTCGGGAGTTATCTCAGACATCTGAAAACCTTGGTTGTTAGAAACGGGTGTTAAGGCGATTTGAAAGCCAGAGACTGAAGAAGTAAGAAATAAGAAGGAAGACGTAAGACATAAGAGGGAAGACATAAGAAGGAAGGAAAACCAACGGCCACCCCCGTCTTCTTTGTTTTGCTTCTGCCCTCTTCCTTCTGTCTTCTTCCAGCCGCGAAGCGGCGTTCTTCCATCTCCCGGCGAAGCCGGGGACTTCCCTCTTCTAGCTTCCAGCCGCGAAGCGGCGCTCTTCCACCTTTGTTCAAAATCCCCACACCAGCGGTATAAGCCCAATGGCGATGACACCGACCAATAGGCTCATGGGGGCGCCTAGGCGCAGGTAATCCACGAAACGATAACCGCCGGGGCCGAGGACCATGAGGTTGGTCTGGTAGCCCAGCGGGGTCATGAAGCTGGCCGAGGCGGCGAACATGATGCCGATGGCGAAGGGCATGATACTCACGCCCAGTTGCTCGGCCACGGCGGTGGCTACCGGGAACATCAACACGGCGGCGGCGTTATTGGTGATCAGCTCGGTGAAGATGACGGTCAGGGCATAGACCATGGCCAGGGCCATCCAGGGCGAGAGGCCGTCCATCAGGAGTAGCCATTGCGCGATCTGGCTCGCGGCACCGGTCTTGTCCATGGCGCTGCCCAGCGCGAACGAGGCGGCGATGACGATGAGCACCGAAAGCTCCAGATAGCGCCGTGCCTTGCTCGCCGTGACGCAGCGCGTGAGCAGCATGGCGCCGCCGGCCAGAAACGCGGCCTCGAGAATGCTCAACAGCCCCGTGGCGCTGACCAGCACCATGGCGCCGAGAATACCCAACGCCCAGGGCGCCTTGCGAAAATCCGGCGGCGTGGAGTCGTTGAGCGCGCTGACGAGCAGGAAGTCCTTGCGGTACTGGTATTGCGAGACGAATTCCTGGGCGGTTTCCATCAATAGCGTATCGCCCACCTGAAGACGGATATCCCCCAACTTGCCAGGCAACCGGCGGCCATGGCGAGAAATGGAGAGGATCACCGCCTGATAGCGCGAGCGAAAACGCGATTCGCGCACCGTCTGTTCGATCCCGGTGAAGTCCGGGCCGATCACGGCCTCGACCAGGCAGCGCCGGTGGTGCGCGATATCCAGCTTGCGCACGTCGCCGTTGGCCGGGCGCAGGCCGTGGACACGGCGCAACTCACGGGCGCATTCGGGGGCACCGACGAAGACGAGAATGTCATCGGCCTGCAGCTTGGTCTCCGGCGGCACGGCGGTCATCAGCTCGCCGCCACGCTCGATGTCCGCCAGGTAACCATGCGCCAGGCTACGCAGGCCCGCATCAGCAATGCTTTTGCCTTCCAGGGGGCCTTGCGGAATCACGCGGACTTCCACGGCGTATTCCCGCGCCTGTTCGAGCTGTTCCAGCGCCCCCTGGCGGTTGGGCAGCAGGCGGTCCGCCATCAGGTAGAGGAAACCCCCGGCGATGACCACCAGCGGCACGCCTACCCAGGCCAGCTCGAACATGTGCAGCGCGATGCCCCGCTCGCTCTGCAGCAGGCCATCCACCACCAGGTTGGTGCTGGTGCCGATCAGCGTGCAGGTGCCCCCGAGTATCGAGGCGTAGCTGAGCGGCAGCAGCAATTTGGAGGTCGGCAACCGCAAGCGCGCCGCCCATTCCTGAATGGCCGGGATAAACATGGCCACCACGGTGGTGTTGTTCATGAAGGCGCTCAGCCCCGAGGCCGGAAGCAACACGCGCAACTGCGCCTGACGCAAACGTCGGGGCTGGCCGAGCAGGCGATGCGCCAGCCACTGAATGGCGCCGGTTTCCTTCAGCCCCGCCGCGACCACGTAAAGCGTGGCGATGGTCATCACGCCGGGGTTGGCGAACCCCGCCAACGCTTCGCTGGGCGTGAGAATACCGCTCACCACCAGAAACGCCAGCGCCCCCATCAGTACGACATCGGGGGCGACTCGGGTAAGCGCAAGACAGGCAAGGACGGAAAAGATGAGGACTAACGTGGTGAGTGCTGCAGGTTCCATCCCATATGCCGAATAAAGAGGATTCAAATAAAACTACGTTTGGACACGCTACCGCCCGAGGATTGTTCCGGGCGTCTTCCCAAGGCCCTTGAGTGTCGTGCAGCCACTATTAGGTAATGCCAAGAAAGAGATGCCGTACCCAAGCACGGCCGCAGATAGTGAATCCCTTTCCTCACGACACGCCGTAGTATCGCTGTTGTGGTCACGCAGGCCGCGTGACTGCGCCATCTTCCTGATCGCGCCGAGATGGAGCCATTCTATGCAAGTCCCCGAGAGGCCTCTAGCGTTATGGCGTTGAAATTTGTGTGCATTTAGGAAAAATTGTCGCCTATTAACGACGCCCCTTGTGTCGTTTTTTCCACACACGATGGGGGCTGAACGCCATTCCCTTACCTCCCCATACAGTGTAGGGCAATCTCTGCGCTCACCATTGTTAGTCAACTATCTAATATAAGGGCACAAAAAAACGCGGTCTCGGCCGCGCGTCGTCCATATTAAGGGAAGTAAGGATTCGTTACCAGAATCGTCATGCCAGCGATCCGCACCGCGATTCGCCTTTATCTAATGCAGCGGATGCTTCTATGTGCTTAACTTAACCAATAGTCGCTAATTTTACGATCCTTTTGGTTACGTTAGCTTAGGGGGCGGTTGAGAATGGCGATGCCAGGCGCGGCACATGCAAGGCAAGACCACAGCGCGGCAACGTGCGACCAGGCGATCAGCCTGCCGCCCCGGTTGCTCAATCAGGTACGGTCGCACTTCTATTACGTCGACCACTGCCCCGTTGATGGCAGGCGCATCCACTTGAACGCCGCCGGGGAGCCGCTGGCTTTGAAGGCGGCGGTGCAGGTGGGCGCGGAGCTGGCGAGTTTGCCGGCGCCGCTGGAGGCGGATGCACCGGGGTATTCAGCCCAGGCAGCGGTGGCCACCCACGGCTGGGAGGATCTCGAGACTTTGCTAGGCGCGACGCATGGCGGCTTGTGGCGAGCGCCCAGCGTGGATGAGTGCTGGGCGCGGGTGTTGGCCCTGGCGCTGGAGGCGATTCCCCCGAAGAACCATGTGGTAACCACGGCGCTGGCGTCTAGTGATGAGACTACGGCTATTGCGCTGCACGCCAGGCAGCGGGGGCTGAGCACCGCCACGGTGCCGGTGAACCCGCTGACCGGTCGACTGGAAACGCTCGATTACGCCCGCTGCGTGATGCCCGAGACGTGTGTTGCCACGCTCGTGCATACCTGCCCCGTCACCGGCATTCGCCAGGATGTGGCCGCGATTGCCCGCACCATACGCGAGGTCGCGCCCTCTTGTTTCATTCTGGTGCTGGGGGCGCATCACGCCGCGCATGGGCCGCTGGATGTGGCGCAGTGGGAGGTCGATGCTTATGTGGTGGGGTCTGAAGCGCTCTTCTGCCGCCCTCGTCAGGGATTTGCGTGGCTGTCGCGGCGGTTGTGTCTGGCCATGCGCGATGCACCGCCGAGCGGCCTGATGCCGCCGCATCGGGATGAGGAACCCGCAGTGTTGGCGAGTATCACCGAGTGGGTGGCGTACCTGGATTGGCTGGGCGGATATTTCTCCACGGCCATTCCCCGGCGCCCGCGCCTTGTAGCGGCGAGCGAGGCCATTCGGGCCCATGAGCGGGCCTTGCTGCAGCGCCTGTTGCATGGCGTCGATGATGGCATGCCGACGACGGGCGCCACCATTACCACTACCACCACCACGCCCCCGCTTTCCCGCTGCGGCTTGCAGGGGCATCCCCGCGTGCGGGTGATCGGCGCGCCGCATGCGCGATGGCGAGACGGCACCCTGGCCTTCGATGTGCGGGGAATCGAGGCGTGGGAGGTGGTGCAGTGGCTCGCGGCCACGGGGATCAGTGCCCAGCTTTTGCACTCGCCCGAAGCCGAGCGCTTGCTCGCGCCCTTCGGGTACGAGGCGGCCACGCGCTTGTCGGTGAGCCATTACAACAGCGAGGAGGAGATCGTCGCCTGCTTGCAAGCGCTGGAGCCCTTGCTGGAGCGGCCGTCGAAGGGGAAAGGATAGGCTTCGGGCCTCGAGCGCCCACATCCTGCACACTATGACCGACAATGCTATGCTACATGGAAGTAGCAATTACGTAGCATATTCGTTGCGAGGCGCTTCCCATGACCGCTGAAGTTCTGAAAGACCCCTTGCCCGACCCGGCTGAGTATCACGCACCGGCATCGTATGCACGTTTCGTTGAGGACCTGAAAGCCTCGGCACGTGCAGAAGGCGAGCCGGTCATCAGTCCACGATTGTTTGCCAGTGCCCTGCGCATGGATATTCAGACACTTGCCAGCCGCGCCCACGTGCATCGATCCACCATCACTCGGGGCCAAGGGGCCGAAAAGCTGCAAAGCTTTCTACGCGATGCCATCCGCGTGCTGGGGGTAGCTGCGGATATCAATGGCAACTTGCCGGACGCTCTATTCTGGTTCCGTAATGAGCCGATACCGCCTTTCGACTATCAAACCCCCGAGCAACTGGTGAGTGCTGGCCGCACTGATGACTTGGTGCGCTATGTACAGTCGCTTAAAGCCGGGGTCACCGGATGATCCAGCGCCTGCGGTTTGAGACAGAGGCCTATCGTGTCCAACAGAGGCCTATCGTGTCCATGTGCCTAGGTGGGCATTCGCTCCTACTAGCGGAGCCGGTGCGGGTGAGCATGGTGGTCGACTGAACCGCCCTGGGGTACCGGCACTTTACCTGGCTCTCGAAGAAGCCACCGCGTTGGCTGAATACAAGCAGCTTTCAAGTTTGATGCCGCCAGGGCTCATCGTGAGCTACGAAGTCAGGATACGCCACGTCGTAGACTTCAGCAGAGGGTACAACGAGGACTGGGACGAGATTCTGGCAAGAGCTCCACTGTGATTGGCGCAGACTATGGTTTAACGACCATATTGAGCCCCCTTCCTGGCTTCTCGGCGATATTGCCCTCGCTGCGGGCAGTTCAGGCATTCTCTTCCCTTCGCAAGCCAATCCTGCTGGCACCAACTTGGTCATCTACCCTGAATCACTGGAAGAGGACGATATGTTAAAGGTCCATGATCCCAATGGGCTGCTTCCCAAAGACTCAAGTTCTTGGGAGTGACGTGAACATGTTAGTGCGACTCGAATCGCGCCAGAGCGTGCCGTTCAGCGAGCAGCTACGCTCAGGAGGGCTGATCTAATGGAAAAACTTTTGAACTTCGAAACAGGCACTACCAAGGGAATTCGCACCGACCACGCCAAGCGTCTGAGGTGACACATGGCCCACATGCACAATCCCCCGCACCCCGGTGAGACGCTGCGCGAAGATGTGTTGCCAGCGCTGGACATCAGCGTAACGGAAATGGCTCGCCGTCTGGGGCTGGCGCGGGAAACCCTGTCACGGATTCTACACGGGCGGGCGCCGATTAGCCCCGACCTCGCCGTTCGCCTGGAACGGGCCGGCATCGGCCAGGCGCGTACCTGGCTGGCGGTACAAGGCGATTACGACTTGTGGCAGGCCGAACACCGCGCCCAGCCGGACATCGAGCGCTTCGCCAAGCTGGCGTAAGCGTGGTTTGAGAAAATTTCCCCAAGCCAAATGGATTATGGGTAGGGCGCCACAACGGCGCCCTTTGACTGTGTCGATCAACCACTAAATCCGGACACCAGTAACGACCGTCGAAGGCGAGAGAAACTGGAGCGCCAGCCCGGTGCATCACCGTTGACGGCTAGGGATATTCCCGGCGAGCGTGGAGTACGTCCAAGCACGCCACTCAACCGTTAGCATGCCGGTGCTTCTTGGACTCGATCATGGCCCGGATACGCGCCATCGCTTCGTCATGGGGGACGTTGGGGCGCGGGTCGTCGAGGCTTTGCTGAATGCGCTCACGAAACCACCGGTCGTAACGGTCGGCTTGCTCCTGCGTCTCGAACTCCGAGACGATAGGGTCTAGTGAGGTACTCATCATCAATTTTCCTCGTGTACCTTTGGTCTACTCTAACCAGCGAAGAACCGTTGGATGCATCTCGTACTAGGCGGCGGGCTTCGAGCGCCGGCTACGTAATAACTCGCGGCGCCAGCTTACTCAAGCAAGTTTCTCCGCTTGGCATCACTGAGCATGGCATGGGCAAACGCCATGAGCGTTTCCTGATAGTCATGTGCTGTATTAAGCGCGTCGGCCAGCACCTGAGGGGATTCGATGTATTCATGGATCATTTGATTACGTGTCTGACGAATCTCGAGCCACTTGTCGGCAGAATCGAGCACACCAAGCTTTTCGGCGCGATCCAGGTTGTCGGCAACGGCCCCAGTCTTCTCGCCCAGGGCACGTAGCCAAAGCGGAAGCAGTTTATCGCCGGTCGTGTCCTGAAGTCGGCAGAATCGGCTGGTGTAGGCTTCCAGCTTCTCTGCCAATGCCTCATCTTCACCCAGCCTGGCGGCAAGTTCCTCGGTGAACGGCGCGGCAAACACGCGATCCGATGAGTAGCGAAGATGGTGGATCTCACGCTCGACCACGCGTTTCAGGAAGCGCAAGCGCTCCGCAAGATTGTCGTTCATAGGGCGGCCGTTCATGGGACTGTCATTCATAGAACTGTTATTCATAGACACTCGCCTTGTTCCCGTGCCAGCTTGTGTATCGTCTGCTCATTGAGATTCGGAGCACTCAGCAGCACATCCACCTTGCGCCCGTGCATGGCGCGCATGATACGCACACTGAGCCGGGCGGCGAGCTGTGCGGGATGCTCCACCGGCGCGTCAACCTCAACGAACAGGTCGATATCGCCGCCACGGGCGCTATCATCCAGCCGTGAGCCGAAAAGCTTTACCGTGCTGCCCGGACCAAGCTCGTCGGTGACGAGCTGCCGGATGGTATGTCGTTGGCTGTCAGTCAAGCGCATGGTGTTCATCTCTGCAAGGCGTTCGGCTCGTTGCTCGTGGCAGCGTTATCCCGCCAGCTTTAGCGAGGGCACCGCGCTGACGTCTACTTCGCGCTCGGCATGCCAGGCGTCATAGGCCGCCTGGAGCCGTAGCCACAGGCCCGGACCGTTACCAAACAGCTTGCCGAGCCGCGCGGCTGTTTGTGGTGAGACAGGCTTGCGTGTGGCGAGAATGGCGTGCAGCTGCTGACGTGAAATGCCCAGCATCTGGGCAATATCGCCCTTGCTGTAGTCCATATCTTCCAGCATGTCTTCGATCACCTCGCCAGGGTGCGGCGGGCAGCGGTCGGGGTTTTGCTTCGCAGTAATAGCCATGGTGGCTTCACCTTTTAGTCAGTGGTATTGCTCAAAATTAACTTGATAAGCGTTGCCGGCCTCAAATTCAAAAGTGAGGCACCAAGGACCGTTCACATGTACGGTGTAGCGCTTTGGGTTGAAGCCCTGCAAAGCATGAAACTTATAACCTGGTAGGTTGATATCTTCGACGCTGGCAGCTTCGTTGATCACAGCCAAGCGGATAAGAATGCGCCTATGCATACGCTTGTCGATTTTGGATGTACCGGTTTCCCAAAGCGTCGCTAGGGCCTTGTTTTTGAACGTCTTGATCATTAGAGTAAGTGTAGCCTATTTGGCTACATGTGTAAACTAAAAGATTACAAAACATCCCTAGTTTGACGTATTTGCTTCGGGCTTCGGGCGGCATTGTCGCTCGTAGCCCGCCGCTCGTAGCTCGCAGCTTTTAGCTCGTGGCTCGGGTTAGGCGACGCTTTCGCGCAAGGCGATCTCTATGGCCCACTTGCTTCGTCTTCCCGCAGTACGTCGTCATGCAGGTCATCCAGGCTCACGCCGAGCACATCGGCGATCCTGCGCAGTGCCTCGATACGCCCGGTTCGGTCCCCGCGCTCGATCATGGCGACGTACGACTGGGATACGCCAGCCGGCTCGGCCAGCGCGGCCTGGGTCAAGCGGCGGTGTTCGCGCCAGACCTTGACGGGGTTCTCCCCGGCAAGCAGCCGGTCGACCACCTCTGCCGGCACCAGCTCGTCACGTCCCTCTGCCAGCTCGCGCGTCGCATGATCAAAAGCTGTCACGTCATCCAGCTCTTCAGCCTTGTGCAACAGCTCCCGGCATTCGTCATAAGGAATGACGGCTTATTCTGGCCGCCCTTCCCGTTCAATGATCTGTGCGTTCATTTGTAAATGTCTCCTCTGGGGCCGATGTCCAACACCAGAATCACCAGCTCATCGTCGACGATCTTGCTACGCGATGCCATCCGCGTGCTGGGGGTGGCCGCGGATATCAATGGCAACCTGCCGGACGCTCTATTCTGGTTCCGCAATGAGCCGATACCGCCTTTCGACTATCAAACCCCCGAGCAACTGGTGAGTGCTGGCCGCACTGATGATCTGGTGCGCTATGTACAGTCGCTCAAAGCCGGGGTCACCGGATGATCCAGCGTCTGCGGTTTGCAACAGAGGCTTATCGTGTCCATGTGCCTAGATGGGCATTTGCTCCTACTAGCGGAGCCGGTGCAGGTGAACATGGTGGTCGACTGAACCGCCCTGGGGTACCGGCACTTTATCTGGCCCTCGAAGAAGCCACCGCGCTGAGAAGGCGATATGCTAAAGGTCCATGATCCCAATGGGCTGCTTCCCAAAGACTCGAGTTCCTGGGAGTGACGTGAACATGTTAGTGCGACTCGAAGCGCACCAGAGCGTGCCGTTCAGCGAGCAGCTACGCTCAGGAGGGCTGATCTAATGGAAAAACTTTTGAAGTACCGGGGCTACTACGGCTCTATCGACGTCAGCACCGAAGACAATTGCCTGTTCGGCAAGCTACAGTTCGTTCGAGCCTTGGTCAGTTACGAAGGCGAGACGGTGGCGGAATTGGAAGCCGCGTTTCGCGAAGCCGTCGATGACTATCTCGCCACCTGCGAGCAACTCGGCGAGACGCCCGAGACGCCGTGCAAGGGGTCTTTCAACGTGCGCGTCGGCCACGACCTACACCTGGCCGCCGCCGTTTCAGCCTCGCAGCACGGCATCTCGCTCAACGACCTCACACGCCAGGCGCTGAACGACTACCTGCAACAGCATCCTTGATTGCCAGGCACTGTGGGCGGCAGCCTCGCTCGTTGCTCGTAGTACGCGCTCTGGTATTCGAGAAAAACGTCAGAGGCGTTTATCCGGGGTAAATGCCATTTCCTTGGCGCTCTCGACCATCGCCTTGAAGCCGGGGTGCTCCGGGTTAACGAGATAATTCGTTTCCCTGGGCACGACGACACTCGGTATGGCCAGCACCAGACTCGACTGACTTTCCAACCAACCGTCGCCGACCTCAGCGGTAGACGATGGCGCTGGCTCAACCATCCAATCGTCCGGTCGCCCATCCTCTGGAAGCTGCATGAGGTCATCTTCATAAAACATCACCTCGAGCAGCGCATAGTCTTCCAATAGGCGGTAGTCGTTGAGATGCACCATCACTTCGAGGATGGCCAGCGACTCCGTACTCGCGAGATATACGCAAGCTTTTCCTTTGCTGTTCCACCGCCCACCGTATAAACGGGCGCCTTCGCCATCGAAGGCGCTCTTGAGCCACTTACGCTTGACGAGACGGTATCCTTGTATCGTGCTCATGCGAAAACGCCGTGCTCAAGCCGCCCGATAAGGTCCAGCACGGCTTCCGCCCCCGCGGTCGTCGCAATCATCTCGACTGGACGCTGGCCCCCTAGCCCACGCACCGGGTTGAGCAGCCAGGTGTTGGCCCGCTGCCGGTCTCCCTCGAACAGGTCGACGGCACTTTTGTAGACTTCAGCAAAACGATACAGACGGTCGCCTTCGTCGCGCTTGAAGTGGCCTGCTTTCGCTCTCCGCTGCAAGGTGGCCGAGGAGATGACGACATACCGCGCCAGCTCTTGGCTTTCCAGGCCAGACACAGCGGCGAGATTTGTGTAGACCTCGTAGGGAACGCCTTCGCTCAGCGCTTCATGCAGTTTTGGCCCTCGAGAAGGCAAGCCCAGGGTCTGCCAGAAGCCCTTCTTCCGATCCACTGCTTTGGGACGATACTCTTTGATCGTGCTGGACATGGCCGCCTCCTTCCATCACTTGATATATCTATAGGATATCACGTGATGATTTCGGCATCGCTATTGTTCTACGCTGCGGGCTTCGAGGGCCAGGTTCGAGACGATCCAGGTTGTCGGCGACGGCCCCTGTCTTCTCGCCCAAGGCACGTAGCCAAAGAGGAAGCAGTTTGTCGCCGGTCGTATCCTGAAGTCGACAGAACCGGCTGGTGTAGGCTACCACCTTCTCTGCCAAAGTCTCATCTTCACCCAGCCTGGCGGCATGCTCTTCGGTGAACGGCGTGGCAAACACGCTATCCGATGAGTAGCGAAGATGGTGGATCTCACGCCCGACCACGCGTTTCAGGAAGCGCAAGCGCTCCGCAAGATTGTCGTTCATAGGGCGGCCGTTCATGGGACTGTCATTCATAGAACTGTTATTCATAGACACTCGCCTTGTTCCCGTGCCAGCTTGTGTATCGTCTGCTCATTGAGATTCGGAGCACTCAGCAGCACATCCACCTTGCGCCCGTGCATGGCGCGCATGATACGCACACTGAGCCGAGCGGCGAGCTGTGCGGGATGCTCCACCGGCGCGTCAACCTCAACGAACAGGTCGATATCGCCGCCACGGGCGCTATCATCCAGCCGTGAGCCGAAAAGCTTTACCGTGCTGCCCAAACCGAGCTCGTCGGTGACGAGCTGCCGGATGGTGTGTCGTTGGCTGTCAGTCAGGCGCATGGTGTTCATCTCTGCAAGGCGTTCGGCTCGTTGCTCGTGGCAGCGTTATCCCGCCAGCTTTAGCGAGGGTGATACGGTGAATGGATCGCATCGAATCTCTGGCCAACCCTCTCGATATGCTCGCGTAGGGCTTCATTATCGATATCGTGATAACGCACGATGTCGAACAAATAAGGAGTGTTGAGCTCGTCGAGGCGGTCCATAAGTGCGGAAACATCAGCCTCGGAAACATTACCATACAGTGCCAGGTCGATATCGGAGCCGGGGCGGAACGTGCCTTTGGCTCTCGATCCATAGATAACGGCCTTTTCGACGCCAGGGCATTCAGACAGTGCCCGACGAATGGCCTCGACCGTATTCTCTGGCAAGCCAAACGTCATCGTTGGCGCTCCATCGTCTCTCGAAACTGCTTCAATGCCGGATAGTAGCGTTCGACGATGTTCTTGAATTCAGTTTCCAGGATGCTGTGACGATACGCATGCACCGTATGGTTACGGGTTTCTATCATATCCATCCAGGCTTGGCCGTCTTCCAGCAGGCCGATGTTGAAGGCATGCCGGGCTGCGCTGCGTGATCCCGTCACGTTTTGAATACCTTCATGCTCCAGGTAATCCTTCATCACCTTCCAGGCGAGCTCGTGAGTGAACTCGAAACGCTGGATGACACCCTCCTTGATGATATCCAGCGTCGTGTCGCCATACGCCTCGACAGCTTGTTCCAGTTGAGCAAACGCATTGATGTAATTGGCAAATCGCTGTTGCCAGCGGATATCGTCCGCCATTGTCATCCCCTTGGGTCGTTTGTCGCAGCAGGCGACCGTTCAAGTTTTTCGGGCTTCGAGCGCCAGGTTCGGGGCGCTGTGAAGAGCGGCTTCGAGCTTCGAGCTTCGAGCTTCGAGCTTCGAGCTTCGAGCTTCGAGCAATATTGTAGCCCGCATCCCGCCGCTCGTGGCCCGGGTTAGGCGATGCTTTCGCGCAGGGCGTTTTCCCAGCGTTGGTCGCGCTGGCCGCAGACGATGAAGAACGGGTTGAGCACGCTGTCTTGTTGGTTGCAGCGCAGCGGTTCAAGCGTCTCGACATTGAGCACTTGGCCACCAGCGGCGGTGACGACGGCTTGGGCGGCGGCGGTGTCCCATTCGCTGGTGGGGGCGAGGCGCGGGTAGAGATCGGCATTGCCTTCGGCGACCAGGCACAGCTTCAACGAGCTGCCCATGGAGACGCATTCATGCGCGGGTAGGCGCTGGCAGAAGGCTTCGAAGATTTCTGCGCCATGGCGGCGGCTGCCGATGATCTTCCAGGGCTCGGCCTGGGGGTCAGGCAATGCGCGGGCGTGAATCGGTTGGTCGTCACTGCCGTTCTCGCGCTTGTAGGCGCCCTGCCCGTGCTGGCCCCACCAGGTCGCGGGGCCGCTTTCGAGCGCGGGCGCGTGGACGATGCCGAATACCGGCACGCCTTCTTCCACCAGGGCGACATTGAGTGTGAACTCGCCATTGTGGCTGATGAATTCCTTGGTGCCATCCAGCGGGTCGATCAGCCAGTAACGCTGCCATTTTTGGCGGGTCTCGTAGCGGATCTCGGCGGATTCTTCGGAGAGAATCGGCACCTTGGGAGTGATGGCTTCCAGCAACCCGACCAGGGCGTGGTGCGAGGCCATATCCGCTTCGGTGAGCGGGCTGGCGTCGGCCTTTTCTTCGATGGCGAAGTCACGACGGTAGATCGCCATGATCTCCTGGCCGGCGACGTGGACGCCCTCGATAAGGCGGTTGCGCGTGGAGTCGGTAATGAAATCGGTCATCGGGCTTCCTGGTTCGTACAAAACTAAAAGAATCGAGCTGCTAAAGGAGCATCAGGCGCGCGACCAACTGGGGTGAAAGGCCAAGGCGAGAATAAAGGTGCGGTATTGTCGGGTATTGCGGCGCTTCAGGCTGACACTTGGGGGTTATCCAGTCGGATATAAGGAAAGACGCCGGGGGCGCGTTCAGAAAACGTCCGGTAGATGCTTTCCCTGATGTCTTTGACCTTGCTCTTGTTTTTTTGGCTTCCCATCGCACCTTCATCCACGACGAGCCAGACCCAGACCGCCTCTTCGCCGGAGCTATCGATGCCGGATTCGATGCGGATATCCTGCAGGAAGTCAGAACGCAGCTCGCGCTTGAGCTCTGCGCGCAAGGTTTCCTTATCAATCGGAGGATATGCTTGCATGCCGATCACCTCTTGGTGTGAAGTATTCATTTATAGCGAAACTCATTTCCTTGCAGTTTAAAGCAAGACGTCTGCCCGAGCAGCTTCTCGCGCCCCGCGTGGCATACCATGGGTAGAGTGGCTAGTCGGCAAGGTGACTGGACGGCTCAGCTACGCTTTCTACGCTTTGTCTGAAAAATGCCTGCGCTCGCCCATACGGCGTTAAAAATCGACTCAAAATGGCGGCAAGCTCCACTAGCGATGCCCGGCGCTGCCACCATGCCTTACGCCAATCACTGACGCCTATCCAGCTCGTTGATGTCATGCTCGGCCAGAAACTGGCGAAGGGCTTTATTCATGCGAGTTTGCCAGCCAGGGCCGGATTCCCGGAAGGCGTCGATAACGTCTTGGTCATACCGCACCTTTACCGGCATCTTCTTATGCGCCAGGGGCGGTCGCCCACGGCCACGCTTGACCAGCTTGTCATCCTCGTACTGATAAGCTCCCTCAAACCAATCGTCGTCGAGCTCTGGAGCATCATCGGGATCAATCCAAGTAGTCTTTGAATCGTCTTTTTTCGCGATCATTGGCATACCTCATTGGATTATCCTTCTTTCTTTAATGTACCCCCAATAAATAATTTTGACAAGGAAAAAGCGATAGATAAGGCTCGCTACACCCACCCCGCCACTCACCGTCGAAAAACGCCTCACGCATGGATTGACAGCCTTCTTCGGGACTGGATAAATGAGCGCTCCATTCTCAACCAAGAGTCTTCATGGTCCTCCTTGCGGCCTTTGCCCTGCTTTCCATCGGGTTTTCATTTCTGTGTTCCATCCTCGAGGCGGCGCTGCTGTCGCTGACCCCGAGCTACATTGCGCAGTTGAAGGATGATCGCCCGAAGCTGCATGCTTCCCTTTCCAGGTTGAAGTCCAACATCGACCGTCCGCTGGCGGCGATCCTCACGCTCAATACCATCGCGCATACCGTGGGCGCGACGGGCGTGGGCGCGAAGGTGGCGGTGGTCTTCGGCGATTCCCACGTGGCGATTGCCTCGGCGGTGATGACGCTGGCGATCCTGGTCGTTTCGGAGATCATTCCCAAGACCATCGGTGCGAGCTACTGGCGTGCCCTCGCCCCGCTGCTGCCGCCTATCCTGCGGGTGATGATCTTCGTGCTGACGCCGTTCATCTGGCTTTCCGAGCGGATCACCAACCGCATCGGCAAGTCGGAGCACGATGTCGACATGCGCGGCGAGATCAAGGCGCTGGCACGCATCGGCCTGGACGAGAAGGCGCTGGATAGCGACGAAACGCGGGCCATCGTCAATATCCTCAATCTGCATGAGATCCGCGTGAAAAGCGTGATGACGCCACGTACGGTGTGCGTTTCAGTGCCGCCGGATCTCAGCGTGGCGGAGTTCGACGAACAGTTCGGCAAGATGCAGTTCACGCGCTTTCCGGTGATGGACGGCGGTGAGCAGGCGATTGGCTACATCCATAAGGCGGATACTTATCACGCCGAGGATGAGCAGACCATGAAGGCACTAATGCACCCTATCGAGGCGCTGCACGAGACGGATAACGTCGAGCATGTCTTCACCGCAATGCTCAAGGACCACGGCCACATGCGCGTGGTTTACGACGAGCATGGCACCTGGGTGGGGCTGATCACGCTGGAGGACGTCATCGAGACAATTCTCGGCCAGGACATCGTCGACGAGACGGACAACGTCGAGAACCTGCGACGCTACGCCAAGCAACGCTGGGTGAAGCGCCTCAAGCGTGGCGATGGCGATGCCACCTGATCCTCGCCCATTCGGCGATGCCGCCGGCGATGAGCCCCCAGAAAGGATCCAGCGCGACCGTCACCACGGCGGTCGCGGCGATCACCGGCCAGCATGAGGGCTTGCTGTCGAACAGTCGCTTGGTGATGGCAAGCTGCCAGGCAGCGACGAGCAGCAAGGCGCCCAATCCGGCACTGGGAATACCCGCGAGCAATCCTAGCCCCCACTGCGGTGGCAAACATGCCACGGCCAGCAACGCGCCGCCCAGTAGTAGCGGCGCGGTACCGGTACGCGCGCCGAAGCGGTAATGCGCCGCCAGGCCTCCGGCACCGTGACACATCGGCAAGGCGCCGAACGGCGTCAGCACAAGGTTGGCCAGACCGGTGGAGATCGAAAGACGCGCTGGCGTGACATGCGTGGCACGCTCGCCGAAGTAATCGCCGGCGACGAGCGTGGTCAATACGATGGCGTTGGTGACGGTCAATGAGAGTTGCGGCAATACCAGCATCGACATGGCACGCTCGATACTTTGCATGTCCGGCCAGCTCGCCAGCGCGGGGAACCACGCGGTGCCGGTGTCGATGAGCGGCGCGCTCGCGGCCTGGAAATATCCCAACCCCCAAGCCGTCAATAACGCCAGCACGACGGAGGGCCAGCGCGGAAAGCGCATCGCTATCAACAGCACGCTGAGCGTGGCAATGCCTATCCAGGCTTGCTCGGCCATCAGCGTGAGGCTGGTCAAGGCCAGCAGCGCCCCCAACCCCAGTTGCAGCCCGGCCAATACGGATTGCGGGATCAAGCGGTTGAGGCGTGCGATCCAGCCGGTCAGTCCCAGGATCAATAACACCACGCCGATCATCGCCCCGGCGATGGCCAGTTCCAGCGGCGACATACCCGCCGTCAATATGACGGCCGCCACGGCCTTCATGGGCTGCACGGGAATCGGCAGACGATAGTACAACGCCGTGCCTAGATAAAAGACGGCAAACCCCAGCACTACCGGCACGGGCGCTAGCCCACCGATGGCGATGCTCCCCAGCATCAACGGCAGCAAGGTCCCGAGATCGCCCAGCGCCCCATTGACCTCGCGCAGATTGAAGGCAAAGGCTGTGTTCATAACATTTTTTAACCCGACGCCATTTATTACGTTAAGATGCAGCCTTCTTGCGTGTTCTTACATCTCGTTAACAATACTAAATATCGGTGTTAATACGTTACGAATTTTCTTTTGCTCTGAGTGCATGAAAGCGCTTAGCCTCATAGCATCACCTGACCCGAACGACACAGGCCGGCATATAAGGCGGCCACAAAGGTCGCAGTCATCGTTTGTGACGAGCGATCTCCGAGTTAGGCGCCCGCCAGGACGCGGTTCGTGGTCAGGAAGACCAGCGCCACCTATTCAGCGTAGCCAGCACCACCTATTCAGCGTAGTCAGTGGCTTTTTGCTAGACTCGCTACAGTCGAACGCTGCCGGACGATACTGTCAGGCAGCGTTTTTCTTTTTCCAAGCAATACCGTTTACTTACCATCTATAAGGAGAGCAAGGAATGCTCGAGTGGCTCAACAACAACAGCGGTGCACTGAGCGCAATCGCGAGTTTCTGCACCTTGGGTGTGTGGCTTTTTTATGCGCAGCTTCTTTACCTGGGCTTTGCGCGCCAGCGGCGGCCACGCATCATCATCAACCGCGGGCGCAGCAAGTCGCCGGACGGCATGTGCCTGATCAGCAACATGAGTTCGGAGGCGATCTTCGTCTCGAATGTCATGGGGGTGTTGCACACGTCCAAGGGCGAATATCACTGCGACCTGACCGATTACACCCGGTCAGACGACAGCGGGCAAGGGGGTAGCGAGCAGCATGCCACGCGCCAGGGGCCACTGGCCTCGGGCGATTACCATCAGGTGTGTTCGTTTAGGGAGATCATCGATCACATCGCCGAGGGACACGAGCTCAACATCGACAGGAACACGCTGACGCTCGAAGATGAAATGCTGAGAATGCTGGAGATTCGGCTGGTCGCGATCTACGGTAGCGAAGACCGCCCATTGGGCGCGTACCGGACCTTCATGCTGGAGAAGAGCGAGCTCGATCCCAACGAAGAGAATAACGATTGTTTGATCGTGCCCACTACGTTCGATACCCACCGGGTCTCGCGTCGCTGGCACCAGAAGCGTATACGCAAGTGGCTGGAGTCGCTGCCGAGCAGCCGTTGATCAACCGCTACCCCAAACGCAACAGGGCCCGCCGAAGCGGGCCCTGTTATGCGAAGCTTTGCAACTTCGAATCAAACGCGAAGTTACTCGGGCTTGATGTTAGACGCCTGAAGGCCTTTCTTGCCCTGAGTGACGTCAAAAGAGACCTTTTGACCGTCCTGCAGAGACTTGAAGCCTTCAGCCTGAATTTCGGAGAAGTGGGCAAAGAGGTCATCGCCGCCGTCGTCCGGAGAAATAAAGCCGAAACCTTTAGCGTCGTTGAACCACTTAACTGTACCAGTTGCCATTTTCGATATCCTTTACACGCATTGCGCTTTCAATTGCCGGGTATTTACCCGAGTTGCAGTGGGTAAAACAAATTAGCGATACACCAGGCTCTCGAAGACATCGATTACTACTGACGGTATGCCACTTGCTAACCTACTTCGCTAAGCTTGGACCTTTGTGGGGACGCTGTCAACTCTTTCTCGTGTGTTCTCGTCGTGCCTTCCCAGCGCGCCAGTGGCGCGCCCCGAGCGATATGTCACTACGCTTCGCGTGACGCGTGACCGATCTCGACGATGGTACGCATCAGCGTGGCGACGCTTTGGCTGGATTGGTTGTATTCCTGCATCAGCGCCTGCAGGCGTTCCTCGAACGGCGGCTCTTGGGGCGTGGCATCTTCATTGCTTGCGCCGCCGCCATCGAGCTCTTGGAGAGCCGTGGCGAAGGCGTCATCGAGTTCACGAAACTTGCGGAGCTTTTCACGCTCATCCATATGGCGTGATGCGGCTTGACGATTGTTTTTCATGGAAATATTGAAATCACGATGTAGCGGTTCAAAAGCGTAATAACACGGCTTCGGTCAGGTATACCGGAGACGCTCGACGTACGGCAACGAGTCACACAGATAGGTAACGCGGAAAAACGGTTGCTCTGAATAGGCGATGTCTAAATCGCTTGGCGTTGACTCGGCCCAGTATTATAGATGATGCCAAATCTGCGAAGTTCAATCCCTACGTTTCTTTATGCGCTGTATGCGCCATGCGCCGCACTCACTGAATTGGCGTACAGCAGCTAGCGCGTGCGCGCGGAGCGCGCTGGTAACGTGTCTTGGCGCTGTGACAGCCGCCACAGGAAGGACTCGGCGGGCCGCGGCCGTCCCAATAGATAGCCTTGACCAACGGGGCAACCCAGCCCGCGTAGGACATCCATCTGTTCCTGAGTTTCTATCCCTTCGGCGACGACAGTCAACCCTAGCCCCCGCGCCAGATCGATGATGCCCTTGACCAGCAATTGGCTGCGCTCATCCTCGGCGATGGCATCGATATAGACTTTATCGAGCTTAACCTTAGTGAACGGCAGTTCCTTCAAGAAACGCAACGAGGTATAGCCGGCGCCGAAATCATCCAGCACCAGCCCAAAGCCGTGCAGACGCAAGGTGCGCATGATTTGACGTACTTGAGAAAGGTCTTGCGTGGCGACGTGCTCGGTAACCTCGAGCTCGATGCATTGTGGGGGAACGCCGTAATGCTGGCAGCGTTCCAGTAGCCAGTCGGTGAAACGATGGTCGTCGAAATGACGTATCGATAGATTGATCGCCCATACCAGGCCCTGCGTATGCGGCAGTTCGTGACGTGCCAACCAAGCGAGCATGGTGTCGAACACTTTTTCGTCCAGCGGCACGATCTGGTGGCTGGCTTCGGCCACAGGAATGAATTCACCGGGCGATATAGTGCCGAACGCGTCGTGCTGCCAACGAATCAAGGCTTCGGCGCCCACTAGTTGCCGATTGGCGAGACGGTATTGGGGTTGCAGGTACAGTTCGAAGAACGGGGACTCCTGCTCCAGGGCATCGGCCAACGTCTCCGCCAGGAAACGCCGACGCTCGGATGTCTTGAGCAGGTCGAGCTTGAATAGCTGCGGCTCGGCCCCGGCGCTGGCCAGTACTTGGTCGGCGGCATCCTGCGCGGCTTGCAACAACGCCGTGGGCGTCTTGCCATGCTCGGGCGACACGGCACCCCCGATGCGTAGTTCGAGCCGGTGCGGCACACCATGGACCTCGATGGGCGCGTGGAGCATTTCCTGATAACGCGCAGCCATCGCCAGGGGATCTTGCGCGCCGGAGGCCGTGACCGCGAAGACGTCGTCCGAGAGACGCGCCGGATAACACACGCCGCCGCAGGTATCGCGCAGACGTTCGGCGATGCCCTGCGCCGCCAGGTCGGCGCATTCGCCCCCGAACTGGGCACGCAGGTGGCGCAAAGCGTCGAACGCCAGGTAATAAAGCGAGACGGCGTAGGCATCGTCCATGAAGCGTTGCAGGTGTCGTTCGAGGAGTACGCGCCCCGGCAGATCGGTCACCAGGTCATTACGCAAGGCTTGGCGCTTCAAACGCTGCTTGCGTTCGCGCCACCGCGCCAGCCAGATGGCGAGGCCTGCCATGACAAGCGCGGCCAATGCCAAGGCGAATGTGAGCCAAGCCTCTCCCAGCGAGAGGATCGCCAGCACCAACAAAAGCCCTAGCCAAACCTGGCCTTACTAACTCCCATTGCCATGTTTACGGCCTCCTGCTGTTGATGAGAAGCCTTTCATCCTTTTACCCGAGGCCTCATCAACTAGCGTAGACGCCCGTGGCGCCTTTTGTGCCATTCCGTTATGCCTCTTGTGTTGAGCTGCGCTCCAGCCAAGCTATCAAGCCGATGTCTATTGAAACGGGCTAGCCAAGGGTCATCGATCAACCGCGAAACTCACGATACTCATTCGCTGGGCGAAGTGGCTTTCGCACGCCGCTTTTGACGATTCATTAGCCCAGTACATGGCAAATAAAAAAGGCTGATGCTCGAGCATCAGCCTTTTCCGCACAATGTACCTGAGGAGGACTCAACCACTTTCGCTGGAAAGCGCTTGTCCTCAAAGGACGCTTAGTCCTCGACGCGTACCAACCAAGACTCGACGGTATCGTTGCCGTGTTGGTCTTTCCACGCCTTGAGCGTCTTCTGGTTACCACCCCGCGTTTCCACCACTTCACCGGTGTTGGGGTTCTTGTAGATCTTCAGCTTACGCTTGCGGCGTCCGCCGGTGCTCGCCTGAGACGACGACGCAGTACGAGAAGCAGGCTGCGGATCAAGCAGCTCGATAACGGCAGCAGGCGTCTTGTCGTACTCTTTCATCAAGGTTTCGAGCTTTTCCTTGAATTCCAGCTCAGATGTCAGGCGCTGGTCCTGTTCCAGCTGCTGCAACTCTTCGCTGAGTTGCTTTAGCAGCTGTTCCTTTTTCATGTACTCGCTCAACAGAGACATTCTTTACCTCTAGACAGTTGGGATGTGTCCATATTATCGCCATTTATTCGCTTATTGCCAAGCCCCACCTTATTTTTTATTTACCTATCGCAACCTTCGCCTTTCCGAGTTGCCGTTAATTCGCTTTCAAGCAAGCAGATCGACATTAGCCTGTCTCACTTTCAAAGCAATGCCCCCATTTAAAGCCACATTGCCGCCAGCCAGCCGAAGACGATGAGCGGGATGTTGTAATGTAAAAAGGTGGGGACGACCGAGTCCCAGATGTGGTCGTGTTGGCGATCGACGTTGAGTCCCGAAGTCGGCCCCAACGTCGAGTCGGAGGCCGGCGAGCCGGCATCCCCCAACGCCGCGGCGGTGCCTACCAGTGCCACCGTGGCCATGGGCGAGAAGCCGAATTGCACGGCTAGTGGGACATAGATCGCGGCAATGATGGGAATCGTCGAGAACGACGAGCCGATTCCCAGCGTAATGAACAGGCCGACCAGCAGCATGATCAATGCGGCAAGGCCTTGATGATCGCCGATAATGGCAAAGGCGTTTTCGACCAGCGTGTCGATCTCACCCGTGGCTTGCATGACCGAGGCAAACCCCGCCGCCGTAATCATGATGAAGCCAATAAGCGCCATCATGCGCATTCCGCTGGTGAAGAGGTCATCGGCTTCACGCCATCTGAAGATGCCACCCAGCGACAATAGGGCAAAACCGACGAGACCGCCCATGATCATCGAGCCGCTATACAATTGAATAGACAAGGCCGCGACGATGGCCACGACAGCCATTACCAAACCACGAGTGTGGAGACTAACCTCACCGGAATGATGCGGGACATTACTGGTCACGACATCGCGCGTTTCATAATCACGGGGCTTGCGATAAGAATAGAAAACAGCTACCAAAAGCCCTAGCGCCATGCCAGCAACAGGAATTCCCATGGCGAGCGGCACCATGCCACGCGTCACTTCGAGTCCCACGGCTTCACCCGCCGAGTTGATATTGGCCAACAGGATATCGTTGAGAAAGATTGCTCCGAACCCGACCGGCAACAACATATAGGGCGCCGTCAAACCGAACGTCAAAACGCAGGCCACCGCGCGGCGGTCAAGACGCAGCGAATTCATGATCTTGAGCAATGGCGGTATGAGGATAGGAATGAAGGCAATATGCACGGGAATCAAGTTTTGCGATGAAATCGCTACTAATAGCAGCGCGCCCAGCAGTATGTACTTCACCGCCTTTTGGCGTTTGTGTGATGCCTCGTGCCCGAGCAGACTAATCAGACGTTGCGCCAGCATGTCGGGCAGTCCTGAGCGTGAAATCGCCACCGCGAATGCACCTAGCGTTGCGTAGGCTAGCGCCACCTTGGCGCCGCCTCCCACGCCATCGTTGAACGCAGCCAGCGTGTCCTCGAGCCCCAGACCACCGACCAGGCCGCCCACCAAAGCGCCCACGATAAGCGCAAACACTACCGATACTCGCGCTAGTGCGAGCCCCACCATGACCAGAACGGCCAAAATAACCGCATTCATTGCCTTGTTCCCGTTGAGTGTGTTGTATCAAAAGTGCGGGATATTAACAGAAGTGGCCATTAGAAGTGGCCATTAGAAGCGGCCATCAAAAGCAGCCATGAAAACGTCACATCCGTGACGCGACATTGTCACATAGGCGGCAGTGGCGATGCATGGCTCAGCAGGCCATTGGTCGTCAGACAAGGGACACTGTCGTTAAGCGCGTTAAGGAAGCATGCTGAGCTAGGAGGCTCACGGGAACCGGTAAAGCACCGGTGCGTCAGGAAGACGCCAAAGGAGCGCGGAATCTTACGCCATGGTCGGAATAACCGACCATGGCGTTTTTATGATGCTGAAAACGGTCACCACGAAACGACCACGCGGGAGCTGCTATAACGAGCTTTAGATGGCCGCCCACAATACATCGCGCTTCAGCAGTTGCCTTTCTTGGCTTGTCCGGGCGGACAGAAATCACCGCCATGCCCATGTTCATGTCGCTCATCGTGGTCATGGTGTCCATCACCGACTTCAACAACGGGCTCGGGGTCGATACGCGCGGGCGTGTAACTGCACGCCGACACGCTTGCTCCGATACCGCCTACTAGAATCGCCATTAGCCATACTTGGCGCATCTCGTTCTCCTTGTCCATGTTGTCTGCTTGCTTCCTCACCACACTCGCCCTTCTGTTCATCAGGCGTGGGTTGGTGAGGCATTATCGTCAATCGAGCGCTCAGCGTCATCTCACGATCGTTTGCCCCCCCCCCTGCGAAATGCTTTTAGAGCCCTTCATAAGCGCTCATACGGGGAATCCCCTGCCATTCCATAACACCTATTTATGTAACGGCAAGATTTAGGTATGATGCTGCTCATAACGAAAATAAAGGCAATCAAGGGAACGCCTGAATCATATCCAACGCATGGCTCGCGAAGCATGGGAACCGCCCTCGTTTTCTGGGGCGCGTCTTCGTGCATGGCATGGCGTTGTGTGCTCATCTAGAGCAAGCGATTCAGCGTTTCCCTGGCGTCAGTTCGCAAGGGCTACCCAGCCCATCCGACGACTCACGACCCTAAGCAGGAAACGGAGAAAAAAAGTGGCACAACTATCATTCAAGGCAGCCGGCCTCGCCATGGGCGTTACCGGCACACTGGCTTTTGCTGCGCCGGCATTGGCACAACAAGACACCGAGGCCATGCAGCGCCAGTTGGATGCTCTACGCGCGCAAGTCGAGCGTATGGAGCAGCAACTCGACGCTCAGCAGTCGACCACGACTGCCGACAGCGGCCAGGATACCGCGCAGACGCGTGACCTCGCCGAGGAAAACCGCTCACTGATCGAGTCGATCCAGAACTCGCAGTTCAGCGGTACCCTTCAGATGAAAGGCGTTTATAACGACTGGGACCAGGTCGACAAGGACACTGGCGGCGACATGAACTTCGGCAAGTTCACCCTCGGCGTCGACGGTCAGCACGGCGACTTCTTATATTCGTTCGAATATCGCTTCTACGATGGCTACCAGTTCCTCAAGAAGGGCTGGATGGGCTATCAGGCCAGCGACAACGACACCGTCAAGGTGGGCCTGGTCCAGACGCCGTTCGGCAACATGGATTACGGCTACCTGGGTTGGTATGGCAACCTGCCGTATCTCGCCGGCTTCAATGACAACCAGAACGCCGGTATCAAGTGGGATCATAGCCAGGGCGCCTGGGATACCTCGCTGGCCTTCTTCAAGAGCGACCAGTTGGGTGACGGCAACGAGCACTACGGTGCCAACCCCATTGGCGAAACTCCGGTAGATGAGGATGGCAACCCCACACGCCAAGGTAATACGGCAGAAAACCAGCTCGCCGGCCGTGTCGCCTATACCTTCGGCCAGGGCACTGACTACACCACCGAGATCAACTTCTCGGCCAAGGGCGGTCAGCTCTACAACAATTACACTCACGACAGCGGCAGCAACTGGCAGGCCGCCGTGGGCTTGAACGGTAGCTACGGCTCCTGGCTGACGCAACTGCAGGCCACCGCTTACGAATACGACGCCGAGAATCCTGCCAATAGCGGTATCTCCGATGATGTTATGCAAATTGGTGCATTCGGCTTCAACTACCTGATCCCCGCCGAAGGCCAGATGTATTCCGCCAGCCTAGGCTACAGCATGAACGTCAACTGGGGTGACATCGATAACCTCTACTTCTACAACGACTTCAGCTATATCAGCCCGGCAGACGATTACTCGCCAGTCAATGGCGGTTACGGTAACGTCGATGATCCGATGCTCAACGATCTGGGTATGAAGGTCACGGCCGGGCCCTACTATGCCTGGTTCAGTGTCGTTTCCAACAAGAACGCACTCAACTACTTCGGCTCACCGATCGATGATGGCTGGCACACCAGCGTGCAGACCAACTTCGGTCTCAACTTCTAAGAGCTCTTTCTTGACTAGCTGACGTTTTATCGCCCCGCTCACCAGCAGCGGGGCTTTTTTATGCGCCATGCTTCACGCCAAGTGGACCCGAGCATGTCAGACATGCCTTATCATGTATCCACTCCACTCCTTCCTCCCCCACAAATTGAACCGATACTTTAAAAGTGAAACGCAACTTCAATGTCATAGTTGATATAACGCTTTTATTAAACGTCTGTTTAAAATGATCCACATCAACTCATGAAAATTAATTTTGCTTTACTTATATGATACCTTTATTTACATCGATTGACTGTTTAGACTGACCGCTTCATAAAAAACGGCATGGATACTAATGTCTATAATATCGACGCAGGGAAAACAACCACTTACCTTCAAGAGGCAGTGGGTACGCCTGAGTGTGCTGGCGTGTGTGACCACCATCTTGCTGAGCTGGGGAATCGGTGCTTCACACTGGCCTTGGTTCATTCAGGCCATTGCGCTGTCGCTCCTGATACCGCTGGGGGTGGGTTGCGTACTGGTGAGAATCGACCGGGATTTACTGAGCCCCATGCGGCGTCTCTCGGAGCATGCTCGCCGACTCCATGAGGGTGACAATACCCACCTCATGATGACGACCTATCTCACCGAACGCTCTGATGAAGTCGGCGAGCTGGCACGCCAATTCCAGCACTTGGTCGAAGACCTCAAGATACACAATGCCCAGTTGCTGGAACAGTCGCTGGTCGATCCGCTCACGAAACTGGGCAATCGCCGCATGCTGGAAAACCGTCTCGATGTTGCTCTACCGCTGACGCGTCGTCTCGACTGTACGGTGTCGGTGCTGATGATGGACGTCGATCACTTCAAGCTTTACAACGATCATTACGGCCACCCGGCCGGCGATCAGTGCCTGGTGCAGATCTCGGGCGTATTGCGCGATACCTTCCGTCGTGAAACAGACATCGTCGTTCGTTTGGGCGGCGAGGAGTTTCTCGTCTTGCTCATCGACACCCCAAGCCAAGAGGCCTGGCGTTTGGCCGATGCCATGCGTGGCATGATCCAGGCCATGGGGATCCCTCATGAGTACTCGCCCACCGCCGAAGTAGTGACCGTCAGCGTGGGGGTCGTGACGAGCCCTCCCGGCGTCGGTGCAGACATCGACGACATGATTGCCTGCGCCGATGAAGCCCTATATGCCTGCAAGGCCCAGGGCCGCAATACCACCCAGGCGCGCATGCTCTCGTCCCCCACCGAGGCTATCGAGCCCCCTGCCGAGGCGATCGATACTCAGGACTGATAGCGCCCGGCCATGAACGCCAGGGCGACGCACAGCATGACCCTAACTCCCGCTCTACCACACAGTGGCACCTTGCGGGGTTGGCATGCCTAATATACTGTATATAATTACAGTTAAAAGATATCACGCCTAGCACCTAATCCAGTTATTTTACGATCTGCTAGAATTATCGAATTATTATACTATTATTGCCATATATCGTATTAAAAGGCGATAAAAAATATGGATAAAACCCCGCTCGGCGTATTGACCGGCGACATCGTCGGGTCACGCCGCATCAAGGACCACACGAGGCTCGATCAAGCGCTCGAGGACGCACTAGGGCTCCTCGAATCGCAATACGGAGCATGCGTGGACCGCTACCGTGGCGATGGCTTTCAAGTCGCCCTGCGCTCGCCCGCGCAAGCCATGACGGCTGCCGTGCTGACCCGTGCCGCGTTGATACGGCACTCCCCTTCTCGGCGCGAGACCTGGGATGCCCGCATCGCCGTGGCCGTCGGCCTGGGGCATTTACCCGAAGCGGGGCGTTTCGCCTCGGCCAACGGCGAGGTTTACGTGCGCTCCGGCCAGGCTTTGGATGCCTTGAGCGAGGGCGATACGCGCTTTGCGCTGTCATTGCCCGAACCCGATGACACCCTGGCCCTGTTAACGCGTTTCGCCGATGCCACCCTCCAGGGCTGGACCCATAACGCCGCTGAAGTAATGTACTGGCAACTGCAGCATGCCGAAACCCAGAAAGCCTTGGCCAAACGCCTCGGGCGTGCGCAATCGACTATCCACCAACGCTTGCACGCCGCACGTTGGCCGCTGATCGAGGAGTATCTCGCGCATGTCGAGCAACGTATTGCCGCCATCATGGAGTCTTCACGATGATTGGCTCTTCCTTGACCACGCTGTTGCTGTTGCTGATCGCGCACCTGGCCGGTGACTTTCTACTCCAGAGCGCTGCCTGGGTTCGCGACAAGAACGCTCGTCGCCAACGTTCCCGAGCTCTTTACTTGCATGCCGGCGTGCATGGCGCATTGACTTGGCTGGTATTCATCAGCTCTCAATCCCTTGCCACCGCCTCGTTGGGAGCGGCTTTCATCGCCGTCACGCATCTCGTCATCGATGCTTTCAAGAGCCACGCCCCGGCCGAACACGTGCGTTACTTCGTCATCGACCAAGCCCTACATGTCAGCGTGCTCGTTATCATCTGGGCATGGCTGGTCAGTGACGGCGCTTGGCTCGGCCACGCCGTTGCATGGCTATTGCACCCTCGAACCCTGCTGGTGGCCTTGGCGTATTTGATCGTCATGCGGCCGTTCTCGATTCTCATCGCCCTGATCATGCGGCGCTGGAGCCATGGCGTGGACAACAGCGGTACGCTCGCCGATGCGGGCGCGCGGATCGGCATGCTCGAGCGGTTTCTAGTGCTAACCTTCGTGCTGGCCGATCAACTCGTGCCCATTGGCTTCTTACTGGCCGCCAAATCGGTATTGCGTTTCGGCGATTTGCGTGAGGATCGCGACCGCAAGCTCACCGAGTACGTTTTGCTGGGCACCATGCTGAGCTTCTCATTGACGCTCACCCTGGGCATATTGATCGCCCACTGGTATGCCGCACTGTAATACGTCAACGCCGGAGACGCCGCCATGCCGACGCCATGCTTTCATTCGCACCCAGCGCGCTGGCGGCTACCCGCGCCTTGCCTTCCGCTGGCCTGCCTCATTGTCATTTGCCTGTTCACGCTGACGGCGTGCAGCGGCACACCGACAACCGAGTCGCGTGACGGCTACCGAGTCGATCATTCTTATCAGTCCACGGCACAGAGCAGTCGCGTGCGCCACTTGGTACTGCATTACACCGACAGCAATGCACGGCGTTCGCTCCGCACTCTGACGGGACCGCGCGTAAGCTCACACTATTTGGTGACGCGCGAGGCAACGCCGAGGGTTTATCAACTAGTCGATGAATCGCGACGCGCCTGGCATGCCGGGGCTAGCGCCTGGGGATCGCGTTCGAACCTCAATGACACCTCCATCGGCATCGAGATCGTCAACCGAGGGCCACGCGACACGCCCCATGGACGTACCTGGACGCCCTACCCCGCGGCACAGATCGACACGCTCATTGCCCTGGCGCGCGATATAATCGAGCGCCACGACATCGACCCAGTGGATGTCGTGGGACACGCCGATATCGCACCACAGCGCAAGATCGACCCCGGCCCGCGCTTTCCCTGGTATCGCCTGTATCGCGCGGGCATCGGAGCCTGGCCGGAGACGGAGCGCGTCATGGCCTACCAGAGGCGCTTCATGACATCGCCGCCCTCGCTCATCCAATGGCAGCGCGCACTGGTAGCGTACGGTTATCCCGTGGATGTCACCGGCCGCTTCGACGCGCTCACCCATGACACCTTACGCGCGTTTCAGATGCACTTTCGCCCCACACGCCATGACGGCTATCCGGATGCACACAGCGCCGCCATTCTCTGGGCGCTGCTGGAAAAATACCGGCCCGAGGCTAAACCTGCGGGTAATGAATGATGTCGTGAAAGCGCACCGCATGATCGCCAGGGTTGCGATAGCCATGCTCGCGGTCTGCGGCAAAACGGCGTGCCTCGCCAGTGCCGAGCGTGTCCCACGTCCCATCGAGACCCAAATCCAGCACGCCTTCGAGTACCACGACGTGCTCGACCACGCCACGCTCGTGGGGCGATGACTCGCTACACGCGCCCGGTGCCAGCTCGATCAAGAACATCTCGAAGCGCAGGGCCGGGTCGAAAGCGAAGAGCGGGGTCACCGTCATGCCGGCAGCAGCGTCTTCCAGTACCGCCGTGGCGGCGTTGTTCGGGGGGCCGCCCTCGACCGAAGCCTGTTCGAAGAAAAGCGAGAACGACACTCGGAATCCACCTGAGATTTTCCATAACGTCGCCACGGTGGGACTCGACTCACCACGTTCGATCTGCCCCAGCATCGCCTTGCTGACGCCCGTGGCGCGAGATGCCCGATCCAGGCTCCAACCTTGCGCGGCGCGCAGTGTCTTGAGTGTCGCGGCGATGTGCGGTGTCGGTTCCTGCATGTCCCTGACCTCCGAAAAACCGTCCTTGGAATGACTGCACCGTGGATTAATGCACTGCAGATTAATTGTACGTCATCGTCGGCGCTGCTATCGTGCGTTATAACGCACAACACGCCAAAATCATCCGACTGCCGGGGCAAGGAGCCACCATGGGTCAGCCTTTTTTCCTACGCGATTTTTCCGTCTCGGCAATCGTGGCGGGATTCGTAGCCGTGCTGGTGAGCTACGCCAGTTCAGCGGTGATCGTCTTTCAGGCGGCCGAGGCCGCCGGCGCCAGCCCTGCGCAGATCGGCGGCTGGCTGAGCACGTTGGGACTGGGCATGGGCGTCACTTCGTTGGGGCTGTCGCTTTATTATCGCGTGCCGGTGCTGACTGCCTGGTCGACTCCCGGCGCGGCGCTACTGGCAACGAGCCTTGGCGACTATACGCTCGCCGAGGCCATCGGCGTGTTCCTGTTCTCGGGCGCGCTGATGGTGATATGTGGAGCAACGGGGATATTCGCGCGGCTCATGGAACGCATTCCGCATGCCCTTGCCGCTGCCATGCTGGGCGGGGTGCTGCTACGTTTCGGGCTCGAGGCGTTCGCTTCCCTCGAGGATAACCTCACCCTGGTGGGTGCCATGTGCATCGCGTATCTGTTGGGGCGGCGCTATTGCCCCCGCTATGCGGTACTGGGTGTCCTGCTGGCGGGTTTGGCCGTCGCCGGACTGCAAGGCGGCATCGACACGACGCAGGTCACGCTGGCCATCGATATGCCCGAACCGGTCGCGCCACGCTTTACGCTGTCATCACTGATCGGCGTGGGTATTCCGCTATTCGTGGTCAGCATGGCGTCTCAGAACGCGCCGGGCGTGGCGACTTTGCGCGCGGCGGGCTATACGCCACCGGTATCGCCGTTGATCGCCTGTACGGGGTTGGCGACGCTAATATTGGCGCCATTGGGCGGTTTCTCGATCTGCCTGGCGGCGATCACCGCCGCCATCTGCATGGGACCCGAGGCGCATCCCGACCCCGAACGGCGCTACATGGCCGCCGCTTGCGCAGGGGCGTTCTACTTGCTGGCGGGACTCTTCGGCGGTTCTATCGGCACGCTGTTTGCCGCCCTGCCTGGCCCCTTGATTCTCGCCATCGCGGGGCTGGCGCTATTGACCACCATCGGCGGTAGCCTGCATAACGCCCTGCACGACGCGGCCCACCGCGACGCGGCGCTAGTCACCTTTCTCATCACCGCCTCGGGGGTGACGCTACTGGGTGTCGGCGCCGCGTTCTGGGGCCTCGTCGGCGGCATGCTGACACGGGCGCTGCTGACACCCGCCTATCCGTCATGACAAGCGCTCGGCGCAAGACGAAACAGCACTCACCCGGTATTGCGCAGACCCGCCGCGATACCCGCCATGGTCACCATCAGCGCCCGCGACAGCTCGGGACTGATCGCACCGTCGGCGTCGCGGTTACGCTGTAGAAGCTCCGCCTGTAGGCCATGCAAGGGATCGATATAGGGGTTTCGGACCTCGATGGCTTGGCGAATCAACGGCGTGTGCTCGAGCAGTTCATCTTGATCGAGGATATCCAGCAGCGCCGTTTCCAGATGTGACAAGCGCTGGCGCAGCGATTTGCCCAAGGCTTGCAGCGCCGGCTCGTCGACCAGGCGGCGCTCATAATAGGCGGCAATGTCGGGGTCGGCCTTGGCCAGCAGCATCTCGAGCATATCCAGATAGGTGCCGAAGAACGGCCAACGTGCGCGCATGTCGCGCAAGCGCTCGCGGCCGTCTGGTTCGGCGAGACGCGTGGCGAAGGCTTCGCCACTGCCCAGCCAGGCCGGCAGCATCAGCCGGGTCTGGGTCCAGGCAAAGATCCAGGGAATCGCGCGCAACGATTCTACGCCGCCCTCCTGGCGACGCTTCGCGGGACGCGACCCCAGCGGCAGACGGCCGAGCGCACTTTCCGGCGTCACCGAGCGGAAATACGGCACGAAATCGGGATCCTCGCGCACCACGCCGACATAGGCACGATGCGCGATATCGGACAGCCGGTCCATTTCCTCGCGCCACACCGGTTCGGGATCGGGCGGCGGCAGCAGTGTGGCTTCGAGCACTGCACAGGCATAGATTTCCATGGAACGCAGGGCGATGTCCGGCTGACCGAACTTGAAGCGGATCATTTCACCCTGCTCGGTGACCCGCAGGCTACCGTTCACGGAGCCCGGCGGCTGCGAGAGAATCGCCGCATGCGCCGGACCGCCGCCACGCCCCACGGTACCGCCACGCCCATGGAATAGCGTCAACGCGACGCCGTGCTCGCGGCAGATGCCGACCAATTGCTCCTGGGCGCGGTACTGTGCCCAGGCAGCAGCCAACTGGCCGGCGTCCTTGGCCGAGTCCGAATAGCCGATCATGACTTCCTGGCCATCGCCGGCCATGCGTCGATAACCGGGCAACGACAACAATCGCGCGATGACATCACCAGCGCGATTGAGGTCGTCGAGGGTCTCGAACAGCGGCGCGATAGGGAGATGCATGTCGCCACCGACTTCCTTCATCAACAGCGCTACCGCCAGCACATCGGACGGCTGCCCCGCCATGGAGATGACATAAGTACCCAGCGCCTCGCGGTGTTCGCGGGCGATGACCCGGAAGGTGTCAATGACCTCGCGGGTTTCCGCCGAGCAGTCCCAGCGCCGGGGAATCAACGGACGTGGCGATTCCAGTTCTTCGAGCAGGAACGCCTGTCGCTGCTCTTCATCCCACTCGCGGTAGCGGCCCAGGCCCAGGCATTCACTGAGCTCGTCGAAGACCTGGGCATGGCGGCTGGATTCCTGGCGGATATCCAGTTTGGTCAGCGAGACACCGAACACCGCCACGCGCCGTAGGGTATCCAGCAGGCTACCATTGGCGATGGTATCCAGGCCCATGTCGCACAACGAGCGATAGCAGGACAACAGCGGCGCATAGAGCTGATCGCGCGTTTCGATGATCGGGATATCGGTGTCGAAGGGGCGCCCGTCGAGACGCGCCTTGGCCCAGTCGCGCGTCGCCTCGACCCGCGCCAGCAAGCGCTTGAGCAAGGCCCGATACGGCTCCGGGTCACTGCCGACCTCGGCGCGCAACGCGCTGTTGGCCTTCCACATCGAGAGCTCGGACTTGAGGCGCAACAGGTCACGCGCGTAGAGATCGGCGGCCATCCAGCGACCCAGCAGCAGGACCTCCTCGGTGACCCGCCCGGTGACGTTGGGGTTGCCGTCGCGGTCGCCGCCCATCCACGACGCGAAACGCAGCGGCGCGGCATCCAGCGGTAAGCGTTCACCGGCGGAGGCCAACAAGAGATCGTCGAGCTCACGGTGGAAATCGGGCACCGCTTGCCACAACGAATTCTCGATCACCGCGAAGCCCCATTTGGCTTCGTCCACCGGGGTCGGGCGCTCGTGGCGAATCTCGTCGGTGTGCCAGGCCTGGCTGATCAGTTCCTCGAGCCGGCCCCGCGCGCGGCCAGCAATCTCCTCGCGCTCAGTGGCGCCTTCCATGGTGGTCAGGCACTCGTCTATAGCGTCGTACTTGCGGATCAGCGTGCGCCGGATGACCTCGGTGGGATGCGCGGTGAGCACCAGCTCCACGCGCATGGCGGCCAACGTCTCGACCAACTTGCGCGGCGCATGGCCGGCGCTGCGAATACGCTCGAACAACTCGCCGAGATCGGGCTGAGTGCCGGGCTTGTAGTCCTCGACACGACGAAAGCGCGCGCGGTAATGCTGCTCGGCGATATTGGAGAAGTTGAGAAACTGGTTGAAGGCACGCGTCACCGGCAGCAAATCCTGCTCGGGCAGCGCGCGCAGGTATTCGATCAATTCACGGCGGCCTTCGCTGTCTTCCTGGCGCCCTTGCTTGGCCAGGCTGCGAATGGTCTCGATCTTATCGACGAAGCCATCGCCCAGGTCATCGGCAATGGTGCGCCCTAGGCTATCGCCGAGGATGCGGACGTTGTCGCGCAGCGATTCATGCAAGTCGTGACTCATGATGCCCTCCGTGGTGGATGTGCCGGTCACCGCAGTGACCGACATGGCAAGTTGTTGTCTTGACTACATTACCCGGGCACGCCGACACCCACAACGGATGTTCCCTCTCAGGACACCGAGGTTTCGCCGCGCTTGGCGGCTTGCCAGTGACGCTCCATTTCGTCGAGGGAGGAGGCCTCGAGAGAATAGCCCCGCTCCGCCAGCGCACTTTCTACATGACGAAAGCGGCGCTCGAACTTGCCGTTGGCTTCGCGTAGCGCGCGCTCGGGATCGACATCGAAGCGCCTTGCCAGATTGGTGACGGCGAACAGCAAGTCGCCGATTTCCTCGCGTACATGATCGGCATCTTGATGATCCGCGGCTTCCTCGACTTCCGCCAGCTCCTCGCGGATCTTGTCATACACGCCTTGGGCATCGGGCCACTCGAAGCCGACCCGCGCGGCGCGTTTGGAGAGCTTGGCGCCACGCGACAGAGCGGGCAGCGTGCGCGGCACATCATCGAGTACCGATACCGCCTGGCGCGTCTCGCGCTCCTGCGCCTTGAGGGCCTCCCAGCGAGCCTTGACGCCCGCCGTCTCGACCTCGTCGGCCGACACACCGACCGGACGCCGCGATTCAAGCGTTCCTTCGGGGAAAACATGCGGATGGCGCGCCACCATCTTGGCGGTCAGCACGTCGACGACATCGTGAAAATCGAAGCGCCCTTCTTCTCGCGCAAACTGGCTGTAGTAGACGACCTGAAACAGTAAATCGCCCAACTCGCCGGGCAGCTCGTCGAAGGCGCGGCGCTCGATGGCATCGGCCACCTCGTAGGCTTCTTCCAGGGTGTGCGGGACGATGCTGTCCCAGTCCTGCTTGACGTCCCAGGGGCAACCTTGATCGGTGTCTCGCAACACCGCCATCAACCTCAAAAGATCGTCGAGCCCGTAACGCGCGGATGCCTCTCTCATGCCGTCTTGCCTCCTCCACTGCGCAGCCGCTTGACGTCGATGACGTTGGGGAGCTGCTGAATTCGCGAAAAGATGCGCTCCAAGGCCTCGAGGCCATCGACTTCCAGGGTGATCTTCATACGCGCCAGGTTATCGTGCTTATCGGTCAGCGTATTGACCGACAGCACATTGATGCGATCACTGGTGAGAATATGCGTGACATCACGCAGCAATCCCGAACGGTCCCAGGCTTCGATCTCGATATCCACCGGGTACTGAGCGCTGGCATTGCCCCACTCGACATCGACGATGCGGCGCGGCTCCTCGGCACGTAGTTGCAGGATATTGGGGCAATCCTGGCGATGGATGGTCACACCACGCCCTTGGGTGATATAGCCGACGATCTGATCGCCGGGTACCGGGTGGCAGCAATTGGCCATCGAGGTCTTGAGATTACCGACGCCCAGCACGGTGATGTCGTCCACCGCCGCTTTGGACGAGCGACCGGGCTTGGCCAACAGGCGGTCGAGCTGCTCCTGATCGTCGGTATCGCCGAAAAGTTGCTGCGCTTGGTGCAACACCTGTCCGATGCGCAGGTCACCGCCGCCGATAGCGGCATACATGTCGTCGACCGTCTGGTAATTGACGGCTTGCGCCAAGGCGTCGAAATCTACGCCCTCGATGTCCAAGCGCCGAAACGCCTTCTCGAACAGGGTGCGACCTTCCTCGATGTTCTGACTGCGCGCCTGGTACTTGAACCATGCCTGGATCTTGGCCCGCGCCCGCGAGGTCTTGACGAAACCCAGGTTGGGATTGAGCCAGTCGCGGCTCGGCCCGCCCTTGGTGGCGGTGAGAATCTCGACCTGCTGCCCGGTCTCGAGCTGATACGTCAACGGTACGATGCGGCCATCGACCTTGGCGCCCCGACACAGATGACCAACCTCGGTATGCACGCGGTAGGCGAAGTCGATGGGCGTGGCGATCTTGGGCATGTCGATGACATGGCCATCCGGGGTGAAGACGTAGATACGATCCGGCGCCACGTCGCTGGAAAGGCCCTCGCGCAGGTCGCCCAGCTCGCCGACTTCCTCCTGCCATTCGAGCACCTGGCGCAGCCAGGCGATCTTCTCCTCGTAGCTACGGCTTTTCGAGTCGACATCGTGCCCCTTGTAACGCCAGTGGGCACAGACACCGAGCTCGGCCTCCTCATGCATGGAGAAGGTACGGATCTGGATCTCCAGCACCTTGTTCTCGGGGCCGATCACCGCCGTGTGCAGCGATTGGTAGCCATTGCGCTTGGGGTTGGCGATGTAATCGTCGAATTCATGCGGCACGTGATGCCAGCTCGAATGCACGATGCCCAGCGCGGTGTAGCAGTCGGCGACTTCCGGCACCAGAATGCGCACCGCGCGCACGTCGTAGACCTGCGAGAAGTCGATGTGCTTGCGCTGCATTTTGCGCCAGATCGAGTAGATATGCTTGGCACGGCCGTCGACATCGTATTGCTTGATGCCTTGCTGATCGAGCAGCCCCTTGATGGTTTCCACCACGTCATGGATGTAGCGGTCGCGGTCGAGGCGTTTCTCGGCCAGCTGCTTGGCGATGGCCTTATAGTCGCTCTCTTGCAGATAGCGGAACGACAGGTCCTCGAGCTCCCACTTGAGCTGCCCGATACCCAGGCGGTGTGCCAGCGGCGCGTAGATATCGAAGACCTCGCGCGCCACCCGCAGACGCTTGTCGCGCGGCGCGTCGCGCACCATGCGCAGCGCACAGGTACGTTCGGCAATCTTGATCAAGGCCACGCGTACGTCGTCGACCATCGCCACCAGCATCTTGCGCAGATTTTCCTGCTGGTTGTGCTGCGATAACCCCTGGCGTGGCGCCTGCAGTTGGCTGATCGCAGCCATGTGCAACACGCCGTCGATCAGCGAAGCCACTTCCGCGCCGAAGCGCTTTTCGATGGCCTCCAGCGTGATCAACCCCTCGCGTACCACGCGGTACAGTACCGCCGCCTCGAGAATCGACTGATCGAGCTTGAGTTCGCCGAGAATATCGGCCATTTCCAGACCGGTGCGGAAGCTAGAGGCCGGTTCGGCCCAGTTGTGGTGAGGTTTCTCGGCGTTATAGGCCAGATGCCGGGCAAGTTCGCAGGCCTGGCGCATCTCCTCGATATCGCGCAGCACGACATCATCCTGGAGGCGCTTCAACCACAATGCGATATCGACCTCGCCGGCCGGCGTCAACGGTTGGTCTTCACGGACCTTGACCATGATCTTCCCTTTCTGCGGACATGGACCGACCGCGCGATACCTCGCGGGTCAGTAACAGCATGGACTCCAAGTGCGCGGTATGCGGAAACATATCGACCACCGCGGCACGTTCGATGCGGTAGCCACCTTGCACAAGATGTGCCGTATCCCGCGCCAGCGCAGCAGGATCGCACGAAACATACAGCACCTTTTCCACCGGATGCTCGGCGAGCCCCCGGCACAGCGCTTCGGCACCGCCACGCGGTGGGTCGAGCACGACCCAATCGACATTTTCGACATCGGGCATGCGCGTGGCCAGATCGGCCTGATGTGCCTCGACATGGTGCAAGCCGGCACGGCGCGCGTTGTCGGCAAGGCGCTCAACCATCGCCGGGCTGCCTTCAATGCCGCTGATCGCGGCCACATGCGGCGATAACGCCAAGGTGAAATTACCTACGCCAGCGAACAGGTCGAGCACCCGTTCGTGCCCTTGAGGTGCAAGCCAGCGTAGCGCCGTGCGCACTAGTTGGGCATTAACCTCGGCGTTGATTTGTAGGAAATCGCCCGGCGCGCATCCTAGTTGCAAGGTGGTGTCGTCCAGCGCCAGCGTGACATGCAGCGTCTCGCCAAACGGCGCGTGCAGCCAGCGTTGCGTGGGCGAATCGCGCCCCACCTGCCAGATCAGCGTGATGTCGCGTTCGGCGGCGAAACGTTGCCAGCGGGTTTCGTCCCCGGGGACATCGCGCAACTGACGTATCACCACACAGGCGCCTTCGGCCGTGGCGAGCAGTTCGATGTGACCGACGCGTCGCGGCGCCTCCAGCGTGGTCAGGCATTCGCGCAGCGGGGCGATCAAGTCCGCCAGTATGGGCTCGAGCACCATGCAGTGATCGATGTCGACCAAGTGTTCACTGCCCCGGGCGCGAAACCCGAGATGCGGCGTTCCCTCGGCATCGCATTTGACGCCCAGGCGCGCACGACGCCGATAGCCCAGCCCCTCGCCGACCAAGCGTTGCATCGCGGGGAGGTCGAGCCCCTGACGCGTGAACAATTCTTCGAGCGTACGCTGCTTATGAGTGCGCTGCTCCTCGAGTGCCAAGTGCTGCAAGTCACAACCGCCGCAACGCCCGTAATACATGCAAGGCGGTGTCACCCGCTGTGGGGAAGGTTCGAGACACTCGACGACATGCGCCTCGTCGAAGCGCTTGCGCTGACGATGCACGGCGATGCGCACACGCTCGCCGGGGAGCGCCTGATCGACGAACACCGTCTTGCCATGCGGGTCGCGTGCCACGCCGCGCCCATCATGCGCCAAGCGCTCGATGGTCAACGTATCTGCCGCCTCGCCACGGGGTGGCGCATGTGCCCCGCTTTCCCGACGCACTCGACCCGTGGCGGCGCGCGGTGGGCGCCGTTTGCCCAGCATCGCCATCTTAGCGCTCCGGGGCGAAAAGGCCGGTGGACAGGTAACGGTCGCCACGATCGCAGACGATGAACACGATCACCGCGTTTTCCACCTGCTCGGCGATGCGCAACGCTCCCGCCAGCGCGCCGCCGGAGGAGACACCTGCCAGAATGCCTTCTTCGCGGGCGAGCAAACGCATATGCTCCTCGGCTTCCTGCTGGCCGATATCCAACGTGACGTCGACCCGCGAGGCATCGAAAATGCGCGGCAAGTACTCATGCGGCCAGCGTCGAATGCCGGCGATACTGGCGCCATCGGCGGGTTGCAGGCCGACAATCTGAATGTCGTCGCGGCGTTCCTTGAGATACTGCGAGACACCCATGATGGTGCCGGTGGTGCCCATCGAGCTGACGAAATGGGTAATTTGCCCGCCGGTCTGCTCCCAGAGCTCCGGCCCGGTGGTGCGATAGTGAGACAAGGGATTGTCGGTATTGGCGAACTGGTTGAGCGGCTTACCCTCGCCACGCGCGATCATCTCGTCCGCCAGGTCGCGCGCGCCTTCCATGCCCGCATCCTTACTGACCTCGATCAACGTCGCGCCATAAGCGGCCATCGCCTGCTTGCGCTCGCTGGAAGCGCTCTCGGGCATGATCAAGGTCATGCGGTATCCCTTGATCGCCGCCGCCATGGCCAGTGCGATGCCGGTGTTGCCCGAGGTTGCTTCGATCAGGGTATCGCCGGGGCTGATCTCGCCACGTGCCTCGGCTTCTCCAAGCATCGAGAGCGCCGGGCGGTCCTTGACCGAGCCCGCCGGATTGTTGCCCTCGAGCTTGGCCAATAACGTGTTGTTACGCCCTGCCTGCAGCCGGGTCAAACGGACCAGCGGCGTGTGGCCGACCACATCCGCGAGAGTGGGAAATTGCATGGGTTCATCCTTTGCGATGCGCGTCGCATCAAAACGCATTCGTCGACTATTCAATGCGTCCAATTATATCCGGGACGGCCCGTCAGCGACAGGCGAACCCACTGAGTGTGGCATACTGCCGATGATGAACACGAAGGGAGCGGTCGGAATGTCACTAAGGCTGCGCTTGCTGCTTTTATTGCTGGGTCTGCCACTGGGCGTGGGGATCGCCTATGGGACGTATGACATCTATGCCGGACGCCAGGAGGCGCGTCAGGCACTCGCCACGCGCATCGCCGATGTCACCACGACGCTGGCGCCGGCTTTTACGCTGGCGCTCGATGAAGCGCGTGACGAACATCTCCGCCAACTGGCCCAACGCCTGCTGGATATCGATGAGATCGACGCCGTCAGCATTCGCGACGAAGATGGCGACCCCGTGCTCAGCCTCGGCGAAACGCAGCACGCCCCCGACCGGCCGATGCCGGCCCAGGGCACCTTGCAGGAGAACGCGCAACGCTGGCGCTGGCTGCAACCCTTGGGCACGGTCAATACGGATCAGGATGCGCCGGACGAGGCCACAGCCTACTGGCTCGATGTCGATCTGGGGACCACGGCGCTGACGCTGGCTTTTTATCGCCAACTAGCCGGCCACGGCATGGCCGGATTGGTGCTGGGCCTGCTGCTGTTCTTGGTCGTCTACCCGCTGAGCCGCCGTTTGACCAGGCCGCTACAACATCAGATCGACCTGCTCGAACGCCTCAACGGCGGCGATTACAGCGCCCGCCTTGCGCCTCGTGGCGCGCGTGAACTGGCAACGCTGGGGCACCAGCTCAACGCCCTGGGCGATCACATGATGCGTCTGCGCGAGGACACCCAGGCGCAGATCGATCAGACGACCTTCGACCTGCGCGAGTCGATGGAAACCATTGAGGTCAAGAACATCGAACTCGACATGGCCCACCGTCGCGCGTTGGAAGCCAATCGCATCAAGTCCCAGTTTCTCGCCAATATCAGCCATGAAATTCGCACGCCACTCAACGGCATCATCGGGTTCTGCCAACTGCTCGGACGCAGCGCTCTGGACAGTCGCCAGCGCGAATGGCTCGAGCAGGTACAAACGGCCTCGGACAATCTGCTTTCGCTGATCAGCGATGTGCTGGATTTCTCCAAGATCGAGGCCGGTAAGCTCGAACTGGAAACCGTGCCGGTGGACATGGTGACCTTGGTCGACGAAGTGCTTGGCCTCCAGGCTCCCAACGCGCAGCGCAAGAGCCTGCACTTGCTGGGTCTGGTCTACGACGATGTGCCCGACCAGCTGCTGGGCGATCCGTTACGCATCAAGCAGGTACTCACCAATCTGGTCAATAACGCCGTGAAATTCACCGAACGCGGCGAGGTCGTGGTCCGCGTCATGCTCGATGATCTCAGTGCCACCAGCACCAAGCTGCGTATCAGCGTCCGCGATACCGGCATCGGCCTCGACCTGGCGAGTCGCGAACGGCTGTTCCAAGCCTTCAGCCAAGGCGATGCCAGCCGCTCGCGCAAATACGGCGGCACCGGCTTGGGGCTGATGATCAGCAAGCGCTTGGTGGAGCAGATGGGCGGTGAAATCGACGTCGAAAGCGAAAGCGGAGAAGGCACGACCTTCACGTTTTCGCTGACGCTGATCGCCACGCAACAACGCGAGCGCCTTCCCGAATTGAACCTGGGCGGCTATCGCGTCGGCTTGTTCGAAGCCCACTCCGCCAGCCGACGCACCTTTACGCATCTGCTCGAGCGCTGGGATGCCCGCGTCGTGTCACTGCCCTCGCGGGATGCCTGCACGACCCCACCACCCGAGATCGATCTATTGGTGCTGGGGCTAACTCAAGACGATCTACGCCCCCGGGAGCTCACTGCCTGGCGCGAGGTGTTGGATCAGTGCGCATGCCCGGGACTACTGCTGGTCAATGCCGACCCCTTCGAGCTCCCCGACCTGACGCTTCCCTACGGTGGCGAGATCACCACCAAGCCTGTTTCGCGGCGCGGGCTGGGGAACGCCATCAATGCCTTGCTGACGAGCGAACGCGAGCGGGCGAGCGCAGTGGTGGAGGCGCCCTCATCCACGCTGGCGGGCAAGGTGCTGGTCGTCGATGACACGCCCTCCAACCGCTTGCTGGTCAAGGAGCTGTTGCAGGACCGCGGCTTGACGCCGCTACTCGCAGGAAGCGGCGAGGAAGCGCTGGCAATGGCGCATGGCGAGTCCATTTCCTTGGTCTTGATGGACATCCAGATGCCCGGCATGAACGGTGTGGACGCCATGAAAGCGCTCCGCGCGCTTGGCGGCGACTGGCAGCGGCGCCCCATCGTGGCACTGACGGCGCATGCTCTCGAAGAGGAACGCCAGCAGTTACTGCGCGATGGCATGAGCGACTGCTTGATCAAGCCGATCCGCGAGCCAGCGCTGGACACCCTGCTCGAGCGTCATCTGGGCGAGACCGTCGAGCCCGCCGCGTCCGACACTCGCCCCGCGGCGCTTCCCTCGCCATCACCCGACGAGGCAGCGACGCAAGAAGCCCAGGGCGATACCGCTGGAGATGAATTACCGGTGGTCGACATGCAGCTTGGTATGCGCATGGCCGGTGGGCGCGAAGCGCTGGCACACGACATGCTCTCCCTGCTTTTCGAGCATTTGGATGAATCCGAGCAGGCGATTCACGCCGCCTGGGTTGCCCAGGACGCCGAGGCTTTCCATGAGCAGGTCCACCGCCTCAATGGCGCCTGTCGCTACTGCGGGGTGCCACAACTGGCCTTGTTGGCGGAGACGCTGGAAACTCGCTTCAAGGCCCAGGGGCTAGAGGCCTGCGAGGGCCTCTACACTTCGCTTCAGACTGCTATTACGCGGCTACGCGAGTGGCAGGCCCAGCACTGGCAGACCGAGCACTAGGCACTGTCTGAAAAGTGCCTGCGCTCGATCAGACGGTGTTAAAAATCGGCTCAAAGTACTCATTTACGACCTGTAAACTCCGTCTTTTCACCAATTTTTGCCTTGTCTGATCATCGCTCGTCGACTTTTCAGACGAGGCCTAAGAAACGCAGAATCAACCGCCGCAGCACTCGTCGGTGTCATCATGCTCGTGGTCGTGGTCATGGCTGTGCTCGTGGGCGTCGATCTGCGCCATGACCCCGGCTTCCTGCCCGGCAATCGCGAGACGCTTCATTTCCGCCACGGCCTCTTTGAGGCCCACGAACAACGCCCGCGCGATAATGGCATGCCCGATGTTCAGCTCGTGAACGCCGGGAATCGCGGCAATGGCCTCGACGTTGTGGTAATGCAGCCCGTGACCGGCGTTGACCGTCAGCCCTAGTTCGAACGCCATCTCGGCCGCCGCCACCAGGCGCTGGTACTCGATACGCTGTGCGTCGCCGCTGGCCTCGGCATACGCTCCGGTATGCAGCTCGACGGTCGGCGCGCCCAACTCGAACGCGGCCTGGATCTGAGCGGGCTCGGGGTCGATGAACAACGACACCTCGCAGCCCGCCGCACCCAGGCGCCGGCAAGCCTCACCCACACGCTCGCAAGCGCCCACGACATCGAGCCCGCCTTCGGTGGTGAGCTCTTCGCGCTGCTCGGGCACCAGGCAGACATTGGCGGGACGCAATGCCTCGGCGAAGGCGATCATCTCCTCGGTCACGGCCATTTCCAGGTTCATACGCGTGGCCAGCGTTTCGGCCAGCACGCGCACGTCGCGCTCCTGGATATGACGGCGATCCTCACGCAGATGCAGGGTAATGCTATCAGCGCCGGCTTCTTCGGCCAGCATGGCGGCCTGCACGGGATCGGGATAGCGTGTCCCCCGCGCCTGGCGCAGCGTGGCGATATGATCGATATTGACGCCCAACAGGATACGTGGCGGATGCATGGTGATGTCCTTTCGATAAGAAATTGAAATAAGAAGAAGATGAAAAATCGTCAGGAGGTGCGTCGACGCTCGGCCAGTCGCCGCATCAACTCTCGCGAGCGCAGGGGGCGCTCACCCAGCAAGGGCGCCAAGGCCGCGCGCGTGACATGCTTGGCAACGCCTGCCAGGCCCGGTTCTTCCCAGTCGCCCCGCGCCAACCACTTGAGGCTGCGGCCGTCGATGCCGCCCTGTCCGGGAGCAACGGCACGAAAGCAATGACGCTCGGCGTGGTACAGATAATGCGTGAAGGCGTCCAGCGGGGCCTCGTGCTCATCGACGAAACGGGGCGCCATGTCGAGACTCTCCAGAAGAGTGATTTCCAGGCGCCTCAACGCTCCCGCCCGCTTGGCCGGCGATGGCAAGGCTTCGAGCGTCAGCGCGTAATGCGAGAACACCTCCCCCACCGGATACTCTAGCGGCAATACCCGCGCCATGAGTTCGTTGGCGTAAAATCCACACAGCAACCCTTCTCCGGCCAACAAGGCCGTGCTGCCCTGGCTTTCGAGCAGCCGCAAACGCTTGAGCTCGCCGTTGCCACTCCAGGTGACGTGCAGAGGGGAATACGGCTGCAGAACCCCGCGCGCTTTGCTGCCGCCGCGTTGCACGCCTTGGGCGACGGCACGCACACGCCCCTGCGTGAGCGTCAGCAACTCGACGATAGCACTGGTCTCACGGTAGGGACGCTTATGCAGTAAAAAGGCCGGTTCAGGCGTCATCGCAGCATCCATGCGCCATGGCAAGCGCCATCAGTCGAGATCGTAACCCAAGCTCTTCAGGGCGCGGTTGTCGTCGGACCACCCCCGCTTGACCTTCACCCACAGGTTGAGCATGACCTTGGCATCGAAGGCACGCTCCATCTCCAGACGGGCTTCGCGGCCGATGTTCTTGATGCGTTCGCCTTGGTCACCGATCAAGATTTTCTTCTGACCCGAGCGCTCGACCAGAATCAAGGCACTGATGTGCAGCGTCTTGCCGTCATCCTTGAATTCCTCGATCTCGACGGTCATCTGATACGGCAACTCGTCACCGAGCTGACGCATGACCTTCTCGCGCACCAACTCGGAGGCCAGGAAGCGCTGGCTCTTGTTCGTGACCTGGTCTTCCGAAAAGTAATGCACGCTTTCCGGCAAGCGTTGGGCGACTTCGGCTTCAAGCTCGGGCACGTTGGTGCCGTTCTTGGCCGAGAGGGGCACCACGGCCGCGAATTCGCGCTTCTTGCTCACGCTATCCAGCCACGGCAGCAGACTGCTCTTGTCCTCGAGCCAGTCGACCTTGTTGACGGCCAGGATCACCGGTGCCGGCACGTTGCTGAGCTTCTCGAGGACCACGTCGTCTTCCTCGGTCCACTTGGTGCGGTCGACGATGAAGATCACGCAGTCGATATCACGCAGGGCGTGCGTGGCTGCCTGATTCATGAAGCGGTTGATCGCCTTGTTGCGATCTCGCGTCTGAATGTGCATGCCCGGTGTATCGACATAGATGAACTGGGTGTCTTCCTCGGTCTTGATGCCCATCACCTGATGGCGCGTCGTTTGCGGACGCCGCGAGGTGATCGAGATCTTCTGCCCGAGAATCCGGTTCATCAGTGTCGACTTGCCGACATTGGGGCGGCCAACGATGGCCACGAAACCACAGTGTTGCGTCATGCGTGTTTGCTCTGGGAAGGTTCGAGTATTTCCAGCGCCTTTTCGGCGGCTTGCTGTTCGGCGTGGCGGCGGCTGGAACCGACGCCCAGCATATGATCCTCAAGCATCTCTACATGACACTCGATGGTAAAGACCTGCGCGTGCGCTTCGCCTTCGACCGAGACCACTTCATAACGCGGCAACGCCGATTGCCGAGACTGCAAAAATTCCTGCAGGCGCGTCTTGGGGTCTTTCTGATTGTCCTGTAGATCGAGCGCTTCCAGGCGCGTTGCGTACCACGACAGCACCCGCGCCTTGGCGACGTCCATGCCTGCATCGAGATAGATGGCACCGATCAGCGCTTCCACGCCATCGGCGAGAATCGAGTCGCGTCGGTAACCACCGCTTTTCATCTCGCCGGAGCCGAGTCGCAGGCATTCGCCCAGCTCGAACTCGCGCGCCAGCTCGGCCAGGGTCTGTCCTTTCACCAAGCGCGCGCGCAAACGCGACAACTGACCTTCTCGCGCTTGGGGAAAGCGCTGGAAAAGCGCTTCACCGATCACGAAGTTGACGATGGAGTCACCCAAAAATTCCAGGCGCTCGTTATTCTTACCTCCATAGCTACGATGGGTCACCGCCAACTCAAGCCGCGCGGTATCACGAAACTGGTAACCGATTCGTTTACTGAGGGCGTGCAAAGGGCTACTCACGACACTGCCTTTTTCATCTGTTCTGGGTGAAGCGGCGGAGAGCATGGCTCTCCCCCAGTATGAGTCATTCAAGAGTATGGTTCATTCGATGACTCTGACACTAGAGAAACTCGGCAAGCCGCTATCCCAGTGCATCCACACCGCGAACGCCTTGCCCACGATATTTTCTTCCGGCACGAAGCCCCAATAGCGGCTATCGTTGGAGTGGTCCCGGTTGTCGCCCATCATGAAATACTGGCCGTCCGGCACCACGACCTCACGCATTTGCGGACCGGGATCGTCGGGATTGTTATAAATGGCGTGCGCCACGCCATCCAATTGCTCCTCGAACTGTTCTTCGCCAGGCGCCGCCTTGATGTCGTCGTCCATCACCGACTTGCTGACCGGCTCATCGTTGACGTAAAGCTGCTTGTCTTCATAGCGAATGCGGTCCCCCGGCAAGCCGATAACACGCTTGATGAAGTCGACCGAGGGATCGTCCGGGAAGCGAAACACCATGACATCCCCCCGCTCGGGCTCGCCGACATCGACGACCTTGGTATTGATGACGGGTAGCCGCAGCCCGTAGGTGAACTTGTTGACCAGGATGAAATCCCCGACCTTGAGTGTCGGGCGCATCGAGCCGGAAGGAATTTGAAACGGCTCGACCACGAAACTCCGCAGCACCAGCACGATCAGCAGCACGGGAAAGAAGGAACGCGCATAATCCACCGCCCAGGGTTCCTTGCCTAACTTGCCCCGCGTGGCGGTATCCAGCCCACCGTCGACTTGTGATTCGGCCTTCTCCAGACGAGCACGGCGGGCTCGCCGCCACCATACGATATCAACCAGCCAGACAACGCCGGTGATGGCCACCGCCAACACCAGCAACAACGAAAAATCCATGGCTATGATTCCTAATCATTCATCTTGAGGACGGCAAGGAAGGCATCCTGGGGAATTTCCACTTTACCTACCTGCTTCATGCGCTTTTTGCCTGCCTTTTGCTTTTCGAGCAACTTCCGCTTGCGGGTCACGTCGCCGCCGTAACACTTGGCGGTCACGTTCTTGCGCAGCGCCTTGACGGTCGAGCGCGATACGACCTGACCGCCCAATGTCGCCTGGATGGCAACATCGAACATCTGGCGTGGGATCAGCTCTTTCATCTTTTCCACCAAGGCGCGCCCACGCGGATGGGCATGATCACGATGCACGATGGTGGCGAGCGCATCGACGCGGTCACCGTTGATCAATACGTCGAGACGCACGAGATTGGCCGCTTCGAAACGCTCGAAGTTGTATTCGAGCGACGCATAGCCCTTGGAGATCGACTTCAAGCGGTCGAAGAAGTCCATCACCACTTCGCTCATCGGCAATTCGTAGGTGAGCTGAATCTGACTCCCCAGGAACAGCATATCGAGCTGGGTTCCGCGACGCTGTTCGCACTCGGTGATGACATTGCCGACGTATTCCTGCGGCACCAAGATGCTGGCACGCACGATAGGCTCGCGCATCTCTTCGATGTCGGCCATGTCCGGCAATTTGGACGGGTTGGACACGTAACGTATCTCGCCATCCTTCATGACCAGCTCGTAGATGACCGTCGGCGCCGTGGTCAAAAGGTCCAGGTCGTACTCACGCTCGAGACGTTCCTGGATGATCTCCATATGCAAGGTGCCAAGGAAGCCGACGCGGAAACCGAAACCTAATGCATCGGAATTCTCCGGCTCGTAGCCCAGCGACGCATCGTTGAGGGCCAGCTTCTCCAGCGCATCGCGGAAGTCTTCGTAATCGTCGGAGCTGACCGGAAACATGCCCGCATAAACTTGGGGTTTGACCTTCTGGAACCCAGGCAGGCGCGCGACGTCGTCACCCCCCTTGGCATGCACGATGGTGTCACCCACCGGCGCGCCGTGAATGTCCTTGATACCCGCCACGACGAAACCGACTTCACCGGCACGCAAGACACCGGTTTGCTTGCGCTTGGGCGTGAAGATACCGACTTCGCTGACCTCCCAGGCCCGCTCGGTGGACTTCATGCGGATCTTGTCGCCCTTCTTGATCGTGCCGTCGAAGAGGCGCACCAGGGAAATCACGCCCAGATAATTGTCGAACCACGAATCGACGATCAACGCCTGCAATGGCGCCTCGGGATCGCCTTTGGGCGGCGGTACGTCACGCACCAGACGCTCGAGCAAGGCCTCCATGCCTAGGCCACTCTTCGCAGAGACCTGACAGGCATCGGTAGCATCGATGCCGATGATTTCCTCTACCTCATGGGCCACACGATCGGGGTCGGCCTGGGGCAGGTCAATCTTGTTGAGGACCGGCAGGACTTCGAGCCCTTGCTCCACCGCCGTGTAGCAATTGGCCACCGATTGCGCCTCGACACCTTGCGCCGCATCGACCACCAACAGCGCGCCCTCGCAGGCATAAAGCGAGCGCGACACTTCATAGGAAAAGTCGACGTGGCCCGGCGTATCGATGAAGTTGAGCTGATAGACCTGACCATCTTCGGCCTTGTAGTCCAGCGTCACGGACTGAGCCTTGATGGTAATGCCTCGTTCACGCTCGAGATCCATCGAGTCGAGCACCTGCTCCTTCGTCTCGCGCTCTGTCAAACCGCCACAGATCTGGATGATGCGGTCGGAAAGCGTCGACTTGCCGTGGTCGATATGGGCAATAATGGAGAAATTGCGAATGAGTGGAAGCGTTGCGTTATTTTCGTCGCGGCTCATCAAGTCCTACCTGAGTCAGAAACACGATCCGGTCAAGCTAGGCAGCTTGCTAGGCGAGAGTACGCGGACCGATGGACAATTCAATTGAAAGGCATTGTACCGGCAAGCACCTTCCATGGACAGCGAGGGCGTGTGATCGACACGACGAGGCCCCGACGAAGCGGGGCCTCGATTGCTAGCGTCGGCACGCCGACTCTGCATCAATCATCGGCGGGCTGCAGCCGCAGCGCCACGAACAGTGAACGCCCCTCGCGAACGATACGCACCGGAATGGCGCGGTCAGTAGGCGCGTTTTCCACCGCCTCGATCAAGTCATCGGTGTTCTCGATGGCGGTGCTATCGAAGTTGACGATGACGTCGCCGCGCGCGATCCCGGCGGCCGCCGCTGCACCACGCGGGTCGAGCTGACGCACCACGACACCGTTGTCGACGTCGAGTTGACTGCGCATCTGATCGTCGAGGTCACTGACCGCGACGCCCAGGCGCGATTGGCTGTCGTTTCCGGGGTCCTGTTGGCTAGAAGCCATGCGGCCCTCTTTCGGCCAGTTGCCAACGGTGACTTCGACTTCCTGCGGCTCGCCATCACGCAGGATGTCCAGCGTCACGTCATTGCCGGGCGACACACGCCCCACCAAACGGGGCAAGGTGGTGGAGTCCTCGACCTCTTTGCCGTCGACCGAGAGCACGACATCGCCGGCCTTGAGGCCCGCCTCGCTGGCAGGGCTGTCATCGCTGACATCGGCAATCAACGCACCCCGCGTATCATCAAGACCGAAAGATTCCGCCAAGTCGTTCGACACGGGCTGGATCACCACCCCGAGCCACCCACGGCTGACATGTCCGGAGTCTTTCAACTGATCGGCGATATCCATTGCCACGTTGATCGGGATGGCGAAGGAAACGCCCATGAATCCACCGCTACGGGTGTAGATCTGGGAGTTGATCCCCACGACCTCGCCATCGAGATTGAACAAGGGGCCGCCGGAATTGCCGGGATTGATCGCCACGTCAGTCTGGATGAAGGGAACGTAAGCATCGCTCGGCAGGGTGCGATTGATGGCACTGACGATGCCTGCGGTGACCGAATGATCGAACCCGAAGGGCGAGCCGATGGCAGCGACCCATTCGCCAACCTCCAGGTCGTCTGAATTACCCATGTCGAGAGTCGGCAAATCGTCGGCATCGACCTTGAGTACGGCGACATCCGTCTTCTTGTCGGCGCCCACCAGGGTGGCCTCGAGCTCGCGACGATCATTGAGTCGAACCACGATCTCGTCGGCACCGTCCACCACATGGGCGTTGGTCATGATATAGCCGTCATGACTGATCACGAATCCCGAACCCAATGAATGGCGCTCTTGACTGCCCTGACCGGGCGCCCTCGGCGTCATGGGCGGCATCTGATCGCCGAAGAAGTGGCGAAAGATATCGGGGACGCCCTGTTCACCGAACGGCGAGCCCTGCATGGCCCGTGTATCGACCGTACTGGTCGTGGAAATGTTGACGACGCCCGGCGCAGCGTCTTCGACCAATTGAGTGAAGTCCGGCAATTCTCGCGCCTGAGCGAACTGCGCAGCGCATAACGCAACGAACGCCAATAACAGTGGGGTGACATAACGAGAGAGACGTTGCATAAAAGACTCCTGATAAAAAGCGTGAACTCGTTAACCAAAACGAGGAGTCACATTGACGAGGTGCCGGTTCGCATTACCGGCTTACCATGGGACGGTGGCTAAGAAATCTAGCACCGCCAACTCCATTGATACACTAACGGGACAAGAGTTCACTGAACAACGTAATTAGTTCAACGCCACTAGCTCAATGCGCGGCCCAGTTGCCTGGTAACCGTGCTTAGCCCCTGCCACCCAGTGCATCGGCAAAGCGCAAAACGACAAAAGGCGCGCCCCTGACAACAGGTGACGCGCCTTGGCACGGATTCGACGGTGTCGTCACACGGGGGCGACAGACGCCATGGAATTAACGCTGACTCGACACCTCGGCACCCGAGCCATCGGATGCGCGAGAAGACGACATCCAAGCATCGCTCGAACCACCGGCCTGCTGTTGGTTCAAATACGCCTGCAGCAGTCGCGCCTGTTCATGGTCGCTGCGTGACGTTTGACGCGGCGAGTCGGAAAAGAGCGACGCGTCCATGCTGGCTTCCATGGCACCGCCGGGGCCCGAAGGCGCGAGGCTGGGAAATACCGGATTCGTGCCGGACGACGACGTCAAAAACCCGCTGCCGTCACCACCGAAGCTCGCTAACCGAGCACCAACATTGCCTCCCGAGGGCGCACTCTGCAGCGATGCTGGCTGCACACTGGCGCCGCCCTCGGCGGAAGACGTCTCACCGGAAGAGGCGTTACCGCTGGCGAACTCGGCACCTTCACCGCTGACGCCACTCGGCGAATTGGCGTTATACACCTGAACGCCGGTAATGACCATCAGCGACACCGCCGCTGCGATGGCGGCACTGCCTGCGAATGAAAATGGCACCGCACGGCGCGTGTCGGGTGTCGTCGCCTCCTGCTGGCCAGGTTCTTCGGCAATGCGCTCCATGATACCGGCAGAAAGATCGGCGCTGACATTCACACCACGATCACGCTGCATCATGCTTCGCGCCAAGTGATAACGTCGCCATGTTTCGGCGTCTTCGGGCGCGTCTTGCAACGACCTCATGACACGTCGTATCTCAAGCTCGTCGCCCTCATTATCCATCAGCGCGGACAAGGACTCTCGCACGTTCTGATTCATACCTACACCCTCACATTCGAGAAGACGAATGCCCATCGTCTACTGGGCGCTACGCAGCGGTTCACGTGTGGCAACACCTTTTTGATACCTTGCACGAGCTTCCTGCCCACCTGACGCAGTAGCGCCCATTCATTCCACTGGTACTCGTTGAGACGTCAAAGTCGCCGGACAGTTCACTTTTGCATGCGTCGAGCGACAATTTTTTATCACCCGACATGATCACTCGACCGCTGCATCGGCCTGACGCGGCGTGTTGAGCATCGGCTCGATGGCTTTGTCCACTGCCTCACGCGCCCTGAAGATACGCGAGCGCACCGTTCCCACAGGGCATTGCATGATATTGGCGATGTCTTCATAGGCGAGCCCGTCCATCTCGCGCAACGTGATCGCGGTCCGCAGATCTTCCGGCAGGTTCTCGATAGTCTCGAATACCACCGCCTCGAGCTGATCGCGCTGCAAGGCGGATTCCGGGGTTTCAATATCGGACAGGCGACCGCTATGGTCGAGTACCTCGGCATCCGCGATGTCCATGTCGCTGCCCGGCGGCCGTCGACCGCGAGAAACGAGATGATTCTTGGCGGTATTGATGGCGATGCGGTACATCCACGTATAAAAGGCGCTATCGGAGCGAAACTTGCTCAAGGCGCGGTATGCCTTGATGAAGGCTTCCTGAGCGACATCCTGCACTTCGGCGGGGTCATGCACATAACGTCCAATCAAGCCGAGAATCTTGTGCTGGTACTTCTTGACCAGGAGATCGAAAGCCCGGGTATCTCCTTTCTGGGCACGCTCGACGAGCTGGTGGTCGGTTTCCCTAGTGCCCATTCATTCCTCCCCCATGCCGGAGGCACTATAAAGCGAAGCGCCGACAACGGCGCCAGCGCAGGAAAATTGTATCTGCTGTGTGGTCATCATGTTCCAGTCGAGCCCACAGGGCGCTGAATGATCGAGATAATGGATGAAATTGGACGAAGACCTAGGGTCATGTGGCCGATCCACTTGCTTAACTTAAGTAATGCCTAGTGTTCCTTTTTCTGCCCGCCCCATCAAGACGATAAAGCGGCGGATGCGCTGATGGCATCCGAGCATTGACCACCATCATGGCGAGAAGTTCGGCCACGACATTGATTTTCCCAGCACTGACAAGCGATAGTAGCGCTTCTTCGCAAGCGAAACCGATGCCCTTCGCGACACATATCTACAGGTAGCGGAATGTCAGAACAGCAGGTCAATAACATTAACGTCCTTTCCCAGGACGTACTGGTCACACCCGAAGCGCTCAAGCGTGAAATCCCCCTTTCCGAGGAGGCCGAGCGCACGGTACTCGAAGGGCGCCGAACCGTTCAACGGATTCTCGACGGCGACGACCCGCGTCTCGTCGTCGTCCTCGGCCCCTGCTCGATCCACGATGTGGACGCGGCTCGCGATTACGCCCGCCGCCTACGCCAGTTGGCCGACGAGGTGAGCGATAACCTGTACGTGGTCATGCGCGTGTATTTCGAGAAGCCGCGCACTACCGTCGGCTGGAAGGGTCTGATCAACGACCCGCACCTCGACGACACCTTCGACATCCAGGAAGGGCTGCGCACCGCCCGGCGCCTTCTGGTCGAGCTTGCCGAAATGGGGCTACCACTGGCCACTGAGGCGCTCGATCCCATCTCGCCGCAGTATTTGCAAGATTGCATCAGTTGGTCGGCTATTGGGGCACGCACCACCGAGTCCCAGACACACCGCGAGATGGCGTCAGGCCTCTCGTCGCCGGTGGGCTTCAAGAACGGTACCGACGGTAGTCTCGACGTCGCGGTCAACGCGCTCAAGTCCGTTGCCCATCCCCATAACTTCCTGGGTATCGATCAAGGTGGACAGGTCGCCGTCATTCGCACACGCGGCAACCCCTACGGGCATATCGTGTTGCGCGGTGGCAACGGCAAGCCCAATTACGACAGCGTCAGCGTTACCCTCGCCGACAAGGAACTGCGCAAGGCAGGCGTGATCCCTAACATCATGGTCGACTGCTCGCACGCCAACTCCAACAAGGATCCGGCCCTGCAGCCCTTGGTGATGGACAACATCGCCAACCAGATCCTCGAGGGCAATACCTCGATCATGGGTCTGATGGTCGAGTCGCACATCGGCTGGGGCAACCAGAAGATCCCCGAGGATCGCTCGCAGCTGCAGTACGGCGTTTCGATCACCGACGCCTGCATCGACTGGCCGACCACCGAAACGGCCATGCGCGAGATGAACGAGAAGCTCAAGCCGGTCCTGAGCCAGCGCCAACGCGGCGAGTAAGCCCCGCCAATAGACGCCGCCGCCCACGCCTTCCACCCGGGGAGCGCGGGCGGCGCGCCTACTGCGCTATGCCGTCGATTTCACGCCGGAAAGGCGGTAACGAATCGAGCAGCGCCCTTCCATAACGACGCGTCAGGACACGACGGTCGAGCAATGTGATCCGTCCCTGATCGGCTTCTTTGCGGATCAGCCGACCGCAGGCCTGGACCAGACGAATCGAGGCATCCGGCACCGAGATGCGCATGAACGGATTGCCGCCTCGGCTTTCGATCCACTCCGCCAGGGTCGCCCCTACCGGATCGTCGGGCACGGAAAACGGCAGCCGAGTAATCACTACATGCGTCAGGTATTTTCCCGGCAGGTCGATCCCCTCGGCGAAACTGGCCAGCCCGAAGATGATACTGCCCTCCCCGGCATCGACGCGCGCGCGATGGCGCTGCAGCAGCTCGCGCTTGGGCAGATGATTCTGCGCCAACACCCGCTGACGCACCGTCTCTGGCAGCGCCTCGAGCACGGCGCGCATCTGCTTGCGCGACGAGAACAGCATGAGCACGGCTTCGCGCTCACCCAACGCTTGGGTGAAGTCGATCAGCGCACGCTCGTGGGCCTCGCGATTGCTGGGATCGACGGCCTCCGGCGGCACGCTGAGCACCGCCCGCGAATAATCGAACGGGCTGGGCAAGCGTTGATAGCGATAGCGGTTTGCAAGCCCGGCGCGTTCTTGCAAACGTTCGAAGCGATTGAGCGCGGTCAGCGTCGCCGAGGTCACCACTGCGCCATAGCATGTGCCCCACAAATGCCGAGCCAAGGTCTCGGCGGCCGAAACGGGGCTTGCCGAAAACGTCAACTCTGCCTCGCCGGCGACACGCTCGAAGGTCAGCCAACGCGCCTGAGGCACGCCGTCCTCGGGGTCCGTTGTGGACAACGCCTGCCACAAGGCATGCGCGTCCAAGGCCCGGCCGTGTAGCAGGGCGATCAACGGTAGCCAGGCCTCGGCCTGTTCGCGCGGCAAACCCGTGGCCTTTTCCGGATCGAGGCTCTCGCGCAAGATGTCAGCCATGCTCTCGAGCGTACGCGACAACTCGGCGAAGGCCGTGACCATCGCCCCGGCCTGCTCGGAAAGCGCCTCGGGCACCCGCCCCATGGAGAAACGGTGATGCACGGCGTCACTGGCTTCTTCAGGCAGCCCATGCTCCAACTCGGCGATGCTATGCCCCATGGCGAACGCCTCGCCGAGGCGCGGTTCCAACGCGGCGATGGCTTCCGGCAGGCTCGCCAACAAGCGGGCCAGGGTCGGCTGCACGGCCAGAGCGGTATTGAGCTCGGTCAGCGACTTCTTCAGCGTGCGTAGCCAGCGTAGCGTACCGTTGACCGGCAAACGGTGATAAAAGTGGTCGAGAGCTTTATCGGGCAGATGGTGCCCTTCGTCGAAGACGTAGATGCACTCCTTGGGCGATGGCAATACCAACCCGCCCCCCAAGGAAAGATCCGCCAGCACAAGATCGTGATTGGCAACGATGATATCGGCCTGATCGAGCCCCCGGCGGGCGCGAAAGAAGGCGCAGGCGCCGAAGTGGCCACAGCGACGATTGGTGCACTGGCGATGATCGATGGTCAAACGGCGCCAATCGGCATCGTCGATCCCCGTCGGCCAGCTATCGCGGTCCCCCTCCCAGCGCCCTGCCGAGTAGGCCTCGGCCATCTCGTGCGCCAGGGCCTGGAAGTCGTCACCGTCGCGCGACGTCATCGCTTCCTCGAAAAGCGACAGCGTAGGGTTGTCTTCCCCGCCTTCCAAGGCTTGATCGAGTCGCGCCACGCATAGATAGCGCCCCCGACCCTTGGCCAGGGCGTATTCGAAATCGAGGCCGCTATGCGCCTTGAGGGCCGGCAGGTCGTGATGCAGCACCTGCTCTTGCAGCGCCACCGTGGCGGTGGAGACCACCAGACGCTTACCACGCGCCTGGGCGATGGGCAGCGCGGCAAGCAGATAGGCCAGCGTCTTGCCAGTGCCGGTACCCGCTTCCAGCACGCAGACATGCTCGTTGGAGAGACGTCGTCCGGCGTCATCCGCCTCGATGCCACCCAGGGTCCGCGCGATCTCGGCGATCATCAGTCGCTGCCCATAACGCGGCGTCAGCTCGAGCCCTTCGAGCACTTTCCGGTAGGCCGTCTGAATGGTCGCCTTGAGCTCGGGGTCGAGGGCCTGGGATGCCGTTTCCGTCAAGGGTCAGAGCAACCCTTCGGGAGGATGCTGACAGGGCAGCTTGGCGTCGATGTAGGATTCGATTCCCGGCAGTGCAAAAGCATCTTCTTCGCCGACAAAACTGATCGACACACCCTCGGCACCGGCACGGCCCGTGCGGCCAATACGGTGGACGTAATCTTCGGGGTCTTCCGGCAAGGTATAGTTCACGACATGGCTGACATCATCGATATGAATGCCACGTCCTGCCACGTCAGTGGCAACCAGCACATCCACCTCGCCGTTGCGGAAGCGGTCGAGAGTGTCGATACGCGCTTTTTGCGGCACATCACCGGAAAGCATCGCCACATTGATACCAGCGTCACGCAAGGACGAGTCGAGGTTACGCACCAGATCACGGCGGTTACCGAACACGATCACGCGTTCCATGCTCTCCTGGTTGAGCAGGTTGATCAGCAAGCGCTGCTTGTCGCTGTCCCCCACCAGATAGACACGCTGGTCGATGTTGGCGGCATTCTCGAGGCTGGCCTCGATCTCGACGTGCGTGGCGTCATGCGTCCACTGGCGGGCCAAGTTGAGAATGTCCGGACTGAACGTCGCCGAGAACAGGAAGGTCTGGCGCTCTTCGGCCTTGGGCGTATGCTGGATGATGCGCTTGACGTCGGGGATGAAGCCCATCGACAGCATGCGATCCGCTTCGTCGAGGACCAGCACCTCGGTTTGCGTCAAGTCGACATCGCGTTTCTCGTGGAAGTCGAGCAGGCGCCCCGGGGTAGCGACCAGCACATCGATCTTGCGCGACAACTGATCGCGCTGCTTCTGATAGTCCATGCCACCGACGACGCTAGCCACGTTGAGCGACGTAAAGCGCGCCAGTGCCTTGGCATCTTTCTCGATCTGCAGCGCCAGTTCACGCGTCGGCGCAATGATCAACGCACGCGGCGCACCGGGCTTCTGACCGTCGGGGGCCTTCTCTTCCAGGAAATACGCCAGAATCGAGATCAGGAAAGCGGCGGTCTTGCCGGTACCCGTCTGCGCCTTGCCGACCACATCGCCGCCAAGCAGCGTATGCGTCAAGGCTTCCGCCTGGATCGGCGTGCAGTATTCGAATCCCAGGGCGTGAATCGCACGCATCAGCGGCACGGGAAGATCGAAATCGTGAAAACGCCACTTGCCCGCCACCGGCGTCACCTGGAACTGTTTGACGTCCCACTGGGACTGCGACCGGCGCGGCTTGCGACGCCGACGCTTGGGCTTGCGGTTCTGGGCCGGTGCTGGGGTTTTATCCGACTCACTCATAGGCTTCTATGTCTGTCCATATTCGTACGCAAATGCATGAATCCAGCGCGCTTGTCCGCCTTTCCGGAGCGCGCCACGGCCATCGCGACAGCCAAGCTGGATCACGACGCAAGCGAGCATTGTATCAGTCATTGCCGAGCATCGCGCGGGCATCGCGCTCAAGCACGGATGTCGCCCGGCAACGCGACTGGTAGAATGGCCCTCAAGTCAATACGACACAGGGTCACGACATGACACGCAGCAAAAAAACGCGCTCGATCGCTAACAAAGTGACGATTCGCACCGGGCGTCGCAAGGACTTCCGTAAATGGCGCCACGACAACCCCGATCAGGTCAAATCGTCGCCGCGCTATGTGCAGAAGAAACGTCAGCAACGCAAACTGCAGGCCGCTCGTCGCCTGGCACGCCAACAGCAGGCGCCGACCCTCGACGTGCATGGCACGCCGACACGCGACGACGATTCGCGGGGTGATCGCTGATGCGCTTGGTCTCCTTCAACATCAACGGGATCCGTGCCCGCCTCCACCAATTGGAGGCTCTCATCGAGGTGCATCGTCCCGATATCATCGGTCTCCAGGAAACCAAGGTGCAGGACAGCGAGTTCCCGCGCGAGGCCGTCGAGGCGCTCGGCTATCACGTCGCTTTTCACGGCCAGAAAGGCCATTACGGCGTCGCGTTACTCACCCGACAGCCCCCCGAGGCCGTGCATTATGGCCTGCCCGACGATGGCGAAGAAGCCCAGCGACGCTTGATCGGCGTCCGCGTCAGCTGTGACGACGGCGAGACCATGACCGTGTACAACGGTTACTTCCCGCAGGGTGAAAATATCGAGCACCCCACCAAGTTTCCCAACAAACGCGATTTCTATGCCCGGCTCACGGCATTGCTGCAAGAGCGGCATACGCCCAGCGAACGGCTCGCGGTCATGGGCGACTTCAATATTTCGCCCGCCGATATCGACATCGGCATCGGCGAGTCCAATCGCAAGCGCTGGCTGCGCGAAGGCAAGACCAGCTTCCAGCCCGTCGAGCGTGAATGGCTCACGCGCCTCGCCGACTGGGGGCTGAGCGATTGCTACCGCCTGCGCTATCCCGAGGTCGACGATCGCTTCAGCTGGTTCGATTACCGTTCGCGGGGCTTCGAGCGCGAGCCCAAGCGCGGCTTGCGCATCGACTACATCATGGTCACCCCCACGCTGTGCGAGCGGGTGGAAGACGCAGGCATCGATTACGAACTACGCGGTATCCAACGTCCTTCGGATCACGCCCCGGTATGGGCACAGTTGGCTTTGTAACACGTATCCACGCTCGTGGAAGGCGGGCGTCACGGCGTATCGGAGGGCGTCTGGGGCGTCGGCGCCTTCGGTGATGCGTCGACATCGGGCGCCTTCCCGGCATCCCCTTCGTCGAGCGATGCCAGCCAGGCTTCGGCCTGTGACGCACCGGCATCACGCGCCGCTTCGAACGCCTCACGCGCCGCCTCTTCATCCGACGACTCCAGTTGCGACACCCCTTCCAGCAACCAGGTTCGCGCGGGGTCAGCCCCCTGCTCACGGGCTTGGCGAAGCGCTTCTATCGCCGTCGACCACTCGCCCCAGCCGTAGGCCAGTTCGCCGAGCTGACGCCAATCAGCGGCGGCCTGGGTGTCTTCGGCCAGCGCGCGCCATGCCGACAACGCCTTCTGATGCGCGCGCGCCGACGTCCAGGCCTCGGCGAGAAGACGTCGATGCTCGCTATCGCGTGACAGCGTGCCCTTCTCGAATGCCGTTTCCAGATGCTCGGCAGCACGCGCCGGGGTCCCGCCAGCCAGATGAAGCCGAATCAGACGCTCGAGATCGTCCTCGCCCGCCAGCGCGCCTCGCCGCCAGCCGGCCTCCCATAACGCCGCTGCCAATCCGGGCTGCTGCATGCGCTGCGCCAACGCCGCGGCACGCCGCCATGCCTGAGGGTCGTCACTCTCACTTTGCAACTGATCGTCTAGCAACGCCAGTGCCGCGTCATAACGCTCGGCGTGCTGATAAACGCTCGCCGCCAAGCGACGTCTGTCAGCATCCATATCGCCGGCACGACGTGCGCGATCGACCCACTGCGCCGCTTGCGTCCACTGTTTCTGCGTCGCCTGGGCTTGCACCATCAACCACAAGCCATCGCGATCATCCGGGTGGTCCTCGAGCCATCTTTCCAGCAGCTGAGCCCCCTGCGAGGTCTGCCCCGCGCGCAGCCGCAAGCGGGCCTCTTGATTGAGCCAACGCTGGCGCGAATCGGCATCGACGCTGTCGATACGGCGCGCCTGGCGAAAAAGATCCGCCGCCTCGGCGTCCCGGCCCTGGCGCGCCTCACCAGTCGCCGCCAGTTGCAGAAACAAGGCACGCGCCCAGCGATCAGCCCGATTACCGCCCTGTAGGCGCTCAGCGGCCGACTTGGCATCATCGATGGCGCTCTCGCTGGCGTTATCCTGCATGCGCTGCTGCAGCGACTCCAGCGCCTGCACCATGTCCGGCGCCAAGGCCGGCCCGGCGGCGTTTACGCCCGTGCTAGCCATTCCCAGGCTCAGACACAGCGTCGCTACATATCCCCACTGACGCCACTGCATGCGTTACCTCTTGAGACGAAATTCTAGCCGCTGACGCGCTTCACGCGGCTGATCGCTTTGCGGAAACCGCCAATCGGCGACAGCCTTGAGCGCCGCACGCTCGAACATGCTACGCGGATCGGCATCGGTGACGTGCAAGGAATCGCGATCGACCTGGCCATTGGGCATGATCGTGAAACTCACCTCCACGAACCCCTCGATACCACGCCGCTGCGCCCGCGACGGATATTCCGGCGGCACGCGCTCGGTCGGCTGCGGCGAGCCGACTTGTTCAGCGTCCTGCTCGCTCGTTTCACCGCTCGCCGAGGATTCGGTATCCGCGGTCTCACCGCTGTCGCCTTGCGACGCCGCATCCGAAGGTGACGTTTCTTGTGCAGGCTCAGGGTCGGGCTGCGGGTCAGGCTGCGGCTCGGGATCGGGTTCCGGTTCGGGCGCCGGTTCGGGTTCGGGCTCAGGTGTGGGCTCGACTTCTTCGAGCTCGGGCAACGATTCCTCCGGCACCTCCGGCGAGGGCGGTGCCGACGCTTCCGGCTCGGGCAACGTCAGCGAACTGTCACTCTGGGCCGCGGGCACTGGTGAAGGCGGCGGAGGTGGTGGCGTTTGAGCCGGTGGTGTCGGGGCATCCGGTGCAGCCGCTGCCGGTGCCGACGCCTGTTGTGCCTCAGGCGCCTCGACGCGTGACACCGACATCGGCTGCTCGATCGGCTCACGATTATCTTCCGGTGGCGCCACCAGCAGGGCCAATAGGTAGAAAAGCCCCAACGCCATCAAGATGCCGCCTACAGCGCCTGCGATCGCTCTCATCCGTCGGCGCCCCGATCCGCCGCCACGGCGACGTTGTCAACGCCGGCATCACGAATGGCATCCATGACTTCAATGAGAAGCCCGGTGGTCGATTGGCGGTCAGCCTGGATCACGACACCGCCTTCGTCGCTCACCAGGCTGGCCACTTCATTGCCCACGCGATGCGCATCCACCGGCTGTCCATCGACCCACACGGCGTTCTCGGCGGTGATCGCCACCATGACTTGCGCTTCGGGACGCGCGGTCGCGGAAGATGACTCGGGACGGTCGATTTCCACGCCACTTTCCTTGATGAAACTGGTCGTCACGATGAAGAAAATCAACATGATGAAGACCACGTCCAGCATCGGCGTGAGATTGATTTCCTGGGCGTCGTCATTGACGTCCTGTAGTCGACGCCTACGCATTGGCATCCTCCACGGCACGTGCCATGCGGTCATGTAGCCGCTGATCCTCGCGCCGAATCACGTGTTCAAGACGGGTGGTAAACAAGAGCCCCACCACGGCGACTGCCATGCCGGTCAATGTCGGTAACGTCGCGCGGGCCACGCCATCGGCCATGGCCCGTGCCTGGTTGGCGTCGGTCAAGGAGAGGCTATCGAAGACCTGGATCATCCCGGTGACCGTCCCCAGCAACCCCAGCAGCGGGCACAACCCCACCAGCAGCTTGAGCCACGGCAAGGGGCGACGCAGTTGGCCGATGAGTTCCGACGTCCAGACCTCGCGCAGCGTCAACGCGCTCCAACTGGCGTGGTCGTGGCGCGCAACCCAGCGCGCCACCAGTGCCCGACGACGACGGCTATGCACGAACTGCCAATACAGGCCGCGCTCCAGTCCCATGGCGAAAAGCGCCATGGCAACCAGGGCAATCATCACCAGTACCGGACCACCGGCCTCGACCAGCCAGACGATGGGCTCAGCGAGCGTGGGCATCGGCCTGCGTCCTCGTATGACCGTGTGAGGCCTCGAGATGCTCGGCCAGCACGGCACTCGCCCGTCCCTCGAGCGTGCCGAGCAATTCGCGGCTGCGACTACTCAAGGCGGTATGCACGAATAGAAGCGGCACGGCGACGATCAGGCCCAGCACGGTGGTCACCAACGCCTGGCTGATCCCGCCGGCCATGAGTTGCGGATCACCGGTGCCGAACACGGTGATCGACTGGAAGGTGACGATCATCCCGGTCACCGTCCCTAGCAGTCCCAGCAAGGGCGCGACGGCCGCCATGAGTTTGACCAGGGGTTGGCCACGCTCGAGACGCGGCTTCTCTGCCAGCAGCGCTTCGTCGAGGCGTGCCTCCAACGCTTCCGGTGCGTGATCGTGACCCAGCGCCGCGAAGCGACCGAGCACCCGTCCCAGCGGGTTATCGTCGCGCAAGGTCTCGGGAGTGCGAAGCTGACGACGCAGACGCAGGCTGACCAACAGCAAATAAGCGTATTGCGCTAGTGCGACCAGCAAGCCCGCGATACCCAGCACGACAATGACATAGCCAACCGCGCCGCCTTGCTGAAAACGCTCCCACAGCGAGGGTTGCTGCGCCAGGGCATCGAGTACATTACCCTGAGTGGGATCAAGGACCACGCGCTCCCCTTCGCCATGCTGGAAGGCCTGCAGTGCATCGCTGGCATCCTCAGGCGTATGCGACACCACACGCAGTCCGGCCTCGTCTGCCTGGTTGCCAGTATCACGCGTCAGGAGCTTGCCATCGCTGAAGGCGAGAAAGTCGCCCAGGCGCACCGCCTCACGCTGCTCGACATTGCCTTCAGCATCGGCGATGGGCGCTTCGAAACGCACACCGCGCCCGGTTTCCGCGGTCAGCTCAGCGAACGTCCGCCCCAGGTTTCCCAGTGTCTGGGTATCGATGATGGCGTCGTCGTCGAGGCGTTCCGGCAGCGTCGTCCGCGTCCCCACGGTCAACCAGCCATCGCCCAACGCATCACGCAGTTCGCCGATTTGCCCTTGCGCCACATCGAATACGCCGTCGAGGTCGCCCGCTTCATCACGGCGCCGCTGATTGACCTCGTCGAGCGCTTCACGCTGGCGCGTTTGCGTTGCCTCCAGCTCGTCGCGCCGTTGACGCGCGTCATCGCGTTCGGCTTCCGCTTCTTCCACCGCGTCGCGCAGTGCAGTGCGGTCGTCCACCAGCGCGCTCAAGCGCTCCCGGTCTCTCGACTCGGCAGCCTCACTATCCGTACGCAGACTTTCTAGCATTTGCTCAAGCGAAGGGGAGGAATCGCCCTCCTGAGCCAAGGCTGAAGGCACGATGCTGGGCAGCGCCATCGTCAACACCAGCACCGGAGCCAGCGCCAACACCCGAGACCGCAGAGACTTCCATGTGCTCATGACGACTCCTCGTTATCGGCGGGAGAATTCGCGTCATCGGCCGATTGGGTCTCTACCGCTACCGAGACCGGGAGATCGAGCAATGCCGGGGCCCGCTGATCGCGCGCAATACGCAGCCCCTTGCGCAGTTCATCGAGCGCGTCGCCCTCGAGGGATTGCCATTCCTCGGCATCGGCACGCCAGACACCACCGGCGCGGCCGTCCGGCGTGGCGTAATAAAGCCCAATACGCCCCACGCGGAGATAGTCGACCTGACGGTCGTCATCGCCCACCAACGGCCCTTGCCAGGCGTCCATCTCGCGGCCGTAGTCGAGCTCGGTGCGCCAGGCGGAGAGCACGCGATCGAGCTTGTCACCCGCACTCATTTCGCTGTCATCGAGCATCGCATCGAGACTCTCGACGCGCGCCAGGCGCTCCTCGCGCAAGAAAGGCAAGTCGGCTTCGATCAGGGTGCGCAATTGCGACACCATATCGCGCAGCTGTCCCGGCAAGGCCTCGCGCGTCACCGAGAGTTGATCGATGGCCTCACGCCGCTTCTCGATCAAAGCCTGCTGCGTCTGATTGCGGCGGGCAAGTTCGTCGTTATAGCGCTCGAGACGCGAGGCTTCGCGGCTGGCATCGCGCAAGCGCGTCAGTAATTCACGCGTTTCATCGTCGGCGGCGTCTATCTTGTCCTGCAACGCCGCCTGCTCTTGCTGCGCCTGAGCACTGGCGTCTCGCAATGACGCCTGCTGCGCCGAGGCCATTGCGGAAATACCCATCAATAACGCCATACCGGCGCAAGCCGCACGCCGGCATGTCCGTGTTCGGCTTCGCGTGTCGTTAGGCACCACGCTTTCTCCCGTTGCTTGATCGTGTCAGACGCCCATTAGCGCCGACGAAAGGACGGCTAGCACGCTAATACAAACAAGAACAATTATCAATCATGGACTATGAGAAAGAAAAACCGGCCACGTGAGCCGGTTTGACAATACATCGCGCGCCAAGCCAATCTGCAGGCCGCGTTTAGACTTCGACTTACAATTTGGACTCGAGTTCGGGAAGTACTTCGAACAGATCGCCCACCAGGCCGTAATCGGCGACCTGGAAGATCGGCGCTTCTTCATCCTTGTTGATCGCCACGATGACCTTGGCGTCCTTCATCCCCGCCAGGTGCTGAATGGCGCCACTGATCCCCACGGCGATGTACAGCTCCGGTGCGACGATCTTGCCGGTCTGCCCGACCTGCATATCGTTGGGAACGAAGCCCGCATCCACGGCCGCGCGTGAAGCGCCAATCGCCGCGCCCAGCTTGTCGGCGATACCGTCGAGCAGCTTGAAGTTCTCACCGTTGCCCATGCCGCGACCGCCGGAGACGACCACGCGGGCACTGCCCAGTTCAGGCCGATCGCTACTCGCCAGTTCCTCACTGACGAACTGCGATAGGGTGTTTTCGACCGTGGCGTTGACCGACTCGACCTCGGCGCTCCCCGTCGCGTCGACGGCATCGAAGGCCGTGGTACGCACGGTGATGACCTTGAGAGCATCGCTCGACTGCACGGTGGCAATCGCGTTGCCCGCATAGATCGGGCGCAGGAAGGTATCGGGGCTTTCCACACCGATCACTTCCGACAGTGCGGCCACGTCCTTGAGGGCGGCGACGCGCGGCATCACGTTCTTGCCTTGGGTGGAGGCAGCGGCCAGCACATGGCTGTAGTCGTCGGCGAGCCCGGCGATGAGCTCGGCCAGCGGTTCGGCAAGCTGGTGGGCATAGACGCCGTCGTCGGCGACCCTTACCTTGCTGACACCGGCCAGTTTGGCGGCCGACTCGGCAACGCCCGCGACGCTCTCGCCCGCCACCAGGATCTCGATGTCTCCACCGATGGCCTGAGCCGCGGCAACCACGTGGGCGGTGCTTTCCGCCAGTTGGCCGTTATGATGTTCGGCGATAACCAGAATGCTCATGCGATCACCTTGGCTTCGTTCTTGAGTTTGTCGACGAGTTCATCCACGGAGGCCACCTTGGCGCCGCCCTGGCGTTCCGCCGGCGATTCCACCTTGAGCACACTCAGGCTGGACGCCACGGCAATCCCCATATCCTCGGGGCTCTTGACGTCGATGGGCTTCTTCTTGGCCTTCATGATATCGGGCAGCTTGGCATAGCGCGGCTCGTTGAGGCGCAGGTCGGTGGTAATCACCGCCGGCAGCTTGAGCGCGACGGTCTGCAGGCCGCCGTCGATTTCACGGGTTACGCGGACCTCCTCGCCCTCGACCTGTACCTCAGAGGCGAACGTACCCTGCCCCATGCCTGCCAAGGCGGCCAGCATCTGGCCGGTCTGATTGTTATCGGTGTCGATGGATTGCTTGCCGAGAATCGTCAGACCCGGCTGCTCGTCCTCGACGACCTGCTTGAGAAGCTTCGCGGCGGTCAGCGACTCGACCTTGTCATCGGTCTCGACGTGGATCGCGCGATCGGCACCTAGCGCCAGAGCGGTACGCAGCTGCTCCTGCGCAGCCTTGGGACCGATGGTAACGGCCACCACCTCGCTGGCCACCCCTTTTTCCTTGAGGCGCACCGCTTCTTCCACGGCGATCTCGCAGAAAGGATTCATGGCCATCTTGACGTTGGTGAGATCGACGTCGGAGTGATCCGGCTTGACCCGGATCTTGACGTTATAATCGATGACGCGTTTGACCGCGACGAGTACTTTCATGGTGTCCTCGCTTGGTTAGAACCGGCAGGCATGCCCTTAGAATAAATTCATTCAAGCGTTTGATAGGGGGCGTGTCCCGAAAAAATGTCGCCCGTTAAACACTCGGCGACCCTTTATAATATTGCGTGATCTCGTCCAATGCGGTCAAACCCTGAAGCGCCGTCATGGCCGCGTCGGACGACAAACCACACGGAAAATGACATCATACGGGCCGGCCGCCCCATGTGGAATCAAACGGCCGTTTAAAATACAATCCTTAGAATACAACCAAGAAAAACGCGACTTGTCCATGCACCATTGCTCGAAAGACACTGTGCATGCTCGGGCGCGTCGATCGCCCAACGCGAAGATGGAGGAGATCAAGCCGTGGAACGCGAATACATGGATTTCGACGTCGTCATCGTCGGCGCCGGCCCATCCGGGCTATCGGCGGCATGTCGCCTGATGCAGCAGGCCCACGAGGCCCAGCGCGAACTCAGCGTCTGCGTGGTCGAAAAAGGCTCCGAAGTGGGCGCGCATATTCTGTCCGGCGCCGTGCTCGAAACACGCGCCCTTCGCGAACTATTCCCCGACTGGGAATCGCGTGGTGCGCCGTTGACCACCCCCGTGATCAGCGATGACCTCTACCTGCTCAAGGACGCCGAAAGCGCCCAGAAATTACCCAATGCCCTGGTGCCCAAGAGCATGCACAACACCGGCGGCGCGCATGACAACTACGTCATCAGCGCCGGTAACCTGTGTCGCTGGCTGGCCGAGCAGGCCGAAGAACTCGGCGTGGAAATTTTCCCCGGCTTCGCCGCCCAGGAAAGCCTGCATGATGACGATGGCACGGTACGCGGCATCCTCGTCGGCGACATGGGCGTGGCCGCCGATGGCAGCGAAAAACCCGGCCACATGCCGGGCATGGAACTGCGCGCCAAGTACACGTTGTTCGCCGAGGGCGCACGCGGGCATCTCGGCAAGCGGCTGATCGAGCGCTTCGACCTCGACGAAGGCTGCGATCCACAACACTATGCGCTGGGTTTCAAGGAGCTCTGGGACGTGCCCGCCGATCAGCACGAACCCGGACGCGTCTTGCATGGCTCGGGCTGGCCGTTGCCCAGCGACACCCATGGCGGCTGGTTTCTCTACCATGCCGAGAATCAGCAGGTCGTGGTGGGCTTGATCGTCGATCTTTCCTACAACAACCCGTACCTCTCGCCCTTCGATGAATTTCAGCGCATGAAGCACCACCCGGTGCTCAAGCAACATCTCGAAGGCGGCTCCCGCGTTTCCTACGGGGCGCGCGCCATCACCAAGGGCGGTGCCAATAGCCTGCCCCGCATGACCTTTCCCGGTGGTTTGTTGATCGGCTGCGATGCCGGCACCCTCAACTTCGCCAAGATCAAGGGCATCCACATGGCGATGAAATCCGGCCTGGTCGCGGCAGAGGCCGTTTTCGAGGCTTTCGTCGCGGGTGACGAAGGCGGCGCAGAGCTGACCGCGTTCACCTCGAAATGGAAAAATAGCTGGGGCTGGGAGGAATTGACCGAAAGCCGCAGCTTCGGGCCGGCGATTCACAAATACGGCACCGTCAAAGGTGGCGCCTACAACTTCCTGGACCAACTGCTGGGCGGCAAACTACCCACCGTGCACGACACCACCTCCGATCATGCGCGCATGCGCCATGCCAACGAGGTGACACCCATCGACTATCCCAAGCCGGATGGCAAGCTATCGTTCGACAAGTTTTCATCGGTGTTCCTCTCCAATACCAACCATGAAGAGGATCAACCGAGTCACTTGCGGCTCACCGATCCCGAGATCCCGGTACGCGTCAATTTGCCGGAATACGCCGAGCCCGCGCAACGCTACTGCCCCGCAGGGGTTTACGAAATAGTCGAAGAAGACGGCGAACCCAAGTTCCAGATCAACTTCCAGAACTGCGTGCACTGCAAGACCTGCGACATCAAGGACCCGTCCCAGAACATTACCTGGGTGGCGCCGGAAGGCGGTGGCGGTCCCAACTACCCCAACATGTAGTCATGCCCAGGGTGTCCTCGCCAACGCGTGGGGGCATCTAAGCGGCCCTACCTCAGCTCGGCACCGCTGGTTCCGCCACATGCTCAAGCGGCGCGCGCGCGGCGATCAACCGCCGGCGCCCCGCCTGGGTGAAGCGCACCTCGATGACTGGATTGGCGGGATCGCCCTCGAGCACCACGATCTCGCCATCGCCGAAGACCTCATGCCGCACCCATTCCCCCACCGCCCATGTCGCAGGCGCTGATTCAGCAACCGGCTCTGACGCGCGAGTGACAGCCAGATTCAACCCGCAACGTTCGAGATAACGCCCGACCACCTCCGGAGCACGCACCGCCAGCGTGTCGGGCGGTGTCTCACCGAGCGCGGCGGCGGCGCGATGGCAGTCGTCCCAGGCGGTCTCGTCGAGGAAGCGACTGGGACGATGATCGCCGCCATCGTGCAGGACCAGCAAACGCTCGCGCGCCCGCGTGATCGCTACGTAGTACAGACGACGCTCCTCCTCCAGGCGCTCGGCGTCCAGAGGCGTTTCACGCGTGTAGTGTGGAAAGTCTTCCTCATTGACACCCCACAGCGCGACCATCGGCCATTCGAGCCCCTTGGCGCCATGCACTGTGGTCACCAATACGCCATCCTCGCGCGCTTCCACCGGCTGACTGAGTAGCTCGATGAAGCCTTCGGGGTCGTTGGCCAGTTCACCGGCCTGTTCGATCAACACATCGAGCAGACGCACATCGTCCTCGGCTTTGGCGCGCCTCGAGGCGGCGCGCTTGAGGGCTTTGTCCGCCTCGGTGGCCTCGACGACATGTTCGAGCAGCTTGGCCGGCGGCCAATTCGACATGCGTGGCAGTTCGCATAGCAACTGCCAGCGACGCTTGAGGTTACGCCGCTGAAGGGGCTTCAACGCATTCAACAAAGGGTCGTGCCGCTCAGGCCATTGCTGGGTCTGGGCCAGCTGGTGCGCCAAGGCGGTCAGCGTCTCGCGAGGCACGAACACCGTCGGCTGCGACAACAGCAGGTTGAGCTGCTCAGGGTCCTGCAGGCGACGCCCATCACGCGCCAGGGCCAGATACCCCGCCAGCGCCTGCACCAGCGGCAGACGAAACACGAAGCGATCCTCACGCGCGAGCCGGAACGGGATGCCGGCACGCAACAGCTGCAACTGCACGGAGACGGACAACGCCCAACTGCGCACCAGCACGCAGGCCTCGCCCAAGGCTCGCCCGTCGCCGCGCCACTGCTGAAGGGCATCGAGCAGTGCACTGCTGCCTACCGCCACGTCAGCGCGGGTCGCCGGCGTCCCGGGCGCGGCCAGGCATAGCTGATCGGGACGCCGGCGATTGGCGCGAATGGCATGGTTGGCCGCCAACGCCAACACATGGCCATGGCGAAAGGTATACGACAGCGGATAATCGTGAGCGGTACCGAACAAGGCGGTAAAACGTTCGAACATCGCATCGGGGCGCGCACCGCGCCACTCGTAGATGCACTGATTGGCATCGCCCACCGCCATCACCTGGGCGGAAGACCCCGCAAGAATCGCCAATAAGCGCTGCTGCACCTCGTTGATGTCCTGATATTCGTCGACGATGACATGATCGAGAAACCCCTGCACGCGGGCGCGAGCCTCGGGCGTCGCTTCCAGGCAACGTAACGGTCGATAGAGAAGGTCGGCGTAGGTCATCAAGGCGTGATCTTCGAGCAACCCCTCGAAGACCGCATACGCTTCGCAGAAGTGCTGGGTAGCGTCGCCAAAATCCAAGCGTTCGTGGAGTACTTCAGGGGCGCACATCTCCGCCTTGACCAGCTCGCAGAACTGCGCCAGCGCCTCGAGACGATCAGACTCCAGCGCGGCGTGGCGCTGACTGTCGTCGGCGTGTTCCAGGCTCATCTGCACCGCCTGACGAAGCAGACGCTCGCGTTGCCAATCGGCAGCGATCAACTGACGCGATGACAGATACCCCCAGCGCGTCAGGGTCTGGGTCAAGCGATGACCGATGGAGTGAAAGGTTCGCACATCGGGAAGGCGCTGCCCCGCTGCCTCGTGGGTCAGCTTGTGGGTGAAGTCCTCGCGCGCGGCGCGATTGAACATCAGCACCAACATGCGTTGCGGAGGCACGCGATTGGCCAGCAGGTGCAAGACGCGCTGCACGAGTGTGGTGGTCTTGCCGGCACCGGCGACCGCCGACACGCGCGCATGCCCCTCTACATGCGCGACCACGGCGCGCTGCTCGGGTGTCGCCTCGCTCACTGGGTCTCCTCGGGCAACCAGCCGAGGGGCTGCCAGACGCCGTCGCTATACATCCCGAGCTCGCTGCCGTTGGGCGTCTCGTGCATCTCGGCGGTATCGATCAACCGGTAGTAGACATTGCGATTGAGCCGTGCGGACAGTCCGAAGCGAATGGCGACCTCGGGAACCGGATCGCCGGACGGCATGGCACTGACCACGAGGCGGCATTCCGTGCCCAAAGTGACGCTATCGCCGAGGTTGGTGGTCAACGTCCACACCCCGTCGCGACAATCGGCGTCGGCAATCAAAAACGGACGGTCCTCGACCTGGATACGCAGCTTTTCGACCGGCGTGACCAGGTAATAATCGCCATCCGCTTCCCGGCGCAGCAGACGCGACAGCAAACGTACCAAGCGTGCGCGCCCAATCGGCGTGCCCTCATGCCACCAGCGGCCATCGGCGGCAATGGTCAACGCCATGTCACCGCAGAAAGGCGGGTCCCAGGTATCAACCGGCGGCAACGCTGCCGTGGGGGATGCGTCGAGATGCGTCGTCAATGACTCTAGTGGCATGCTCGCTCCTCGCTGCTGGGCGTTACTGACCGCTCATCTGTGCCAATGCCTCGCGCACATCGTCGGGCGCCTCGGGCAGCGCGGCACGAAACAGCCGGTAGAAATTGGCACTTGTCTGCATCGCGACTTCGTCGACACTGATGCCCCGCTCGGCGGCGATACATTCCGCCACTTCCACGACCCATTGAGGCTCATTGGGCTTGCCACGATGCGGCACCGGAGCCAGATAAGGACTATCGGTCTCGATCAATAGCCGGTCAAGGGGCACGAGGCGCGCCAGTTCACGAACCGAGGTGGCGTTACGGAAGGTCACGATGCCGGAAAGCGAAACGTAGAAACCCAGTCTCACCGCTTCCCGTGCCATATCGAGATCTTCGGTGAAACAATGCAAGACGCCCCCCACCGCGGGATCGGTATGTTCACGAATCAACGCCAAGGTATCTTCCTTGGCATCACGGGTATGCACGATCACCGGCAATTCAAGTTCACGCGCGGCGCGCAGGTGGTGAGCGAAACGCTGACGCTGCACATCGTGAGCCACTTCATCGTAATGATAGTCCAACCCCGTCTCGCCTATCGCCACCGCGTCATGACGCTGGGCACAGTCGACGATAGCTTGTACGTCGGGCTCGCGCTCGACCCGATGCAGCGGGTGCACGCCGGCGGACAGTGACACGTCATCATGGGCGCGCGCGATATCGACCAGATTAGGCACGTCATCCAGCGTGACGGCAATCGCCAGGAAGTGACGCACGCCACGCTGGCGGGCGGCTTCCAGAGCGCTATCGAGCTTGCCGTCATGGGCAGTGAGGTCGAGTCGATCGAGGTGGCAGTGGGAATCAACGAACATGCGGTACCTAAAGAATCGAAAAGGTTGTGGCCCAGCCCATGGCATTAGGCACTCTTCAGACGAGGCCTAAAGGGTATAGCTGGGGCGTGTAGCGGTAACGCCTGCGAGCTGAGCTTCGATCAGCTCCCTTACACGCTGATCGGCATCGCTGAAATGCACGCCGATCCCCGGTACGCGTCGCCCGCCGACACCCGGCGGCGACAGCCAGGCAACCGTGCCCGAGACTGGCAGACGCTCGGCGTCTTCCGGCAAGGTGACCAACAGATACACCGCATCGCCGAGCGCATAACGCTCCTGCGTGGGAACGAAGATACCGCCCCGTTCCAGCCAGGGCATATAAGCTGCCTGCAGGGTCTGCGTATCGTGGAACGTCAGGGATAAGGCTTTTTGCGCCACGCCGGGTACTCCTCGGTCAGGGTGCACGTCTAGCTGCATGCACAATGTTGATGCCTCGCCAGCGTGGCGTGATCACGAGCGCAACAGCGACGCCCATCGCACCAGCCAGGCTTCCAGCACCAACTGTGCATTGGGATTGCCCCCGGCAGCGATCAAACGACGCTGTTCGCGCGCGTAGTCGAGCAGACGAAACCAATCGCGAACCCGCGCATTCTTGGCGGCCTGGCGATACAGCGGCAGAAGGTCCGGGTTGCGCACGTGCTGTGCTTCACCGGAGACACCCAGGCGAATCAAGTCTTCGAGCCAGACGATACCGTACCACAGCACGCGGTCCAACGACTGAGGATCGAGACGCGCCGCCTCGGCGACCGGCTCCGCGCCACGTACCAAGGCATCGAAGAGTTCACGCAACTCCTGGCGCAAGCCTCGCCCCTCGGCCAGCTCGACAGCAAACTGAGGCAAACCACCGGCCACGCGCAACCAGAAACGCGCTTGCTCGGGGTCTTCGAAACGTTCGTTCAGCCACTCCAGGGCGCTGTGTGGCTCGGGCACGCCCAAGCTCCAATGCTGACACCGCGAACGGATGGTCGGCAGCATGCGCGAGGGAATGTCTGCCAGGAGCACGAACAATGTCTTCGCACCCGGCTCTTCGAGACTCTTGAGGAGCGCGTTGGAGGCCGCTACGTTCATGGCTTCTGCGGGATGCAGACGAATCACGCGATAACCGCCTTGTTGCGCTGTCTGCGACACGAAGGCATTGACCTGCCGAATCGGATCGATGCGTATCTGGCGGCGCTTTTCAGCCGGGGTGATATCGAGCAGGTCGGGATGATATCCCGACGCCAGCATGTGACAGGCATGGCACTCGCCACAGGCGGTGTTACCCGGTGCATGGCACAGCGTGCGGGCTATCAGGGCATCGGCGAAATCGTGCTTGCCAACCCCATGCGGACCCGAGATCAATAGCGCATGCGCCAAACGGCCCGCGTCCTGTTGGCGAATCAGGCGCTGCCACAAGTCACGCTGCCAAGGCAGTGGCGTCACGACCATAATGCGCTTCTCGCTGCCAGATGATCGGCGATCGACGCCTGGACTGCATCCAGCTCTTGGTCGGCATCGATCACTGCGAACCGCGCCGGTGCCTGGGCGGCGCGGGCAAGATAACTGTCACGCACGGCAGTGAAGAAGTGCTGCCGTTCGCGCTCGAAACGGTCACGTGTGGTGCCACGATGTTCGACACGGTGTTGGGCGGCCTCGACCGGCATATCCAGTAACAGCGTCAGATCGGGTTGCAGATCATCCTGCACCAAGGCTTCGAGTGTCGCGATACGCGCCTCGTCCAACCCACGCCCGCCGCCCTGATAGGCAAAGGTCGCATCGGTAAAACGATCGCAGACGACCCACACACCCCGCGCCAATGCAGGGCGAATCTTGGCCGCCAGATGCTGGGCACGCGCCGCGAACATCAGCAGCAATTCGGCGGTCTCGTCGAGCGGTTCCTGCGGCGTGGGATCGAGCAGTAGCGCACGAATCGCCTCGGCCCGCGGGGTGCCGCCCGGCTCACGCGTACGCAGTACGTCGATACCGCGAGCGCTCAACCAGTCGCACACGAAATCCACGTTGGTGGATTTTCCCACCCCTTCGCCCCCCTCGAGGGTGATGAAACGTCCTGGCGTCATGGCGATGTGCTACCCCGCTCAGCGGTTGAGAATGTAACGACGTACCGCGGCATTGTGCTCGGCCAACGTACTGGAAAATTGATGCGAGCCGTCGCCCTGGGAGACGAAGTACAAGGCATCCCCGGGGGCCGGATCCACGGCGGCTTGCAACGCTCCCTTGCCCGGCATGGCAATCGGCGTCGGCGGTAGTCCGTCGATCACGTAGGTGTTATAGGGCGTCTCGCGACGCAGGTCGGCCCGCGTGATGTTGCCATCGTAGTCGTCTCCCATGCCATAAATCACCGTGGGATCGGTTTGCAGTCGCATGCCGCTTTCGAGGCGTCGCGTGAAGACGCCGGCGATCTGGCGTCGCTCTTCCGGAACGCCTGTCTCGCGTTCGATCAAAGAAGCCAGGATGAGGGCGTCGTAGGCGCTATCGATCGGCAGGTCGTCATGCCGCTGCGCCCAGACATCCGCCAGAATGGTCGCCATGCGTTGGTAAGCGCGACGCAATACCTCAAGGTCCGTCATTCCCTTGTGGTAGCGATACGTATCGGGAAAGAAACGCCCCTCAGGATATTCATCTTCGTGCCCCAAGGCCGCCATGACCTCTTCATCGCTCATGTCTCGAGTACGATGCTCGAGCTTGGCAGCGGCATCCAGTTCGCGGCGCATCTGCGCGAACGTCCACCCTTCAGGAATGGTAAAGCGATAGGACACGACATTGTCGCTGGAAAGTCGCGCCACCATGTCGTTGCCGCTCATTCCCGGGTCGAGTTCGAACTCGCCGGAACGCAATCCGTTGACCTTGTCGGGCGACAATTGCGCCAGGACGCGATACGGCCAGGTGGCATCGATGATGCCGCGCTCTTCGAGTTCGCCGATGACGCGCAAGAATCCCGCCCCACGCGGCACTTCGTAAATCGTCGTTTCATTGAGGGCCAGCGGGGCCGCCAGGCGGGATTGCCAATACTGATAGGCCCCCAACACTGCCACGCCAGCCAATATCGCAACCCCTATGAGAACCTTCACCACTCGCATGTCGATACCTTGTCTCACGCCTCATCGAAGACGTCATGAGGATAGCCCAGCAATGGATGGGCATGCTGTTGCAGATACCAATGCGCGGTATGTACCGGCCATCGATTCAGGCAGGTACCGTCGGCATCGTCCAACTGTTTCAGGGGCCAAACCCCCTGAACCGAATTGATGACCCAGGCTGCGTCGGCCTCCATCAACGCCTCGATTCCCACTCCGCGCGTGCGGATCGACAAGCGCTCGCGTAACGCCGCCAACAGCGTGCCTTCCACGCCACATGCAGCCAGGTCGGGAGTCTCGAGAATGCCGTGCCGCCTCCAGACCAGGTTCATGCTGGTCGCCTCGACGAGATTATCGTGCTGATCGCACAACACCCCTTCGGCAACATCGGGATCGCGCCACTCACGACGCGCCATGACGTTCTCGAGACGGTTGAGATGCTTGATGCCCGCCAATAAAGGCTGGTGACCCAAGCGCAGCCGACACAGGCGAACGCGTACGCCATCGCGCCAATACGTGGACTGCGGCATGAAAGGCATGAATCGCCAACGCAGGCGCGGCACGGGCGATTCAGGAGATGCGTACCCACGACCACCGCTGCCACGGGTCACGAGCAACTTGAGCACGCACAACCCGGCCCCCGCCTGCCCTGGCAAGCTCGCCAAGGTCTGCGTATCCGGCAATGGGATTTCCAACCGCTCGGCACCGCGTGCCAACCGCCGTAGATGCGCGTCCCACAATAAAGGCTGCCCATCACGCACGAGGACGGTCTCAAAGAGACCGTCCCCATAAGCGAAACCGCGATCGTCGAACGGCACTGCGTCGTCGGTCATGACGCCTAAACGCGACCGAAGATCAGTGACCCATTGGTACCGCCGAAACCGAAGGAGTTCGATAGGCTGTACACCACCGGCTTCTCACGCGCCTCGTTGGGCACGTAATCGAGCGTGCATCCCTCGTCGGGGTCTTCGAGGTTGATGGTCGGTGGCACCACGCTATCGCGAATGGCAAGCACGCTGAATATCGCCTCGACAGCGCCGGCGGCTCCCAGCAGATGACCGATCATCGACTTCGTGGAACTAACCGCTACGGACTTGGCCGCTTCGCCCATGACGCGCTCCACGGCCTGGCTCTCAGCGACATCGCCCGCTTGGGTCGAGGTCCCGTGTGCATTGATGTAATCCAACTGACCGGCATCGATAGCGGCGTCCTTGACGGCATTGCGCATCGCCATTTCCGCCCCACTGCCATTGGGTGCGGTCATATGGTAAGCATCGTCGCTCATGCCAAAGCCCAACAGCTCAGCATAGATGGGCGCGCCACGCTGTTTGGCATGCTCGTACTCCTCGAGCACCAGTACCCCGGCGCCATCGGAGAGTACGAAGCCATCTCGTTCGCGATCCCAAGGGCGGCTTGCTGCGGCAGGATCATCATTACGCGTGGACAACGCACGCGCCGACGAGAAACCACCCAGCCCCAACGGCGTGGTGGCCATTTCGGCTCCCCCACAGACCATGGCATCTGCATCGCCATAGGCGATGGTGCGAGCCGCGTAGCCAATATTGTGCGTCCCCGTGGTACAAGCCGTGGTAATGGCGATATTGGGGCCGCGAAAGCCATGCTGGATCGCCAGATTGCCGGAGATCATATTGATGATCGACCCGGGTACGAAAAACGGCGAGATCTTGCGCGGGCCACCGCGATTCAAGGCATTGTGGTTATGCTCGATCATCGGCAACCCCCCGATGCCCGAACCGATCGCCACACCGATGCGATCCGCGTTGTCTTCGTCGCTCTCCAGTCCGGCATCGGCGATGGCCTGACCCGCCGCCGCGATGCCGTACTGAATGAACAGATCCATCTTGCGCGCTTCCTTGGGATTCAGGTAAGGACTGATGTCGAAGTCCTTCACCGAACCGCCAAAACGCGTATTGAATCCCGTAGTATCGAAGTGGTCGATCGGTGCGATGCCGCTCTTGCCCGCCAGGATGTTGTCCCAGCTTTCCTTGACACTGTTACCGACCGGGGTGACCAGGCCCAATCCGGTTACCACGACCCTTTTACGAGGCATCAGCTCTCCTCCAGACTTGCGAGTTGGCACGGCAATGCCGTGTTTGGCGCGCATTATACCCGAAACACCGACGGGATGGAGACCGCACGCATGCACAAACGACGAAGGCCGCCCTGATGACAGAGCGGCCTTCGCGAGTCGATGTCGAACCGGGCAACCCGGTACCGCTCTACTTACTGATGAGCGACGACGTAATCGATCGCTTCCTGAACGGTCGTGATCTTCTCGGCTTCTTCGTCGGGAATCTCGGTGTCGAATTCTTCTTCGAGCGCCATCACCAGCTCGACAGTGTCCAGCGAGTCGGCGCCGAGATCCTCGGTGAAGGAAGACGTGTTCTGGATGTCTTCTTCCTTGACGTTCAGGCGCTCAGCCACAACCTTCTTCACGCGCTCTTCGATGGTGCTCATTCTCTTGTTACTCCTAGTGGTACGAATCCGCTAGCTCTGGAAAGCTGCGGCTAGTTTATAGACCGCTCCCAGACGACGCAACAGCGCCTTGGAGAGCGTCAACGCATATTCATGCCGCCGTTGACCTGCAGCGTTTCACCGGTAATGTAGCCGGCATTGTCGCTGGTGAGAAAGCCCACAGCAGCGGCAATTTCCTCGGGGGCGCCCAGACGCGACACAGGAATCTGTCCCAACAACGCTTCGTGCTGGGCCTCGGGTAGCGCCTGTGTCATGTCGGTGGCAATGAACCCCGGCGCAACACTATTGACAGTAATGCCACGCGAGGCGACTTCACGCGCCAGGGAACGAGAAAACCCTTCCATGCCAGCCTTGGCCGCCGCATAGTTGGTCTGTCCCAGATTGCCCATGCTGGCAACTACCGAGCTGACACTGACGATACGCCCAAAACGCGCCTTGGTCATGCCACGCACGCACGCCTTGGTGACGCGATAAAGCGACTTGAGATTGGTGTCGAGCACCGCGTCCCACTCGTCTTCTTTCATGCGCATCAGCAGATTGTCACGCGTAATACCGGCATTGTTGACCAGTATGGTCGGTGCACCGAACTCCTCGCCAATCGCTTTGATCAAGCTCTCGACGCTGTCCTGGTCGGTGACATCGAGCACACGACCCGCGCCCTCGACTTCGTGCGCCTTTAGATCGGCATCAATCTTGTCGGCGCCGGCTTGGCTGGTTGCAGTACCGATCACCACACGTCCTTGACGGCCCAACTCACGGGCGATGGCCTGTCCAATGCCGCGACTGGCACCGGTGACCAGGGCTATCCTGCGTTCGCTTGTCATCTGGTTTCCCGCATTCATCACTAAGACTGCTCCCCTTCGCTGCGCGCCAATTCCAGTGCGCTCTCGAGCGATTCGGGGTCGTTGACGGCAAGCCCCTTGGCTTGACGTTGAATTCGCTTATTAAGGCCGGTCAGGACCTTGCCCGGACCACATTCGACAAAAACCCGAGCGCCACGTTCGTACATGGCGTTGACGCAATCCGTCCAGCGTACCGGCCGATAAAGCTGTTCGACGAGACGCTGACTGAGCGTCTGAACGTCTTCATGCGCGAGCGCATCGACGTTCTGAACCACGGTATAGCGTGGCGTTCTGAGATCGAGACGATCGATCTCCGCGGCAAGGCGATCGGCAGCCGGCTGCATCAGATTGCAATGCGAAGGTACCGATACCGGCAGCGGCAACGCCCGCTTGGCGCCGGCCTCCTGGCACAAGCCTATGGCCCGATCAACGGCGCTCTTGTTGCCCGCGATCACGACCTGTCCCGGGGCATTATAGTTGACCGCCGCGACCACTTCACCTTGCGCCGCCTCGCGACACGCTGTCTCGACCGTCGCGTCATCGAGACCGAGCACCGCCGCCATCGCACCATGGCCTTCCGGTACCGCCGCCTGCATCGCCTCGCCGCGCAGACGCACCAGGCGCACGCCTTCCGCGAAGCTGATGACGCCGGCACATACCATGGCGCTGTATTCACCCAGGCTATGCCCCGCCATAACCAGAGGGCGTGGACCTTCGAGTTCTTGCCAAATGCGCCAGATCGCGACGCTAGAGGTCAGCAGTGCAGGTTGCGTGCAGGCGGTGGCGTTCAAGGCACTCTCGGGGCCTTCTTGCACGACTTTCCAGAGGTCGTAACCTAACGCACCGGACGCCTCGTCGAACGTGGTCCGCACGACGCTGTAACGCTCGGCCAGCTCCCTCAGCATGCCGACCTGCTGGGAGCCCTGCCCCGGAAAGACGAGGGCGAGGGATTGTGTCATGACAGTCACCTTTGAGGATGGGAGTCGTCGGGTTGAGCATCGCTCGCTAACCCACTATCCGCTCGACCGCTATCAGGATCGACCGAGGGGATAGAAGGCTCGGGGCGTACCGCATCGCTCAACTCCCGTGCCAGATGCGAAGGCAAATCCATATCGACCTCGCGCACCGCGCGTGAAATAGCATAGGCAAAGCCTTTGGCGTCTGCTCCGCCATGACTCTTGACGACAATACCCGACAGACCCAGCAGACTCGCGCCATTATAGCGTACCGGGTCGAGTCGACGCTTGAGACGAAGTAACGCAGGCCTTGCCATGGCACGTACCACGCGCGTGGTCAGATGCGCCTCGAACGTCTCCTGCAGGCGCGACAGCAACATCGTCGCCAAACCCTCGCTGGCTTTCAGGATCGCATTGCCCACGAAACCGTCGCACACCACGACATCCGCTGCCCCCGAGAAGACCCCATCGCCTTCGAGGTAACCGATATACTCGAAGCCATATCCCTCTCGGTGGCACGCCACGCCCTGGCGCAGACACTCATCTGCTTCGCGTACGCTGGGCACGCCTTTATTGGCTTCGACACCGATATTCAAGAGCGCCACACGCGGCGTCGCCACATCGTCGATCACCCGCGCCATGATGGCACCCATACGCGCAAAATCGACCAGGTGGCGAGCCTGAACACCGACGTTGGCGCCCAGGTCGAGCAGATAACAACGCCCTCCGCCCTGGGTTGGCACCGCCGTGCTGATGGCGGGCCGGGCAATACCCTTGACCGTGCCCAACTCACGCCTCGCCAATGCCATCAGCGCCCCGGTGTTCCCCGCGCTGACACATGCATGCGCCTGGCCGTCGCGAACACTCGCGATGGCACCGAGCATGCTCGACCCATCGGCCTCACGCACAGCATTCGCTACCCGCATGGCCTGCGTAATGACACGCGGCGCGTGCTGCAGGACGAGACGGGGGCGATAGCCGGAAAGGCGTTTGGGAAGGGACTCTAGCTCGGCTTCCAGAGCGTCGCGAGGGCCGTGCATCTGAATCTCGAGATTCGAGTGCATGGCAAGCGCCTGGAGAGAGCCGATAACGGTGGCGCGGGGACCCAGGTCCCCGCCCATCGCATCGATAGCGATTCGCACGGTCACGTGCGCGTCGACGACGTCTTAAACGTCGAAGACTTTGCGGCCACGGTAGAAACCATCGGAAGCCACGTGGTGACGACGATGCGTAGTACCGGTTTCCTTGTCCTGAGACAGGGTCGGTGCGCTCAACGCATCGTGACTACGACGCATGCCACGCTTGGAACGGCTCTTGCGGACTTTTTGAACTGCCATGGGTTACACTCCAGAGTGTCAACGATTATTCAAAGTTTGCCTTTCAAGTTACGCAGGACCTCGAAAGGGCTTGCAGGACGCTGTTCCGATACCTCGGCATCAGCGCCACTTTCCAGCTGGTCGCGCGAAACGGCGCAATCCGCCTCGTCATGATAAACCACCTGCGGCAGACTGAGGATGAGCTCATCCTCGACGACCGGCAGAAGATTCAGCTGTTCGTTTTCCACCAAGACCGGTTCGTAATCGCTCGGCAACTCGCTCGCCAGGCTATCATCAGTGACAAGACCCAACAGAAAGCGACTCTCCAACGTCACCGGCATGAACTCCAGGCAGCGTCTGCAAGGCACCTGCACATGCGCCAAGAGATGGCCGTCCATGAGGCGCCGCCCTTGCGTATCGATATCGAAACTCAGGCGTACCTCACAGTCGCCCTGCTGCGCGCCGATCTCTTCGCCAAGACGCTGCATTGCATCAAGCGCCGCTAGCCCTTCGAGACGTTCGCGATTGGCAGCGAGCTTGTAAGGCTCGACCTGCTTGGGGAGTCGTGTGGTTAACATAGGCGCGCAATAATAGGGACTCGCCCCGACGCTGTCAAAACAAGCGCACTGTACAGAACCGACAGGGCGCGGCAGACTGCGAATTGACGCGCCATCCCGCTATCGTTTTCAGGAGACGCCATGACTCGCCTTGTCCTTGCTTCCGGCTCCCGGTGGCGCCGCCAGCTTCTCGGCCGCCTCGAGCTGCCGTATGCGTGGGCCGCGCCGGACATCGACGAAACCCCTCTCCCTCGCGAATCGGCCCACGCCCTGGTGCACCGCCTCGCCCTAGGCAAGGCCACGGCTCTCGCCGGCGAGTATCCTGAGCACCTGATCATCGGCTCGGACCAAGTCTGCCTGTTCGACGGCGAGATACTTGGCAAACCCGGCGACATGGCCACCGCCCGCGCCAACCTGCGCCGTTTTTCAGGCCGGCACGTTCGCTTTCTAACCGGCATCGCCCTGATCGATACCGCCCACGCGCGTCATTGGGTCGATCACGAACGTTACGACGTCGTGTTTCGCGAACTCAGCGACACCCAGATCGAGCGTTACGTCGAGAAGGAACGCCCACTGGATAGCGCCGGCAGCTTTCGCATGGAAGGGTTGGGCATCACGCTCTTCGAACGCCTCGAGGGGCGTGACCCCAACACCTTGATCGGCCTGCCGCTGATACGGCTGTGTGAAATGCTGCGCGAGGCCGGTCTCGACCCGCTGGGGTGATACCGGCCTGGCGCCGTCATTGCACCTGATAGCGCACGGGCGACGCATTGCTGGAGATCCCGGCCCACTCGGCCGCGACACGCCCCAACTGGCGTGATAAGCGACTCAAGGGATCGAGCGCCGGCGTATAATCATGCAACTGCACATCATCGAAGCGCTCCCTAGACAACCCATCGAGACTCTCCAAACCGTCGATCAGCCCCAGGTCGAGCGCTTGCTCCCCCGTCCAGACCAGGCCGGAAAAGAGCCTGGGGTCGTCGGCCAGGCGCTCGCCGCGCCCAGCCTTGACGTCCTCGATGAATTGACGATGAGTGGTATCCAGCACGTCCTGCCAGAACTCTCGCTGCTCATCGCGCATCGGGGAGAAAGGATCGAGAAACGCCTTATTGTCACCAGAGGTGAAGACCCGGCGTTCGATACCCAGCTTGTCGATGGCCTCCTGCGCCCCGAAGCCGGAATAAATGACGCCGATGGAGCCCACCAGGCTCGCCGGTGCAGCATAGATATCGTCCGCCGCCGACGCCATGTAATAGGCACCGCTCGCGCCGATATCCTCGATCACCGCAACGACCGGTTTATCGCCCTTTTCCGTCAAACGGCGCACTTCATCGTATACGCGCTGTGACTGCACCGGACTGCCGCCGGGGCTATTGATATGCAGCACCACCGCCCGTGACGACGGCGCCTCCCACGCGGCACGCAGCCCCTCGATGATGCGCTCGGCACTGGACTCGCCATCGGCATCGATTACGCCGTCGACCTCGACGACTCCCAAATGGGGCGCACCGGCACCCCCGGTCATGTCGCGATCGGCAAAAAATAACGCATACGTCGTCATCGCCAGCGACGACGCAATCAGCAGCACGACGACCAGGCGAAAGAATAGCTTCCAACGCCGTGACCGCCGCTGTTCGACGAGCACGCCATCGATCCAGCGATCGAGCATGCGCTGTTCGCGCAGGCGCCGCAGTTCACGCAAGCGCTCGGGATCGCTGATCGCTTCGTCGTCAGACTCGTCAGCCTTGTTGCGTTCGCGCGACGCACGCTCGACCTCGGGACCCTGCGTCCAAGCGTCCTCGCGTTTATCGTCACTCATGAGATTTCACTCCGCCTCACTGTTCCCGGCCCTGTATCACGCACGACATCGTGGTGATCCACATACAACCAATCCATCAACGCCGAGAACGTATCGGCCATCAGCACCGGTTCACTACGCACCAGGCGCTCACGGGCATGAACGCCATAGGTCACCGCCACGCGATCCATGCCCAACGCCCGTGCCATTTCCATGTCGTACTCGGTATCCCCGACCATCAACGCCTCCTCCGGCGTCAAGCGCGTCTCGGCCAGCAATTCTTCCAGCATGCGAGGGTGCGGCTTGGACAACGTTTCATCGGCCGTACGGCTAGCGTGGAACCATTCGCCACTACCTGTGCTCGTGAAAATGCGATCCAGACCACGGCGACTCTTGCCGGTCGCCACTGCCAGCTGCAGGCTCGACTCGCCTCGCAGTCGCATCATGCCGGATGCCACTCCATCGAAGAAGTGCAGCGGCTCCTGCTCGGCGGCAACGAAATGTGCCGCGTAACGCTCGCGCAAATGCTCACGCTGCTCCGCGGTCATGCCCGGGCACAGCTTGGCGATGGCCTCCGGCAGCCCCAGCCCAATAATGTCACGCACCGCCGCATCCGACAGCGGCGTCCAGCCGATGTCGTGCACTGCTGCTTGCATGCAGGCGACGATCCGCGCCGCAGAATCCATCAAGGTGCCATCCCAGTCGAAGATCACTAAACGATAGCGCAAACCACCCTCCCCCTCATCGGCGTTATTCACGGCCGCGCCCTCGCGACCCATGGGCCAATCAATTGGCACGGCGCGCTCTTGCCAACACCGCTTCAAGCGTTTCCCCCAGCGGCGCCTTGACATGCACCGGGCGACCGCTCGAGGGCTCGGGAAAGGTCAAGGCATGGGAATGCAAAAACAAGCGATCGAGCTTCAACTCACGCGCCAAGCGTGCGCCCTCGCGAGTACCGTACTTGTCGTCACCCAACAGTGCATGGCCAGCATGCCCAGCATGCACGCGAATCTGGTGCGTGCGTCCGGTCACCGGCTCGGCCTCGATCAAAGTGACACGCGAGAACGCCTCGCGCACAGCGAAACGCGTGCGTGACACCTTGCCCTGATTATCGACACGCACACGTCGCTCGCCGTTACCCGCATTGAAGCGATCAAGCCGGGCGCTGACGAACTCGCGCCGCGCTGGCCAGCGCCCCTGAACCAAGGCCAGATACTGTTTGTCCATCTGATGTGCCTTGAGCGACTGATTCAGGGTCACCAACGCCTCGCGAGACTTGGCCAACAACAGACAGCCGGAGGTATCACGATCCAGGCGATGTACCAGCTCCAGGAAATCAAGGTCGTCACGGACCTGACGCAGCGCCTCGATCAACCCGATCTTCACGCCACTGCCACCATGCACGGCGAGCCCGGCCGGCTTATTGAGTACCAACCAGTCCGGCCCCTCAACCAGCACACTGCCAGCAAGCAGATTGCGCAGCCCATCACTGACTTCACGTACGGCTTCTTCGGGCGCCAGGCGTAACGGCGGTATGCGCACCATATCGCCCAGCACCAGCCGGTAGTCCGCCTTTACCCGCTTCTTGTTGACGCGAATCTCCCCCTTGCGCACGATGCGGTAGATCAAGGATTTGGGCGCTCCCTTGAGCCGCGTACGCAAGAAATTGTCGATACGTTGTCCGACCTGCCCTTCGCTTATTTCCACCCACTGTACGTCGCGGCCCTCGGCCATGCGCACCTTCTCCTTTACGAATCCCCACCGAATTGTCGCCACTTGACGCCGGCCAACATTCTACCGCAGCGAGACCGACTTGACGCCAATTGCTGCGTTATCGCTTTACTGTTATATTCGAGGCTCGTTCAAATGGGCATCAAGCGCCCGTCATTTGCGCCTGCTTTGCAGACACGCAGGCCCGAACGAAGAACATGACATCCCCGCTGGCGACGACATCATCGCCGCACTAGGGGAACGAACGTTTGGAACGCCATGCCCGCCAGGGGCGCACGATATGTTCTGCGCCACCACACGGGGTGACATAAACACCGTGCCGGGGCCGGCGTCGCCGAATCGACTTATTGCTAGCTGTCTGGTGGATGACCGCAGGGCCGGACGGGCACACTCCCGCCGGGACATGTCCTGCCTCCACCGCGTACTCAACATGCTCTTACAGTGTTCAGGGATGTATACGACAGGATCGATACGAACGGGATAACGAAGTTGAACACCCCTCGAAGCGCTGGCGGGCCCCCTCGTCCACCGCATTCGGCGGCCATCATCACGCGCATCGTCCCCGCCGGGCGATGACGACCGTTGGTATGCCTGTCTTGTCGTCCACGACCCTTTGGGTCGCCAAGACATCGTCACGACATGCACTGAGCACAAGCATGCAAGCAAACGATTCGACGCGCCGTTGCCACGCCTTGTCGTTAGACCGGCACGCCTAGTCAGTGAGACTTGCATGAAACGAATGCTCATCAATGCGACACAGCCCGAAGAGCTGCGCGTCGCGCTCGTCGATGGACAACGCCTGTACGACCTGGACATCGAATCCGGTGCCCGGGAACAGAAAAAAGCCAACATCTACCGTGGCCGCATCACGCGCATCGAGCCCAGTCTCGAGGCAGCCTTCGTCGATTTCGGTGCCGAACGGCACGGTTTCCTCCCGCTCAAGGAAATTTCGCGGGAATACTTCACTAAAGAACCTTCCGGGCGTCCTAATATCAAGGAAGTGCTCAAGGAAGGTCAGGAAGTCATCGTCCAGGTCGACAAGGAAGAACGCGGCAACAAAGGCGCCGCGCTGACCACCTTCATCAGCCTGGCCGGTCGCTTCCTCGTACTGATGCCCAACAACCCCCGCGCCGGCGGCATCTCACGGCGCATCGAGGGTGACGACCGCGCGCAGCTCAAGGACGCCATGGGCCAGCTCACCGTTCCCGATAAGATGGGCGTCATCGTGCGCACCGCCGGGATCGGGCGTTCCCCCGAGGAACTCCAGTGGGACATGGATTACCTCGTGCAGGTATGGGAAGCGATTACCGAGGAAGCCGGCAAACGTAGCGCGCCCTTCCTCATCTATCGCGAGTCCAACGTCATCATTCGCGCCATGCGCGATTACCTGCGCCATGATATCGGCGAAGTCTTGATCGACAGCCCCGAGGTACACGAGGAAGCCCTGCATTTCATCCGCCAGGTCATGCCCTCCTACCAGAACAAGATCAAGCTCTACGCCGACGACGTTCCGCTGTTCTCGCGCTTCCAGATCGAATCGCAGATCGAGACCGCCTATCAGCGTGAAGTCAAGCTGCCCTCCGGCGGCGCCGTGGTCATCGACCACACCGAAGCGCTGGTGTCCATCGACATCAACTCGGCACGCGCCACGCGCGGCAGCGACATCGAGGAAACTGCGCTACAGACCAATCTCGAAGCCTCCGACGAAATCGCACGGCAGCTGCGGCTTCGTGACATCGGCGGCCTAGTGGTCATCGACTTCATCGACATGACGCCGGCCAAGAATCAGCGCGAAGTGGAAAACCGTGTCCGCGATGCGCTCAAGCTCGATCGCGCCCGCGTGCAGATCGGACGCATCTCGCGTTTCGGTCTGATGGAAATGTCACGCCAGCGCCTGCGGCCCTCGCTCGGCGAAACCAGCGGCGTGGTCTGCCCGCGCTGCAACGGTCAAGGCACCATCCGCGATGTACGCTCCATCTCGCTGTCCATCATGCGCCTCATCGAAGAAGAGGCCATGAAGGAGCGCAGCTCGCAGATTCGTGCGGTCCTCCCGGTGCCGGTGGCGACTTATCTGCTCAACGAAAAGCGCAGCGTGCTCAACGACATCGAGCAGCGGCAAGGCGTCCAGGTCGTCCTCTTGCCCAACCCTGACATGGATACGCCGCATTACGACATGCAGCGTCTGCGCGATGATCAAGTCAATGAAGAAGACGGCCAGCGTTCGAGCTTCGAACTGCCCACTGAGACCGAACTGACGCAGGAACCCGACCCGGCGCTCGAAAAGCCGGTGCAGCGCGCGGAAGCGGCGGTCAAGAGCATCGCACACAACGCCCCGGCACCTACCTCGCTGCAGTCCGATGCCGAGCCCCAAGGCAAGTCGAGCACCGCCACGACGCCTGCAACAGCGCCCGAAGGCGGGCTCTTCTCACGCATGGTGAAAGGGCTCGGCAAGCTGCTCAATGGTGACGAGAGCGCCGCCTCGCCCCAGGAAACTGCGTCCGGCGCCGAATCACCAAAGCGCGCGGCCAGCACGTCGTCCACGGCGGATTCCTCGCAACGGCGCAACCGTAACGGCAACAGCCAAGCGGAACGTTCAGACGACCAGAAGACCGCCAACAAGCAGCAGCGGCAAACGTCACGCGACAACGATGATACGCGCCGCGATACAGCGTCCAGCGGTGGCAACAACGCTAGCAATAACGCCCGCAATGGCAATGGCAATAACCGCCGGCGTCGCAATGGCGAGGAGTCACAAGAGCGCCAGGCATCACGCAACGAAAACCGTCGCGAGGACAGCAACAACTCGCAGTCCAACCGCAATTCGCGGCCTTCGCGTGGCTCCGGCAAGTCGAACAATGCCGAACGTAGCGAAAACGCCAGTAACAGCGAAAGCCCTAAGCAGGACACTCGTAACGGCGGTAAATCCAACAAGCCCCGCGCGGAAAACAAGGACACCAAGGCCAATAAGCCCAAGTCGGAGTCTGCATCACAAGCAACGCCCGATGACAAAGCCTCGGCCTCTCCAGCGCAAGGCGAAACGCCAAAGGCAGACAGCAAGCCGAAACGTACGCGCAATAACCCGCGTCGGCGCAGCCGCAAGCATGCCGTGAATCCGCAATCCGTCGCTGAGCAGGAAAAACTGCAAGCTCAGCAGCAAGAAGCGGCAAGCGAACCGGCACAAGACGTCCAGGAAGGGAGCGCCAGTGCCGCTCCCGCCAAACCGTCGGCAGACAAAGCGAGTGCCACGCCGAGCGAGGCAGCATCGTCCGCCGTGACCGAAACGACGCCCGAGGCAGCGACATCGCCCAGCGAGACGCAGCCGCGCACGGGTACGGATGACAGCGCCCAAGCGGACGAATCCCGCAAGAAGGCGGCAACGTCATCGCGCCCGACCGAGGCCCCGGCGGAGAACAGCGCTACCGAAGCACCGGCGGAGAACGGCACGACCGAGGCGCCGCAAGACGTAGCAGCGCAGACGCCTGAAGCGGATAGCACCGAGCGTCCCGCCGCCCAGGCGACGCCGGAAGACGCTACCGCTGATGACTCTGCACAAGCGCCCGCTGATGGCTCTTCACAAGTGCCCGCTGATGACTCTCCGGCACAGGCACCGACGCAAACCGCTCCTGAAGATGCCGGCGAAACCGCCGAAGCAGCCCCCAAGGAGACAGACTCCAAAGAGGAAAGCGGCACAGCTTCTCAAGCCGAGCAGCACGTCCCGCAAGCCAGCGACGTGCCGGTTGAGAGCGAGCAATCGGCGCCGTCTACGCCCAGCAAGCCCCTTGCGGCTCAGGCAAGCGATGACAAGCCGGCCAACGATGATGTGACGCCGTCCTCCCAGCCAGAGGACGATAACGTCGCGGCCACCGATAAGCCCGCTGCGACAACGTCTGCGGACAACGCCGAAGCACAGGCCGGCTCGGCTTCGACCCCGACGCCCAAACCGGCGCCCGAGGTCGAAACACCGGCCTCGACCGATGCTCCGGCCAGTACCGAGGAAGCGTCCGCGACCCCAGCCGAGGCTCCGGCACCAACAGCCACACCTCGCGCCGAGGAGGCATCCGCTCCGGCAGCCACTACCACGGTAGCGTCGCAAGCGCCCCAGGAATCGGCCACGCCGCGTCAGCGTCGTCGTGCCCACAACGACCCACGCGAACAGCGTCATCGTCTCCAGGAAAACCTCTTCCGCGGCGACGACAACGCCTAAGCCCCAAGGCGGCCGACTCGGCCGCCTGCCAGACACAAAAACGCCTGAAGGATCACTCCTTCAGGCGTTTTTTTATGGCCGGCTCACCTTGATGCTCAATGACGCATTGTCGCAAGGCTTGATCAGACAAGCTGGCAAGAGTAGGCACTTGGCGGACGCAGCTACCCCATCAGACGCGGCTCTCGCTCCAGCATGACCTCGAATGCCTGATGGACTGTATCGCGAATATGATCGGCCAGTGCCAACAGTTCCTGCCTGTCGCCACCACCGAAGTGCACCAGCACCAAGGCCTGGCGTTCATGCACACCAAAAGCGCCCCAGCGCGTCCCTTTGAAGCCACAACGCTCGATCAACCATCCCGCAGCCAGCTTGACGCTTCCATCCGGTTGCGGAAAATGCGGCATCGCAGGATATTCTCGCAGAAGACGCTCGGCTTGGGTCGCCTCGAGCACAGGGTTGGTAAAAAAGCTGCCGGCGTTACCCAGCACGGCGGGATCGGGCAATTTCTCACGTCTTACGGCACACACAGCATCAAAGATCTCTCGCACTTCGGGATGCACCGAGACACGCTTGGCGAGATCGCCGTAGCCCAAGCGAGGCGAAGGACTCCGCGACAGCCTCAGCACCACCTGCGTTACCACGACACGCCCCGCCAAGGCGCGTTTGAAAATACTGTCGCGGTAGGCGAATTCACAATCATCGCGCGAGAAAACGGCTTCGCGGCCATCATTACAGTGCGTGACATGGACCGCCTCCAGCACGTCGGCAAGCTCGACGCCGTAGGCGCCGATATTCTGGATCGGTGCGGCGCCGACATGGCCGGGAATCAACGCCAGGTTTTCGATGCCCCACCAGCCGCGTTCGACGCATGCCGTGACAAGATCGTGCCAGGACAATCCTGCCTGCGCGTATACGAGAATCGTCTGGTCGTCGCTTTCTTCCCACCACCAATCGTCACACGCCACCTGTAAGGTCATCCCCGAGAGACGCGGCGCCAAGATCAGATTGCTGGCGCCGCCCACGATGTTGAGCGGCGCCGCATCATCCGCTGCCATGACCAGCGCATTGCGTATCTCGTCGTGCGTGGTGGCCACGATGAAACGCTCCGCACGACAGGGCAACCCTAGCGTATTATCGAGTGTCGCGGCCTTAGCGAGCGCCATCGCCAGGCTCCGAACGCTGCACTTCAAGGCGTTGACGACAGGTCTCGATCAGGCCGTCGGCAGCCTGCTCGATCAAGGCGAACACATTGGCAAAACCATCCCCCGCTCCGTAATACGGATCCGGCACCGAGCGTCCGGGGGGCCCTGCAAAATCCAGCAGCAGACCGAGATGCGCCTGACAGTCGGCAGGCGCCATACGTCGCATATGAGCTAGGTTGTCGGCGTCCATGGCCAGCAGGTAATCGAACGCATGGAAGTCGTCGATACGGAGCTGGCGCGCGCATAGCGAGGCGATGTCGATGCCTCGTGCCCGCGCTTCCTCCTGAGCTCGCGGATCGGGCGACTCCCCCACATGCCAGCGCCCGGTGCCGCAGGAATCGAGCGCCACGGCCTCCGCGAGGCCTGCCGCATGCAAACGCGCCCTGACGATGCCTTCGGCAGTGGGCGAGCGGCATATATTGCCCAGGCACACGAAGAGAATACGGATCATGTCGCGCTCTCCTCCTCGGTGATCAGGCGACGCACCCGGTCAAGGTCCTCCTGCGTATCGACCCCCGCCGGATGGGCTTCGCTGGCCAGCGCCACCTGAATGCGATGCCCATGATGCATGGCACGCAATTGCTCGAGCTGTTCCAACTGCTCGAGCGGCGATGGCAGCCAGTCGACATACTCGGCCAGGAAACCGGCTCGGTACGCATAGAGCCCGATATGGCGCAGCCAGGCATCGGTCTCGAGATGCTCGGGACGCTGAGCGAAGCCCTCTCGGTCCCAGGGCACCGGCGCCCGGGAGAAATACAGTGCGCGCCCGTATAGATCGCGCACTACCTTGACCACGTTGGGGTTGAACAAGGTCTCGACGTCGCCGATGGGCTCCGCCAGAGTGGCGATCGAGGCACTCGCATCGTCGGCGAGACGTCGTGCCACCTGGTCGATCAGCGACGCCGGAATGAGCGGTTCATCGCCTTGCACGTTGACCACGAGGGTGTCGGCATCCAGGTCAAGACGTGCCGCCACTTCGGCGAGGCGATCGGTGCCGGAGGGATGATCGCGCTCGGTCAGCATGACCTCGGCCTCATAGGGCCGCATGGCCGTCTCGATACGCGCATCATCGGTGGCTACCACCACACGCGTCGCCCTGCTTTGGCAGGCGCGTCGCCATACGCGCGCGATCATGGGCTCGCCGTGAATCTCCAACAAGGGCTTGCCTGGTAACCGCGACGAGCCATAACGCGCCGGTATCACCACGACCACATCACTCATGTAGCGCCACCCCGTGCTTCTCCGGCGCCGCTACGGGTCTTGGCCAGCTTCTCGTCAGCGTCCATACGACGCGCTTGTTCTGCCAGCATCACCGGGATTTCGTCTTCCACGGGGTATGCCAGGCCATCGAAGTAGCACTTGAGCTCACCGCGCTCGCGGTCGTACTTGAGCTTGCCCTGGCAGTGTGGGCACACCAGCATTGCCAGCATTTGCTTATCCATGGTTCACCTCTCGGTCAGCGCCGCCAAGCGGCCTTCTAGCCAGGTCATAAGCGCCGGATCAGGATGCGCTTCGACATCTAGTACCCAGCACCGTTCGTGCGCGAAAGGACGACACTTGACCGCATCCTTGGCCGTCATGACCACCGGCCGATTGTCGGAAAATTGCAGGTCGGCGGCATCGAATCGATGGTGATCGGCCAACGGGCAAGGGTCGAATTCGACGTTCAATCCCGCCAGCGTCTCGAAGAAACGCGAAGGATGGCCGATCCCGGCCAGGGCATGCACGCGCCCATTGAACGGCCGCCCCTCGATGGGGTAGCAAACGTCATCGATCAGATGCCGCCAACGCGACGGCGCCAGATGCATGCTGTAGTGAGGCACCGGCAAGTCCTGCTGCAGGGGGCCGTTGCTGATGACTGCGTCCACGTCTTCCAACCGAGAAAGCGGTTCGCGCAGCGGCCCCGCGGGCAGACAGCGACCATTGCCGAAGCCACGCGCGCCATCCACCACCACGAGTTCGATATCGCGCCCCATGGCCAGATGCTGCAGCCCATCATCGGACAGCAGGATGTCACAACCGGCGGCGACCAGCTTGCGCGCGGCGCGCGGGCGGTCGGGGTCGACCGCAACGGGCAACCCTGTCTGCGCCGCGAGCATGACCGGTTCGTCACCTGCTTCCGCAGGCGATGTTTCCGGCGTCACGTACAGCGGATAGCGACGTGCGTGACCACCATAGCCGCGCGACACGATGCCCGGTCGCCAGCCACGCTCGGTAAGCCAACGCGCCATCCATGCCACCAAGGGTGATTTGCCGGTTCCTCCCACGGAAAGATTGCCGATCACGATCAACGGCACTGGGGGTTCCCAGACCGTCTTCGTGCCACGCTGATAGGCCCTGCGTCGCGCCCCCATGGCCGAAGCATACAGCCCCGCCAAAGGACGCAACGGCATGAGCCAGGCCGCGTCACGGTACCAGGCATCCTGCAAGCGACTCACTCGGCCTCCTGGAATTGCAGTTGGTGAAGCGCGGCATAGGCGCCATCCTGCGACAGCAATTCGGTATGCGTGCCGCTTTCAATGATCTCGCCCTGCTCCATGACCAGAATACGGTCGGCACGCTCAATGGTCGACAAGCGATGGGCAATGACGAAGGTCGTGCGCCCGCGGCATACCGTTTCCAGCGCTTGCTGAATATAACGCTCGGACTCGGTATCCAGCGCCGAGGTGGCCTCGTCGAGCACCAGCACAGGGGCATCCTTGAAAATCGCCCGCGCGATGGCCAGACGCTGCCGCTGGCCGCCGGACAACATCACCCCGTTATCGCCGACGACGGTTTCATAGCCATTGGGCAAACGCTCGATGAACTCATGCGCGTAGGCGGCGCGCGCAGCGTGCTCGACGGCTTCCCGGTCGGATTCGGGATGTCCGTAGGCAATATTGGCCCCGATGGTGGTATTAAAAAGCGTTACCTGCTGGGAGACCAGCGCGATGCGCTGACGCAGCGGCGACAGCGAGTATGTCTGGATGTCCACGTCATCCAACATCACTCGTCCCTCGGTGGGGCGATAAAAGCGTGGCAACAAGCTCACCAGGGTCGACTTGCCACTGCCAGAACGGCCCACGATAGCGATCATCTCGCCGGCGGGGATATCCAGATCGATGCCTTTGAGCACCTCGCCCTGGTCCTCGCCATAATGAAAGCGAACGCCCTCGAAACGCACACGTCCGTCGATGCGCGTCGGCACATAGGTGCCTTCGTCGACTTCAGAAGGTTGCTCGAGAAGACCAAACAACTCCTGCGAGGCCGACAGTCCCTTCTGGATCGTGCTATTGACCTCGGTGAGCTGCCGCACCGGCTTGGCCATCAACGACGCGGCAGTGATGAAGCCCACAAACTCGCCCGGCGTCATCGAGGCCATCAAGGCCGGCGACATTGCCAGCCATACCAATCCCGCCAGCGAAAGCGCCACCAATAACTGGATGACCGGCGTGCTGACGGCCTTGGTCAACGCCACCTTCATGCTCTGTTCGCGGTTGTAGTCGCTGGCCTCGGCGAAACGCGCCTTTTCATAGCCTTCGGCACCGTGAGTACGCACCACGCGATAACCCGATAGCGCCTCGGAAGCGACATGCGTGACATCGCCCATCGAATTCTGAATGCGCCGCGACAAACGCCGGAAGCGCTTGCTCGTGTAACTGACCACAAGACCAATCAACGGTGTAACGGCCAAGAAGATCAACGTCAGCATCCAGTTGGTCCAGAGGAGATAACTGACCAGGCCGATCACGAACAGGCCTTCACGCAGAATGATGGTGATGGCGTTGGTCGCCGCGCCGGTAACCTGTTCGACATGATAAGTGACGCGCGAGAGCAGATGACCGCTCGAGTGCATGTCGAAGAAACGCCCCGGCAAGCTCAACATGTGGTTGAACACTTCGCAGCGCAACGCATGGACCACATTACGGGCCACATCACTCATGTAATAGGTACCCAGGAATGTCCCCACGCCCCGCGCCGCGAACATGCCGATCACGAACAGGGGCAACATTAGGCGAAAGGCCGCATCGGGATTCTGGATGCCGTCGATCAGGCGCTTCATCATTTCCGCCAACGCGGTGCTCGAGGCCGCATAGATGGCGTACCCCACCACGGCGGCCATGAATGCCTTCCAATGCGGTTTAACGTATCCCAGCAAGCGACGGTAAAGGGACCAACTGGTAGCGTTTCTCACGGCGTCTCCGCTGGTTGAGAGGCTTGCTCGCCCCATTCAAGGGGGCAACTGCTGAAGTAAGTGACGCATGACCCGCGAGGCGGTATGCCGTTCCGAATACGATGCACGAGCATCAATCGCCGGATTCTACCCCAATGCACGCCCCTTCGACACCGCCGGGCGGGCGTACCGGATGCATGCGCAGCACCGGTACGCCCAGCGTAAAACGCAACGCCCCGTCCGTGGCGGTATTCCACAGGCAGCTGCCGGCGCGACGAAAACGGCGCACCACCTCGGGATGTGGGTGCCCATGCGCATTGTCACGGCCGGCACTGAAGATGACGTGCTCCGGCTGCGTGCGGGCCACGAACGCCGGCGAAGAACTGGTACGACTGCCATGATGCCCCGCGACCAGGACCGTCAACGGAGTCTTGAGTCCCGCCAGCAAATGCCTCTCGATGTCGCTCCCCGCATCCCCCGTGATCAACAAGCGCTGATCGCCAGCCGTTACCTGCAGCACACACGAACGATCATTGTCGGAACGCGTCACGTCACTCGCCACGGGCGATAGAAACCGGTAGTCGACGCCATCTCGCTGCCAACCCACGCCCCGGCGACACGCATGTGTGGCGATGCCTACAGGCATCCCCGGCGGCCCCCACCAGCGCGCGACATGATGCATCTCGTCAATCGTTTCCACACCACCGGCGTGATCGCGATCGCTATGACTGACGATGACATCGTCGAAGCGCCGTCCTGATGGCCACAGCGACTCAGCGGGAGTGAATCCCGAGCCATAGCGTGGCCCGGTGTCGAACAGCAAACGCTGCGTGGCACTGCGCAGCTCAACCAGCTGCCCCTGCCCCACATCGTGCACGATAACCATGACCCGCCCCGGCGCGATACCGGGCGGACGCAGGACGAACGCCAGGGCGATCAGACTCACCGAGGCCCACAGGCGTAGATACCCCACCAGTCCAGGGATCAACCATACCGCGCCCAACGCGGCCATGATCAACGCCAGCGGCCATGTCTCCCATATCGGCGGCGACCACACAGGCAGCCACGCGGCGGCCAATGTCAGCCCTTTCCAGACGCCCTGCGCGAGCCCATCGAACATCCCCCACGGCACCATCGCCAGACTCGGCGACCAGGCCAGCGCCCAACCCAGCAGCCCCAGCGGTACCATGATGCTGCCGACCAGAGGCACCGCAAGCAGGTTGACCAGTGGCCCCACCGGTGCCAACCGCTCGAAGCCGATCAGCACGGCGGCGGCCATGAAGGGTGCCAGCAGGCATTGCGAACGTCCCAATGCCCATAGCCACCCCTTCACCCCACGCGGCGCGGGGCGTCCCTGCCATGCCGCGATCAGTACGCCCACCGCCAGAAACGATAGCCACAATCCTGGGCGCCACACCGTAAGCGGATCACTCACCACGATCACTAGCAACGCCAGCCACCAGGCCTGCCAGGGCCCTGGCGCATGACGTCCGCTGGCCACCCACAATCCCAGCAAGGCCATCACCGTGGCGCGTAGCGCGGGCGGCTCGAACCCCGCCATGCCCGCATATGCCAGTGTCGCAACCCCCGCCAACCACCATGGCCAGGTCGCAAGGCGCCAATGCCCTGGTGTCACGCCTCTCGCTAGCAGGCGTAGCAACACCAGCGCCACGCTTGCCACCAAGCCGACATGCAGCCCGGATATGACCATCAGGTGCGTGGTGCCGGTCGCGTTGAGCAAGTCCCAGTCGTCTTGCGTCAGACGCTCGCTAGCGCCCAGGGTAAGCGCCGCCAACCAGCGAGTAGCAAGCTCGGACAATCCCTGTGTATCCAGAAATGCCAAGCCGGTATCGCGCATGTTCGAAGACGCGGCACTCAACCGCTGTGTCACGGACGAATCACGCACATACCCCGTCGCCTGGATGCCCTCGCGCCATAGCCAGGCCGCGTAATCGAAGCCATAACCATTGGCAAACCCCTGCGGCGGACGCAGACGCACGCGCCATCGCCAATGGTCACCGACCTGCAAGGGCGGCGCGTCGTACCAGGACAATCGCACCCGTGAAAGCGCATCGCATGATGGTAAACCGGCCTCTCGAGGCGCGCAGTGCGTGACCGCGACGCGCATGCGCGTCAGCCCTTGATCTTCACTTACCTGCGTCACCTTCCCGGCAAGCGTGACATCCTGACGCGATAAGCCCTCCGGCAACGTGCCTACGCGCTGCTCGGTAACCTGCCACGCGCATAGCCCGGCCACGACGAGCATCGCGAGCCACCGCCAGCGGCCGCATCCCACAGCCAACAGAACGGCCATCCCCCACACGCAGACACTACCCGCCAGCCCCCACCAGCCCCAGACGCTGCCGGCGAGTGCCGCCAAGGCCAGCGGCATCGCCCAACCCAGATTCATTCACCATCCTTTTCTTAGTTAATGGTGATATATCATCGACTGCTGCGCGCTGACGCGCAACGATAGCGAGAGCCCAGGGTTGTATGGATAATGAATCGACACTTCGATAGCTCGTGGATCATGCCCCGCCGACTTCTGCAGCGTTACATGCCCCGGCCGGAAACGCTGAAACGCCAAAAATCGCTGCGTTTCATGCATCACCTGCTGGGCGACCCGTCCCTATGGATGCTGTCGCGCCGTAGCGTTGGCAATGCTTTCATGGTGGGTCTTTTCGTTGCGCTACTACCGATCCCATTACAGATGGTCGTCGCTGCCTTCGGCGCTTGGCTGCTGCGCTGCAACCTGCCATTGTCGGTTAGCCTCGTCTGGCTGACCAACCCACTCACCATACCGGTGATCTTCTACTTTAATTACCGCGTCGGAGCATGGCTGCTCGATTCACCCGCACGCCACATGCCCGACAGGCTGTCGACGGCGTGGATTGCCGAGAAAATGGCAGATATCTTGCCCGCCTTGCTGACGGGCTCGCTCGTGGTGGCGATCATCGTGGGCTTGCTCAGCAACCTGATCATTCGACTGATCTGGCGTTGGCAAGTGGCGAGAAGCTGGAAGCGCCGCGCACGACGGCGCCGCCAGCGTCAGACGTAACGTCCTCACTCAGTCCTCGCTCAAGCGCCCCTGATCGAGGCGCATCACGCGGTCCTGGTGGGCGGCGAGGCCGGTGTCGTGGGTGACGATGATGAAGGCGCAGGCACTACGCGCGGCAAGGCTATCCATCAGCGACAGGATATTGCCCGCCGTGGTCTGATCAAGATTACCGGTCGGCTCGTCCATCAGCACCAGACTGGGATCGGTCACCAAGGCGCGGGCGATCGCCACGCGTTGCCGCTCCCCGCCCGAGAGTTCGCCCGGCTTGTGCTCGCAACGCTCTGCCATGCCCACTTTGGAAAGAATGTCACGCGCCTTTTCCTGCGCCTCCTGCCGCTTTTGCCCGCGCACTAACAGCGGCATGGCGACATTCTCCAGCGCCGAAAACTCCGCCAACAGATGGTGGAACTGATACACGAAGCCGATATGGCGATTGCGAAAGCTGCCCAGTGCAGCTTCCCCCATTTCGGACAGCGACTGACCGGCAATGCGTACATGCCCCGCACTCGGGTGGTCGAGACCACCCAAGAGGTTGAGCAATGTGGTCTTGCCTGACCCTGAGCTACCCACTACGGCAACGCGCTCACCGGCACGCACTTCCAACTCCAGCGCATCAAGCACGGTGACGTCCTGCGGGCCCTCGCGATAAATACGCGTCAAACCATCGCACTGCAGCATGATCTCATTGTCGGCGAACGCGGGATTGCCACTCGATGCCATCGCGGTTTCCTCATTCATAACGCAATACCTCGGCCGGTTGAATACGCGCCGCACGCCAAGCGGGATACAGCGTCGACAGGAATGTCAGCACGAAAGCCGATCCCGCGATGATCCCCACGTCGCCCCACTGAAGTTGCGAGGGCAGATAGCTGATGAAATAGACATTGGGGTCCAGAAACTGAATACCCGTCAATGCCTCGAACCAGGCAATCAAGTCCGACACCGTCAACGCCAGCACCACGCCGAGCGCCATGCCCACAACCGTGCCAATGGTTCCGATCGCCATGCCCTGGACCATGAAGATACGCATGATGGTTCCCGGTTTGGCACCGATGGTCCGCAAGATCGCGATGTCGGCGTGCTTGTCCGTCACCACCATCACCAGTGTGGAAACGATGTTGAATGCCGCCACGGCGATGATCACCATCAGCAGCAGACCGATCATGCGTTTTTCCATCTGGATCGCCTGAAACAGATTGCCGTGGGTATAGGTCCAGTCCACCCCACGATAACCACTGCCCAGGTCGTCCACGATCGCATTGGTGACCGGCCCCGCCTGGAAGAGATCATCCAGCTCCAGGCGCAGTCCACCAACCGAGTCCCCCATACGACCCAGCTTCTGCATGTCCTTGATGTTGGCATAGGCCAGGTTGGCGTCGAGATCGGCGCCTATCTTGAAGATGCCGCTGACGGTGAAACGCTTGAGACGTGGAAAGACACCCCCCGGCGTGATCGACGCCTCGGGCACCAGCAATGTCACGCGGTCCCCCACGCCCACGCCAAGGTTGCGTGCCAGCAAGTCACCCAGCACCACATGCCACTCGCCGGGCGCAAGATCGTCTAGCGAGCCTCGCGTCATGTGCTCGTCGATGATCGACACCTTGCTTTCATAGCTCGGCACGATTCCGTTGACCATTGCTCCCTGGGTGCGTCCTTCGGAGGAAAACATGCCTTGCTGTTGAACGAACGGTGCCGCGCCAATGACGTGGTCACGCTTCTCCAGGCGCTCGGCGAGTGTCTTCCAGTCCGTCATGCCCCCTTGGGCTTCGATCTTGGTATGCGGCACCATGCCCAATATGCGTGTCCGCAATTCATGATCGAAACCGTTCATGACCGACAAGACGAGGATCAACACCGCCACGCCCAGCATCAAGCCCAGCATGGACGTCAGGGATATGAATGAAATGAAATGGTTGCGACGTTTCGCGCGTACATAGCGCAATCCGATAAGAAACGGCAAGCGATCCAGCATCGACATCGATTCCTTGGTATGAGCCGGGCTCATGGTACGTGTTTTTGCATGCTCCTGCATGAGCCAATGAAGGCGAAAAAACCATTCAATGGCGTCATAATGGGCAGCGCCTGGTGATACTTGCATCCGTGTCGGCGAAGACTAAAATGCCGCGGCCGCCGTCATCATGGATATGACAACGAAATCCTGACACGGGGTCGAGCCTCAATCCCCATAGGAGACCGCAATGCTCCCACGCCTGTTCCCCGAATGGCATCCCCAAGACGCCATTCAACTCACATGGCCCAGCGCCGAAAGCGATTGGGAGCCTCTTCTCGAGCGTATCGAAGCCTCTCTGGAAGCCTTGGTCGTGGCGATCACACGATACCAGCCCGTATTGGTTATCGTCGCCGATGACGCAACACGCCAACGCCTCGATTCACGCTTTTCCCGCTTGGGCATTCATCCAAGGCAATGGCATCTCATTGAAGCGCCGTCGGACGATACCTGGACCCGCGACCACGGGCCAATTTCCATCGAACGCGACGGCCAGATCGTACTGCTCGATTATCGTTTCACAGGCTGGGGTGGCAAGTTCGCCGCCGAACGCGATGATGCGCTAACCGCGACCCTCTCGGATATTGGCATTTACGCTGCCCTGCGGGAGGCGCGCGAAATGGTTCTGGAAGGCGGCGCCATCGACGGCGACGGCGATGGCACATTACTGCTCACCGAAGCCTGCCTGCTCAATCCCAACCGCAACCCACACCTGACGCGTGAAGAGATCGAGGCCGCCTTGCGCGACGACATGGGCATCGAACGTTGCCTGTGGCTCACTCAAGGCTATCTCGAAGGTGACGATACCGATAGCCACATCGACACCCTCGCCCGCTTTTGCGATGCCGAGACCATTGCATATGTGCGCTGCGAAGACCCTGACGACCCGCATTTCTCCGCGTTGGCGCAGATGGAAAGCGAACTCAAGGCCTTTCAGCGCGCCGATGGCGAGCCTTATCGCCTCATCCCCCTGCCTTTACCCCGCGCATGCTATGACGCCGATGACGGCCATCGCCTGCCCGCTACCTATGCCAACTTCCTGATCATCAACGGTGCGGTCCTCGTGCCCACCTATGCCGATGCCGCCGATGGCGTGGCCCTAACGGCACTGGCCAGTGCGTTCCCCGGGCGCGATATCATTCCCATCGACTGTCGCACCGTGATCCGCCAACATGGCAGCCTCCACTGCCTGACCATGCAGCTGCCACGCGGCGCTTTCTTCACCGCCCCCACCGCCGAGGCCAATGACCGCGGTGCCAATGACAGCAGCGCCAATAATAAGGAGTGACGCCATGTCCTCGACGCTCAAGGTAGGACTCGTTCAGCAACAAGCCTGGCCCGACAAAGACCGCAGCCTGCAGGCAAGCGACGCCGGTGTGCGTGAACTGGCAGGGAAAGGCGCCGAGCTGATTCTGCTTCAGGAACTGCATGCCACGCATTACTTCTGCCAGACCGAAGACGACCGCCTGTTCGATCTGGCCGAACCGCTCGACGGCCCCAGTGCTCAGCGTCTGGCCGACCTGGCCGCCGAGCTCGACATAGTACTCGTCGGCTCGCTTTTCGAGCGCCGCGCCGCCGGGCTCTATCACAACACGGCTGTGGTCTTCGACCGTCAGCGCGGTCGCGTCGGCCACTATCGCAAAATGCATATTCCTGACGATCCCGGGTTCTACGAAAAATTCTACTTCACACCCGGCGATGCCGAAGAAAAGGCCGGGTTCGAGCCCATCGAGACGTCTGTCGGCCGGCTCGGTGTCTTGGTGTGCTGGGATCAATGGTATCCGGAAGCCGCGCGCCTAATGGCCCTCGCCGGTGCCGATCTCTTGCTCTATCCCACCGCCATCGGCTGGCACCCGCCCGACGACAACCCCGAGAAGCAACGGCAAAAGGATGCCTGGACGTTGATTCAGCGCTCACACGGTGTGGCCAATGGTCTACCGGTTATGGTCGCCAATCGCGTAGGCCACGAAGTAGACCCCTCGAATGCGACGTCCGGCATCGACTTCTGGGGCGGCAGTTTCATTTGCGGCCCACAGGGCGAGATATTGGCCCAGGCCGACGATGACACGACACATCTACTGGCCGAGCTCGACATGACACGTAGCGAGCAAGTGCGGCGGGCCTGGCCCTACCTGCGTGACCGACGCGTCGATGCTTACGCCGATCTCACCAAGCGTTATCGCGATCGTTGATTAGCGGGCCGCACTGGCCCGCCATCCATGAGCAAGCGCTGCCCATCCCCCACGACCGACGTTGTATGCTAGGCATACTTGCGAAGACGCACCAGGCTTGCCATTATGTGGCCATTGGAAATTAGATAACGGTATAAATATGGAGCTACAATATCACCTCTTGGCTCGGCTCGAGCATGACTTCGATCATGTCATCGAAACCTGCGAGGCACTCATCGGCCATGTCGAACACATGCCTCCGAAGGGCTGGATACTGGGCGGTATCCCTTTCGATATCGCGTGGCTACGCCATGCACTGCTCGACTTCTGGTATCAAGACGGCCAGGACGGTCGCGCGACGCGCAATTACATCGGCCTGATTGCGGCCGACTCCACATTGCTGGCCTACGTCGCCGACATCAATCACGCCAAGCAAACCTTCGCGGCGACACTGGCCGAGATTCGTCAGGATGCACCGAGCCTGCTCCCCGAAATCAAGGCCGTACTACCCTTTCGCCATCCCACGCTACACGACCATCTACGCGGCCAAGGCTTGGCGCGTCTACACCTCAAGCAATGCTGGCGCCACCTACCCGTGGCGGATGCACCGCTTTCGCGTGTGCGTCTCGCTTGGTATACCAGCGGGCGCTCCATCAAGCGACTGAGCGTGCGAGATGCCGAACGGCGACTTATGGAAATGGATACCGAGAGTCCGCACATTCGCATTCAGCTACGTCACTTGGCGGACATCCCCGATAGCGAGCCATTGGCACAGGTACAAACCCAGGCCCCCGTCATGCGCGCCAATCTGTTCTTTCGCGAAGCGCTCGCGGATGGGCGCATGCGACGTGCCATGAATCTGCCGTTACCTCTCTTCATTCCCAGCGAGGACGGTCGCCTGCCTTCGCACAACACCCCGAAGGCGACACCACCCAGCACGCGCACCCGCGCCCAACGCGCCGACACGAAACTCGAGGACACGCCCTTCCTGCCCAGCCTGAGGGTCTATCGCTACCGATAGTCGCCTCAGAATTCCTGACTACTGGACGGCAACTGCTTGAGAGTAAGCTGACGATGCAAACGGATCACCGGGCGAACCAGTAGTTGCAAACTGCCCAACACGAACAACCAGATACCCGCTTCCTTGATACTTCCTTGATAGAAAAAACAGACACTACCGATCGTGAACCACAGCCCCACCAAGAGATCGTTCACGGTACTGGCCAATTCATGACGGCGGTGGATGACCAATTCCTCGCGCCCCAGTGTGAACGTCGTTTCGTCGCTATGTTGCTTGTCTTCCCGATACATGAAACCTCCTTGTGCTAATAGGTACCAACGCAATGAGCCGGCACTTGTGCCGGCTCATTGCATGCCGAACCATGCCGGCGAACGCCTAAGGCTCTCGAACTACGAGCCCATGTCGGCTCATATCAGAATATGCGATTCAGGCCGTTTTGCGCGGCAACGCGATATGCCTCGGCCATGGTCGGATAATTGAAGGTGGTATTGATGAAATATTTCAGAGTATTGGCCTCGCCCTTTTGCTGCATGATGGCTTGGCCGATATGTACAATCTCGGAGGCTTGGTCGCCGAAGCAGTGAATGCCCAGAATCTCGAGTGTCTCGCGATGAAAAAGGATCTTGAGCATCCCTACCGTGTCCCCGGTAATCTGCGCACGTGCGGTGTCCTTGAAGAACGCCTGCGCTATCTCGTAGGGCACCTTGGCTTCAGTCAACTCACGCTCGTTCTTGCCCACCGAGCTGATCTCGGGAATCGTGTAGATGCCAGTGGGTATGTCCTCGACGAAGCGGAAGTCTTCTTCCAGGAAGTCATCGCTGGCGCTACGGCCCTGGTCGTAGGCAGCGCTGGCCAGACTCGGCCAACCGATGACATCCCCAACGGCATAGATATGCGGCACCATGGTGCGATAATGCTCATCGACCTGTAGCTGACCGCGCCCATTGGGTTCGAGGCCGATGTTTTCCAGTCCCAATTGATCGGTATTACCGGTACGCCCATTGGCCCACAGAAACGCATCCGCTCGCAGGCGCTTGCCGGACTTGAGCTTGACGATGACCCCGGACTCATCGCCTTCGATGCTTTCGTAGTCTTCGTTATGACGCACCAATACGCCGTTCTGGCGCAGATGGTAGGAAAGTGCATCGCTGATCTCGTCGTCGAGGAACGACAGCAAACGCTCGCGCATATCGATCAAGTCGACCTTGACGCCGAGCCCGGAAAATATCGACGCATACTCGGACCCGATCACCCCGGCCCCGAAGATGATCAAGGTGCGGGGCGTGTGGGAAAGCCCCAGGATGGTGTCCGAACAATAAATGCGTGGATGCCGGAAGTTGATGTCAGCGGGACGATAAGGGCGAGAGCCCGTGGCGATCACGAACTGCTGAGCGCACAACTCCTCGACGCCTTCCTGATTGTCCCGCACGATTAGGGTGTGCTCGTCACGGAAGTTCGCCACGCCGAAGAAAAGATCGATCCGATTGCGCGAATAGAACTGAGTGCGCATCTCGACCTGCTGGTCGATGGTCACCTTGGAACGTTCCAGCACGCGAGGAAAGGAAAACCAACGCGGTTCGCCGATGTCGCGGAACATGCGGTTAGTGTTGAACTGCATGATCTGCTTGACCTGGTGGCGTAGCGCTTTGGACGGGATCGTCCCCCAGTGAGTGCAGTTACCACCCACCGCTTGCTGCTTCTCGACGATGGCCACGCGCTTGCCGTGCTTGGCCGCGTTGATCGCAGCGCTTTCTCCTGCGGGCCCCGAGCCAATCACCACCACATCATAATTGTGAACTGCCATTAGGTTCGCCTGCTCCTCTCGATGCATGAGGAACCGCTGCGATAAGCCTCAACGCAAGACTGGCCACGGCAAGCGGGGGGTGACGAGGCGTGCCGCTTTCAGGGCACATACCCGGATTTCCCGCGATATCATGTCGGGACACGCCCTAGGGCGCCTTGGACTCAACCAACGATTCCAGCGTCAGTATTGATTGACGAGTGCGATCAGCGTCGAACGGCGTCGTAACCGAGGTCGGCGCCCCGGTTCTCGTCGCTGGAACGACGCGCACTCTTGCTGCGCTTTTGATTCTCTTCTTCGCAAACCTTGTCATTCCCACCGCAGATGTCACACCCCTCCTTGAGGCCCAACTGATTGAGCCCCCCGCACGAGCCTGCGATAGGCTTACGGCCGAGAATGACGCCGATGGCCATACCGGCCAGCAGCAACAGCATCAATGCAAACACCAAAAGCCATAGTGTCATTGCTTTTCCCCTTCGGATGGCTCATCCGCAAGATAGGTATGAAACGCCTCACTGAGCTCTGTCTTGAAACCCTCATCGTTTTTGACGATGAAATACGCCGCGATATCCTCGCGGTTAGCCAACGCCATGCCCTTCTCGGGTCCCAGAACCTCCAACGCTGTCGCCAAGGCATCCGCCGTCGAACAACGTTCCGCCACGACCGTCACCGAGGCGAGGTGATGCGTGATCGGGCGACCGGTACGCGGGTCAATGGTATGCGAAAAACGCTGGCCATCTTCCTCATAATAATTGCGGTAATCCCCCGACGTTGCCACCGCCACGTCTTCGAGTTCGAGCACGCGTTGTACGCTACGCTCCCGAGAAATCGGTTTTTCCACGGCAATTCGCCAAGGCTCGCCATTCGGCTTTGCGCCCCGTGTGCGAATCTCGCCGCCGACCTCTACGAGATAAGACGTCACGCCCAGCGCATCCAGACGAGCCGCCACTTGGTCGACCCCGAATCCCTTGGCGATACCCGAAAGATCGACATACACCGGCTTGGTCTTGATCAGGCGATTGCCATTCAATTTCAGTGCTTGGTAGCCGACCTTGTCCAGCGCCTGGGCGATTTCGTCATCGCTTGGCACTTCGTCCGGGCGCATCTCGGGACCGAAGCCCCACAGATTGACTGCGCTACCGATAGTGACATCGAATGCGCCATTCGAGAGATCGCCGATGTCGATAGCCTCTTTGATCACGTTCGCTGTGGGCGAGGACAATTCGAACGGCTCATTCACCGGCGCGGCATTGAAACGCGACAACTCCGAATCGGACTTATAGGTCGACATCAGGTGGTCGACCTCGTCGAGCGACTCTTTGATCCCGTTCTCCAGCGAAGCGAGTTGCTTGTCGCTGAAGTCGCCATAGACGGTCACATGATAGCCCGTGCCGAAAATGGGGCCCTCAAAGCGATGCGCCTGCGGCGATTGATCGCAACCGACCAGCACCAATAACGCAAACAGGACCAGCCCTTTCCAGACCGGTCCTGCACAATATGCTGCCGGCCTCATCCGCCGAAGTCGTCCAGCATGATGTTTTCAGGCTCTACACCCATGTCGGTCAGCATCTTGATGACGGATGCGTTCATGATGGGCGGGCCGCACATATAGTATTCGCAGTCTTCCGGCGCCGGATGATCCTTGAGGTACTTCTCGTAAAGCACGTTATGGATGAAGCCGGTGTCGCCCTGCCAATTGTCTTCCGGCAGGGGGTCGGAAAGCGCCAGGTGCCACTCGAAGTTATCGAACTCCTCGGCCAGCTGGTCATACTCTTCATTGTAGAAGGTCTCACGCCAGGAGCGAGCACCGTACCAAAACGAGATCTTGCGCGTCGATTCGAGGCGCTTGAGCTGATCGAAGATATGGCTGCGCATGGGCGCCATACCCGCGCCACCCCCGATGAAGATCATCTCCGCATCGGACTCCTTGGCAAAGAACTCACCGAAGGGCCCCATCACCGTTACTTTGTCACCCGGCTTGAGCGAGAAGGCATACGTCGACATCAGCCCCGGGGGATGGTCGGTATTGGGCGGCGGCGTCGCGATACGGATATTGAACTTGAGAATACCCTTTTCATCCGGGTAGTTAGCCATCGAGTACGCACGGATGATCTCCTCGTCATTCTTGTGGGAGATATTAAAGAGGCCGAACTTGTCCCAATCGCCGCGATACTCATCTTCAATATCGAAGTCCGAGAACTTGATATCGTAAGGCGGCGCCACCAGCTGAACATAGCCCCCGGCTCGGAAAGCCACATCCTCGCCTTCGGGAAGCTTGAGGTTGAGCTCCTTGATGAAAGTGGCGACGTTGGGGTTTTCGGTGACCTCGCATTCCCACTTCTTGACGCCGAAGACCTCCTCGGGAACTTCGACCTTCATGTCCTGCTTGACCGGCACCTGACACGACAGCCGCCAGCCCTCCTTCTTCTCACGCAGGGTAAAGTGAGACTCCTCAGTGGGCAGAATCGAGCCCCCGCCATCGACCACACGGCATCTGCATTGCGCGCAGGAACCGCCGCCGCCACACGCCGAGGAAAGGAAGATGCCATTGGCGGCGAGTGTTTGCAGCAACTTGCCGCCGGCCTGGGTCGTCAAGGTGTTCTCGGGATCGCCATTGACCTCGATGGAGACGTCGCCACTACTGACCAGACGACTGCGCGCCGTCAGGATCACGGCCACCAGACCGAGTACGATCACGGTGAACATGACGACGCCGATCACGATGATGGATGTATCAACCATGTCGGTTTCCTATTTCCGTTGCTTAGAGCTGGATGCCGGAGAAGGACATGAAGCCCAATGACATCAGTCCGACGGTAATGAACGTAATCCCCAGCCCTTGAAGGCTGGCCGGCACGTCGCTGTACTTGAGCTTTTCACGAATCCCCGCCAATGCCGCAATCGCCAGCGCCCAGCCGAAGCCAGCCCCGGCACCATAGATCACCGACTCGCCGAAGTTGTAGCTACGCTCGACCATGAACAGCGAAGCGCCAAGAATCGCGCAATTCACCGTAATCAACGGCAGGAAAACCCCCAACGCGTTATAGAGCGAGGGGACGAACTTATCGAGAAACATCTCGAGGATCTGCACCAGTGCCGCGATGACACCGATATAACTCAACAGCCCCAGGAACGACAGGTCGATATTTTCGGCGCCTTCAAGACCTGTCCAGGTCAGTGCCCCTTCCTTCAATAGGTACGTCAGGATCAGGTTGTTGACCGGCACGGTGATGGTCAGCACCACCACGACCGCGATCCCCAGCCCAATGGCCGAGGAAACCTTCTTGGAAACGGCAAGAAACGTACACATGCCGAGGAAGAAAGCCAGTGCCATGTTCTCCACGAACACTGCCTTGACGAAGAGGCTCAGGTAATGCTCGAACATCACACGGACTCCTTAATCTTAGCCTTGCTGTTGGCCACGATCCGGTACTCGGCTTTTTCGATCTGCTCGGTACGAATGCTCCGCATGACCCAGATGATCAAACCAATGACAAAGAATGCCGAGGGCGGCAACAGCATCAGGCCGTTGGGCACGTACCAGCCACCATCCTGTACCGGCGTCAGCACCGTGAAGCCGAAGACGCTGCCGGAGCCGAAAAGCTCACGGAAGAAGCCGACGATCAACAGGATCACGGCATAGCCCAGGCCATTGCCGACCCCATCAAGAAAGCTCATGGCGGGGCCGTTCTGCATGGCATAGGCCTCGGCACGACCCATGACGATGCAGTTGGTGATGATCAGTCCGACGAAGACCGACAACTGCTTGGACATCTCGTAGGCATACGCCTTGAGCACTTGGTCGACCACGATGACCAGCGAGGCAATGATGGTCATCTGCACGATGATGCGAATAGACGACGGAATATGCTGACGAATCAATGAAACGAACAGGTTGGAAAACGCCGTGACCGCGATAACGGCCAGACCCATGACCAACGACACACTCATGGAGTTGGTTACCGCCAGCGCCGAACAAATCCCCAGCACCTGCAGCGCGATCGGGTTGTTCTTGAAGACCGGCGAGAGAACAACATCTTTTACGGACTCAGCAGCCATGTTCACGCTCCTTCGGAATTGCCGTGGAAGCGGGCGAGATATGGGCCGAAGCCACTCTCGCTCAGCCAGAAATGCAGCATGTTGGTAACGCCGCGGCTCGTCAGCGTCGCACCCGACAAGGCATCGACTTCATACTCATTGTCGGCGCCGCCCTTGACCAGGGAGATATCGGGGCTCATGCCATCTTCTGCATAAATTTCCTTGCCTTTCCACTTCGATTTCCAACGAGGATTGTCGACCTCGCCGCCGAGCCCCGGTGTTTCGGAGTGAGAATAGTAGGACAACCCGATAATGGTATTGCCATCGCCTTCAATGGCGAAGAAGCCACGCATCAGCCCCCACAGGCCCTGTCCGCGAATCGGCAGAATGATCTGCTCGGGGTCATCGGGATCGTCACCCACCAGATAAACCGTCGAGTACATCTCTTCGCGTCCGATGCCCGCACTGTCCTCTTCACCGGACAGGGTGCGTGATGTCGCAGGATCTCTGGCGGCATCGAACTGATCGTAGCTTTGCGGATCGAAACGATCACTGTACTCGCCGGTTTCAAGCTTGATCACACGCGAGGTAATCAGCTCATCGAACGCATCGTCGACGTCCATCCCCGGCTCGTAGAGATTAGCCACCTGCAGGATGTTGCTCTTGCGATCGAGCTCCTGGTTCTTCTGCTGAGTAGGCTGCAAGACCACGGCGGCGGTCGATACCACCACCGAGCACACGATGCAGAGCGCGAGTGCGACCGTCAGCGTCTTCTTGATGGAATTATTACTGGCCATCACGCGGTCTCCTCGGTTGTCGCGGTGGAATACGCGGCATCACGCTTCTGGCGGCGCTTGATATTGGCCTGCACGAAGAAGTGATCGATCATCGGCGCGAACAGGTTGGCGAACAGGATCGCCAGCATGATGCCCTCAGGAAACGCAGGATTGACCACGCGAATCAAGACCGTCATCACCCCGATCAAGAGACCGAACAGCAACTTGCCACGGTCCGTCATCGATGCCGATACCGGGTCGGTAGCCATGAACACCATCCCGAAGGCGAAGCCGCCGAGCACGAAATGCCAGTACCACGGCATGCCGAACATCGGGTTGCTGTCAGAGCCAATCGAGGTGAACAGCATTGCAGTCAATGCCATGCCCACGAACACGCCCAGCATGATACGCCACGAGGCGATACGCGTGATCAGCAAGACCACCGCGCCGATGAGGATCGCCAATGTCGACGTTTCCCCCACCGAGCCGGGGATGAAGCCCAGGAAAGCGTCCCACCAGCTGTACGCTTGCTGCACGGCCCCCATGCCGTTCTGTGCTGCCGTAGAGAGCGCAGTGGCGCCGGTATAACCGTCGGCAGGGACCCATACGCTATCGCCGGAGATCTGCGCCGGATAGGCGAAATACAAGAAAGCGCGACCGGTCAGTGCCGGGTTCAGGAAGTTCTTGCCGGTGCCGCCAAAGATTTCCTTGCCGATCACGACCCCGAAAGTAATCCCCAAGGCTACCTGCCACAACGGAATAGTCGCCGGCAGGATCAGCGCATAAAGCACGGAAGTGACGAAGAAGCCTTCGTTGACCTCATGTCCGCGCTTGACGGCGAACAGCACTTCCCAGAACCCGCCGACGGCGAATGTCACCAGATAGATAGGCAGGAAGTAAGTGGCGCCGAGCACGAAGTTGGCCCAGATGCTGCCGGGATCGTGGCTACCCGCCAGCGCCATGGTGATGGCTTCACGCCATCCACTCAGCGCGCCGAAGCCGTCACCGATCGCCATGTTGGCCTGCAGGCCGGCGTTGTACATGCCGAAGAACATCGCTGGGAAGGTACACAGCCACACCGTGATCATGATGCGCTTGAGGTCGATGCCATCACGCACGTGGGCCGTGCTTTTGGTCACATCCGGGGGCGTATAGAAGATCGTATCGACCGCTTCGTACAGCGCGTAGAACTTCTCGTATTTACCACCCTGGTGAAAATGCGGCTCGAGCTTGTCGAGCGTATTACGAATTCCCATCGTCAGACCTCTTTCTCGATCATGGTGAGGTTATCACGCAGGATGGGGCCGTACTCGTACTTGCCGGGGCAAACGTAGGTACAAAGCGCGAGATCTTCTTCATCCAGCTCCAGACAGCCGAGTTCCATCGAGCTCTCGATGTCGCCCACGATCAATGAGCGCAGCAGCTGCGTCGGCATGATATCCAGCGGCATCACGCGCTCGTAGGCGCCCACCGGCACCATGGCGCGTTCGGAACCGTTGGTGGAGGTATTCGGCGAATACTGATTGAGCCCCAGAAACTGAGAAACATAGATGCCCATCACCGAATGACGCCGCAACCCGAGTGACAACCAGCCCAGGAAGGCACGCTTATTGCCCTCTTCGAGCAGCGTGAACTGTCGATGGAAGCGGCCCAGGAAGCGCCGCGAGCCTTCGGCAATCTCGCCACCGAAGACCGAGCCGGAAATCACGCGTGTGTCATCGGGCGACTCGACCTCGCCGTCCAGCACTTCATTGCTGCTCGCTCCGAGACGCGTCCGCAGCAAACGCGGTTGCTTGGCGCGCGGACCACCGACGGCCACTACGCGCTGTGTATCGAGGCGCCCTTCGGCAAACATCTTGCCGAAGGCGATGACATCCTGATAGCCAAGATGCCATACCTGACGCGCAAGACTCACTGGCGAGAGATAATGGATGTGGGTGCCCGCCAGCCCGGCAGGGTGCCGGCCGGCAAAAGCCTCGAAACGCACGCCTTCGAGCTCGCGACCCGGCAGTTCGGCACCTTGACCATGGCATACGAACACTTGGCCCGGCGTGAGATGCTTAAGCACCTTGAGCCCCTGCTCGAACGCAGCGGCGTCCTCACCGATCACTACACTGGGGTCGGCAGAAAGAGGATGCGTATCGATGGCGGTAACGAAAATATCGGCGGGGATGGCATCGGGTGCGGGCGTGCGGGAATAAGGGCGAGTCCTGAATGCGGTCCAGAGCCCTGACTCGACCAACTGATCGACGACCGTCTGGCGCTCCAACCGATCCAGCGCGTCAGCACCATGCGCCGTAAAGGGTACGGCCTCTTCGTGATCATCGAGCTTGATGACGACCGACAGCAGGCGTCGCTTCTCGCCACGGTTGATAGCCACCACCTCGCCTGCGCCTGGTGCCGTGAACCGTACACCCGGGATCTTCTTGTCGGTGAACAGCAGCTGGCCCAGTTTTACCTTGTCCCCCTCTCGGACCTCCATCGTCGGCTTCATGCCCACGTAGTCGGGACCGAGGATCGCCACGTGCCGCACGGGCGGCGCATCGTGTATGCGCTGCTCCGGCGACCCGGCGATGGGGAGATCCAGGCCTCGTTTGACTTCGATCATAGTCTCGCCCAGTTGTCGGATCTGATGTTTCGAAAGGAAAGGGGTCCATGAACGTCCACGCGCTTGCCACGCGTCTCTCAAGAATGCTGAATAGCGCGGGCAATCTTCACGGGAGTCGGATTCTTTTCTTATCAGACGATTGCTTCTTTCGGCCCATGGCCAAGGGCCGTCCCCAAAATCGGGCACCATTATAGAGAGACAAGTCCCGAATGACTACATAACCTTAGGAAGTATGAGGCTTACGATAGTGCAGACGGGAAACACAGCGCCCCGGAACGGGGCGCAAGAGATGGAGGCGAGGAAACTCAGCGCGTCTCGCGCGGCAAGTACACAAAACGCACGTTGGACATGTGCTGCAGAATACGCACGACCTGACAGCTATACCCGAATTCGTTGTCATACCACGCATAGAGCACAACTTGACGATCATCGGCGATCGTCGCCTGAGCATCGATGATCCCGGCATGGCGATTGCCCACGAAATCGGACGACACCACCTCCGGCGAGTCGACGTAATCGATCTGCTTTTGCATGCGTGAATGCAAGGCCATATCGCGCAGGTACTCGTTCAGCGCCTCGCGGTCGGTGGCCTTATCAAGCGTCAGGTTGAGAATGGCCATGGAAACATCGGGCGTGGGCACACGAATGGCATTCCCGGAGAGCTTGCCTGACAGTTCGGGCAGCGCCTTGGCCACGGCCTTGGCGGCGCCGGTTTCGGTCAACACCATGTTCAGCGCGGCACTGCGTCCCCGACGGTCGCCCTTGTGGTAGTTGTCGATCAGGTTCTGGTCATTGGTGTAGGCATGCACCGTCTCGACATGGCCATGCACGATACCAAACTCATCGTTGACTGCCTTGAGGATGGGCACGATCGCATTGGTAGTACACGACGCCGCCGAAATCACGCGGTCGTCGTCGGCAATATCATCGTGGTTGATGCCGTGCACGATATTCTTGACGTCGCCCTTGCCAGGGGCGGTCAGCAGCACCTTCGCCGCCCCCTTGGACGCCAGATGCTGGGACAGACCTTCCTCGTCTCGCCACTTGCCGGTGTTGTCGACCACCAGGGCATTGTCGATCCCGTACGCGGTATAATCGATGTCCTGGGGCGAGTCGGCATGGATGATCTGGATGTAATTGCCGTTGGCGATGATCGCCTCATTCTCATGATCGACGCGGATCGTGCCGGCGAACGGCCCGTGCACGCTGTCACGACGTAACAGGCTGGCACGCTTCTCGAGGTCATCGCCGCCGCCACGCACCACGATGGCACGTAGCCGCAACAAGTTGCCGCCGCCCGCCTTCTCGATCAGGATACGCGCCAGCAAACGACCGATGCGCCCGAAGCCGTAAAGCACCACATCCTTGGGCTCGCCGCCCATACCGGTATCGGCATGACGCCCCACGATATCGGCCAGCTCCGTTTCGAGGAAGGCCCTGATGTCGTCTTGCTCGGAGCGCTTGAAGGCCACCCCCAGCTTGCCTATATCGATGTGCGCCGGCCCTAGTTCGAGCTCGGTCATGGCCTTGACCATCGGCAACGTATCACGCACCGAGAGCTCGACACCCTCGACCTTCTTGACGTAGCGATGGTTCTTGAGAATGCGAATGACCGAGCGATTGATCAACGAACGCCCGTATAGAGATGGCACAACATTGTACTTGCGGTAGAGGCGTCCCAGCAGTGGGATCATTTCCTCAGCCAATGCTTCGTTTTCTTGCCAATCCTGAAAATAGGTATCGAGCTTTTCTTGACTCACGGCGGGCCTCGTCACGGCAGCAGGGAACGAAATCGAATGCATTATCCGTAGCCATTCACACCCTAAGCAATGCTTGCTTGGTCGCATGCGGTGTAATTTCACTACACCAATAGGCCCTTGACTACAGGGCGAAAAACAGGCATTGAACGTCGATTTATGCAGCCATTTTCGACTACAAGACCGGTGCCGGACCTGGCTTTAAATCCCCGTGTATCACCCCCAACCCTTGTTTTGCCTGCTATCATCGTCTCGACCTAAAAAATGAAGCGCATCATGTCGTATTTTTCACCGCTCGATCCACCGCATCCTCAGGGCTTGCGTGACACTGTCTACTGGCAACGCCCACATGCAGCCGCTAGCGCCCTGGCGCTGGCGCGCCTCGCCGACGATGCTCCGCTGATGGTTGTGACCCCCGATACCTCCAGCGCTCAACGGCTCGAAGGCGCGCTGCAATTCTTCGCCGATCATCCCATCTTGTCGTTCCCAGACTGGGAGACGTTGCCCTACGATAGCTTTTCTCCGCACCAGGACATCGTCTCGACACGTCTAAAGACGCTGCGTCAGCTGCAAGAAGGGACGCGCGGCATCGTCGTGGTGCCCATCAACACCCTGATGCAACGCCTGCCACCCACCGATTACATCGCCGGTCGTGTCCTCACATTGCACACCGGCATGCAACTCGACCGGGAAGGCTTTCGGGAACGCCTCTCGCGAGCGGGCTACCGTGCCGTGGAGACCGTGTACGAACCCGGTGAATACGCGCTGCGTGGCGCATTGATCGACCTTTATCCGATGGGCAGCGAACATCCCCTGCGCATCGATCTTTTCGATGACGAAGTCGATACGTTGCGGCATTTCAATCCTGACTCTCAGCGCTCCCTGGATAAGGTCGAACGCGTAGAGTTGCTGCCGGCACACGAATATTCGCTGTCGCGCTCGGCAATCGCCTGCTTCCGCGAGGGATTCGAGACATTGTTCGATGTCGACCCGCGCCAATGCCCGCTGTACAACGACGCGCTCAAGGGCATTCCATCTCCCGGGTTGGAGCAGTACCTGCCACTTTTCTTCGAGGAAACCGCAAGCCTGTTCGAGCATCTGAATGCGCATACGCGCATTGCGCTGATGCCCGGTGTCCACGACGCGGCCGAACATCACTGGAGCGCCATCGAGAGTCGCTACGACAATCTTGGCGTCGACCCCACGCGGCCCTTGCTACCACCGGCACATGCCTTCGTGCCCGTGCCCGAGGTATTCGCCTCCATCAAGCAGCACCCGCGCGTGGCATTGGTCGACGACGACGAACCGCATCCTCATGCCAAGCTACCGGCTACGCATCCCCTCCCGGATGTAGCCATTCACGCACGTGGTCATCACCCCCTCGCCAAACTGGAGGCATTTCTCGGTGCGCCCGACGCTCCACGCGTCTTGCTGGTCGCCGAGTCGAGCGGGCGCCGCGAAGCACTGGAAGAAACCCTCGCCCCCTTGGGGCGCCCTCTGGCCGTGGCCGATGGCTGGCAACACTTCCTGGATGGCAGTGCGCCGCTGGCGATTTGCGCGGGCGGCCTCGATGAAGGGCTATGGCTCGACAGCCCCGCCACCTGCGTCATCACCGAAACCGAGCTGTACGGCGATGTCGTTCGCCAGGCACGTCGCCGTGGCCGAGTGACCGATGACAACGAACTCGCCGTACGCCACCTCGCGGAATTGCGTCCCGGCTCTCCGGTGGTCCACCAGAGCCACGGCGTGGGCCGCTACCAAGGGCTTGAGACACTTGAAGCCGGCGGTCAAGCCGCAGAATTTCTGGCACTGGAATACGCCGGCGGCGCCAAGCTCTATGTTCCAGTGGACAGCCTGCATCTTATCTCGCGTTATGCCGGCGCCACCGATGAACTGGCGCCGCTGCATAAACTCGGCTCGGAAACCTGGGACAAGGCCAAGCGCAAGGCGGCCGAGAAGGTCCGTGATACTGCCGCCGAGCTGCTGGATACCTATGCCCGACGCGAGGCACGCGAAGGCTTCGCCTGCGACGCCCCCGGTGAGGAATACGCACGCTTCACGGCCAGCTTCCCCTTCGAGGAAACCCCTGATCAACACGCTGCCATCGATGCGGTCATCGGCGACATGACCGCGCCGCGTCCGATGGATCGCGTGGTCTGCGGCGACGTGGGCTTCGGCAAGACCGAGGTCGCCATGCGCGCGGCCTTTCTCGCCGTGCATTCCGGTCGCCAAGTGGTGGTGCTGGTCCCCACTACCCTGCTGGCTCAGCAGCACTACGACAATTTCCGCGACCGCTTCGCGGATACCGCAGTCCAGATCGAGCTGCTCTCGCGTTTCTCCGCCGGCAAGGGGCAGCAGGCATCGCTCGACCGCATCACCGAGGGGCGCGCCGACATCGTCATCGGCACCCACAAGCTGCTGTCCAAGTCGATGTCGCTGCCCAACATGGGGCTTTTGATCATCGACGAGGAGCACCGCTTCGGCGTCTCGCAGAAGGAAAAGCTCAAGGGGCTGCGTGCCGAGATCGACATCCTGACGCTCACAGCGACGCCGATTCCACGCACCTTGAACATGGCGATGAGCGGTATTCGCGACCTCTCGATCATCGCCACGCCCCCGGCACGCCGCCTATCGGTCAAGACTTTCGTGCAGCAGCGCAACGAAGGCGTCCTGAAGGAAGCCCTGCTACGCGAAATCCTGCGCGGCGGCCAGGTCTACTTCCTCCACAACGAAGTCAAGACGATAGAAACCACGGCCGAGCACGTTGCCGAGCTGGTGCCCGAGGCGCGAGTGGCCGTCGCCCACGGCCAACTACCCGAGCGTGCGCTGGAACGCGTGATGTCGGACTTTTATCACAAGCGCTTCAACGTGCTGGTGTGCTCGACGATCATCGAAACCGGCATCGACGTGCCCAGCGCCAACACCATCATCATCGAACGCGCCGACAAGTTCGGGCTCGCCCAGTTGCACCAGCTCCGTGGGCGTGTCGGTCGCAGCCACCATCAGGCGTATGCCTATCTCCTCACGCCACCGCCCAAGGCCATGACCAAGGATGCGCTCAAGCGACTCGAGGCGATCGGCCTGGCTGAGGATCTCGGAGCCGGCTTCACCCTCGCCAGTCACGACATGGAGATTCGCGGCGCCGGCGAACTGTTGGGCGATGAACAAAGCGGGCAGATGGAAACGGTCGGTTATAGCCTTTACATGCAAATGCTTGACCGCGCGGTCAAGGCGATCAAAAGCGGCAAGACGCCTAATATCGAGTCTCCGCTGGACGATGGCGTGGAAATCAGCCTCAACTTGCCGTCCTTGATCCCCAGCGATTACCTGCCTGACGTGCAGCAGCGCCTGATCATGTACAAGCGCATCGCCAACGCCGAGGATGAAGCCGAGCTCAAGGAATTGCAGGTCGAGATGATCGACCGTTTCGGGCTGCTACCAGGGCCGCTCAAGACGCTTTTCCGCCAGACCCGGCTACGCCAGCGTGCCGAACGCTTGGGCATCGTGCGCCTTGAAGCCGGTGCCGAGCGTGGCCGCCTCACTTTCGGCACGCACACCGCCGTCGACCCCATGACGTTGGTCCAGATGATTCAGAAGGACCCAGCACACTACCGGCTGGACGGCGCGGACACGCTACGCTTTGAAGGCGACATGAGCGACGAGGAACGGCGCTTTTCTCTGCTCGAAGCGTTACTCGAACAACTCAACCGCAAGACAGAAGCAGCGTAACAGGCAGCACCCGCCCATGCGGGTGCTTCCAAGCCGCTCGTACAAACGCACGGATGCGCGCCACAAGCACGCTGAAGGCTTGTGTCGGCATGAAAATACGCCAGAATGCAGGTAACCGTGGCGTCCGCCACTTGCCTGAATGAAAAAGAGTCCATATCCATGCCGGTTACTTTTCGTGGCCTATCGCCTTTACTGCTGGCCCCGTTGCTCTCTCTCTCCACGCTGGCGCTGGCCGATCCCGCGCCAGGCCCCGTGATCGACCCCGAAGCGGCCAACTTGCCGCAGACCGAAGCGGCTCCCCACGATCAACGTGTCACGCGCTTCGAGATCGACGAAAACAGCAATATCGTCGGCGAAGCGCGCGTCATCGAAGCCGAAAAGGAAGACACGCTGCTCGATATCGGTCGCCAATATGGGATCGGCTATGAGGAGATGCGCCGCGCCAATCCCGGCGTCAGTGTCTGGTACCCCGGCGAAGGCACCAAGGTCACGGTCCCCACGCGCTTCATTCTTCCCGATGCCGACTACGAAGGTGTCGTGGTCAACATCCCCGAAATGCGCCTCTATTACTATCCCGAGCAAAAGGAGGGAGAGCCGGCACGAGTGGAAACCTACGCCATCAGCGTCGGGCGCATGGACTGGTCGACGCCATTGGGAGAGACACGGATTACCGAAAAGCAGGCAAACCCACCCTGGTATCCGCCCCAGTCAATCATCGAAGAGCATGCCGAGGACGGCCGTGAACTTCCCGACGTCGTGCCGCCCGGCCCCGACAACCCGTTGGGCAAGTACAAGATGCGGCTGGGCATTCCCGGCTACCTGATCCATGGCACCAATCGCCCGCAAGGTGTCGGCATGCGCGTGACGCATGGTTGCATTCGCATGTTCCCGGAGGACGTGGAGCATCTCTTCGGCAAGCTCCCGGTGGGCACCCAAGTGAACCTGGTCAGCGAGCCGACCAAGTTCGGCTGGCGCGACAAGACGCTCTACGTACAGTCCTTCCCGTTACTCGAGGAAGACCGTCGGTCGCCGGTGATCAAGCGTGTCCTCGACGCCGATGAAGCGCTTGTTGCCACCTTGAAACGCCACGATATCGACACCGATATCGATCACCGGCGCCTAGCGGACGCGGTGTTGATTCCCGATGGCGCAGCAGTGGCACTGAACGTCGAGCCAGAAGAAAAGGCGCCGCGTGAACCGCTGCCCGGCAGCCTGTACGACGCCTTGCCGATGCCGCCGCATCTGCTTTATCAGTCAGTCGAGGTTCTAGAATCGACCTGAGGCTTGTCATGCAAGGCCGCGATCGGCGCATCGTCGTCCCCTCGGATCACGACGCGTGTGCCGATCGAGACCAGACGCGTCAATTCTTCGATCTGAGGGTTGGTGACGGCCACACACCCTTCCGTCCAGTTAAAACGCCGGTGAATATCGGGATCGCTGGCGCCTAAACCGTGAATGCCAATATAACCGCCCAGTACGGTATCTTGCGGTGGCGCACCATCACGATAATAGGCATCCTGGAAATCGGCGTATTCGGTCGGCGACATCAACCCGGCTTGCATCGCCTCGCGTGCCGTATCGAGCTTGGGGTAATCCAGTCCCAGGAAGATATTGAACTTGCTGTCGCGGTTGATGCGGTTGATATGAAATTCGCCGGTAGGCGTCATTCTGCTGCCTTGCTCACGCACGCGCGCCGTACCTCCCCGCCCCAACGCCACTGGTTCATAACGTTCGATGCGCGTATCGCCGCGATAGATATCCAGCGTGGAATCATTGTCGTCGATCAAGATCCACACCTCGTCATCGGCGTTCGCCAGCGCGCATGACCCACTCCAGACCGCTAACGACAACACACTCAAGGTCATTACCAACGCACGCGCCCATCGCCTCATGTTCCACTCCGAATGATCGTGACAAGGCTGTTAGCGTACACCGAAAGCCCCCCGGGGCGTCATCCCCATCAGCTGCAAGCGAAAAGGGCCCCACCAAATGGTGGGGCCCTTTCCTGGACCAGACGCTGAAACGCCGGCCCTATACTTGCCTACGCATTACTTGCGCATGGACTTTTCGAACATACGGTCCATCTCGGCACGGTTACGCTGAGTCGCTTCGAGAGCGGCCTGCGCGTCACGCTGAGCTTGCTCGGCAGCATTCATTGCCTGCTGAGACATGCTCTTGGCTTCAGACGCGTCAGCCTGCGCCTGATCGATATCGCTCTTCATCTGTTCCTGGCCAGAGGCACAACCTGCCAACACGGCCAGCGAGCCAGCGGCAACCAGAAGCTTGAGCGTGTTCTTGCTGTTGGACAACATCTGCGTTCTCCTTGAAAACCTTTCTGTGTGTGGTGATGAAGCCCTGATACATCAGGTCCCTCATGTACCGCCCACAGGATAATACGAATACCGCTAATATCGCCAATATCAATTGCCTGAGACACGGTAAATTTTCCCACGCTGCCCATGATCAAAGGGTCCAGAGATTCCTAATCGTCGCCGAATGGACACACCAGCGACGCCGTTAGCACCCCTTGGAGAAGCGATGACTTACCGTTACATGGCAGGAGAAGTCAGCGATTAACGCTCCCTCAGGAGCATCTTCATTGAAGTTCAACGCGAGCCCCACCTGATAGAACGCCCCCACATACGAGTATGCGAGGGCGAATACCAGACCAGAATGGCGAAACTCAGTCTTGCCAGACGGCCTTGGCGATATCCACGACGTGGCGCAGCTTGTCCCACTGCTGCGTTTCGCTGAGCAAATTGCCCTCCTCGGTCGAGGCAAAGCCACACTGCGGGCTCAAACAAAGCTGGGAGAGCGGCGCGTAGCGCGACGCTTCGGCAATGCGAGCGCTAACCGTATCGGCGGGCTCGAGTTCGCCGCTCTTGCTGGTAATCAGCCCCAGGACAGCCTGCTTGTGACCTTCTGGCAGGAAACGCAGCGGCTCGAAACCGCCCGCCCGCTCGGTGTCGTATTCGAGGAAGTAGGCATCGACATCGACGCGTCCCAGTAGCGTCTCGGCCACCGGTTCATAGCCCCCTTCACTGATCCACGTCGAGCGAAAGTTACCCCGGCAGACGTGCAGGCTGACGTGCAGATCGTCGGGGCGATCGGCCAGCGCGTGGTTGAGCACCTCAGCATAGATGTGTTGTAGACGGTCGGCGTCCTCGCCACGCTCACGCGCCGCCGCCAATTCCTTCTCGGAGCACAAATACGCCCACACCGTGTCATCGAGCTGAAGGTAACGACAGCCCGCCGCATAGAAATGCTTGACCACGTCACGGTAGGTGTCGGCCAGGTCGGCGAAGAAAGTATCCAGAGAGGGATAGACGCTAGTATCGATATTGCGGCGACCGCCACGGAAGTGCAGCACACTGGGGCTCGGCAGCGTCATCTTCGGCGTCGCCTTGTCGACGGTCTCTGCCAAGAAACGGAAGTGTCCCAGCATCGGGTGCTCGGGATCGAACCCCAGCTTATCGGTCACACGCACGCTGCGCGCCTGCGTCTGACGCCCCTGAAACTGGATTCCCTGATCCGAGCTATAGCCTTCTACGCCCTGAAGGCCTTCGAGAAAATCGAAATGCCACCAGGCGCGGCGAAACTCGCCATCGGTGACCGCCTTGAGGCCCAACGCTTCCTGCTTGGCGACGACACGTCGAATCTCGGCGTCTTCAACGGCACGTAGCGCCGAGTAGTCACTCTCCCCGGCTTGGAAACGGCGTCTCGCCTGCTTGAGCTCGTCGCTACGCAACAGGCTGCCCACGGTGTCGGCACGAAATGGAGGCTGATACTGGCTCATAGCGTTTCTCGACTCTCGGCTCGAAGATTAGGGCGCTCACTTTGCCGCGCCATAGGGGCCATGACCACTGCATATCATTCAAGTGATCATGAAGGAAATTCATGATGCCATAAATAATGACGCCCGGCGCCTTATCGGCAGCCGGACGTCATGGCGATAACACTATCATCGACCCTCAAGCAAAGCGCATCAATGCACCGTTTCCGGAGCCTCCTGCGACTCTTCCTCATTGTCACTGCCTTCCCACAGGCGCGTGCGCGTGATCGCATGGTCGATCATCTGACGCGCTACCTCGAAGCGGCTCTGACGCAATAAGTCCAGAGCTTCCTCCGAGAAGCGAATGCTTACCAATGGCTCACCCTCGGCTTCGGAAGGCCGAAGCACGACTTCGCCATCGGCGAGCTCGACAATTTCCAGAATCGCGGTATCGGACACGCTATATTCTCCCGTCTGTCCCAATAAAAAACGACCAAGGCAAACGCCATGGTCGTTTCTTTTCATTGCCTGCAGGATACCACCGCATGCAGGCGACGTCACCACTCCTCGCTGGTCTGGCGCAGTTCGTCAAGCTGAGCCTTGAACGCCGTGATACATGCGTCGAGCTCCTCGGATAAGGATATCCCCGAGGCGCTGGCGATCATGCTCGAGCCGACGACACGGCGACGCGACGCGCCCTCGATATCATGCAAATACTCGAGATGCGCCAGCAAGCGCTCCAGCCAGCTGTCTTCTCGTCGCGCCAGCTCTCGCAACTGCACGACACCCGCTAATGCCGGGCCTTGCTCGGCCAGCAGCTCGCGCCAATCGTGTCGCGAGAGTTGCGCGTGTTCGGTCAACTCTCGCAGCGCCGCATTAAGCGCCAACTCCAGTGTGGCCAGAGCACCTTCTTCATGCGCCATACGACGAGCATCGGTATGCTCGTCGTCGGCCCAGGAGGTATCCAATAACAACTGAGCATGATAGAGCAGTTGGTTGGTACGGCCTCTTGGCGTCATTTGCGCTTATCCTCGATCCGCCACTTTCCGTCTTCGAACTCGGCCCGCCAGCCGCTGGCCTTGCCGTCGCGCTCGCTCATCACGTACTGGCTCTTGGTTTTGCGTGAAAACCGAATCTGCGCGTCACGCCCTTCGGGATCTTCATCCGGCGCGTCGAGCAGGAAATGGTACTTCTCGGGTAGCTCGTCGCGATGCGCCTTGAGTTCCTTGACCAGGGGGGGACGCGTTTCACGGTTCTTGGGAAATTGACTCGCCGCCAGAAACAGGCCACTGGCGCCATCGCGCAAGACGTAATGATCCTCTACCTTCTGGCAGGCCAGCTCGGGCATGGGGATCGGGTCCATCTTGGGGGGTGCGACTTCGCCGCTCTTGAGCAGCTTGCGGGTGTTCTTGCAGTTCTCGTTGGTACAGCCGAAGTACTTGCCGAAACGCCCGGACTTTAGCTGCATCTCGCTGCCGCATTTGTCGCACTCGATGACCGGACCGTCGTACCCCTTGATACGGAACTTGCCCTGCTCGATTTCATGCCCGCTGCAATCGGGACTATTGCCGCAGATATGCAGCTTGCGTGTCTCGTCAATCAGGTAACTATCCATCGCCGTACCACATTCCGGGCAGCGATGCTTGGCCCGCAAGGCTTCGGTTTCGGCCTCCTCATCGGCATCCGACGCCACGGCTTCGTCACCGGGGATAAGGTCGATGGTCGTCTTGCAACGCTCCTTGGGGGGCAGGTTGTATCCCGAGCACCCCAGGAAGACACCGGTCGATGCCGTGCGAATCTGCATCTTGCGGCCACAAGTGGGGCAGTCGATGTCCGTCGGCACCGGCTGATTCGGCCGCATGCCCTCTTCGGCCTCGGCATGCTCGAGCTTGGTCTTGAACTCGGCGTAAAAGGCGTCAAGCAGCTCACGCCATTCCCGGTTGCCGGTGGCGATCTCGTCGAGGTGATCTTCCATGCGTGCGGTGAAGCCGTAATCCATCAGGTCGCTGAACGATTCGGCCAGCCGGTCGGTGACGATATCGCCCAACTTCTCGGCATAGAAACGACGGCTCTCAAGTTTGACGTAACCGCGATCCTGAATCGTGGAGATGATCGAGGCATAGGTGGAAGGTCGCCCGATTCCCCGCTTTTCGAGCTCCTTGACCAGGCTCGCCTCGGTATAACGCGCCGTCGGCTTGGTAAAATGCTGCTGAGGATCGAGTGCTTGCAGGGTCATCGATTGCCCTTTCTCGAGATCCGGCAGCGCCTGATCCTCTTCCTTCTTGCCTGCCGGCTTCATCACCCGTGTATAACCATCGAATTTGAGCACTCGGCCACGCGCCTTGAGCTCGAACTCTTCGGCCTCGACGGTAAGCGTCGTCGCCAGGTATTCCGCCGGCACCATCTGGCAGGCCACGAACTGGCGCCAGATCAACTCATAGAGACGCTGGGCGTCGCGCTCCACCGCAAGCTCGTCGCCGTTTTGCGCCACCTCGGTGGGACGAATCGCCTCGTGCGCTTCCTGCGCCCCCTCCTTGCTGGCATAACGGTTGGGCGATTCGGGCAGGTACGCTTGGCCGAAACGCTCGTCGATATATGCTCGGGCACTCTCAACCGCGTCTTGCGACAGATTGGTCGAGTCGGTACGCATATAGGTAATATGCCCCGCCTCGTAGAGGCGTTGCGCCAGCGTCATGGTCTTCTTCACCGAGAACCCGAGGCGCCCGCTGGCGGCTTGCTGCAGTGTCGAGGTGATGAACGGGGCGTTGGGCTTGGAGCGTGTCGGCTTGGTTTCACGATCGGTGATCGCCAACGCCGCCTCGCGCAGCGGCGCGATGCGCTCTAGCGTTTCCTGTTCGGAGGTGGGACGAAACGCCTGGCCTTTATGACGCGCCACCTCGAAGCGAACTGGCGCCGTATCGCCCTTTTCAGGCACGAGGTCGGCGTGGACATCCCAGAACTCCTCGGGAACGAAAGCGCGAATCTCACGCTCACGTTCGACGATCAAACGAACCGCCACCGATTGCACCCGGCCCGCCGACAGCCCACGTGCGATCTTGCTCCACAGCAATGGCGACAGCATGAAACCTACGACACGGTCCAGGAAACGCCGTGCCTGCTGCGCCTCGACGCGTGACAGGTCCAGCTCGCCGGGCGTCTTGAACGCCTCCTGAATGGCATTCTTGGTGATCTCATTGAAGACCACGCGACGGTAGCGGGACGCATCGCCGCCAATGGTTTCCTGCAGGTGCCAGGCGATGGCCTCCCCTTCGCGGTCCAAGTCAGTCGCGAGATAGACGGCGTCGGCCTTCTCGGCATGCTTCTTGAGCTCAGCGACGACTTTTTCCTTGCCCGGCAAAATCTCGTAATTGGCGTCCCAGCCATGCTCAGGGTCGATCCCCATGCGCCGCACCAACTGGTTCCACTGTTTGTGCTTTTTATAGGTGGCTTTCTCATCGGGCGACATCTTGCGTGTCGCCGCTGCCTGGCGGGCTCGCTCCTTGGGATCGGTGGCGTTCTTGCCGCTGCCACTTGTCGGCAAGTCACGGATGTGCCCGACACTCGACTTCACCACGAAATCGTTGCCGAGATACTTGTTGATCGTCTTGGCCTTGGCCGGCGACTCCACGATGACCAGTGACTTGCCCATAACGCTCCGCTCGAATGGCCAACGCGCCCTGTCAGGGCGTCGGCAGTGATATCATGACCGAGGAACCCCCGGCGAAAAATGCGCCTACCCTACCTTAGCGCCTCGTTGCGCGCCAGTCCGTCGCGACACGGGCCTTTAAGCCAGGTCCATGACGATCTTTACGCCACTGGCTTGCAAAACACTAGACGCGACGCCTTGCCACCGGCAAGCAAAACCCGAATCCAAATCGTCATACTTTCCATGGTGGTGTCACTGGCAAGCACCTTCAGAGTCATCCAACCTAGGGGCATGTCCATCATGCGAAAAGTGATAATCTGACGTTCACGACCTGGGGGTCATCGCACCTGTCGAGACGATGAGGCACAATGTAGTAAAATAACGACATGGCTCGCACGGAGCCGCTACAACCTTTCATGAGGCCAAGGAGAATTCCATGCAGAATGCGTTTCACGGTCCGATTCGCCGCACCAAGATCGTCGCGACCCTGGGCCCGGCCAGCGACCGCGACGGGGTCCTCGAAGACATGATCTCCGCGGGCGTCGACGTGGTACGGCTCAACTTCTCCCACGGCTCCGCGGACGATCATCGGCGGCGGCTAAAGGCGGTACGTGACGCTGCCGCACGCGTCGGGCGCACCGTCGCCGCTCTGGGCGATCTACAAGGCCCGAAGATCCGCATCGCACGCTTCAAGGACGAGGCGGTCACGCTCGAGCAAGGCCAAGCTTTCGTCATCGATGTTTCCCTCGAACGTGATGCCGGCGATGCACAGCGGGTAGGCTGCGATTATCAGGACCTGGCCGATGATGTCGCCCCGGGCGATGTCCTGCTGCTCGACGATGGCCGTCTGGAACTACAGGTCGAGCGCGTCGACGCCCCGGCTATCCATACCACGGTCAAGGTCGGCGGCAAGCTCTCCAATAACAAGGGCATCAACAAGCAAGGCGGCGGCCTGTCTGCAGCCGCTCTGACCGACAAGGACCGCGAGGACCTCAAGACCGCCATCGACATCGGTGTCGACTACCTGGCCGTGTCCTTCCCACGCCATGGCGACGACATGCGCCTGGCCCGCGACCTGCTCGGCGAAGCGGGCAGCGAGATCGGCCTGGTCGCCAAGGTCGAACGCGCTGAAGCGGTCGCCGACGATGACACCCTGGACGACATCATCCGCGCCAGCGAAGCGGTCATGGTCGCGCGTGGCGATCTTGGCGTGGAAATCGGCGACGCCCAGCTGATCGGTGTGCAAAAGCGCATCATCCAGCATGCCCGTAGCCTCAACAAAGTGGTGATCACTGCGACGCAGATGATGGAGTCGATGATCGACTCGCCGCTACCGACCCGTGCCGAGGTCTTCGACGTGGCCAATGCAGTGCTTGATGGCACCGACGCCGTCATGCTCTCTGCCGAGACTGCCGCCGGCGGTTATCCCGTGGAAACCATCAAGGCCATGGAACGTCTCTGCCTGGGCGCCGAGCGTGAGCGCGCCGCACAGCAATCGCAGCATCGCATTCACGAAGGCTTTACCCGGGTCGATGAAACCGTGGCGCTGTCGGCCATGTACGCCGCTAACCATCTCGACGGGGTCTCCGCGATCGTCTGCATGACCGCCACCGGGTACACGCCGCTGATCGCCTCACGCATCCGTTCCGGTTTGCCGATCGTGGCCTTGGCGCATACCGAAATCACCCAGCGCCGCATGGCATTGTATCGCGGGGTCGTCTCTCTGCCCTTCGACACACAACGTCTCGCGCCCACCGAGTTCAACCGCTACGCCGTGGACAACCTCATCTCTCTGGGCATCGTCAAGCAGGGCGATCACGTCATCCTGACACGCGGCGATCATATGAATGCGCATGGCGGTACCAACACCATGAAGATCATTCAAGTCGGCGACGATATTGATTGATTAGCATCTTGTGCCGGCAAGCTGCACGCAGCTTGCCGCTTTGAAGCACTAAGACGCATGCTGCGTATTTGCGGCATGCGTCGATTTCACATGCCAGATATGCGTTTTCGGGTTACGCTCAATATTGCAGTGCAGCAATTCGTGACCAGGAGCGCCCTTCATGTTTCCCATGCACGCCGCTTGGCTGGAAGCCGCCAGCCCCGTTCTCGATCCCTTCGGCCTGATTCGTGCCACGCAGGACTACTGGCAGGATACCTTCGAACGTAGCGTGCTCTACTGGGATGTCATGCGTCAGCGTGGCAACCAATATCTCGAGCACATGGCGCAGACCAAGCCCAACGTGTTGGGATTCGAGGCCGAGGTGCTCGTGGATGGCCGCGACTTGCCGCGCCCGGTCAACTACGAATTGATGCGCATCCTGCCTCCGCCCGACGTAATGATCGACCCGCTCAAGCGCCCTTTCGTCATCGTCGATCCGCGAGCCGGCCATGGGCCCGGCATCGGTGGCTTCAAGCCCGATAGCGAGATCGGCGTCGCCATGCGCGCCGGCCACCCGTGTTACTTCATCGGCTTTCTGCCGTTTCCGGTGCCGGGACAGCACGTCGAAGATGTCGTCGACGCCGAGATCGCCTTCATCCGCGAGGTAGGGGCTCGCCATGTCGAGGCCAATGAAAAGCCCGTGGTGATCGGCAACTGTCAGGCGGGCTGGCAATTGATGATGGCCGCCGCCCTTGAGCCGGACGCCTTTGGGCCGATTCTCGTCGCCGGCGCACCGCTGTCCTATTGGGCTGGAGAGCGCGGACGTTACCCCATGCGCTATAGCGGCGGCCTGCTCGGCGGTAGTTGGTCGACCGCCCTTGCCGGCGATCTGGGCGCAGGGCTTTTCGACGGCGCGTGGCTGGTGCAGAACTTCGAGCGCCTCAATCCAGCCAACACGCTCTGGAGTAAGCAATACCGGCTGTATGCCGATGTCGATAATGAAAGCGAGCGCTATCTGCAATTCGAGCGCTGGTGGGGCGGGCATATCGTGCTCAATGCCGAGGAAATCCAGTACATCGTCGACAACCTATTCATCGGCAACCGTTTGAGCACCGCCCAGTTGATCACCCGTGACGGACGTCGCGTCGACCTTCGCAACGTGCGCTCGCCCATCGTGGTGTTTTGTTCGCAAGGGGATAACATCACCCCACCGCCCCAGGCGCTGGGTTGGATATCCGACCTTTACGACGGCGTGGAGGACATCGTCGCCAACGAGCAAACCATCGTGTATTGCGTCCACGATTCGACCGGCCATTTGGGTATTTTCGTGTCGGGCAGCATTTCCCGACGCGAGCACACCGAATTCACCGCCAACATGGACTATATCGACGTTCTGCCGCCCGGCTTGTACGAAACCGCCATCACGCCACGCGCTGCGACCGAGGATGCCACCGACGGCGACTATCTGCTCGAATTTCGCCCGCGCGGCGTCGATGACCTGCAGCCGCTCGTGCAGCGTCGCGATGACGATGAGCGCCGCTTCGCCACCGTGGCGCGCCTTTCCGAAAGTGGCCTGGCACTCTATCAGCAATACGCCCAACCGTGGATGCAGGCCGTGATGACGCCCGAAGCCGGGCGCTGGCTACGCCGATTGCACCCCATTCGCCTCGGCTACAAAATGCTTTCCGATCGCAATCCACTGATGTCCACCGTGCCGGTGCTGGCCGAGCAAATTCGTCGCCAGCGCCAACCGCTTTCACCGAACAACCCACTGGCGCAATGGGAACGCAGCGTGGCCACCCGTATCGAGGAAAACCTCGAGGCCTATGGCGAATGGCGCGACCGTATCAGTGAAGCTCTGTTCATGAACGTTTATGGTCAGCCCTGGCTTCAGGCATTCGCTGGTATCGGCCCGGACACAGCACGCATACGTCCTCACCCTGGACGCGCACCGGAGCATCAACACTTCCTGCGCACGCGGCGAGCCGCCTTGCGAGAACGCATCTCCAGTGGTGGCGCACGCGAGGCGGTGGTGCGAGCCTTGATCTACATACTGGGTGGGGCGCCGGCCACCGATGAGCGCAATTTCAAGCGCCTCAAGGCCACGCGCGAGGAACTCGGCAAGAGCCTGGACCTTCAGCAGTTCAAGATGCTGGTCCGCGAGCAGTTCTTCATTCTCAAGCTCGACGTGCGCGAGGCGCTCGAGGCGCTTCCCACGCTCATCGCACGTAGCGACGCCACGCAGGTCGATGACTACTTGACCCACATCACCCACATCCTCGACGCCAGCGGGCCACAAAGCGAGCATGTGCAAAAGCGCCTGGAGCGCGTTCGCACCCTGTTCGAGAAAGCCAGGCCTGCAGCGCCGAATCACGAGGCGCCGCAGGCATGAGCAACGTTCCCGTTAGGTGATCTCGATCAATACCTCGCCCGGCGTCACGCGGTCGCCCTTGGCGACGTGGACGGCTTCGACGGTGCCCGAGACCCGCGCCTGGACCTCGGTTTCCATCTTCATCGCTTCGGTGATCAAGACCGCCTGGCCTTCTTCGACGCGATCACCCTTGGCGACCAAGACATCGACGATATTGCCTGGCATGGACGTCGTGACATGGCCCGGCTGCGAGGCACGTGCCCGGCCCGAGGTCTCGCCGCCGACGAAGGCGTCTTTGGCCTCGAAGACGACCTCTTCCGGCATGCCGTCAAGCGTCAGATAGACCTGACGCTTGCCCCCGCTATTGCCACCCACGCCGGTGATCTGCACTTCATAGGACTCGCCGTGCACGTCGATGACGAACTCGGTGGGCACTCCTTCGGTCACCGGTCGGCTAGCGTCTCCTGCATCGGGAGCGGGGACCGGCTCCGAGATCAGCGACCCGTCGCGCCGCCCCTGCAGGTAATCGTGCCCCAGCTCGGAGAACATGGCGTAGGTCAGCACGTCCTCTTCACTCTCGGCCAGGTCGCCGATGTCCTTCGTCAAGCGCTCCATCTCGGGGTTGAGCCGATCGGCGGGGCGCCCTTCTTCCATCGGGGAGTTGCCGATGGCCTGACGACGCACGTCGTCGTCCACTGGCGCTGGCGGATGACCATAACCGCCCTGAAGATAGCGCTTCACCTCGTTGGTGATGGTCTTGTAGCGCTCACCGGTAAGTACGTTCATGACCGCCTGGGTGCCGACGATCTGCGAGGTCGGCGTGACCAGAGGCGGATAACCGAGATCGGCACGCACACGCGGAATCTCGTTGAACACGTCACGGATCTTGGACAGCGCGTTCTGTTCCTTGAGCTGATTGGCGAGGTTGGACATCATGCCACCCGGGACCTGGTTGATCTGTACCGAGACGTCCTCACGGGTGAACTCGCTTTCGAAGGCGGCATACTTCTGGCGCACGCCGCGAAAATAGTCGCCGATCTCCTTGAGCGCCTCGAGATCCAAGCCACTGTCGTATTCAGTGCCCTGGAAGGCGGCGACCATGGACTCGGTCGATGGATGGCTGGTACCGCCGGCAAACGCCGAAATGCAGGTATCGATATGCCGGCACCCGGCTTCCACTGCCTTGAGATGACACATCGGCGCCAGCCCGGAGGTGGCGTGTGCATGCAGATGGACCGGCACGTCAACGGCCTCGACCAGGGCCGCCACCAGCTCACCCGTCGCATACGGTGTCAAAAGACCCGCCATGTCTTTGATGGCAATCGAGTCGGCGCCCATGTCGACCAGGCGCTTGGCTTGGTCCACGTACATCGCCAGAGTATGCACCGGGCTGACCGTATAGCAGATCGTGCCCTGAGCGTGCTTGCCACTGGCCTTGACCGCGCGCATGGCGGTTTCCAGGTTGCGCAGATCGTTGAGCGCATCGAAAACACGAAACACATCGACGCCGTTATCCGCCGACTTGGCGACGAAACGCTCGACGACATCGTCGGCATAATGGCGATATCCCAGCAGGTTCTGGCCACGCAGCAGCATCTGCAGCGGCGTGTTGGGCATCGCATCCTTGAAGGCACGCAAGCGCTCCCACGGGTCTTCCTTCAGAAAGCGCACGCAGGCATCGAAGGTCGCCCCGCCCCAGACTTCCAGCGAATGGTAGCCAATAGCGTCCAGCTTGGCACAGGCGGGCAGCATGTCCTCGGTGCGCAGACGCGTGGCGATCAAGGACTGGTGGCCGTCGCGCAGCACGACATCGGTGATCTTTACCTGGGAAGATGATACGGCATTCATGATGGGTATCTCCTTATAGACCGGCGTGAGCGGCGATGGCGGCGGCAATCGCCAAGGCGACTTCCTCGGGATTGCGTTTGACCGAATAATTGAGCAATTCGGGGTGGTTGGGCACGAAGCCCGTATCGAAGTGCCCGCTGCGGAAATCGGGATGGCGAAGAATTTCCTGGTAATAAGGCGCGGTGGTCTTGACCCCCTGCAGACGCATGTCGTTGAGGGCGCGAATCCCTCGATCGAGCGTTTCTTCCCAGCTCATGCCCCATACGATCAGCTTCAGGCACATGGAGTCGAAGTACGGCGGGATCGTATAGCCGGTGTAGATCGCGGTATCGGTGCGCACTCCTGGCCCGCCCGGAGCGTAGTAACGTGTGATGCGTCCGAACGACGGCAGGAAATCGTTCTTGGGATCTTCAGCGTTGATGCGGAACTGGATGGCATAGCCGTGGTGGCGTATGTCCTCCTGGCGATAGGCGAGCTTGAGCCCCGCAGCGATGCGCAATTGCTCGCGCACGATATCCACCCCGGTGATCGCCTCAGAAATAGTGTGCTCGACCTGCACGCGGGTATTCATCTCCATGAAGTAGACCTCGTTACCCTTGACGAGGAACTCCACGGTGCCGGCATTTTCGTAGCCCACCGCGCTGGCCGCGCGGACCGCCATTTCGCCGACGTAGGCCCGTTGTTCGGGCGTCAGCTGGGGGCTGGGTGCGATTTCGATGAGCTTCTGGTTGCGGCGCTGGATCGAACAGTCCCGCTCGAAGAGATGGATCACGTTGCCGACGCTGTCCGCCAGGATCTGCACCTCGATGTGATGCGGCTCGACGACGCATTTCTCCATGAACACATCGGCACTGCCGAACGCCTTGGTCGCTTCGGAAATCACGCGCTCCCAGGCCTGCTCGAGTTGCGCCGGCGTGTCACAACGTCGAATGCCGCGCCCGCCACCGCCCGAGGTCGCCTTGAGCATCACCGGGTAGCCGATGGTATCGGCTAGCGACAAGGCTTCCTCGCAGGTCTCCAGGTTACCTTCCGAGCCGGGTGTGATGGGCACACCAGCCTCGCGCATCGCCGCGCGCGCCGCTGTCTTGTCACCCATCCGCGCGATCACCTCGGCGTCTGGCCCCACAAAGGCCACCCCGGCTTCTTCACAGATGCGCGCGAAGTCAGCGTTTTCCGAGAGGAAGCCATAGCCGGGGTGAATCGCGTCACAGCCGGTCTCGCGTGCCAGGTCAACGATACGCCGCGGATCGAGATAGCCCGCCAGCGGGTCCTCACCGACGAAATGCGCCTCATCGGCGCGTTTGACGTGTAGCGCGAAGCGATCGGGCTCGGTGTAGATCGCTACCGAGCGGATGCCCATCTCAGCGCAGGCGCGTACAATGCGTACAGCAATTTCGCCACGATTGGCGATGAGAAGTTTCTTGAACACCGTCTGCCCTCCGGTTGCGGACGTCGCGTTGACACAGCGTGTCATCGTGGCGCCCTCTGGGTCGCTGAGTGCTTGTCATTATCGTACTCTCACGCTACCCACCGAAGGATCAATAGAAAAATTGATATTTTTTTGCCAAGCTATAAGTAATAGCTTATGACCACGCCGGGGGCGTCATGTCACGACCCAATCTGCTCAACCGTCTGACCTTTCGCCAATTGCAGGTCTTCCAGGCCGTGCACCGGCAGCAGTCCTATTCGCGGGCGGCCGAACAGCTCGGCCTCACACAGCCCGCCGTCAGCGCTCAGATCCGCCAACTCGAGCAGGCGCTCGAGCAGCCGCTGTTCAAATACGCGGGCAAGACGCTGCACGTGCTGCCGGCGGCCGATGCGCTGGCCGCCTCGGTACAGTCGATCTTCGGTCAGGTTTCCAGCCTGCAGATGGAGCTTTCCGAGCTGGCGGGGACCATTCGCGGTGAGCTCAATCTCGCGGCCGTCAGCACCGCGCAGTATGTCGTGCCCCATATCCTGGCCCGCTTTCGTGCCCGTTACCCGGAGGTGCAGGTGCGCCTGCGCGTCTGCAATCGCGGCCAGGCGCTGGAACGTCTCGCCGAGCGCCGCGACGACCTGGTGATCATGGGCATGGTCCCCGAGGACGCCAATCTCGCCTTCATGCCGATTCTCGACAATGAAATGATTCCCGTGGTGTGGCCCGGGCATCCGCTGTTGACGGCAGACTCGCCCACGCTCGAGGATTTCACACGCTATTACGTGCTGATGCGCGAGCCCGGTTCAGGGACACGCACGGCGTTCGAGGATTTCGTCGCTCGCGAGCGGGTATCGCTACGCCATACCCTGGAGCTTGGTACCAACGAGGCGATCAAACAGGGAGTCATGGCGCATCTCGGGGTCGCTGTGCTGCCACGCCTGGCGGTCCAGCTCGAGCTTGCTTCGGGGCTGCTGGCGTCACCGACACTGCCCGGCTTTCCGCTACGCCGCTCCTGGTGCACCGTGCATCCAAAGGATCGTTACCCAACGCCCGTGACCGAGCTTTTCCTGCGCTTCGTCCGCGAGCTGTTGCCTGAGCTGAACGATCACTTCAAGGCGCCGCTGGTGCCCGCACCCGGCCCCAGCTTCGCCTGTACGCCCTGAATCAGCCACGCTTGACTTGACTCCGACCTGGAAGGCCCTCATCTAAGGGGTATCACCATCACGTTCCACTTTTTACAGGGAGTCAGTCATGCAAGTAGTCGCCACCACCGGCCAGCCTCAGGCAGCGCCCCTGGACGCTTTCGAGCTCCATGAACGCGAGATGCCGAGCCCCGGAGAATGGGACCTTCTCGTGCGCCTCGACGCGGTGTCGGTCAATCCGGTGGATACCAAGATTCGCCAGGGCGCCTTCCTTCCCAGCGACCAGCACAACGTCCTCGGCTGGGATGCCGTGGGCCGGGTGGAGCACGTCGGCGCCAACGTCGAGCATTTCGCCCCGGGAGATCGCGTGTACTATGCCGGCGAGGTCGAGCGTCCCGGCTGCAACGCCGAATACCAACTCGTCGATGCGCGCCTGGCCGCCAAGGCACCGAGCAAATTGAGCGCCGAGGAAGCGGCCGCCATGCCGTTGACTTCCCTGACCGCCTGGGAGGCCCTGTTCGACAAGCTCAAGCTGTCACAGGGCAAAAACACCCATCGCGAGCAGACCCTGCTGATCATCAACGGCGCCGGCGGTGTCGGCTCGATCGCGACGCAAATGGCCCGCCAGCTCACCGGCATCAAGGTCATCGCCACGGCGTCGCGCGATACGTCCGTAGAATGGTGCCGGCGCATGGGCGCGCATGAAGTCGTCGATCACCACGACCTCGTGTCGAACATGCAGCAGGCCGGCCACGAGCAGGTCGACTACATCTTCAATTGCCATGATATCGGCGACCACTGGGAGAACATGACCACGCTCATTCGGCCCTTGGGCCACATCGTGGCCATCGCCGAGACCCAGAAGCCCGTGGACCTCAATGCTCTGCAAGGCAAGGCGGTGACGTTCAGTTGGGAGTTCATGTTCGCACGGCCGTTGCACGGCGCCGACATCGCTCACCAGGGCAGTATCCTGGCCACGTTGGCCGAGCACTTCGACGCCGGCCATCTGCACAGCACGCTCAGCGATATCGTCGGCCCTTTGACCCCGGCCAATCTCGGGGAAGCCCATCGCCGCCTCGAAACCGGTCATACCACGGGCAAACTGGTGTTGAGCGCCATGCCCGAGGCGTAACCTTCCCATAACCGAGACAGCCCTGCACAAGACGCCATGCCCGGCATCAGCCGGGCGTGGCGTCGCGTGCAGCCAGGCGCTCTCCTTGACACTGACGCGCCATTGCCAGCCTGTCCAGCACTACGCCTTTTGTGGTATGTTGGACGTATCAATTCACGCATCATCAGACGTGCCAGGCCCCCCGGAAACGTCGACCGACGCCCTTCCCCTCCTTCTGTGGTAGCGTCGCCTCGGCGCCGTCGGCCGGCTTGCAGAGAGGCTCACGCTATGAGCGACACTCCTACCCAACGCGTCACCAGCGGCAACAAATACCGCAACGACCAGGGCATCGCCGCCATCAAGGATGGCATGAAGTCACGCGAGCAATCCTCAGGCGATGGCGTCGGCGGTCGCAAACCATCATGGTTACGCGTCCAGATGCCCGGCGGCGAACGCTTCGAGGCGGTCAAGCGCAACGTGAAGGAGCATCGGCTCAGCACTGTCTGTGCTGAGTCCCACTGTCCGAACATGGGTGAGTGCTGGAGCAATGGCACTGCCACCATCATGTTGATGGGGTCGGTATGCACCCGGGCCTGTCGCTTCTGCGCCGTCGATACCGGCAACCCGCGTGGCTGGCTGGACCCAGAGGAACCGGCGAACACCGCCGAGTCGGTGGAACTGATGGGACTGCGTTACGTGGTACTCACCTCGGTGGACCGCGACGACCTGCCTGACGCTGGCGCTAGCCACTACGCCGACTGCATTCGCGCGATCAAGGCGCGCACACCTCAGGTGGCGGTGGAAGCCCTGACGCCGGACTTCGACGGTATCCCCAGTGCCGTCGAGCGAGTCGTCGATTCCGGCCTGGAAGTATTCGCCCAGAACGTCGAGACCGTGGAGCGTTTGACGCAACGCGTGCGCGACCCACGTGCCGGTTATCGCAAGACCCTCGACGTGCTGGCACATGCCAAGCGTCACCGTCCCGAGGTGATCACCAAGACCAGTATCATGCTGGGACTTGGCGAAACCGAAGAAGAGATCCTCGAGACCTTCGATGACCTTCGTGCCATCGGCGTCGACATCGTGACACTGGGCCAGTACCTGCAACCGACCCGCAACCACCTGCCGGTGGAACGCTGGGTGACGCCCGACGAATTCGAGCATTACCGCCAGCAGGGCCTGGCTAAAGGCTTCATGGAAGTGCCGTCGGGGCCGTTGGTGCGCTCCAGCTATCGCGCCGATCGCGTGTTCGAGAAGAACAACCTGGGACTGGCCGAACCCGCTGAGGTACCCGGTCAGTCGCCCGATCCCGACCGCATTGCGGCCGTCAACGTCGGCTGAGCGTGACGCTAGGCCTCAGTGCCCCAAGACAAACGGCCCGCCGTGGACTGAGTCCACGGCGGGCCGTTTTCATTGGGACGCGCCGCTCGGTGTCGAAGGACGCTGAACGACGGTGCGTCAGACGCCGACGGTGGCAACTGGCACGAGCGTTCGCTCCAGCGTTCGCGCCAGACGCTCGGCCAACTCGACGGCGACCGTATCGCTATCCGGACAATCGTCGACCAGATCGGCAAGCCGCGTCATGGTCATGCCGGCATAGCCGCAGGGGTTGATGCGCTGGAAAGGAGATAAGTCACCATCGACATTGAGCGCGACGCCATGGAAGCTGGCGCCGCGTCGAATACGCAAGCCGAGCGAGGCAATCTTGGCCTCGCCGACATAAACACCCGGCGCGTCAGGGCGCGCATGCGCCTCCACACCATACTCGGCCAGCAACGCGATCACCGTGTTCTCGAGCGCCGATACCAACTCCCGTACGCCCAGCTTGGCACGACGTACGTCGATCAACGGATAAAGCACGACCTGGCCCGGCCCATGATACGTCACCTGTCCGCCACGATCGGTGGCGACGACCGGAATATCGCCGGGCATGAGCAGATGCTCGGGCTTGCCGGCCTGTCCCTGCGTGAATACGGGTTCGTGCTCAACCAACCAGAATTGATCGGGCGTGGCAGCATCACGCTCGTCAGTGAGCTTGCGCATGGCCTGCCACACCGGCTCATAGGCGCGACGCCCTAGGCGATGCAACTGCACCGACGGGCGCTCTTCGCTCATCGCCACCTATAGCACCATGTGCACACGCCCCGTCGCTTTCAGCGAATGGAACAGTGCATTGAGCTGATCTTGCCCGGTGGCGCGAATCACCACGCGCACGGATTGAAAGCGACCATTGCGGCTATCGACCATGCGCACGCTGCGACGGTCGAAGCCAGGCGAATGCTGCTCGACGATATCGACCACGGTGACCTTGAAGTCCGGGGCCGCGTCACCGACGATCTTGATAGGATACTGGCAGGGAAATTCAATCTTGGGCGCTTGTTGCGACGCACCCTGCTCGGTTGGTGAAGTCTGTTGCATGGAGAACGGCCTCACATGGGCACGGCATGATATTTCCAAGTATTCTACTCAACCTTGACTTTACGACCAAGGGTGAAGCCGCCGAACCGCTTCACCCTTGGCGAGAACCCATCCCTGGTCAGTCGAAGAATCCATACACGAATTGCAGCACGCTATCCCATAGCCGCTTGAAAAAACCACCTTCAGGTACTGGTTCCAATGCTACCAGGGGCCGTTCATCGAGTACTTTTCCATCGAGCTTGATCTTCAATGTGCCGAGCCGCTCTCCTTGCTCGACCGGCGCATTGATGGTTTTACGGATATCCAACTGAGCATTCAGTTCATCGATACGACCACGCGGCACCGTTATAAAGACATCATTGGCCACCCCCAAGCGCAGCGTATCCTGTTCGCCGCCCCAGACACGCGGCTTGTTGAGCACTGCGCCACTTTTATAGAGTTTCTGAGTCTCGAAGAAACGAAAACCATAACTGAGCAGCTTCTGGGTTTCTTGAGCCCGCGCCTCGTCGGAGTCGGTGCCCATGACCACCGCAATCAAACGCGTACCGTCCTTCTTGGCGGACGCGACCAGGCAATAGCCGGCGGCCTCGGTGTGCCCCGTCTTCAAGCCATCGACGTTCGGGTCGCGCCATAGCAGGCGGTTGCGGTTCGGCTGGCGAATGTCGTTCCAGGTGAAGTACTTTTCGGAATAGACCTCGTAATGGTCGGGGTAGTCCTTGATGATGTGCTGAGCGATGACCGCCAGATCGTGCGCCGAGGAGTAGTGTTCCTCGTGGGGCAGCCCGGTGGGGTTCATGAAATGCGTGTGCTCGAGCTTCATCCGCGCCGCCTGCTGATTCATGAGATCGGCAAAGGCGTCCTCGCTGCCCGCGATATGCTCGGCCAGCGCCACGCTGGCATCGTTACCCGACTGGATCACCACGCCCCGGAGCAGATTGTCGATGCTCACCTTGCTGCCCGGATTGAGAAACATCCGCGAGCCGCCGGTCCGCCAGGCGTTTTCGCTGATCGTGGCCTCGTCGTCGCCACTGATGTTGCCGGCATCGATTTCGCGCTCGACGATATAGGCCGTCATCATCTTGGTGAGACTGGCCGGCGGCAGTTCCTTGTCGGCATTGTGCTCGACCAGGATCTTGCCGCTATCGGCGTCCATCAATACCCATGCCGACGCCGCCAGCTCCGGCGCGGACGGTACCATGGAAGATGGTACCGGCGACGGTTCCGGTGGATTCTGGGCATGTGCCGTTGGCGCGAGGACGCCGATACATAGCGTGACCAGTAGAACAACGCGTAACAGTGACGATTGAGCGAACACTCTCATGACAACATTTCTCGCTAAGCGGGGTTACTCGGTAGCGGAAACCACAAACGGCTGGTCAAATCCCGCCGCCTGCAATTCCGCTTTGATGGAATCGAGTTGCGAAGTATCACGCACAGGGCCTACCTGGACGCGATACAATGACGCCTTCCTGCGTATGCGTACGGGACGCGATACTTGTGCTTGCAAGCGCTTTTCCAGCGCCTTGGCCCGAGCCGCAGAACTCAGTGCTGCGACCTGGACATACTGCATGCTCCCCTGACGCTTGGTGACACGACCTTGTCCAGGCGCTTCAGCAACCGGGGCTTTATTCTCTGCTTTTTGTACTGTGCCTTGAACCGGTATGCCTGCAGCCGCCCTAGCCATATCCCTTTTGCCAGGTGAGGACTTAGTGCGCTTATGCTGCTCGGCCCACTGCCTAGGGTCAATAGCTTCAACGCGCACATGCCCCGTACCGGCATCGAGAATCTTGAGGCGCGCCGCCGCCGCATAGGAGAGGTCGATCAATCGATCGCCATGAAACGGGCCTCGGTCATTGATCCGCACGATAACGTCACGCCCGTTGTCGAGATTGGTCACGCGCGCATAGGTCGGCAGCGGCAGTGTTCGGTGGGCCGCCGACATCTTGTACATATCGTAGGGCTCGCCACTGGCGGTGTCATACCCCTGGAACTTGGTGCCATACCAAGAAGCCTTGCCTTCCGCCTCATAGTCACTGGCGTCGGACAAGACATGATAGGTTTCACCCCACACCTCATAAGTGGCGCGATTACCGCTCTCGGCCAGCGGCTCGACCTTGGGAACCGCATCCGGCACCTGAGACACATCCGGTGGCGCGTCCGGATACGCGTCATTTTGCTGCGCATAGCGGCCACTACGGTCACTCGCACAACCTGCTATCAACAATATCAAGGCACACGCCAACACCCCACCGACTCGCATCAATCCACCTCGTCTAGAGATGCCTGAATACGCGACGCAAGCTCGGTGACGGCCATCGCATACAGATAGCTGTGGTTATAACGCGTGATGACATAAAAGTTGTCGTGTCCCAGCGCGTAACGGTACTCGCCCGACTCGAGTGCCAAGGATAAGGGAATGACATTTGATATCTCGAGCTCACCACGTGGATACACGCCGGCATCGGCCAACCGCGATACTTTTGCGTAAGGCTCACGCGTACGGTTGAAGTCAACCGATTGTGGCGGCGTAGCGGGACCATCGGCAGGCGTCACCACAGGCGCGCCCCGGCGCCATCCATGCTCGGCGAAGTAATTGCCCACGCTACCGATCGCATCCACGGGATCGTCCCATAGATCCCGCCGTCCATCGTCATCGAAATCGATGGCATAAGCGCGATAACTGGTCGGAATGAACTGCGGGTAACCCATGGCACCGGCATAAGAGCCTTTAGGGGCCTCCGGCGAAATCCCCTGATCCAAGGTGATCTCGAGGAACGCCGCCAATTCGCCACGAAAGAACTCGCCGCGTGAAGGGTGATGAAAAGCCAGCGTCGCGAGCGAGTCGAGTACGCGATGCTTTCCCTTATACTGGCCATAGCGCGTCTCGACACCGATGATCGCGGCAATGTAGGCAGGCGGCACGCCGTATTCGCGTTCGGCACGCGCGAAGGCATCACGATGCTCACGAATGAACGCCACGCCTTCTTGAATACGCTTGGGCTGCACGAAAATGTCGCGATATTCGTGCCAACTCAAGCGACGCTCGGCTGCCCCTTGCATGGCGTCCAGCACTTCCTGGCGAAACCGGGCGTGCCGCAATGCCTGAGTCACGTCATCGCGAGAAATGCCACCTCCCGATACGTCATCGACCCACGCGCGGATATCAGCGTGCGAGGCCGGATCGAATTCCTCGGCTGCATGCGCCGACGGAAACAGGACCATCCCGCACAGCAACAACGCTACCGGGGAGAGCCCTCGCCAATGGGACCGTGCACTATTCCATTTCATCAGGCTCTTACTCCTTGACCCTGGGCTGTCGTCGCTTCCTTTCCGCGTCTCGCCCTACCTAGCGCGGCAACAACCGTCGGTGGGTATGAACGGACATGAGGATACCGAAACCGACCAGCAAGGTCACGCTGGACGTGCCGCCAAAACTGACCAGTGGAAGCGGCACACCGACGACGGGCAAAATGCCGCTGACCATGCCGATATTGACGAACACATAGATGAAAAATGTCAGCACGATGCTGCCCCCGACCAGACGCCCGTAGGTGTCCTGGGCGGTATTGGCGAGAAACAACCCGCGCCCCACGATGAGCACGTAGAGGGCCAGGAAGACCAGCATCCCGACCAACCCCCATTCCTCCCCCAGTACGGCGCCGATGAAATCGGTATGGCGCTCGGGAAGAAATTCCAACTGAGATTGAGTCCCCAAGCCCCATCCCTTACCGAAGACGCCGCCACTGCCAATGGCCGTTTTCGACTGGATGATATTCCAACCGGCCCCCAGCGGATCGCTTTCAGGATTGAGAAAAGTCAATACGCGTTGGCGTTGATATTCGTGCATGTTGAACCAGAGCAATGGCAAGGCAGATGCAAGCAGCACCGCCAGTAAGCCGATTACCCGCCATGACAGGCCCGCAAGAAGGATGACGAACACCGCCGCGCAGGCCACCAACAATGACGTACCCAGATCGGGCTGACGCATGATCATCATCACCGGCACACCGATGATCAAGGCACAGACCAGCAGATCGCGCATGCTCGGCGGTAACGGCCTCTTGTAGAGGTACGCCGCGACCATCATGGGCACCGCCAACTTCATTAGCTCGGAAGGCTGAAAGCGAAGCAACCCGGGAATTTCGAGCCAGCGCTGCGCCCCCATGCCGATATCGCCCATGATCTCAACGGCGAGCAGCATCGCCACACCTAGGCAGTAAGCCAGGGGCGTCCAGCGATACAAGGTGTCTGGAGCAAACTGAGCGATCACGAACATGGCCAGCAAGGCCACACCGAAACGCGACGCCTGCCCCAGCGTGACGGCGAGACTCATGCCACTGGCACTGTACAATACGACCAACCCCGCTCCCATTAGGCTCAGCAGCAGCAAAAGCAGCCAAGGGTCGAGATGCAGGCGTGACCAAAGGGAACGCTTGCGCCCCATGCCATCTGCCGGTGCTCGACTGAAGCGACGCCATTCAAGTCCCTTCAACTTCGACGTCCTCCTCGATGAGTTCTTCGGCTTGGTGGGTGTTCTCGTCATCGGGCAGGAGCCATTCGTCTGCCAGGGCGCGCGCCAGGCCCGCAGCATGCGAACTACCTCCCCCAGCGTTTTCGACGATCACGGCGATGGCTATCTGCGGATCGTCCACTGGAGCGAACGCCGTGAACAAGGCGTGATCACGCAAGCGCTCCTTGAGCTCATCGGCATCGTATTTTTGATTTTGCCCCAAGGAGAACACCTGTGCCGTACCCGACTTGCCCGCCATGTCATACTTCAGCCCCTTACCGATATGGCGTGCAGTGCCCTCTCTGCCACTGACGACTTTCTGCATGCCGTTGAACACGTCATCCCACCAGACATCCTTATCGAGCTTCACGTCAGGCTTGGTATTCTTGAAAGGCGGTTCGACCGAGGTCTCACCGACGCGCTTGGCCAAATGTGGACGCACCCAATCCCCACGGTTGGCCAGCGTTGCCTCCGCCGTTGCGAGCTGCAACGGCGTCACCATCCAATAGCCTTGCCCGATACCCGCCGAGAGCGTTTCACCGGGATACCACACTTGGCCGTATTTCTCGCGTTTCCACTCACGCGAAGGCACGGTCCCCGATGAGGCTCCTTGCACATCCAATGAGGTGACTTCCCCAAACCCGAACTTGTACATGAAGCTGGATAAGGCATCGATGCCCAAGCGATGTGCCATGGTGTAAAAATAGGTATTGTTGGAAACGGCAAGCGCGCGCTCCAGATCGACACGACCATGCCCCCAACGCAACCAATTGCGGTAACGGCGCGTCCCATTAGGCAGTTTGTAATACCCGGGGTCATAGATAACTTCCTGGGGCGTTACAACCTCGTTCTGGAGCGCCGCCAAAGCTTCGAATGGCTTGATGGTGGAGCCGATCGGATACTGGCCGCGCACGGCACGATTGAACAAGGGTAAATCGGGGTTTTGTCGCAGCGCACGGTAATCCTCATATGAAATACCGGTCACGAACTTATTGGAATCAAAGCCCGGCGCAGAAACCATCGCTAGAATATCACCGGTCTGGGGTTGGATCGCGACGATGGAGCCGCGCCGACCATCCAGCAAATCGTAAGCCATCTGCTGAAGCCGCGTATCGATGGTCAGCGTCAAGTCCTTGCCCGGTTCTGGTGGTGTACGCTCGAGCTCGCGTAGCACACGACCTCGGGCGTTGGTTTCCACCTTACGCAGACCCGCCTTCCCGTGCAGCGCTTCTTCATACTGCTTCTCGATGCCGGTCTTGCCGATATAATGCGTGCCCGCATAGTTGCCGCTATCAAGCGAGGCCAATTCTTGCTCGTTGATTCGCCCGACATAGCCCAGCACATGCGCCATGATCTTGGGGGAGGGATAGTGACGCAGCCACTGTGCTTCGACCTCGACCCCTGGAAGCCGGTAACGATTGACGGCTAAGCGCGCGATTTGCCGTTCGCTGAGGTCGCTCATCAACAATGCCGGTTGATAGGGTCTTTGACGTTGACGCGACCGCTTACGAAACGCCTCGACCTGCGTTTCGTCCAGCCCCAGGATATCGACCAATCGGTCGAGAGTGGCATCAATATCCTGGACCCGCTCGCGTACGATGGTCAGGTTATAGGTTGGGCGGTTTTCAGCGACCAATTCCCCTTGTCGGTCGTAGATGAGCCCACGCGTCGGCGGCAACGGTTCGACGCGCACACGGTTCTTCTCAGAACGCGTGGTGAAGACATCATGCTCAACGACCTGAAGATAGAAAAGACGAGCGCCCAGCCCCCCGGCCATCAATAATACGAGTAACGCCGCCAGTAGCGAGCGAGCCCGGAATACACGGACTTCTCGAGCGGTATCCTTGATTGGGTCGCGTCGTTTACGCATGGGTCCCCGTTAACAGGCGGGAAGGTGGAAGGTAGCCGCTGAGCAGGTGTCGAGCCCCCTCGCTCATCGGTGATAGGGATGACCAGCCAACACGGTCCAGGCACGATACAACTGCTCGGCCAACAGAATACGCACCAGCGGATGAGGCAACGTCAATGCCGAAAGCGACCAACGTTGCTCGGCCCGCGCCAGAAGGCGTGAGTCGAGCCCGTCCGGCCCGCCCACCAGGCACGCGACGTTGCGACCGTCCTGGCGCCATTGATCGGCGTTGGCGGCCAATCGTTCGGTACTCCAACTTCGACCCTCGACATCCAATGCGATGACACGCTCCTGATCGCGCAGCTTCGCCAGCATGGCATCGCCTTCACTCTGAATCGCACGGGCGACATCGGCGTTTTTGCCCCGTTTGCCGGGCGCTATCTCGACGATGTCCACGCTGAAATCACGCGGCAGCCGCTTGAGATATTCATCGACTCCCTGCGTGACCCAGTCGGGCATGCGAGTGCCCACGGCGAGCACGCGAAGCTTCATCCACGCACCTCGCCAAGCGCCCCCTCAACGGATACCCCATCGCTGGGCAGATCCGACCACAAGCGCTCGAGATCGTATAACTGACGAGTCTCGGGCAGCATGACGTGGACCACGAGATCGCCCAAATCGACCAGGACCCAATCGCTCCCCTGGTGCCCTTCGATACCCAAGGGGCGGCACCCCGCTTCCTTGACTTTCTCCACCACGCTCTCGGCCAGGGCGCCGATGTGTCGACTCGATGTACCGCTAGCGACGATCATGGTGTCGGTGACGCTGGTCAGCGAGGCGACATCGAGTTCGGCAACATCACGTGCCTTGAGTTCCTCGAGCGTGTCCATTACCAGCGTTTTGAGTGCTTCAGTCTGCATAGCTCCTCGTTCATATGTCATACCCCTGCGGGCAAGGCCCGCATTCTACCGCGCTGACACCAAACCGCCAGGGGCAAGGTTAAAAAGGCCTTTAGGTGGCACCACCACTCGCCAGGTCCCTTTCATTGATGGATGATGACATCATCGATAAAGACGATGCGCTAGGAGATAGCGTTCCACGGCATCGGGCAGCAAATAGCGCACGCTTGCACCGCGCTGCAATCGCTCCCTTATCGCTGTAGCCGAAATCGCCATGCGCGTGGGCAGACTCAAATGCAGCACCCCCCCTGCAGGCGACTGCATCAATGCCTCGACACTCGTCACTTCACGGCCTTCGATCAGCGTTTCGAGCGCCGTCGGAAGCGGCTGTTGATGATCGGGGCGATCGACGACGACGACATGCGCCAACTCGAACAACCGTTGAGGTTCGTGCCATTCGGCCAAGTGCAGATAGGCGTCGTATCCCAACGCCATGACCAGGCGCGCGTGCGTGCCCAGCTCTTCTCTCAGAGACGCCAGAGTCGCGGTAGAATAGGATGGCCCCTCGCGGCGAATCTCACGGTCATCCACGTAGAGACCCGGCGTGTCGGCGATGCCCAGCGCCAGCATGATCGCGCGCTGTTCGGCATCGACGCCAGGCGTGGCGCGGTGCGGCGGCACCCGTGCCGGGACCATGTGAACGCGATCGAGTACCAGGGCTTCGCGTAACTCGATAGCGCTACGCAGGTGACCCACGTGCACGGGGTCGAAGGTACCCCCCAGCATCGCGACACGCGGTGGGGCCTCAGCTGCGCACATGGCCATCGCCATATACGATGTACTTCTCGCTGGTGAGACCCTCCAGACCGACGGGTCCGCGCGCATGCAGCTTATCGGTGGAGATGCCGATTTCCGCCCCTAGCCCATATTCAAAGCCGTCGGCGAAACGCGTCGACGCATTGACCATGACCGAACTGGAGTCGACCTCGGTCAGAAAGCGCCGTGCGTCAGTCAGATTCTCGGTGACGATGGCATCGGTATGGTGCGAGCCATAGGTATTGATGTGCGTGATCGCATCTTCCAACGTATCGACCACGCGAATGGCCACGATCGGCGCAAGGTATTCGCTATGCCAATCTTCTTCCGTTACGGCGATGGCGTCCGCTACCCAGGCCCGTGTCCGTTCACACGCACGCATCTCAACCCCCTTGCGGCGATAGATATCGGCCAACTCGGGAAGTACAAAAGGCGCCGCCTCGGCGTGTACCAGTAGCGTTTCCATGGCATTGCAGGGCGAGTAACGCTGGGTCTTGGCGTTGTCGGCAATGGCCACCGCCTTGGCCGGATCGGCGGCCTGGTCGACATACACATGGCAGATGCCATCGAGATGCTTGATCACTGGCACGCGCGCGTCTCTCGAAATGCGCTCGATCAACCCCTTCCCGCCGCGCGGCACGATGACATCGACGAACTCCGGCATAGCGATCAATGCGCCGACCGCTGCACGATCGGTCGTCGCCACGACTTGCACGCAGGCCTCGTCGAGCTCTGCCGCCTTGAGCCCCTGTCGGATACAATCCGCAATGGCCCGGTTGGAATGGATCGCTTCGGAGCCGCCACGCAGGATCGTGGCATTGCCTGATTTCAAGCACAGGCTGGCGGCGTCCACGGTCACGTTGGGGCGCGATTCGTAGACGATGCCTACCACGCCCAGCGCAACGCGCATCTTGCCCACTTGAAGCCCCGAAGGTAGATAGCGCATGTCACGAATCTCGCCGATCGGGTCGGACAAGGCAGCCACTTGACGCAAGCCTTCGATCATCGTGTCGATACGCGCCGGCGTCAGCGCCAGACGATCCAGCAGCGACTCGGCGAGGCCGTTGTCGCGCCCCGCCTCGAGATCGCGGCGATTGGCGGTGTCCAATGCATCGCGCGCCTCGTCCAGGGCACTCGCCATGGCGAGTAGCGCGCGGTTCTTTTGCGCGGTAGTGGCGCGGGCCAACACACGTGACGCACCACGCGCCCGTTCGCCCATCGCATGCATGTAAGCATCGACGTCGACGATCTCGGACTCGGAAGTTTCAAGGGCCATGCGGGCAATTTTCTCCTGGGTATCCGCCGGGAAGCATATGATAATCGGTGCTTTCCGAAGCATGACGGCAGAGGCACAACGGCTATACTGCCGGCACCGTTGGGAAAGGAATCACTATACGGCACCATGCAGAGCAAATACAAAACACCTCTAACCGGGCTTTTCCTGCTAGGCGCGGGGCTAATGACGATCACCGCCTGGCAGGAAGACGACTCGATCACACAAGGCCTGCTCATCGCCGCCATCATCGGGTTGGCGACGCTTGCGTGGTGTCACTTATCACGTCGCGCCTGGACATTGACGATCCCATTGTGTGCCTTGCTTTTACTGGCGCTACTCTGGCAAGCCCCCATGGCGTACGCCATCAGCGTATGGCTGTGGCCGATCATGCTGCTCGCACCTCAGCCACGGCCCATGCGTTACATGCTCCTGGTGGCTGCCGCACTCGGCTGGTGGCACATTCAAGCGCCCCTCGGGATGGCGCAAGCTGCGTTGAGTGGCGCGTTATTGGCCGCCCTCATGGCCTTGGGGATTGCCAAGGCCATCGAGCATAGCCGGCTACGTCAAGAGCTAGAGCGTCGCCACCGTCTCACCCCGGAGGACTCGCTCTGGTCACTCAATCGTCTGCGCCAGGACCTAGCCGTCGAATGGTCGCGGCGCCAGCGCGAAAACGTCTACGCGGAGCTGCTCGTGGTACGCCCACATCAACGCGGCCACAATGTTCGGCGGCGTCTCAAAGAGCGCCTGGCCGCGTTTATCTACGCCTTCGAGGGTTGTTACCGCGTGGATGCACAGACCTTTGCGGTACTGCTGGTTTCAAAGGACGAGCAACACGCCGCCTTACGTCGTGACGCGATCTCAACCGAGCTTCAGGAGCACTGTCGTATACGCATCGCGCCCGTCACTCCCCATCTAGACCCCATCACGCTGGGCCATGAACTCTCGCTGCAAGCCAGCGGCCTGCATTTCCGACAGGAGACAACCGACCATGCCTGAACGTCTCTCGTCGTCACGCCTCCACGCCATGGCGTATGCCTGCGGGGCGCTCGTGCTCGCTAGTCTCGCGGCCTGGCACTACCTGATGGGCCATTACCCGCGCATCCTGCCGGTCACTATCCTGGCCATCATGGTGTCTATCGCCGCCCTGATGGCAGAAAACGCTTACGCTCGTCGACTACCTGCCTACCTGGTGCTGATCAGCGGCTATCTGGCGATTGCCGTGGAAGCACCCTACCTCGAGGCGTCCGGCGCACTTTGGATGGGGGTCCCGCCGATACTCGCCACGCTGCTCTTACCGCCTGGTGCCGCGCTACTTCTCAATGTACTGCTCGCCCCCATATGGCTATTCCTGATCAACTCTGTTCTATCGACGCCCGCGGGTGGCCTGCAGTACTTCACGCTAGTCATCATCTCAATACTGCCTCTCGGGTGGTACATGCAACAGGCCCGCTTACTCAAGACTACCGATCAACTCGATACGCAAAGCGGTATGCTATCGCGCGATGCGCTCAGCGAGCGGCTTATCGCCGAGGTCGCTCGCGCCCGTGCATTGAACCAATCACTAAGCGCGCTAGTCATTCATTTACCCCAACTCGACATGGCCAACGAGCAGTTCGGCCAAACGACACAAGACACGCTATTGACGACCTTCTATCAGGTGGTACAACGCAACTCTCGACGTGGCGACGCCATGGGGCGGCATCGCCATAGCGTCTTTTGGCTGCTGCTTGCCGACGCTGGGGAAGCCGGCGCTCTCATCGTCCGTGAGCGCTTGACGCATGCGCTCGGGGAAGCCCCGCTTCGCGACATCGGTGCCATCGAGGCCCAGGCACGTATTTGCCACCTGGCAGATGACGAGTGCGCCGAACGTTTCGAGCAACGGCTGATCAAGCGTGGATTCAACCTGCTGGAGCCCGATACTTGAACGTGACCGAGTGGCTGTATCAATTTTCTCCCTCACCGGCGTTACTGATCTTGATCGTGCTATTGGTGGCGCTGCTTGAGTCGCTCGCCGTGATTGGTCTGCTAGTGCCCGGCATCGTGCTACTGACTGCCGCCGCGTCACTGGCGGGGCATCAGCACCTTTCCCTGCCGTTATTGTTGGCGGCGGCCTTTGCGGGAGCGACCCTCGGTGATGGTCTAAGCTTTTGGCTAGGCTACTCTCAGCGCGAACGCGTGCATCGAATGTGGCCCTTCACCCGCCACCCCGAATGGCTAGCCCGCGGCGTCGATTTCTTCAAGCGCTATGGAGATCTGTCCATCCTCATCGGTCGCTTCGTGGGTCCGGTACGCCCCATCGTACCGATGGTCGCTGGCATGCTGCACATGCCGACATGGCGCTTTGCCGCCGTCAATATCGCTTCCGCCTTGCTTTGGGCTCCCGCCTACCTATTGCCCGGTTATCTACTCGGCCATTCATGGGACAAGCTCCTCGCCTTGCCTGCAAGCAGCGAACGATGGCTCGTTACCCTGGGGCTCATGCTGATAATGCTAGGGGTAGGGTTTTCCTGGTTTCGTCACCATCTCGGGCGCGGCGGCTGGGTTTACATGCGCCTGGCCCGCTTTTCCCGCACGACGCCGCGGCGGCGACGCCTATGGCTCGCCCTGGGCGCCGCTCACCCGCGCAACGAAATACCGCTGGCGTCACTCGCTCTTCTCGTGGCCAGCCTAGTCGCCCTGTGCGGATGGACGCTCTGGGTACTCGAGCACCCTGCCCCCTCGTTGCCGATGGACCGACAAATTCAGGCATTGCTGGCGCCTCTCGCGGATAGCTGGCTAGGCGAATTCAGCAACTTCATGGCCCTGAGCGGAGATGTCTTGGGTATCATCGCACTGGCCATGCCATGGCTGGTGTGGCTGCTTTTTTCGCGGCGTATCGCGGCCTTCCTGCATATCAGTAGCGCGTTGGTGGGTGTAGGGTTCGCCAACCTGGTCTTCAAGCATCTCGCCGGTCGCGCTCGCCCCGATACGCCGGACTACCTCATGGGTTCATTTTCCTACCCCAGCGCCCATACCTCGACGAGTATCGTGCTGATTGGCCTGGCAGCAGCGTTTACGGCCGAGGCTCTGCCCGTGAAACGGCGGATGTGGGTATACTGGGGGGCGACACTGGTATGCCTGCCGATGGCCCTGTCACGCCTCGTTCTGGGCGTGCATTGGGCCAGCGACCTGATCGGCGGCGCACTTCTCGGCCTGGTGGTGTGCGCCATTACGCGCCTCAGCTATCAACGCTTCGTACACGTACCACTCCCCCCCTGTCCATGGCCACCGCTGGTCGTTACCTCTTTGCTGTTGTTAGCGGCACGTATTGTCTGGCTACCCTACGTCTAGGCCAAGCACCCGCGACGGATAACGTTCAGCCCAGCGCCAGCCAGACACCGACACCAACCATCAAGCTCCCCGCCACTCGATTCAGCAAGCGAACATTGCCGTCGCGGCGCAGGAAGCGACTGGCGGTACGACCGCCACCAGCATAGATCAGCAAGCAAGTCAGCTCCAGGGTGAGAATCATCCCCACCAAGACCGCCAGTTGCGGTGCCATCGGCCGGCCAGCGTCCAGGAAAGGCGGCAGCAGAGCGATGAAAAACGCCCAACCCTTGGGGTTGGCGACCGCCGTGACGAAGCCTTGTACGATCAATTGCATCGGCGTCACGCTGGGCGCGGCATCGCTGGCGTCGGGAATCGCCATGCGCCCCTTGGAGCGCCACATCATCACCCCGAGATAGATCAGGTAGGCGCCCCCGAGCCACTTGAAGGCCGCGAAGACCTCGGGATACCGCAGCATTAGCGTTGCCACGCCGATCACTGCCGATACTGCCACCAGGCCGACACCCACCAGCTCACCGAGCATCATCCACATGGCACGGCGTACGCCGATCGTCATGCCCAGCGTCATGGAAAGCGTCATGCACAAGCCCGGCGTCAACGAGACCATGAAGAATGTCGGCACGAAGACCGACAATACCGACAGGCTGATCATGTCGTTTCCCCCCAGCGCGGCATCAGGGTATGGGCAATGCCCAATTGATTGAGGATGCGCGCCACGATGAAGTCGATCATGTCATCGAGTGTCTGCGGACGGTGATAGAACCCGGGCGCGGCGGGGAGTATCACCGCGCCCATCCGGGTCAGCGTCAGCATGTGCTCGAGATGGATCGCCGAAAACGGCGTCTCGCGAGGCACGAGGATGAGCTGACGCCGCTCCTTGAGCGCCACGTCGGCGGCACGCTCGATCAGGTTGTTACTCGCGCCGGTGGCGACCGCCGACAGCGTTCCCGTCGAGCACGGGCAAATCACCATGGCGCTCGGTGCGCCGGAGCCCGAGGCCACGGGCGCCATCCAGTCCTCGCGGCCGAAGCAGCGAATCTGGCCCGGCGCGGCGCCGCTTCGCTCTTTCAACGCCTCACTCAGACGTTCGGGATTCGATGGCAAGCTCACATCGGTTTCGGTGGCGATCACCATTTGTGCTGCCTTGGAGACCAGCACCAAGACCTGATGGCGTGCCGCCACCAGGCAATCGATGAGTCGCAGCCCGTATTGGGCACCGGAGGCGCCCGTCAACGCCACCGTCACGGGCTTCTCGAACGTCGTCTCATCCGCCATGCCGAGCCTCCAGTGCCGCCAACAATTTCTCATGGATGCCACCGAACGCTCCGTTCGACATCACCACGACTCGGTCGCCCGTGCGCGCCTCGGCCACGATGTCCTCGACCAAGGCGGGCATATCGTCGCTCACCGTCACGGGCACCGGGCAGGCCGCTGCCAGTGCATCCAGCGACCATGTCACCTCCGGTGGCCGATACCACCACACGCGGTCCGCCGACGCCACGCTTTCCGGCAACCGCTCGCGCATGCTGCCCAGGCGCATCGTATTGGATCGCGGCTCGATCACCGCCAACAGCCGTCCCGCATCGCTCGACGCAGCCAGACCCTCGAGCGTGGCGGCGATGGCCGTGGGATGATGGGCGAAATCGTCGATGACCTGAATACCACCGACCTCACCACGCACCTCCTGACGCCGTCGAGGCGATTCGAAGCGTGCCAACGCCGCCGCGCCTTCTTCCAGCGTGACGCCGCAGGCCGACGCCGCGGCCAGGGCAGCCACCGCGTTGGCGACGTTGTGACGCCCGCTCAGCGGCCACTCGACACGCGCGGCACGCTCGCCATGGCGCACCTCGAAGCGACGACCATCGGCGCTTTCCAGCCGCCACTGCCATTGCGCGCCGTCAGTGTCACCAAAACGCACGACGGAGCTCCAGCAGCCTTGTGCCAGCACCCGCTCGAGCGCCGGTTCTTCGGCCGCCACGACCAACTGGCCATTACCGGGAACGGTGCGCACCAGATGATGAAACTGACGCTCAATGGCGGCCAAATCATCGAAGATATCCGCGTGATCGAACTCAAGATTGCCCAGCACCGCGATATCCGGACGGTAGTGGACGAACTTGGAACGCTTGTCGAAGAAGGCCGTGTCGTATTCATCGGCCTCGACCACGAAAGGCGCGCCGGCATCGCCCAAGCGCGAGGATACCCCAAGGTTGCGAGGCACTCCGCCGATCAAGAATCCCGGGGCGTGGCCGGTCGCTTCCATGATCCAGGTCAACAAACTGGCGGTCGTGGTCTTGCCGTGTGTGCCAGCCACCGCCACCACTTGTCGCCCAGGCAGGACATGCTCGGCCAGCCATTGCGGCCCCGAGACATAGGGCAGCTTGGCGTTGAGGACCGCCTCCACCTCGGGATTGCCGCGCGATAGCGCATTGCCAATGATCACGAGGTCGGGACGTGGCACCAAGTTATCGGCGGCATAACCCTCACAAAGGGCGATGCCCGCCTCTTCGAGCTGAGTGCTCATCGGAGGATAGACGTTGGCATCCGAACCGCTGACATGATGTCCGAGTGCCTTGGCCAACCGCGCCAGGCTCCCCATGAACGTACCGCAAACCCCTAGAATATGGACGTGCATCTGAGCCTCCTGCCATGATGCGGCGAGCCTAGCATGGCGCCGCGCGGCCCACCAGCCGAGCGCCGCGGCATAGGCATCGACGGTCAATGTCGGCTATCATTCGCTCATTCATGCGCCCAGACCCAGGAGCACCATAAGTCCCATGGCCCAGCACAATGCCTTTTACGCCCAGTCCGGTGGCGTCACCGCCGTCATCAACGCCAGCGCCTGCGGCGTCATCGAAACCTGTCGTCGCCATTCGGACAAAATCGGCAAGGTCTACGCCGGCCACAACGGCATCATCGGCGCCCTGACCGAGGACCTGATCGACGTGTCCCAGGAAAGCGACGAGGCGATTGCCGCACTGCGCCACACGCCGGGCGGCGCGTTCGGTTCCTGCCGCTACAAGCTCAAGGACATCGAGACGCACCGCGCGCAATACGAGCGCCTCATCGAGGTGTTCAAGGCGCATGACATCCGTTACTTCTTCTACAACGGCGGCGGGGACAGCGCCGATACCTGCCTCAAGGTATCGCAGCTCTCCGAGAAGATGGGTTACCCGCTGACCGCGATCCACGTTCCCAAGACCGTCGACAACGACCTGCCGATCACCGACAACTCACCCGGCTTCGGCAGCGTGGCCAAGTATATCGCCACCTCGACCCGCGAAACAGCGCTGGACATCGCCTCCATGTGCGCTACTTCCACCAAGGTCTTCGTGCTCGAAGTGATGGGCCGCCATGCAGGCTGGATCGCCGCCGCCGGCGCCTTGGCGGGTAACGGTGAGGGCGAGCCGCCTCACCTGATCATCTTCCCCGAGCTGCCCTTTCAGCGCGCCCAGGTCATGCAACGCGTCGACGAGGCCGTCAAGAAATACGGTTACTGTGTCATCGTCGTCTCCGAGGGCGCCCGCTACGAGGACGGCACCTTCCTCGCCGATGCCGGCAATACCGATGCCTTCGGCCACCGCCAGCTGGGCGGCGTGGCGCCGACGCTCGCCGGTATGGTCAAGCAGGACCTGGGCTACAAATACCATTGGGCAGTCGCCGACTACCTGCAGCGCGCGGCGCGCCACCTGGCTTCCAAGACCGATGTCGAGCAAGCCTATGCCGTGGGCCAGAAGGCCGTCGAGCTAGCCCTGGATGGCAAGAACGCCATGATGCCGACCATCAAACGCGTCAGCGAAACGCCTTACGAATGGCGTATCGAGGCGGCACCGCTGGCGGAAGTGGCCAACAAGGAAAAGTTCATGCCCCGCGAGTACATTCGCGAGGATGGCTTCGGCATCACAGAGGCGGGACGTCGTTATCTCTCGCCGCTGATCCAGGGCGAAGATTTCCCACCATTCGAAAACGGCCTGCCCAAGGTGGCCAAGCTCACCAAGGCCAAGGTGCCGCGCAAGCTGCCCACCTTCGAGCTCTGACGAGCCTTATCGGTCGCCCGACACACGACGCCCCAGCTCACTGAGCTGGGGCGTTTGTATGTGCTCGGTAATTCACACCCACTCGTGATGAGACCTTTCGGCATACGGATGCAGTGGCGTGACAAGCTCCAACGTCAGGCGGGATTCGACGCGCTGCAGACAGGGCATGCGGGATCGCGACCGACATTGAAACGCCGCCATTCGCCGCTCAGCGCGTCGAAAGTCGCCAGCCCGCGATGAGGATGCCCGACACCGGCGAGCAACTTGAGCGCCTCGAGCGCCTGAAAGGTACCGATGACTCCCACCAAGGGGGCGATCACACCGTTTTCGGCGCAGCGTAGTGCCTCGTCATCGCCATCCTCGCCGTAAAGACAGGCATAACAGGGCGAGGCCGCATCACGCGCATCGAAGACCGCCAGTTGCCCCGAGAAACGGATTGCCGCCCCCGAGACCAACGGTCTCTTCGCCGCAACGCAGGCACGATTGATGGCGTAGCGACTGGAAAAACGGTCCGTGCAGTCGAGCACCACATCCGCCGCCGCTATCGCGCGCTCGAGCCTTTCTCCCTCGAGACGCGAGTCAATGACCTCTACCTCGCAGCCAGTATTAAGGCGCCGCGCCGCCACCGCCGCCGACTCCGCCTTGGCCTGTCCTATGTCGCTCTCACCATGCGCGATCTGGCGCTGCAGATTGGAAAGCTCGACGACATCGTCATCGGCGATCGACAACCGGCCCACTCCCGCAGCGGCCAGATACAGCGCCGCCGGCGAGCCCAGGCCGCCGGCACCGACAATCAGCGCATGACCGTCCAACAAGCGCTGCTGGCCGTCCACATCGAGTTGTTCGAGCATGATCTGGCGGCTATAGCGCAGTAGCGCGGTATCGTCCATTTCCTTCATGTGAGTCCATCGCCTCCCGCGTGAAGAGCGCCTCCCGGCATGCGCCCGTCAGGTGTCCAACTGCTCGGTATCGGGCACATGCAATGAGACATCTTCTTTGACCTCTTCCATGACCACGTAACTCTTGGATTCCTTGACCCCGGGCAGCGTCAACACGACATCGCCAAGCAGTTGACGATAAGCGGACATCTCCGGAATCCGGCACTTGAGAATGTAATCGAACTGCCCGGAGACCAGATGACATTCCTGAATCTGCGGTAGCTTGGCCACGGCCCGGCGAAATTCGTCGAATACCGCCGGCGACTGGGTCTCCAGGCTGATCTCGACGAACACCAGCAAGTTGGCCTTGAGCGCCTTGGGGTCGAGCAACGCCTTGTAACCGCGAATGATACCGGCCTTCTCCAGACGCTTGACGCGCTCCAGGCAGGGCGTCGTGGACAAGCCGACCTGGGACGCCAGGTCGACATAGGAAATACGCGCGTTGTCCTGCAGGCAACGCAAGATATTGAGATCGATACGATCCAACGAACGGGTCTTGGCTTTCATTATATTGTTGTTCCGAGACAATGAATGACAGGAGAAACCGCAACCGGCCCCTATGACAAGTAAGGCTTATCCAGACAGGGCCCTCGGTGCGAGACGTATTACTACCACAACCACCGCCCGCGCCTCCAGGCAGCCAACGGTGTTGTTTACCGCAGTCAATGTTGGCCCTGCATCACTGGCGCTCGCCCCAGCGTGAGGCGCTCACGTGCCCCGAGGTCGGTCGCGCTGAAGACATCCTCATACCCGGCCTGCGCGAGCACCTCACGAACCCGTGAGGCCTGCTCCCAGCCATGCTCCAGCGCCAGCCAGCCTCCTGCCACAAGGTGTCCGCGCGCCGTCATCGCCAGATAACGCAAATCGGCCAGCCCGGCATCGCTCGCCACCAGCGCCGAGCGTGGCTCGAAGCGCACATCACCTTGCGCAAGATGTGGGTCACCCTCGGCGATATAAGGCGGATTGGCGGCAATGACGTCGAAGGTCGCGTCCCCCAGCGCGGCAAACCAGTCGCTGACGAGGAAGGTGGTGTTCGCGATCTCCAAACGCTGGGCATTATCTTTGGCCACGGCCACGGCAGCCACCTCCCGATCAACGCCGGTGACATGCCATGCCGGTCGCTCGGAGGCCAGCGCCAGGGCAATCGCGCCCGTCCCCGTCCCCAGGTCGAGCGCTCGTCCTGGCCCATGCGGCATCTTTGCCAACAGTGTTTCAACCAGGCACTCGGTATCGGGCCGCGGAATCAGGGTCGCTTCATCGACCCGCAGACGTAGCCCCCAGAACTCGCGTTCGCCGATGAGATACGCCACGGGATGGCCCAGCGCCCGTGCCGCCACCAGCGCCTCGAAACGTGCCCGGGGCACGCCTGCGAGTTCGCGGTCGCCCCAAGTATATAGCCATGCACGGGTCACCGAGGCCGCATGCATCATCAGCACTTCGGCATCCAGGCGCGGTGAGGCACTGTCCGCTGCCTGCAACCGCCGCGCCGCGCGCGTCAGCAAGGTATCGTAGGTCATCAGTCCGTCTGCAGCGCCGAGAGCTGCTCGGCCTGGTACTCATGAATCAAGGGATTGATCACTTCATCGAGCTCGCCCGTCATCACGTCGCTCAGCTTATAAAGCGTCAGGTTGATGCGATGATCGGTGATGCGCCCCTGAGGGAAATTGTAGGTCCGGATGCGTTCACTACGATCACCCGAGCCGACCAGCGAACGGCGCGTATCGGCCTGTTCCTGGCGCTGTGCGTCCACGGCGGACTGCTTGAGACGCGCTGCCAGAAACGCCATCGCCTTGGCGCGATTCTTGTGCTGGCTACGCTCTTCCTGGCACTCCACCACTACACCGGTCGGCAAGTGCGTGATGCGAATCGCCGAGTCCGTGGTATTGACGTGCTGCCCACCAGCGCCACTGGAGCGGAACGTATCCACACGCAGGTCGTTGCTGTTGATCTCCACATCACCGACGGCAGACGCCTCGGGCATGACCGCCACGGTACACGCCGAGGTATGGATACGCCCCTGGGATTCCGTGGCCGGCACCCGCTGCACGCGGTGCGCGCCGGACTCGAACTTGAGCCGCGCGTAGACATTGTCGCCACGCACCCGGGCGATCATTTCCTTGTAGCCGCCTTGCTCGCCATGACTGACGTTGATCACATCGATTCGCCAGCCCTGGCGTTCTGCGTAACGCGAATACATGCGAAACAAGTCGCCGGCGAATAGCGCCGCCTCGTCACCGCCGGTACCGGCACGAACCTCGAGAAACACGTTGCTGCCATCGTCGGGATCCTTGGGCACCAGGAGCTGCTTGACCTCCGCATCCAGTTCCTCGAGTCGCGCCTGCGACAGACGCGACTCTTCCTCCGCCAGCTCGCGCATCTCGGGATCGCTGTCCTCGCGCATCTGCTCGGCCGCCTCGATATCGCCCTCGGTACGCCGATAGACCCGCCAGGTTTCGATCAAGGGCTCGAGCTCGGCATATTCGCGTGAGTAATCGCGAAAGCGGGCCTGATCGGCGATCACGTCTGGCTCGGCCAGCAAGGCAGCGAGTTCTTCGAAGCGTTCCTGAAAGGCATCGAGACGTGTGCGCAGAGTCGCTTTCATGCAGGGTCCTGTGTCGATGCGGCCGGATCGATCAGCAACGTATCGGCCGCCTGGAGGATATCGTGCCGCTCCTCGCCCGATGCTTCGCGTAAGCGTAGCGTCGGGCCGTGCAGCAATTTATTGGTCAGTTGACGCGACAGCCGCTGCAGGACTTTCTCGGGGTCCTCGCCGCGGGCGAGTTGCGCCAGCGCTTGGCGTTCGGCTTCTTCACGTAGCGCCTCTCCCTGCTGGCGGTAACGGCGAATCAAGTCGCCGGCGCCACGCACGCGTCGCTCACGCTGCCAATGCTGGATGCCATTCTCGATCAAAGACTCAGCCTGAGCCGCGGCAACGGCACGCTGCTTGCGGTTTTCCTCGATCACTTCCTGCAGGTCGTCAACGCTATACAGGAAGACATCGTCCAGCTCGCCGACCTGGGACTCGATATCGCGAGGCACGGCGATATCGACCATGAACATGGGGCGATGGCGGCGCTTCTTCAGTGCGCTCTCGACCATTCCCTTGCCGAGAATAGGCAATGGGCTCGCCGTGGAAGAGATGATGATATCGGCATGCGTCAACGCCTGGGGGATCTCCCCCAGTGAAATTGCCTCGGCATCGAAGGCATTGGCCAAGGTCTCGGCGCGCTCACGTGTACGGTTGGCGACGGTCAGTCCGCGAATACCCGCCTCACGCAGATGTCGCGCGACCAGTTCGATGGTTTCGCCCGCCCCGATCAACAACGCACGTGCGCGCCCGAAATCGTCGAAGATATGGCTGGCCAAATTGACGGCAGCATACGCCACCGAGACCGGGTTTTCGCCGATACCTGTCTCGCTGCGCACCTGTTTGGTCACGGAGAAGGTATGTTGGAAAAGCCGCTCCAGCTCGCCCCCTAAACCGGCGTTGTCCCGTGCGAGCTGATAAGCCTCCTTGAGCTGGCCCAGGATTTGCGGCTCGCCCAGCACCATGGAATCAAGCCCCGCCGCCACACGCATCAAATGGCGAACGGCCTCGCCATCGAGGTAATGATAGGCGCTTTGCATCAGGGTTTCGGGCGGCAGCCCGTGGAAGCGCCCCAACCAGTCGAGCACCGAGCGCTCTCCCTGAGCGTCAGTCACACAGTAGAGCTCGGTACGATTACAGGTCGACAGCACCGCCGCTTCGTTGACGCCGGGCAGCGATTTGAGTTCGGCCAACGCGCCCGCCAGCTCGGCCGGCGTAAAGGCGACCTGCTCGCGAACCTCGATGGTCGCTGTCTTGTGGTTGATTCCCAGGGCGAGAAGCGTCATGAAATCACAGTCATCACATCGGTCTATCGGCAGCGTCCGGCCTTTGCATTCGGGCGCGGCGGACAATGTGGGGGTGACGAAGCCGGAATACTAGCCCCGCCTAATGCGCTGCAGGATCGATATCCTAGCATAGGACTGAGACATTTGGGCATGGGGCGGCAAGTTGCCGCGCAGCGCGAGGTTTCCCCCGCCTGACGCTTTGCCCGACCTGATCGAGCCGGTATGCTGATGCTTTCAAACGCACATTCGAGGATGGCATGCGCATACGCTTGACCCTGGCTTCCGTCCTGGCGTTGCTGCTGGCGGGCTGCCAAAACGCTCCAACAACGCCCAACGCCATCTCACTCGATGACCCCATGGAAAACGCACCACCGGTGACCAGCGGCTTCGATGCTGAAGGCCTGTCATCGTTGCTGATTGCCGAGCTCGCAGGGCAGCGCGGCGATTACCGGCGCGCCGCCGAGGGCTATCTCGATGTCAACGAACGTTACGCATCACCGGCCCTGGCAGAGCGCGCCACCCTCGCAGCGCGCTACGCCGACGACAGTGCCCTGCTCGAACGCACCGCACTGCGCTGGCAACAGCTCGATAACGACGCCACCACGCCACGCCACGTCCTCGCCAGTCTCGCGGTACAACGCGGCGACTGGGAAACTGCCCTGGCCCAACGCTTGCGCATTGCCGATCAGGAGCCCGAGGCAGACCTGGCCGCGCTAGCCGAGCTCGCCATCGAACAAGATGCTGACGTCGCGCCACTACTGAAACCTCTGCGGGATTTCGTCGAGCGTCATCCCGACCACCTTGACGCCCAGCTAGCTACTGCCCAACTCGAGGCGGCGAACGGCGACACAGAAAGCGCCGATTCTCGACTCGCACGCCTGGCCGATACGGAAGAGGCGCCCGCCGAGGTATGGCTGACGCGCAGCATGATCGCCCTGAACAATGGCGCCCTGGACGATGCCCAGCGCTATGCCCGCCAAGGGCTCGAGCGCTTTCCGGACGATAGCCGCCTGCGTCTGACCCAGGCGCAGGCACGCCTCGCCGATGGCGACATCGAAGCCGCCGACGAGGATGTCGAGCGCTTGCTTGCTCGCCATGACGACACGTCATCGTTACGCTTGGCGCTCGCCCAGCTGTATCTCGACGCCGCGCATCCCGATGGCGCCAGGCGCCTCCTTCTTCCCCTGCTCGATCGCGACAAAACGCCTACGCCCGCCTACCTGATGCTGGGTAGCATTGCCGAGCAAGCCGGCGACATCGACAACGCCCTGCTTTACTATCGCCAGGTACCCAACGGTGACGGTTTCATCGAAGCACGCGCGCAGGCAGCCAAAATGCTGGTCGGCGCGGATCGGGCGCAGGACGCCAGCGCGTTTTTACGCATCGAACGGCTTCGCCACCCCGATCAACGTATCGCCTTGCTGCGCCTCGAGCTCGACGTACTCGACGCCCAGGACCAACGCGCACGCGCCGACGAACTGCTCGACGAAGCCATCGCCAAGACGCCCGAAGCCACCGAGCTACGCTTTCAGCACGCCATGCGCGCCTATCATCAGGGCGACCTTGAGACCATGGAAGCGGACCTGCGCACGATCATCGAACGCGAGCCCGATAACGCCGAAGCGCTCAATGCCCTCGGCTATACGCTGAGCAACGATATGAGCCGTCATCAAGAGGCTTTGCCGCTGATCGAAAAAGCCCACCGCCTCGAGCCCGAGAGTCCCGCTATCCTCGACAGTCTCGGCTGGGTCTATTTTCATCTCGATCGCGCGCAAGAAGCGCTACCTTATTTGCGTGAGGCCTATCGCGGCCAGCCTGACCAGGAAGTGGCTGCCCACCTCGCCGAGGTACTCGCCGCCACCGGACGCGATGCCCAGGCGCGCGCCCTGGTAGAAGAGGCGCTACAGCGCTTTTCGCCGCATCCGCTCATCGATGAATTACTGCGCCGACACCCCGAACTCGCCCCGGCCGACGAGAATGATGCAAGCAGCAACGTCGGCCCAGACTCTACTCGCGACACGGAAGCCAGCTCATGATCCGCTCTCTCTCATTACGCCTTCGCCATGGCTACGCCGCTCCTCGTGCTTGGCTCAGCCTGCTGCTCATCGTCATGCTAGCGGGTTGTGCCAGCCAAGCCCCTGGCCCCGACCAAGCCCGTGAGCGTGGCGATTGGGACGCCCAAGCCGAGCGACTTCAGGCACTGGAAGCCTGGAGTCTCGCCGGCAAGGTCGGACTGCGCACCAATGAAGGCTCCGAAAGCGCCAATATCGACTGGCAGCAACGTCCCGACACCTACCGCATCCTGATCAGCGGCCCCTTCGGGGCTGGCCGTACCCTGCTGAAAGGAACGCCCGGGAAGGTAACTTTGACCAACGGCGAAGGGCGCTTCGACGCCGAGACACCGGAAGCCTTGATGGAACAACAGCTAGGCTGGTCGTTGCCCATTTCCGCGCTCGATTACTGGGTGCGCGGCCTGCCTACCCCCGATGCCAGCGAGCGCCTCGAGCACGACGACCTGGGCTTCCCCAAGCGTCTGCAACAACTCGGCTGGACGATCGAGTACCGTGACTGGACGCATGCCGACGACTTATGGCTACCACGCCGCTTGGTCATGACCTACGGCGATCTGCGCGCCACGCTCGTCGTCAATCAATGGAAAGCCGTGTCCGATTCATGAATGCACGACTCAGCCTGCCCGCGCCCGCCAAGCTCAACCGCATGTTGCACATCGTCGGCCGCCGTGCCGACGGTTATCACGAACTGCAGACGCTGTTCCAAATCCTCGACCGCGGCGACACACTGCACTTCGCGCCACGCGAGGATGGGGCTATCCATCTGCACCCCCCGGTGGCTGGCGTCGATCACGAGGCCAACCTCATCGTGCGCGCTGCACGCCTGCTGAAGCATGAAAGCGGCACGTCGCTGGGCGTCGACATCCACCTGGAAAAACGCCTCCCCTTGGGCGGTGGCTTGGGTGGCGGAAGCTCGGATGCGGCCACCACTCTGCTCGCACTTGACCGCCTTTGGTCACTCTCGCTGGGGCTCCCTCGCCTGGCCGAGCTGGGCCTTTCTCTCGGCGCCGATGTGCCGGTCTTCGTATACGGCCGGAGTGCCTGGGCAGAAGGCATCGGCGAACGCCTGACGCCCGTGACGCTCGAAACGCCGTGGTTCGTGGTTCTTCACCCGGGGGAAGAAATATCAACGCCTGCCGTGTTCGGTCACCCCGAATTGACACGCAACACCCCGCCCATTAGTATGGCGCGCGCACTGCGAGGGGAAGCCGAACAGGGGCGCGTCTGGCGCAATGACTGCGAAGCAGCAGTGAAACGCCTGTCGCCAACGGTCGCGCAAGCGCTCGACTGGTTATCGGCTTTCGGCCCAGCCATGCTGACGGGGACAGGTAGCTGTCTATTCTGTCCCTTGACGAGTGAGCAACAAGCCGATAGGATTTTGCGCCGTGTTGATAGCCATTGGCATGCATTCAAGGCACGCGGCTGCAACACATCCCCCCTCCACGAGGCTCTCGACATTCACGATGAAATGTCATTCATGAGCTAATACGGGGACGCCTGATATCGACATCGTGTTCTATGTGGGCAATAAGACACACGAAACAACGAGTCGATGTGTTGCTGGGGTATAGCCAAGTGGTAAGGCACCGGTTTCTGGTACCGACATTCCCAGGTTCGAATCCTGGTACCCCAGCCAATTTCTCAGGGCGCCCGACGAATCCCACTCCGAGATCCCTCAAGACTCCAAAGGTGGCTGCGCGTGTCTAAATTGATGGTGTTCGCGGGAAATGCCAATCCCGAACTCGCCCGCAAGGTGGCCGAAAGCCTCGACAACCGGCTGGGCCATGCAACCGTCGGTCAATTCAGCGATGGTGAAATCGCGGTCGAGATCAATGAAAACGTTCGCGGCAAGGACGTTTTCGTATTGCAGTCCACCTGCGCACCGACCAACGACAACCTGATGGAGTTGATTCTCATGGTGGACGCACTGCGCCGTGCTTCCGCTACACGAATCACCGCCGTCGTACCGTATTTCGGGTATGCTCGTCAGGATCGCCGAGTGCGTTCCGCACGTGTGCCGATCTCGGCCAAGCTGGTCGCCGACATGATGGTCAAGGCAGGTGTCGACCGTGTCATGACCATGGACCTGCATGCCGATCAGATTCAGGGCTTTTTCGACGTTCCCGTCGACAACGTCTATGGCTCGCCGATCCTGCTCGATGATATCGAACGCCAGAACTACGACGATCTCGTCGTGGTCTCCCCCGATGTCGGTGGCGTCGTCCGTGCACGCGCCATCGCCAAGCAGCTCAACGCCGATCTGGCGATCATCGACAAGCGTCGGCCGCAGGCTAATCAAGCCCAGGTCATGCATATCATCGGCGAAATTCAGGATCGCACCTGCGTGGTGGTCGATGACATGGTCGATACCGCCGGCACCTTGTGCAAGGCGGCTGAAGCGCTCAAAGGCCATGGCGCTCGGCGTGTCGTCGCCTATGCGACACACCCCATCCTGTCTGGACCGGCCGTCGACAACATCGTCGGCTCGGTACTTGACGAACTCGTCGTGGCCGATACCATTCCGCTTTCCGAGACGGCGTCCCGTAGTGGCAGGATCCGCCAACTCTCGGTCGCCGGTCTGATCGCGGAAGCCATTCGCCGCGTCAGTAATGAAGAATCCGTCAGTGCCATGTTCCACTGAGGCCATACGCCACAGGGAGCATGCACGGATACGCGGGCCGCGAGGCCCTCACGGAATCGGCATCGCCTGGTCGCGGGCGGTGCCGCTTTCCTTACATAACCTATGAGGTGACAATCAATGTCCCAATTCACTCTATCCGCCGAGGTTCGTCACGACCTGGGGAAAGGTGCGAGCCGCCGCCTGCGTCGTGAGAACCAGAAAGTCGCCGCTATCATCTACGGTGGCGACAAGACGCCGCAGCCGATCACTCTCGATAAGCCCGCCTTTTACAAGGCCATCGAGGATGAAGCCTTCTTCTCGTCGGTAATCAACATCGACCTCGAAGGCAAGTCGGAGCAGGTCATCATCCGTGATATCCAGCGCCACCCTTACAAGGCGTTGGTGACCCATGCTGACTTCATGCGTATCGATGCCACGCACGAAATCACCATGAACGTGCCGCTGCACGTCAACGGTGAAGACACGTGCAAGGGCGTCAAGGAAGAAGGCGGCGTGCTGCACGTGCTGGCCAACGACGTCGAGATCAGCTGCCTGCCCAGCAAGCTCCCCGAGTACCTGGAAGTCGATGTGGCCTCTCTGGGACTGGGCGAGACCCTGCACTTGTCCGACCTGCCGCTGCCTGAAGGCGTGTCCCTGGTCGCCCTCAACCATGGCGAGGAGCATGACTTCGGCGTGGTTAGCGTCACGCGTGCCGATACCGGCACCGACGGTGACGAAGATGGCGAGGAAGGCGACGACGCTGCCGCAGAAGACGGCGAAAAGACCGAGTAATCGGTTTTCGAGGGGCCCGCATGAGTCACGTCAAAGCGATTATCGGCCTGGGGAATCCGGGTTCCGAATATGATGCCACGCGACACAATGCGGGCGCCTGGGCCGTTGAAGCCCTGGCGCGCGACAGCCTGACCCCGCTACGGGTCGAGCGTAAGTTCTTTGGGCAATATGCCAAGATCCATTACGCCGGCCATGACCTTCATTTGTTGGTGCCCAGCACCTACATGAATCGTAGCGGAAAGGCTGTCGCCGCTCTTTGCCAGTTCTTCAAGCTCTCCCCGGACGAGCTTCTCGTCGCCCATGATGAACTGGATATCGCTCCGGGCACGGCACGCTACAAACACGGAGGCGGCCATGGCGGTCACAACGGTTTACGTGACATCGTCAGCGCCTTGGGCAACGACAAGTCCTTCCATCGCTTGCGCGTTGGCATCGGCCATCCGGGCTCGGCCAAGCAAGTGACCCACTATGTCCTCGGACGCCCCGGCAAGGCGGAACGCACCGCCATTGATGCCGCCATCGATGAATGCCTGCGCACTCTCCCCGATGTTGCCGCCGGTAACTGGGCAAGCGCCATGAATCGCCTGCATAGCTTCAACGGCTAAACACGGCTTCTTTTCGGCAACCGCCTCGCGCCCATAGCCCCACACCCGCCACATCGGTAGAATGCGGGCCACGTTCATCACGCCCTTTCGCATACGATTCAGGAAGATCCCATGGGTTTCAATTGCGGTATCGTCGGCCTTCCCAATGTCGGCAAATCCACGCTGTTCAATGCCTTGACCAAGTCGGGAATCGACGCCGAAAACTTTCCTTTCTGCACCATCGAACCCAACGTCGGCATCGTCCCCATGCCGGACCCGCGTCTGGATGAGCTTGCGGCTATCGTCAAACCGCAGAAAGTAATTCCGACGACCATGGAGTTCGTGGACATCGCCGGCCTTGTCGCGGGCGCCTCGAAAGGCGAAGGGTTGGGCAACCAGTTCCTGGCCAATATCCGCGAGACCCAGGCCATCGCCCACGTCGTGCGTTGCTTCGACAACGACAACGTCATCCACGTCGCCAATGAGGTCGACCCCCGCGCCGACATCGAGACTATCAATCTCGAACTCGCGCTTGCCGATCTGGATACCGTAGAGCGCGCCATCCAACGCCTCGCACGTGTGGTCAAGGGCGGCGACAAGGAGGCCATGGCCACCAAAGCCATCCTCGACCGCATCCAGCCCCATCTAGCCGAGGGCCAGCCGCTACGTAGTTTCGGCCTCGATGACGACGAGCAACGCCAGCTCAAGAGCTTCGGTTTCTTGACCCTGAAACCCACCATGTATATCGCCAACGTCAACGAGGACGGCTTCGAGAACAATCCCTATCTCGACACCGTTCATGCGATCGCAGCCGAGGAAGGCGCCGTGGTGGTACCAGTATGTAATCAGATCGAAGCCGAGATCGCCGAGCTCGATGAAGAGGAGCGAAGCGCCTTCCTCGAGGAAATGGGCATGGAAGAACCTGGCCTCGACCGGGTCATTCGCGCCGGTTACGCCCTGCTCGGCCTACAGACGTATTTCACCGCGGGAGTCAAAGAAGTCCGCGCCTGGACCACGCCTATCGGGGCCACCGCCCCGGAAGCCGCTGGCGCGATCCATACCGACTTCCAGAAGGGTTTCATCCGCGCCGAAGTGGTCGGCTATGACGACTTCGTGACACTGGGCGGCGAGCAAGGCGCCAAGGATGCGGGAAAATGGCGCCTGGAAGGCAAGGAGTACATCGTCGTCGATGGGGATGTCGTGCATTTCCGTTTCAACGTCTAGTGCACCCAAGAGTCGCCGGGCGGCCTGATGGCAATGAATAGTTGACACATCAGGGAGTTACACGTAGTATTCGCCCGCATTGAACGGCTACGTAGCTCAGTTGGTTAGAGCACATCACTCATAATGATGGGGTCCCCTGTTCGAGTCAGGGCGTAGCCACCAAGATATGCAAAAAAAGCCCGCCAACATCCTTGTTGGCGGGCTTTTTCGTATGCCAGTATCCGGGCTAGCTCAACTCGGCGCGATTGACGTAAGCCGTCAACGCACGAATCAGATAGTCGGCGTCACGGCTGCCGGCGGTTTCGCGAATCGAGTGCATCCCCCATTGTGGCACTCCAACATCCAGCGTCGGCACCCCGAGTTCGGTGGAGGTAATCGGCCCGATGGTGCTGCCACATCCCATGTCGGCACGCGTGACGAACGTCTGGACTGGCGCTCCCGCCTCGCGGCAGATATCTCGAAACATCGCCGCCGTGGCACTATTGGTGGCATAGCGCTGATTGGCGTTGACCTTGATCACCGGGCCGCCGTTGATCGTCGGGCCATGATTGGCATCATGCTTTTCGGGGAAGTTAGGGTGCAGGGCGTGGGCATTGTCACAAGAAATCATGCGTGAGCCCTGAATCAGACGCACCCAACCTTCTTCGCCTCCCTCGCCCAACTGGGCATGCACGCGGCGCAGCACGTCCCCCAGAAACGGGCCCTGGGCACCGCTGGCGCTGGCACTCCCCACTTCTTCATGGTCGTTGGCGACGAATACCGCGCCTTGCTGGCCATCGCTGGCCAACAGCGCTTCGATACCCATAAAGCACGACAGTAGATTATCGAGGCGCGCGCTGGCGATCAGCTCGCCCTCGACGCCCACACGCGACGGCCGCTGCATGTCGTAGAGGGCGAGTTCATAATCCATCAGCTGGATGTTTTCCAAGCCGTGCTGCTCATACAACCAGCACTTGAGCCATTTCTCCAGGTCGGGCTCGCTACCGCCCTGCAGCATGACCGGCAGCATCTGTGTCTGAGCGTTCAGCGCGCGCCCATTATTCGCCTCGCGGTCGAGATGAATCGCCAAGCTGGGGATGATCGCGACGGGACGATCAACGTGCAATAATACGCCCTGCAGTCGCCCATCCTCGCGTCGTACATGGACACGCCCGGCCAGGCCCAAATCTCGGTCGAACCAAGGTGCCAACAACGCCCCACCGTAGACTTCGACACTCAATTGAAGCCAGTCGTTGCCGGTGACCACTGGCTGGGGCTTGAGCCGCAGCCCCGGGCTATCGGTATGCGCCCCGATCATGCGCAACCCGCCTAGGCCCTCCTCCGGCACCTGCATGGCGATCAACGACGAATCATTACGGGTCACGTAAAAACGTTCGCCGGGCGCCAACTGCCACGTCTCGGTTTCCTCGAGGCGACGGTAGCCCGCTTGCTCGAGTCGTCGGGCCATATTGTCGACGGCATGCCAAGGCGTGGGGGAACGTTCGAGAAAATGTAACAAGCGATCAAGGGTGGGGGCGTGAGCCATGGCGTCCTCGGAGAAGTGTCTGTGACGGATGATACAGACTGCTACAATGCCAGTCCGGTCTGAGAAAACTCAACTCAAGGAACCGGCAATCTGGGAACGAGAGTGTACATGAAACCGGGAGTGCTTGATTAATGAGCCTGTTTGCAGCCGCTCGGCGCGCGGCGATCTTGTCACTGTGGCTGGTGGTTTGTGCCCCGGCATTGGCCGATGCCCCGACACCCACCGACGAACAGCGGCAAGCAGCGACGGAAGTCGCTGAATCGCTGCGATATGGATATTACGCCGATATCAACCTGGACGATGAGTGGTCGTCGAGAGCGTTTCAGCGCTATCTTGATGTACTAGACCCCCAACGCGCCTACTTGCTATCACGTGACGTAAAGGACTTTCAGGATCTCGACTCCTCTTTCGACGAGGCGCTCGACGAAGGGAAACTGGAACGCGTATACGAACTCTACGCTCGCTACCAAGAGCGCCTGGAAGCACGTCTGAAATGGATGATCGAGCGCCTCGATGATGGCAACGATTTCGATTATCAGAGCAACGAGCGCCTGGCGCTGGACCGTGAAGACGAACCCTGGGCCGAGGAGCAGGATGCGCTCGATCGGCTTTGGGAAAAGCGCCTCAAGAATGCCGCGCTAACCCAATCTCTCAGCGCCCCGGAAGAAGATAACGCCGAGGACATCGCCGAGACCCTGCGCGATCGTTATGAGAACCAGCTCTCCCGCGTCGAACAGACCAACGCCGAAGACGTCCTAGTGCTCTTCCTCAACGCCGTCACCGGCACCGTCGACCCGCATACTGACTACCTTTCGCCCAGTCAGAGCGAATCCTTCGATATCCAAATGAAGCTCTCGCTCGAAGGTATCGGTGCGCTACTGCAAAGCGAAGGCGAATACGTCAAGGTGTCCAGCCTGGTGCCCGGCGGCCCCGCCGACAAGGGCGATGCCTTGGAGCCCGCCGATCGTATCGTCGCGGTGGGACAAGACGAGAATGGCGAAATGGTCAATGTCGTGGGCATGCGCCTCGACGAGGTCGTCGACCTGATTCGTGGACCCAAGGGCTCGACCGTGCGTCTCGACGTCATTCCTGCCAAGGCCGTCGACGTGACGCGCACGCACACTGTTCGCATCACCCGCGACACCGTCAAGCTCGAGGATCAGGCTGCCAGCAGCGAGGTCGTGACCGTGACTCGCGGAGGCGAGGATCACAAGGTCGGCGTGATCGACGTGCCCACCTTCTATGTCGATTTCGATGCCTGGCAGGCCGGTGACAGCGACTACCGCAGCAGCACGCGAGACGTCGCCAAGGAGATCGACAAGCTCAAGCAGGAAGGCGTCGAGGGCATTGTCCTGGACCTGCGCAACAATGGCGGCGGCGCCCTGCAAGAAGCCAACTCGCTGATCGGCCTCTTCATCGATCGGGGCCCCACCGTGCAGGTGCGCGACGCCCGTGGCCGTATCAACCTCTACGGCGACTCCGACCGTGGCACCCACTACGACGGTCCGCTGACCGTGCTGGTCAACCGCCTCTCGGCGTCCGCCTCGGAGATCTTCGCTGGCGCGATCCAGGATTACGGTCGCGGCCTGGTGGTGGGCAACCAGACCTTCGGCAAGGGAACCGTGCAGACGCTCAATGACCTCAGCCATGGCCAGGTCAAGCTGACCCGCGCCAAGTTCTACCGCATCACGGGCGAGAGCACCCAATTGCGCGGCGTCGAACCAGACATCACCTTCCCCAGCCTCATCGGCAAGGACGACATCGGGGAAAGCGCACTCGACAACGCCCTGCCTTGGGACAAGGTGCGTTCCGTACAGTACCGCCGATACGGCGAGCCACAACGCTATCTCGACACGCTGCAAGCGAAGCATGACGAACGCGCCAAGCAGGACCCCAACTTCGTCTATCTCGAACGCGAGGCCACGCTGGCCAAGCAGCTCCAGGAGCAACGAACCAGCATCAGCCTGAATCGCGAGCAGCGCCAACGGGAGATGGACGCTCAGGAGGCCGAGCAACTCTCGCTGGAGAATCAACGCCGCAAGGCGTTGGGGCTCGATCAGCTCGAGGAATGGACCGATGCCCGCGAGAGCGACGATCCAGAAGACGAGGAAGAGGACGACAAGCCGGTCGATCGCGCGCAAGTCATCGAGGCAGCGGAAATCCTGCTCGACTATGCACACCTGAAAGAAACGCAGTAAGCGTCAAGCCGCCGGCATACGCCGGCGGCAATACTCGACGCCAGAGGGTTGGCCTTTTTCATCGTTTCCAGTTAAATGAGATTTAACTAATAACTGGAAGCCTTGAATCCTTTATGCCAGCCTTCTGTCGTTCTTTCCGCGTCGTTTTATCCCTTCTACTCTGCAGCATGCCCCGCCTCTCGGGACGCCGGCTCCTGTGGGGCCTCGTTGCCTATGCTCTCGTCATGGGCACTCCGGTATCGGCTACGACGTGCCCTCAACAACCACCTCGGACGCTGCAAGAAGATTACCAGGCGCTCAATGCCCAACTCGCGCGTTGGGACCAGGCCTACTATCACCAAGGACGGCGACTGGTCGACGATGGCACCTACGACTCCGCCAAGCGCCAACTGGCCCACTGGGCGCACTGCTTCCCCTCCTTGGCCGCCTCGCGCATCGCCTTGCATGAACCCGACGGCGCGCAACGCCACCCGATCCCGCAGACGGGCGTGAACAAGCTTCCCGACCGCGTCGCCGTAGCACGCTGGATCACACAGCAGACAAGCCATCCACTGTGGATACAACCCAAAGTCGACGGCGTCGCCGTCACCCTGATGTACCGGCAATCGCGCCTGGTCGCGGCAATCAGCCGTGGAGACGGCATCGAAGGACAAGACTGGCTTGCCAAGGTATCGCACATCGCGACGATCCCGTTGAAGCTTCCCGACACGGCGCCCACACGCGTCATTTTACAAGGCGAGCTCTACGCACGCCGCGACGCGCATACGCAATCCCACGATGGCCTCGACGGCGCACGCGCCCGTGTCGCCGGGCTAATGGCTCGCGATTCACTGACGGATCGCCAGGGCGAGGAAATCGGCCTATTCGTCTGGGGCTGGCCCGATGGGCCAGCCACCATGCCCGCTCGTCTTGCCACGCTTGTCGACTGGGGATTCGACGAGGTCGCCGATACCACGCACGCAGTCACCACGCCGGAAGACGTCGCCCGGTGGCGCGAATACTGGTACAACCACGCCCTGCCCTTCGCCACCGACGGGATCGTCGTCAAGCGTGGCGACCGTCCCGACGGACACGAGTGGGAGGCCTCGCCTCCCGACTGGGCCATGGCCTGGAAGTATCCCGCCCAGCAGGCGATCGCACACGTCGACGCACTCGACTTCACAGTGGGCCGCACCGGCCGCATCACTGCCGTTGCCACATTGACGCCGGTCATGCTTGGCGACAAGCGCATCACCCACGTGAGCCTTGGCTCGCTGGCGCATTGGCGCAAAACGAACGTGCGCCCAGGCGATCAAGTCAGGCTGCGCCTGGCCGGCCTGACCATCCCGCAGCTCCAGGACGTGGTCATACGCACGCGACCGCGTCCACCGGTCGCGACGCCCGCTGCCGACCGTTACGACCGCCTGTCGTGTCTACGCCTGGCACCGGCGTGTCGCGAACAATTCCTCGCTCGGCTCGAGTGGCTAGGTAGCGACAACGGCTTAGACTTTGAAGGCATCGGTCCCGCCACATGGCGCCAACTCGTCGATGCCGGGCTCATCGAGGAGCTTCTCGACTGGCGCACGCTAGATACCCGAGCCCTCAAGACACTACCCGGCGTCGGCACCAAGACCGCACATGATTGGCGCACACTCTTTGCAACGGCCGATAAACGCTCCCCACGGCGCTGGCTACGTGCTCTGGGACTCCCTGCCATCCCGCAGGACGCCCTCGAGGCGATACTCGCACGACACGACATGCGTGAGCTCACGCAATGGACGTCATCCGCTTGGCAAGGCTATTCAGGCATTGGGGAAACGCGCGCGAAACAGCTGGGGGAGTTTTTCCACCATCCGGAAATACGACGCTTATTGAAATCACTGCAGAAAGAAAAGATACCGCGCGAGGAAGGGGCGACCGAAACGGTCAACAGTGCGCGTTAATGCTGCATAAAATATCGCTTGGCTCCCCGAACAGGACTCGAACCTGTGACCCAATGATTAACAGTCATTTGCTCTACCAACTGAGCTATCGGGGAATATCAGCGATGTCACTCGGCGGGAAGTTGGCTCCCCGAGCAGGACTCGAACCTGCGACCCAATGATTAACAGTCATTTGCTCTACCAACTGAGCTATCGGGGATCGCCGAGCGCGATCCGGTTTTGGCTCCCCGAGCAGGACTCGAACCTGCGACCCAATGATTAACAGTCATTTGCTCTACCAACTGAGCTATCGGGGAACGATGCCGGAGCACGCGGCGTAGTATACGGATTCGATCGAGGGCGTCAAGGCTGAAAGTAAATTCGTTCCCATGAAGGGCGCCGAAGGCATCGAATTTCCCGTTGTGAAACAGGGAGCTGCGCATACGTCATGCATGACGAGGGCCAATCGGCAAGGGTACAAGAAAACGACTTGCGGAAGATGACAGCTAGGGGGGAGGTGGTGGCTACGCCCTGACTCGAACAGGGGACCCCATCATTATGAGTGATGTGCTCTAACCAACTGAGCTACGTAGCCACATATCGCATAGCAGGAACGCTTGGCGACGGAGGCGGATTATGCACATGGGCTTGCCGCTTGGCAAGCCCATGGCAGTGACAAGGTGCGACGCTTATGCGTCGATGTCGAGCTTACGCTTCACGACATCCAGGCCGGTTTCGCCATTGACGGTGGTCACCCCATCGAGCCACTCGTCGAGCACGTCCGGATTGTCCTGCAGCCAGGCACGGGCAGCATCACGCGGATCTTCGCCGTCATCCATGATCGCGCCCATGATTTCGTTCTCCATGGTCAGAGTAAAGCTCAAGTTATTGAGCAACTCGCCCACGTTGCCGCATGCCTCGGCGTAATCGGCACGGGTGTTGGTATACACCGTGGCGCCGCCCAGATTAGGACCGAAGTAGTCATCGGCATCTTTCAGATAGGCCATGTCGTAGTTGGTGTTCATGGGGTGCGGCTCCCAGCCGAGGAACACCATCCACTCGTCGTTTTGGGTTCTGGAGTTGAGCTCGGCAAGCATGCCCGATTCGGACGAGTCGATCAGGTCCCAGTCGCCCAAGCCGAAAGCATCATCGTCAATCATCTGCTGAATGATCTGGTTGCCGTCATTGCCCGCTTCGATGCCATACAGGCGGCTGCCGAACTGATCCGCATGATCGTCCAAGTCTTCGACCGAGGTGACACCGGCATCATAGACATACTGCGGTACTGCCAAGGTGTACTTGGCGCCCTCGAGGTTCGCGCCCAGGCGATCAACTTGGCCCTTGTCGATGTACTCGTCGCTGATCGACGCCATCGACGGCATCCAGTTGCCCAGGAATACATCGAAGTCGCCATTCTTCATGCCGGCGTAGGCCACGGGTACGGAAACGGAGTTGGAGGTGGTCTCATACCCCAGCCCTTCGAGGACCTCACGCGTCAATGCCGTGGTGGCGGTGATATCCGTCCAGCCGACTTCGGCGAAACGTACGGGCTGGCATTCCTCCGGCGTATCCGCCATGGCCAGCGGCGAAAGCAACGTGGCACTGCCCAGCAGCGCGATCAATGGAGTCTTGTTAGACATGGAGTTCTCCCTTGCGTTGATGTTGATATAGTCATTGAATGACGATTCAATAACGTTTTTTTATGCTAAATGAATTCGGCAATTCTTTTCCACTATGGATTTCATTTACCATGGAAAGATAGCAGATTTTTTATTGATTGAACGTTCAATAAAAACATCCCATAATGAGGTAGACGTTGGGTGGCGCTTGAAGGTCCGAGTGCTAGGTCGCCACACCCGTCAGCAGAGGAGAACGCTCGGTGCCCAAACTCGGTATGCAACCCATTCGCCGCCGCCAACTCATCCAGGCGACACTGGAAACCATCGATGACGTCGGCCTGGCAGACGCCACCATCGCCCGCATCGCCAAGCGTGCTGGCGTTTCGGCTGGCATCATCAGCCATTATTTCGGCGGCAAGGACGGGCTACTGGAATCGGCCATGCGCCAGATTCTCTGGGATCTTGGCGACGCCGTCGCCAAGCGCCGAGCACGCGGCGGCGTCGAAAGTCCACGGGAGCACATCCGTGCCATCATCGATGGCAACTTCGACCGAAGCCAGGTCAACAAGACCGTCATGAAGACGTGGTTGGCGTTTTGGTCAGTTAGCATGCACCGTACCGATCTACAACGGCTGCAACGCGTCAACGATCGATGGTTGTATTCAAACCTCTGCCACCACTTTCGGCGTTGCATGCCCAGGCCCGAAGCACAACAGGCGGCACGCGGCCTGGCCGCGATGATCGACGGACTTTGGCTGCGCGGCGCACTGGCGCCACAAGGCATCGATGTCGACCGCGCCCGGCAACTGGCCTATGACTATGTAGAAGAGCAGCTCGCTCATTCCACATGTCATGCGCCGACGGATGCCTGAACGGCATCCCATTTTTTACTTTCACGATGCGGGAGGACCCATGGCCACTTTCGAGACACAGAAGCTCTACATCGGCGGTCGATTCGTCGACGCCACATCCGGCGAGACCTTCGACACGATCAACCCAGTCGATGGCAGCGTGCTGGCAAGCATCCAACAGGCCGCACAGGCAGATGTCGATCATGCCGTCGCGTCGGCCCGCGAGGGACAACGCGTCTGGGCGGCCATGAATGGCATGGAGCGTAGCCGTATCCTGCATCGTGCCGTCGCGCTGCTGCGTGAACGTAACGACGAGCTGGCCCATCTGGAAACACTGGACACCGGCAAGCCAATCAGTGAAACGCAAGCCGTGGATATCGTCACCGGCACCGACTCGCTGGAATACTATGCCAACCTGGCACCTTCGATCGAAGGTACCCAGGTGCCGCTGCGCGAGGACTCGTTCTTCTACACGCGCCGTGAACCGCTGGGCGTCATCGGTGCCATCGGCGCCTGGAACTACCCCATTCAGATCGCCTGCTGGAAATCCGCGCCGGCGCTGGCCGCGGGTAACGCAGTGGTTTTCAAGCCCAGCGAGGTCACACCGCTGACCACCCTGAAACTGGCAGAGATCCTCACCGAAGCGGGCCTGCCGGACGGTGTATTCAACGTGGTGCAGGGCGACGGCCGCGTCGGGCAGATGCTTACCAACCACGCCGACATCGACAAGATCACCTTCACCGGCGAAGCCGGCACGGGCAAGAAGGTCATGTCCGCTGCCGCCGGCTCGACGCTCAAGGAAGTCACCATGGAGCTGGGCGGCAAGTCGCCGTTGATCGTCTTCGAGGACGCCGACCTAGAGCGCGCCGCCGACGCTGCGATGCTGGCCAATTTCTATTCCAGCGGTCAGGTCTGCACCAACGGCACGCGCGTTTTCGTCCACCGCTCGGTGCAGGCGGACTTCGAGGCCAAGATCAAAGAGCGTGTCGAACGTATCAAGGCGGGCGATCCCCTGGACCCGGCGGTCAACTTCGGCCCGCTGGTCAGCTTCGAGCACCAGGAAAAGGTGCAGAGCTATATCGATCTTGGCGCCCAAGAAGGCGCGCGTCTGCTGGTCGGCGGCGGTCGCTGGAATAAGGCCGATGCTTCTGGGGTCGACTGGGCCAAAGGTGCTTGGGCCGCGCCCACGGTCTTCACCGATTGCCGCGACGACATGCGTATCGTGCGCGAGGAAATCTTCGGCCCGGTGATGTCGATTCTGGTCTTCGACGACGAAGAAGAAGTGATCCGGCGCTCCAACGACACCGCCTACGGTCTCGCCGCCGGCCTGTTCAGCGAAAGTCTGAACCGCGCGCACCGCGTCATTCATCGCCTGCAGGCCGGCATCTGCTGGATCAACACTTGGGGCGATTCGCCGGCGGAAATGCCGGTGGGCGGCTACAAGGAGTCGGGCATCGGCCGTGAAAACGGTCTCTCGTCGCTCGATCAGTACACGCAAATCAAATCGGTACAGATCGAAATGGGGCCCTTCCCCGCCGTGTTCTGATGCGTGTCCGTGGCCGGTGACAGCCGGCCACGTCCGCATCCCTGTCATTCGTTCGACCACGTGAAGGAGGGCCGCTCATGACACAGGCTCGTGAATTCGACTACATCATCATCGGGGCCGGTTCCGCCGGCAACGTACTCGCCACTCGCTTGACCGAGGACCCGAACGTCCAGGTCCTGCTGCTCGAGGCCGGCGGTCCCGACTATCGCTTCGACTTCCGCACGCAGATGCCGGCGGCGCTGGCGTATCCGCTGCAAGGCAAGCGCTACAACTGGGCGTTCGAGACCGATCCCGAACCCTACATGAACAATCGCCGCATGGAGTGCGGACGCGGCAAGGGCCTCGGTGGTTCCTCGCTGATCAACGGCATGTGCTACCTGCGCGGCAACGCGCTGGATTACGACAACTGGGCCAAGATTCCCGGCCTGGAAGACTGGAACTACCTGCAATGCCTGCCCTACTTCAAGCGCGCCGAAACACGCGACATCGGGCCCAATGATTACCACGGCGGCGACGGCCCAGTTTCGGTAGCCACGCCCAAGGAAGGCAACAACGAACTCTACGGCGCCTTCATCCGCGCGGGCATCGAGGCCGGCTATCCCGCCACCGAAGACGTCAACGGCTACCAGCAGGAAGGCTTCGGCCCCATGGACCGCACGACGACCCCGAACGGGCGTCGCGCCTCCACGGCGCGCGGCTACCTGGATATCGCCAAGCAGCGTTCCAACCTGACCATCGAAACGCATGCCACGACCGATATTATCGAATTCGAGGGCAAACGTGCCGTCGGCGTGCGCTATGAACGCAAAGGCCAGACGCAGCAGGCCAAAGCGCGCCGCGAAGTCCTGCTATGCGGGGGCGCCATCGCCTCGCCGCAGATCCTGCTGCGCTCCGGCGTGGGCAACCCCGAGCACCTCAAGGAATTCGATATTCCCGTGGTACACGAGCTGCCGGGTGTCGGGGAAAACCTCCAGGATCACCTGGAGATGTATATTCAGTACGAGTGCAAGAAGCCCATTTCTCTATACCCAGCGCTCAAGTGGTACAACCAGCCCAAGATCGGTGCCGAATGGCTGTTCTTAGGCAAGGGCGTCGGCGCCAGCAACCAATTCGAGGCAGCCGGCTTCATCCGTACCAACGACCAGGAAGAGTGGCCCAATCTTCAGTACCACTTCTTGCCGATCGCCATCAGCTACAACGGCAAGAGCGCGGTACAGGCCCACGGCTTCCAGGCTCACGTCGGCTCCATGCGGTCCATGAGCCGCGGGCGTATCCGCCTGACATCGCGCGATCCCAAAGTCGCGCCGAGCATCCTGTTCAACTACATGTCCGAGGAAAAGGACTGGCAGGAATTTCGCGACGCGATTCGCATCACGCGTGAGATCATCGAGCAGCCAACGATGGACGAGTATCGCGGACGCGAAATCTCGCCGGGGCCGAATGCGCAAAGCGACGCGGAGCTCGACGAATACGTGCGTCAGCACGCAGAGACCGCCTACCATCCCGCCGGCACCTGCAAGATGGGCAGTGCCGATGACGAGATGGCTGTCGTCGACGGCGCGGGACAGGTACATGGCCTCGAAGGGCTGCGTGTCATCGATGCCTCGATCATGCCCGTGATCGCCACTGGCAACCTCAATGCGCCGACGATCATGATCGCCGAGAAAATGGCCGACAAGGTGCGCGGGCGCGATCCGCTACCGCCCGCCGATGTCGATTATTATGTCGCCCATGACGCACCGGCACGCCGCAAGGCATGACGATGCTTGCGTCGACATGACGTCTGCCTCGAACACCCGGTGCACTTCGCATCGGGTGTTTTTGCATTATCCTTCCTTAATTCTTGCCCACCGCCCCCGTAGAATGTGCACGATCGCCTTACCGATTCATCGCTAGGGAACGCTGAATAAAAAGGGAACCTTCCGTTACAATGCGCCTCACAACCCGGTGACTCGTGTCCGCCCCGGCGCAAACACGACCCACAGCGGAATGTCTCTGACAAGGACCAATGCCACGTCATGCCCCACTCTCGTCGTCTCTGGATCGCACTACTCATCGTCGTCTTGATCGCCCTTGCCGTGTGGTGGATCCCCAACTGGCAAGCCGACGACCCGTCAAGCGATGCGCCGGCCAATGCAAGTAGCGACAGAAGCACGGCCGTGGCCGCCATCGAGGCCCAACGCGGCGATCTGGAGATTACCGTCGGCGCGCTGGGCACCGTACGCTCGCTATCGAGTATTGACGTGTATTCGCGTGTCGAGGGCGAACTGCTCACGGTGGATTTCGAGGAAGGTGAGCAGGTCGAGAAAGGACAACTCCTGGCCACCATCGACCCACGTGACTATCAGGCGCAACTCGCCGCCGCCCAGGGGCAATTGGTTCAGGATCAGGCACAACTGAACTCGGCCCGCGAGGACCTCGAGCGCTACGAGTCACTGGTCCAGAGTCAATCGATCTCCCGTCAGGAACTCGAACAGCAGCGCCAGCTAGTCCGTCAGTACGAAGGGGCCGTCGCCAGCGACAAGGCCAATATCGACAGTGCCCAGGTACAGCTGGACTATACCGACATCGGCGCGCCCAACGCCGGCATCATCGGCATCCGCAACGTCGACCCTGGCAACCTGGTCGCCAGTGGCGACGACGATCCCATTGCCACGCTCACCCAGCTCGACCCGATCTCGGTGGTCTTCTCATTGCCCAGCCAATACGTACCGACGCTGCGCGAGCAACTTGCGTCAGGAGACGCGCCCAGCGTTTCGGCAACCACGGTGGGCGACGAACACTTCGAAGGCCAACTGACCAGCATCGACAGCCAGATCGATACCGCTACCGGTACCGTGCGGCTACGCGCGCGCTTCGATAACCCGACGGACCGCCTCTACCCCAGCGCCTTCGTCGACGTACGCCTGACGGTCAACACGCTGCATGATCGCGTCATCGTCCCCGCGCCCGCCATTCAGACCGGCCAGGACGGCCTTTTCGTGTATGTCGTCGGCGACGACGATACGGTGACTCGACACGGTGTCGACGTCAGCGCCCGCGAAGATCATCGTAGCGCCCTGGCCAGCGGCGTCTCGGCGGGCGAACGCGTGGTCGTGGACGGCGTCGATAGTCTGCGTGACGGTGCCAAGGTACGTGTCGTCAGCGACGCCCTGCCGGGAGAAGCCAGCGCCTCTTCGACGGCTGACGATGACGCCGACACGCAGACGCCGCGAGACGCTTCATGAATCCATCGCGGCTATTCATCCTGCGCCCGGTCGCCACCTCTCTGGTGATGCTGGCCATTCTGATCGCGGGCGCGCTCACCTATCGGCTACTGAGCATTTCGTCGCTGCCCGAGGTCGACTTTCCCACCATTCAGGTCACCACGCTGTACCCCGGCGCGGGACCGGATGTCATGCTTTCCCACGTCACCGCCCCGTTGGAAGACGAGCTGGGAGAAATCGCCGGCCTCGAGGACATGAGTTCGACCAGTACCGGGGGCGCATCGCTGATCACGCTGCGTTTCGGCCTCGATGGTGATCTCGGCGTCGCCGAACAGGAAGTGCAGGCCGCTCTCAACCAGGCGGAAACCCTGTTGCCCGACGACCTGCCACGCCCGCCGAGCTACAGCAAGGTCAATCCCGCCGATACGCCGGTGCTGACGCTAGCCGTCACCTCCGACAACCTGCCGTTGACCGAGGTCCACGACCTGGTCGATACCCGTTTGGCGCAAAAACTTGCCCAGATCAGCGGCGTCGGCGAGGTGCGTCTGTCCGGCGGTAATCGCCCTGCGGTACGAATCGACGTCGACTCGCGCCAGCTTGCCGCGCACGGGCTCGACCTTTCCAGCGTGCGCAGCGCCGTGGAAAGCGCCAACGTCAATCAGGCCAAGGGCACCATTTACGGTCCCTACCGCGCCTATAGCATCGAGGCCAACGACCAGTTGACCTCCGCTGCGGGGTATCGCGACCTCATCCTCAAGTACGAGAACGACGCGCCCCTACGCTTGAGCGACGTGGCAAGCATCGACGACGGCGCGGAAAACGCGCAATTGGGGGCCTGGGCCAATGGCGAGGGAGCGATCCTGGTCGACGTGCTGCGCCAGCCCGGCGCCAACGTGGTCGGCGTGGTCGACGATATCGAACGTCGCTTGCCGGCGTTATCGGAGAGCCTGCCGGGCAGCGTCGATGTGGACATCTTGAGCGATCGCACCACCACGATCCGCGCCGCCGTCGAGGATGTACAGTTCGAGCTGGTCCTCGCCATCGCGCTGGTGATCATGGTCACCTTCCTGTTTCTGCGTAATCTGCCGGCAACGCTGATCCCCAGCCTGGCGGTGCCGCTGTCGCTGGTCGGCACCTTCGGCGCCATGTACCTGGCCGGCTTCAGTCTCAACAACCTCACCTTGATGGCGCTGACCATCGCTACCGGCTTCGTCATCGACGACGCCATCGTAGTGCTCGAGAACATCACGCGTTACCTGGAGCGCGGCGAAACGCCCTTGCAGGCAGCGCTCAAGGGATCGCGCCAGATCGCGTTCACCATCCTCTCGTTGACGGTTTCGTTACTGGCGGTACTGATCCCGTTGCTGTTCATGGGCGGGGTGGTCGGTGTGCTGTTTCGTGAATTCGCCATGACGCTGGCGATTTCCATCGTCATCTCGGCGTTCGTCTCCCTGACCCTGACGCCGATGCTTTGCGCGCGCTGGCTGCGACGTCGCACCGACGATGCCGAGAGCGACGCTCACGCCCTCGATGACGAATCCATGGTACGCAGCCGCCAAGGCCTCTTCGGGCGCCTCACACGCGGCTACGAACGTGCCCTGGACACGGTGCTCAGGCACCAGACGGCGACGCTATGGGTGGCACTGGGTACCTTCGTGCTGACCGCCGTACTGTTCTGGATGACGCCCAAGCAGTTGTTCCCGATTCAGGACACCGGCACCTTGCGCGGCATTACCACAGCCACGCAGACAACGTCCTATCGTGCCATGTCGGCACGTCAGCAGGATCTCGCCAAGCGTTTGATGGACGATCCCGCGGTAGCCAATATCGCCTCGAGCATCGGTATCGACGGCACCAATACCACGCTCAATGGCGGCCGGCTGCAAATCGACCTGGCCGATCTCGACGCGCGCGACGCCGACTTGGATACCATCGTCTCGCGGCTGCTCGATGCCGCCGCCGATGTGCCCGGCATCGATCTGGCACTGACACCGGTGCAGGACCTGACGCTAGAAGACACCGTCAGCCAGTATCCCTATCAGTTCGCCTTGACTCAGGGTGATCGCGACCAACTGGCACAAGATGTATCGGCGATGACCGAGCGTCTCGAGGATGCACCGGCCATCGCGCATATCGCCACCGACCTTCAGAACGCGGGACGCAAGCTCGAGGTCAGTATCAATCGCGATCGTGCCAGTCGACTCGGTATCTCGGTCGCCGACATCGACGATGCCCTCTACGATGCCTACGGCCAACGCTTGATCTCGACGATTTTCACCCAGTCCAACCAGTATCGTGTGGTGCTGGGCGCGGCGCATGGCGAGGACTCAGGTCCCGAGGCTCTCTCCCGGCTGTATGTCAGCGGTAGCGATGACGCCATGGTGCCTCTGTCGAGCCTGGTGAGCATGGAGGAGGCTCCCACCGCATTGTCGCATCAACGCCTCAACCAGTTCCCCTCGGCGTTGATGTCGTTCGCTGCCGCGCCCGGCTATTCGCTGTCGGATGCCTTCGATGCCGTGGAAACGGCCCGCGATAAGGTGCTCAGCGCCGATACGCAGCTCGATTTCCGGGGTACCGCGCTGGCGTTCACGACCTCAACGCGCGACACGCTGTGGCTGATCGCCGCCGCCGTCATCACCATGTACATCGTGCTAGGCGTGCTCTACGAGAGCTACATTCATCCGTTGACCATCCTCTCGACTCTGCCTTCGGCGGCCATCGGCGCCTTGCTGGCCCTGATGCTCAGCAATAACGCCCTGGGCATGGTGGCCATCATCGGCATCATCCTGCTGATCGGCATCGTCAAGAAGAATGCCATCATGATGATCGACTTCGCGCTCGAGGCTCAGCGGGAACAGGGCATGTCGGCGTATCGCGCGATTCACAGTGCCGCGCTGCTGCGCTTTCGGCCGATCATGATGACCACCTGCGCCGCCCTGCTCGGGGCGCTGCCGCTGATGCTCGCCAGCGGTTACGGGGCCGAGTTGCGACGCCCTCTGGGCATGACCATGGTCGGTGGCCTGTTGCTGAGCCAATTGCTGACGCTCTTCACCACGCCGGTGATCTATCTGTTCTTCGACCGGCTGGCCGAACGCTGGCGCCGGCGTGGCAATGCGCATGACACCGAGGTGGACGCGTGAGCGTCTCCAGCCCCTTCGTGCGCCGTCCGGTAGGTACCGCGCTGTTGGCGCTGGGGGTCGTGCTGCTCGGGCTGCTGGCCTACCAGCGTCTGCCCGTGGCACCGCTGCCCAACGTGTCGTTTCCCACCATCGTGGTCAACGCCAACCTGTCCGGCGCCAACCCTGAGACCATGGCCTCCACCGTGGCCACGCCGCTGGAACGCTCGTTGGGGAGCATATCCGGTATCTCGCAGATGACCTCGAGCAGCTCGGACGGCTCGACACGCATCACCGTCCAGTTCGCGCTCGACAAGGATATCGACGACGCCGCACGTGAGGTGCAAGCCGCGATCAACGATGCCCAGCCATTGCTGCCCAGCGCCATGACCAGTCGCCCCAGCTATCGCAAGATGAACCCGGCAGCGGCGCCGATCATGATCCTCTCGGTCACCTCCGACACGCTGCCCACCAGCGAGCTTTACCAGCTCGCCGACGAACGCATCGCACCACCGATCCTGCAAGTGCCCGGGGTCGGCGACGTCAATGTCGGCGGTAGCTCCTCCCCGGCGGTACGCGTGTCACTCGATCCGCGGCGGCTCGAGCATGCGGGCGTATCGCTGACGGCCGTGGCCAATGCGATACGCAGTGCTACTACCAGCACGCCCACCGGTTTCGTGGCATCCCCCGCTACACGCTGGGAGGTCGACACCGACTCGCAGCTGATGAAAGCCGAGGCGTTCGAGGATCTCATCGTGGCGCGTGGCGAGGACGGTGCGGTGATGCACTTGAGTGATGTCGCCGATATCGAAAACGGCGTGGAAGACCGCTACAACGTGGGCTTTCAGAATGAGCAACCGGCCGTGCTGCTGGTCATCAGCGCCAGCAGCGGCGCCAATGTCATCGACACCATCGCCGGTATCCGCGAGCGCATGGCATCTATCGAAAGCCAGTTGCCGCAAAGTGCCGCGCTCAGCGTGCAGCTCGACCGAGCACCGGGCATTCGCGCCTCGCTTCACGAAACCCAACTCACCCTGATGCTGGCCATCGCGCTGGTGGTGCTGGTGGTGTTCCTGTTCCTGCGCAACGCCCGCGCCACGCTGATTCCCAGTCTGGCGATTCCCGTGTCGTTGATCGGCACCTTCGCGATGATGCATGTCATGGGCTTTTCGCTCGACACGCTGTCATTGATGGCACTGATCGTATCGATCGGCTTTCTCGTCGATGACGCCATCGTGGTGGTCGAGAACATCGCCCGGCATATCGAACAAGGTGTGCCACCCCGGCAAGCCGCCCTGCAAGGGGCGCGCGAAGTGGGCTTCACGGTGACCTCGATGAGCGTGTCCCTGGTGGCGGTCTTCCTGCCGTTGCTCTTCATGGGCGGCTTCATCGGACGCATGTTCTTCGAATTCGCGATGACCCTGTCGCTAGCGGTGCTAGTCTCGCTGGTGGTCTCGTTGACCCTGACGCCGATGCTCTGTGCACGCTGGTTACGTCCGGGACGCAAGCGCCGCCCCCCGCGCTGGGAAGCGGCCCTGCTCGCCTTCGGCCAAGGGTGCCAGCGCCTATATTCGCGCAGCCTGGATATCGCCCTGCGTCATCGACGATTGACGCTACTCTCGCTGGTCGGCGTGATCGTGCTCAACGGTTACCTTTACGTCGCCGTCGACAAGGGCTTCATTCCCGAGCAGGACACCGGTCGACTGATCGGTTTCGTACGTGGGGATCAGAGCCTGTCGTTCGATGCCATGTCGGCCAAGTTGCGCACCATTCGCGAGCGTCTGGCTCAAGCGCCCGAAGTACATAGTGTGCTGGGCTTCATGGGCGGTCGTGGCGGGGGCGCCTCGGCGACCTTGTTCGTCACCCTGGAGGAAGGCCAGCGCACGGCAGGTACGCAAGCCATCGGCAACCGTTTGGGCGCGTCGATGGGCGATATTCCCGGCGTCAACACCTCGATGATGGCCCTGCAGGACATCCGTATCGGTGGCCGAGAGAATACCGGCACGCAATACGAAATCACCCTCAAGAGCGACGATCTCGCGCTGCTCGATACCTGGTCGCAGCGCGTCAGTGACGCCATGCAGGATGTCGACGGGCTGACCGGCGTCGACAGCGATAGCCGGGGCGAGGGCCAGGCCGTGGAGCTCAAAGTCGACCGCGATACCGCCAAGCGCCTCGGCGTCGACATGCAAGACGTGGACACGCTGCTCGGTAACGCCTTCGCGCAAAGCAGCATCACCAGCCTTTACGATGCCGACAACCAACGCTACGTGATCCTCGAAGTGGACAGCGAACACCGCAGCGAGCCGGAAGCCATTTCACGACTGCACGTCATCAACGATGAAGGCGATGCGATTCCCGTCTCGGCGTTCAGTCATCTCGAAGAAAGCACTACGCCGGTGAGCGTCAACCACCAGGGACAGTTCGCCTCCACCACGGTATCGTTCAATCTCGAAGACGGCGTCACACTGGGCGACGCCACCCAGCGCATCCGTCGGACGGTGGAGGACCTGCGTCTACCCACCGCCGTGCAGGTGGACTTCGAGGGCAGCGCGGGAGCCTTCCAGAGCGGCATGCAAGCCATGCCGTGGCTGATTCTGGCCGCACTAGTGACGGTCTATCTGGTCCTCGGGATTCTCTACGAAAGCTACATTCACCCGCTGACGATTCTGTCGACGCTCCCCTCGGCGGGGGTCGGCGCCCTGTTGGCGCTGATGCTGCTCGATACGCCGTTCACGCTCATCGCCCTAATCGGCATCATCCTGCTGATCGGCGTGGTCAAGAAAAATGCCATCATGCTGGTCGACTTCGCCGTCAGTGCCGAGCGCGAACGCGGCCTGAGCGCACTCGAGGCCATACGCGAAGCGGCAGTCGTACGCTTTCGTCCGATCATGATGACCACGCTGGCCGCCATTCTCGGCGCGATTCCGCTACTGCTGGGCACCGATGAAAACGCCGCATTGCGCGCGCCGCTGGGCATCACCATCATCGGCGGCCTGATCCTGAGCCAGCTCTTGACGCTCTACACCACGCCGGTGGTCTACCTCTACCTTGATCGGCTACATCACCGATTGCGTCCAGGCCGACTCGACAACGCATCGCAGCGCTCGACATCAACGACCTGAACGCCCTACCCCGTGCCGCCCCGTGCGGCGCGGGGCCTCTCATCAAACTTGAATGACGACCTCCATCTTGAATGACGGCTTCCACCATCGATGACTGGTCGTAGCGACACGAGTACGCTAGGCTAAATTCAAACAAGCGTTAGAAATTATCCAGGGAGAGTCCGAATGTTGGAACTGTTGCTCATCATCGTGGCGCTGGGCGGCCTAGTCTGGATCATGCGTCGGGAAGCGGGCGCCCCGCCGGCAATCGGGCTTTTATTGATCCTCGGCGCCATCGGCATCGTCTTCGGCGCAGTGGTGGTGGGCATTCTGCTATGGCTCGGCGCCTTGGCGATAGCCGTCTGCGGGCTTCCCATATTGCGGCGGCGTTGGCTGAGTCCGCGCCTGTTCGCGGCCTTCAAGAAATCGGCGCCCAAGGTCTCCGAGACCGAGCGTATCGCCCTCGAAGCGGGCAGCGTGGCCTGGGACGGCGAGCTCTTCTCCGGCCGCCCCCAATGGCAACGGCTGCTGGATTTCGGCACCACGGAGCTGAGCGAGGAAGAACAGGCTTTCGTCGACCATCAATGCTCCGTGGCCGCCGGCATGTGCAACGCCTGGGAGATCGCCCGCACGCGTGCCGACCTGCCGCCCGAGCTGTGGGATTACCTCAAGCGCGAAGGTTTCTTCGGCATGATCATCCCCAAACGCTATGGCGGGCTGGAGTTCTCAGCCAAGGCGCAATCGGCAGTGCTGCAAAAACTGGCCGTCAACGAGACGCTGATGGTCACGGTCGGCGTGCCCAATTCCCTGGGCCCAGGTGAGCTGCTGCTCAAATACGGCACCGAGGAACAGAAAGACCATTACCTGCCGCGCCTGGCCGATGGTCGCGAGATCCCCTGCTTCGGGCTCACAGGACCGCGCGCGGGTAGCGATGCCACCTCGCTCCCCGATGTCGGCGTCGTCTGCCGAGGCAAGCACAACGGCGAGGACGTCCTCGGGCTCAAGCTCACCTTCGAAAAACGCTGGATCACCCTGGCGCCCATCGCCACCGTGGTCGGTCTGGCATTTCGCATGTTCGACCCCGATGGCTTGCTCGGCGACACCGAAGACCTTGGCATCACCTGCGCGTTGATCCCTCGCAATACGCAGGGCATGGACATCGGCCGCCGCCATCATCCCATCGGCAGCCCTTTCATGAACGGCCCGATTCGCGGCCAGGATGTCTTCATCCCCCTCGACTGGATCATCGGCGGCACCGAGATGGCCGGACAAGGCTGGCGCATGCTGGTCGAATGCCTGTCCGTGGGGCGCTGCATTACCCTGCCCTCCGGCGCTTCGGGTATCGGCCGCTACGCGCTGGGCTGGGCCGGTGGTTATACCCGCATCCGGCGTCAATTCAACCTGCCCGTCGCCGAGATGGAAGGTGTTCAGGAGCCACTCGCGCGTATCGCCGCGCATGCCTATATCGCTCAGGCGGCCGTCATGCAGACCGCCAACACCATCGACCACGGCGTCAAGCCGGCGGTGCCCTCGGCCATCCTCAAGAGCCAGTTGACCGAATTCCAACGCAGCATGCTCGCCGACGCCATGGATGTGCACGGCGGACGCACCGTCACGCTGGGGCCGCGCAACTACCTGGGCATCGCCTATGCCGCCAACCCGGTGTCGATCACCGTGGAAGGCGCCAATATCATGACGCGCAATCTGATGATCTTCGGCCAGGGCGCGATTCGCTGCCATCCCTATGTGCTCGATGAGTTGGCCGCCAAGGACAACGATGACCTCCCGGCGTTTGACCAGGCTATCTTCCGCCATGCCGGCATGGTGTTCGGCAATGCCGCGCGAGCCTTTACCCTGGGCCTGGGTATCGGCAAGCCAAGCGTTCCTTTCGACGAGATCGCCGCCCCTTACGCGCAGGAAGTCGCACGCCTGTCCGCGGCCTTCGGGCTTTGCGCCGATGCCGCCATGGCCAGTCTCGGCTCAGGCCTCAAGAAGCGTGAAATGCTCTCGGCACGCCTCGGCGACGTACTTTCCAATCTCTACCTGACCTCGATGCTGATCAAACAATGGCACGAGTCGGACAATGTCGAGCATGAGGCGACGCTTTTGCATTACAGCTGCCGCACGCTGCTCCACCGCGCCGAGCAAGCCTTCATCGAATTGTTCGACAATCTGCCCAACCGGGCCTTGGCGACGACACTATCGGGCATCGCGATGCCGCTGGGACGGCGTTGGCACAAGCCTCACGACCGCTTCACGCGCGAGATCGCCCATGCCGTCTCCACCGACAGCGCCTTGCGTCACAAGCTGATTGAAAATACTTGGAATACACAGGACGCCGGGCAAAAGGACAACCCCCTGGCGCGCTACAATGCCCTGCTCGCCGACAGCGAGCATGCCGAGCCGCTCTATCGGCGCATCGCCAAAGCGTATGGCAAGGGTGAACTACCCGCCGAGGCACTGCATCCTGAGCAGCGCGTGGAAGCAGCCTGGGAATCCGGTTTGATCGACGATGCAGAAGCCGACTTCATGCGGCGATTCGAGGGTGAGGTGCTGGAGATGCTAAGCGTCGACGATTTCGCTTTCGATGCCTTCGCTCTCGATAAGGAAAGTGTGGTGTGGCACGACACAGCATGAAGAACATGCGGCCGCGTCTCGGTGAGGCACGGCCGCACGGGATGGCTCTTACGGCAACGGCGTCACGAGTACCGGCGCCGTGCCGGCCTTGATGATGCCAAGACGCTCGGCTGCACGACGCGAAAGATCGATGACTCGCCCCTCGGTAAAGGGGCCTCGGTCGTTGATGCGCACCGTCACGTGGCGCCCGTTATCCAAGTTGGTGACACGCACACGGGTGTCGAACGGCAGCTTGCGGTGCGCGGCGGTCAACGCCTCAGCATCATAGAGCTCGCCGCTGGCCGTGCGTTGCCCCTGATAGCGATCATGGTAATAGCTGGCCTGGCCATGCTCCGAGGTCGCGCCAGACGTTTCGCCACCGTCGGTGGCGCATCCCGCCAACGCCACCACGGCAATCGCCCAGCCCGCGACCGCCACCAGCCGAGATACACGACGCCACATCAGGGCAGAAGTACCGTCGAACCGGTGGTCTTGCGCGCCGCCAGGGCTTCCTGTGCCTGGGCAGCGTCACTCAAGGGGTAGCGGTTGGCGACATCGATAGCGACCTTGCCGCTGGCGATCATCTCGAACAGCTCCTCGGCCATGGCCTCGAAGCGCTCACGCGTGTCGGCATAACCGTTGAGGCTGGGGCGCGTCACGAACAAGGCCCCCTTCTGATTGAGGATGCCGATGTTGACGCCTTCGACCGGGCCGGACGCATTGCCGAAGCTGACCATCAGGCCGCGTTTTTGCAAGCAATCCAGCGAAGTTTCCCAAGTATCCTTGCCCACCGAGTCGTACACCACCGGCACCATCTCGCCACCGGTCAGCTCGCGCACGCGTTCGACGACGTTTTCCTGTGTGTAGTCGATGGTCGCCCAGGCCCCATTACGCTTGGCCAACTCGGCTTTCTCGGGTGAACCGACGGTGCCGATCAACTTCACCCCCAGCGCCTTCGCCCATTGGCAGGCGATCGAGCCAACGCCGCCCGCGGCAGCATGGAACAGAATCGTCTCGCCTTCTTTTACCCGATACGTCTGACGCAGAAGATATTGCACCGTCAGTCCCTTGAGCATGGCCGCCGCCGCGGTCTCGAAGCTGATAGCCTCGGGCAACGCCACGACCTTCTCCGCCGGCAACACGTGCAGCTCAGCGTAGGCACCTAACGCCCCTTGGGCATAGGCGACACGATCGCCCGGCGCGAAGCCTTTCACGCCCTCGCCGACCGCGTCGATTTCTCCGGCCCCTTCGGTGCCCAAGCCGGACGGCAGGCTCGGCGCGGGATAAAGCCCGGTACGAAAGTAGATGTCGATGAAGTTCAATCCCACCGCGCGATTGCGAACGCGCACCTCGCCCGGTCCGGGCTCGACGGGAGTCACATCGACATATTCCAGGACCTCGGGCCCTCCGGTACGCGCGAATTGAATACGCTTGGCCATACATTCTTCCTTATGAAGCTAACGAATATAGGCTTTCATCCAAGCGCCGAACGCTCGCCGGGTCAAGCCGTCCCGCCCCGAGAATGCGTCCGGAGCAGCGCATTGCCACTAAAGTCGCATGGCATCACCCCGGCCACCGTCACACTTGGCCGTCGAAACGCTCCAAGCCGGCGATGAAACGCGCCTTGTATGATTCGAAGGTCTCGGGCTCACGCTTGAAGGTCTGCACGACCCCTTCGGCGTTGAAACGCAGCGGCTTCGTCAAGGCATCGGGCGTCACTTTCTCATGACGCGGTCCCAGGCCAAGACGCACGCCATCCGGCATGTCCAGCCATTGGGTAATGCCGCAATCGCGAAAGAAGGCTTCGCTGGTATCGTCGGGGGCTTGCACACGCAAGGGCGCGCGCGTGGCCATTTCCCTTACCAGGCGTTTGACATGCTCTTCGTCGCCTCCGGTTTCCGGTGTCGAGAGTAATGTCACTTCCATGCCTTGGCCTTCAATATCCGAGACCAGCAGCAACATGGCGAGAATCGTCTGTTGTTCGTCGGCCAAGACGAAAATGCGCGCCGCGTCCTGCTCGAACAACACCCCCAACGTGCCTGTGAAGGTCACCAGGGGATCGAGCCCGGCTTTTTGGCCATACACATTGGCGCAAAGCTGTGCGAGGCACGCCTCGCGGCTTTCCGGGTTCTTAACATGAATGATTTTCATCGGTCTCTCTGCCGGTCGGGCGCCGTCTGTCGGCCAAAGCGCCAGACGACTGATCTCGAAACAAGGCGCGCAGATTAGCATATCCCCGAACGCTGCCCCATGGCGACACGGTCATGATCCTGTCAAAAAGGTGCCTCAATCTAGGCGGCGATACCGAGGCGAGCGGCATGCCTCCAACCACTGAACCAATACCGGTACGACATGCCATAATGCCCATCGGCCATTCGCGAGTTCGTTGACATGCCACTTTCTGCAAGCAGTACTACCTTGCCGCCGACACCCGCCACCCAACGCGCGGCACACGCCTCGCCGATCAGCGAGACAGGCCTCGTGCTACCCCGCGTTATCGCGCATCGCGGGCTTTCCGCGCATGCCCCCGAGAATACCCTGGCCGCGGTACGCGCCGCTCACGCGGCCGGATGCCGTTGGGTGGAGCTCGATGTTCAGCAACTCGGCGATGGCACCCCGGTGATCTGGCACGACGCCGGCGTACGACGCTGTTCCAACGGACGCGGCAAGTTGCGGCATCTCGATCTCGCACAGGCACACCAACTGGACGTGGGCAGTTGGTTCAGCCCGGCATTTCGCCATGAGCGCATGGCGACGCTCGACGAAATGCTGGCACTAATCGCCGAATGTGGCATGGGGCTCAACCTCGAACTCAAGATCAGCTACCGGCATAGCCCCGCTGCCCTGGCCAAGGCCGTCGTTCCGCGCCTGCTGGCAGCGCTTCCACCTTCGCGCCTGCTGGTGTCCTCATTCAATCGAGACGCGCTGCACACTGCACGCGAGATCGAGACCGATCCACACCGTCTACGCCTAGGGCTGCTCTACGACAAGCTTCCCAAGGACTGGCGCGCGGATGCCGAAACCCTCTTGGCGTATAGCGTCCACCTCGACTGGCGTAAGCTGAAACCCGCCGGCGCCAGCGCCGTACGGGACGCCGGCCTGCACCTGCTGTGCTATACCGCCAACGACCCGGCGGTTTTTCTGCCCCGTTGGGCATGGGGCGTCGACGCTGTCATCAGTGACGACCCGCCTTGTTTCAAGGACGCCCTAACCTAACCGTCCTCTAGTCGTTGAAAAGCGCACAAAGCACGCGGCAAATACACGCTTTGCACGCCCCAGCCACGCGTATCATGCGTCATGGTGGCCGTTGGCCACATCGCTTTATCGCTTTCATGCTGCTCCTGCATCGGACAACGCCCATGAACCCGTCGACTCTGATCGGCATCGCCGCCAGTGTGCTGCTGCTCGCCACCGTCGTGCTCTTCACCGCGCAAACGCCCAGCAGCTTCTTCAATTTCCCCGGCCTCGCCATCGTTATCACCGGCACGCTGGCCGCCACGTTCATCAGCTATCCCATGCGCGAAGTGGTGCGCGTTTCGCGTCTGGTGGGACTCGTCTTCCGTCGCGAGAACAGTCGTATCGACGATGACATCCAGACGCTGGTATCCATGGCCCGGCACTGGTTTCGTGGCAATATTCGTGCAATCGAAGCCGAGCTCGAAGACACGCGCAACCCCTTCCTCCGCACCGGGGTATCGCTGGTTATCGCCAACACCCAGGATGACGAGATTCATGACGTCCTGCGTTGGCGCATCGCGCGCATGCGAGCGCGAGAATATGCCGAGTCGCAGATCTTTCGCACCATGGCGACCTATGCCCCAGCGTTCGGCATGCTGGGAACCCTGATCGGCCTGATCAACATGCTCGAGGTGATCGACGGCGGCGACTTGACGGTGATCGGCCCGCGTCTTGCCATCGCCCTGATGTCGACATTTTACGGCATCCTGCTCGCCAACCTGATCTTCAAGCCGGTTGCGGTGAAATTGGAACGCCGCACCGAGGAACGTCTGATCGAAATGCACATGGTCATGGAAGGGGTGATGCTGATCGCCAAGCGCCGCCTGCCGTCATTCGTCGAGGACACGCTGAATTCCTTCATGGCCGAGCACCAGGACGAGATTCGCGAACCGGCACCTCATACGTCCAAGCGGTCACGTGAGGAGGAAACGGTGGCATGAGCCGTGCGACGCATCGCTACGCCATCGACGCCAGCGATACCTTGATCGCCCCCGTAAATCACGCGGGCGATGAAGGCGGCGGCTGGCTGATGAGCTATCTCGACATGCTCACCCTGCTGATCACCTTGTTCGTGCTGCTATTGGCACTCACCGGAAACGATGACAGCACCGCCAGCGACAAGGCGCTCGCCTTCCCGGCCCTGGGCGTACCCACGCTGCAAGCACCCGCGTGGTCACCGAATTTCTACACCCCACCGCGTTCGAGCAAACGCTACGTTCCGCCGCGCGACACCGCTTTCTATACGCCACCACCGATGGCGCCGCGGCCTCCACGCGTGATCATGGTCAACCCGGATCCCGCCAAGGCCGTGATGACCGGTGTCGAGGCTTCACGCGATACCCGTCGTGTGCGCCAGCTGACGAGTACGCTCAAGCCCTTGATCGATGGTGTGGTCGTGACACAAAGCGCCCAAACGCTGAACTTCCGAATCGAGAATCGTTTGCTGTTTTCCAGCAGCCGCGCTGGCCTCACCGACGAAGGACGCGAGGTACTGCGCCAGTTGCTGGACTCGCTACAACAATACGAGGGCGATATCACCATCGAGGGCCATACGGATAGTCGGCCCATTGCCACCGACCGCTTCCCCTCCAACTGGGAACTCTCGACGGCGCGTGCCACTGCCGTCTTGCGGTTCCTGGTCGAGGAAGGGCTCGATAGCGATGAGCTACGCGCGGTGGGATATGCCGACACACACCCGCTGAAAAGCAACGCCACGCCCGAGGGGCGTGCGGCGAATCGTCGTGTCGAGCTGGTTCTGCATGAACCCGAAAGCCAATGATCGGCTAGGCGACCGCCCCTGGCATACATTGCCCCTCACATCGGCCAGCGATCCTGATAAAGTACGCACCCTTTGAGGCGACCCGACGGTCGCCTCTCGCGTGCCACCCCACCCCAGCGCGCCTTCGACGTCCCTCGTGAAGGCGGCGTATCGGCATCATGGCCGCACTTCTCGTAACCCAGACCGCATGTAATTCAGGAGTATTCGATGCAAACCCTCATGGGGCTCGTCGGCGTGGTGGTCGTCCTGCTGATCGCCCTCGCCTTGTCCGAAAACCGTCGGGCCATTCGTCTGCGCACCGTCGCCGGGGCGCTTGCCATCCAAGCCGGTCTTGGCCTGTTCGTGCTCGCCATCCCTTTCGGCCAAGACGTCCTGCTGGGGCTCACCAACGCCGTACAGTCGGTCATCGACAGTGCCCAAGCGGGTATGGATTTCGTCTTTGGCGGCCTGGTCAGCGACACCATGTTCGACGTCTTCGGTGACGGCGGTTTCGTCTTCGCCCTACGCGTGTTGCCCATCATCGTCTTCTTTTCTTCACTGGTCGCCGTGCTCTATTACCTGGGCATCATGCGCTGGGTGATCAAGCTGATGGGCGGCGCGCTGCAGAAGCTACTGGGCACCTCGCGTACCGAATCGCTTTCCGCCGCCGCCAATATTTTCGTCGGGCAAACCGAAGCGCCGATGGCCGTGCGCCCCTTCTTGTCGCGAATGACGCGCTCCGAGCTCTTCGCGGTGATGGTCGGTGGCCTGGCCTCGGTGGCCGGAAGCGTGCTCGGCGGTTACGCCGCGATGGGCATCTCCCTGGAATATCTACTGGCCGCCTCGTTCATGGCGGCACCGGGCGGGCTGCTGATGGCCAAACTCATCGTGCCTGAAACCGAGCCGCCGTCTCAGCCGTTGGAAGACGTCATCGACGGCGAAGACGACGAGGCCCCCGCCAACGTCATCGAGGCGGCGGCCAACGGTGCCGCCTCCGGTGTCCAGCTAGCCCTCAACGTGGGCGGCATGCTGCTGGCCTTCATCGCCCTGATCGCGCTAGGCAACCAGATTCTGGGTAGCATCGGCGGCTGGTTGGGTTACCCGGACCTGACCCTGGAACTGCTGCTCGGTTATCTGTTCGCGCCCTTGGCGTTCTTGATCGGCGTCCCCTGGGAAGAGGCGATCCATGCCGGCAGCTTCCTGGGCCAGAAACTGGTACTCAACGAATTCGTCGCCTTCGCCAACCTCGCCGCCGATCCGCAAGCACTGAGCGCGCATGCTCGAGCCATCGTCACTTTTGCGCTGTGCGGTTTTGCCAATCTCGCCTCCATTGCCATCCTGATGGGCGGTCTCGGCATGATGGCGCCCAGTCGACGCAGCGATATCGCCCGGCTGGGTCTCAAGGCCGTCGCTGCCGGCACACTCTCCAACCTGATGAGCGCGACACTGGCCGGCGTGTTCCTTTCTCTCTGACGCACCTGGTCCCAGCACTTCGCCGGTCGCGCCCACCGCGACCGGCGTTTGACTTCCCCGGAACCGCCAAGCAGAATCCCCGCCCGTCGAGACCCAGGTGCTCGGGAAACGGGTGAAAGTCCCGTACTGCCCCCGCAACGGTAATCGCGCCACATCGGAAATCGTCGCTGCCAGCCGCATGCGACCGCCACTGCTCTTTCGTCAGTTCGAGTGGGAAGGCGTTTCCGCCCGGTGTCGGATCTTCTCCGCCGCCAGCGCGTCAGTCCGGAGACCGGCCTGGTTCTCAGCACTGGCTGATGCGGAGGGCTTCGCCAGTGGCGACCGTTGCATTCACGTCGTCCAGGCGACGCGGCGGCGTCACCTCTTGTCCTCCTCATCGCGTAACTCGTTTCTTACGCTGATGAGGCGTTTTTATATGTTGCATAAAAAGAATCTGCTGTGGCTGGCCCTCGTAATGGCGGGCAGCGCACAGGCGCAGGGCGATCAACGACTATCCGATCTCCAGGTCACCGCTAACCGGCTTCCCCAGTCGCAGAGCGATGTTCTGGCCAGCACCACCGTCATCGACCGCGATGATATCGAGCGCAGTCAGGCTGGCTCGATCATCGACTTGCTGCAAGGCCGTGCGGGCCTCGAAATCGCCCAGAATGGCCCCCCAGGAACGCTCTCCAGCCTGTTCATGCGCGGCACCGAATCCGACCATAGCCTGGTGCTGGTCGACGGCGTGCGCATCAACTCGGCCACCAGTGGCGGCGCCAGCCTGGAAATGCTGCCGCTCGAGGCCATCGAGCGTATCGAAATCGTCCGCGGGCCGCGGGCCGCCGCCTATGGTGCCGACGCCATCGGCGGCGTCATCCAGGTCTTCACCCGGCGTGGCACAGCCTCCGGCACGCAAGGCGGGCTCAAGGCGAGCACGGGCAGCGACAGCACCCAACGCCAGAGCGCCTGGGTCGCCACCGGCGATGACGACACTCGGCTGAACGCCTCGCTCTTCCACCGCGACGGCGATGGCTTCAATGCCACCCAGGCGGACGACAGCGGCGAGCGTGACGGCTTCGAGCGCGAAGGTGCCCAGTTGGGGCTCTCACATCGAATCAACGATGACGTCGAGGTGAGCGTCAACGCGCTGCGGCAGAACTTCGAAGGCGAATACGACAATTGTGGCTTCGGCTATTCACCTGGCTGCGAGGACATGCAAACCAAAGGCTATCTGCAGTCCTTTAGCGGCCAGCTCGATGTCCAGCTCCAGCCGGACTGGCAGATGCTGATCACCGCCGGTCATTTCGATGAACAGCGTGAGGAGCGTGACGAAGGCACTAGGACGACTCTAAGCGAATCGCATCGCAATGAGGCAGGCATTCAACACCGCTTTACTCGTGACAATGGCATCGATGTCATTGGTGTCGACTACCGTCAAGACAAGATCGATTATCAGGATGAAGTCGGCGGGAATAGCTATGAAAAAGATAGCCGGGAGAATTACGGACTCTACGGCATGATGCAGCGCACTTATGGCGCCCACGAGCTTTCCGGTTCCTTGCGCTACGACGATGACTCCCTGTTCGGCGATAAGACTACCGGCAGCTTGGGATATGCTTATCAACTAAGTACCAGCCAACGCATAGGTATTTCCTACAGTACGGCTTACAAAGCCCCGAGCTTACAAGAACTTTATGGACCCGAAAGCTGGGGCGCCAATCCGAACCTCAAGGCGGAAGAGTCTAAGAATATCGAGGCATTTTGGGCATTTGATCAAGGGCCTTGGCGCTCACGAGTCACTGTCTTCCAGAACCGTATTGATAACTTGATCACGACCGTCGGCCAATATCCGCACTCTATCTATCGCAACGTCGACGAAGCCCGCATCCGCGGAGTGGAGCTCAGCGGCGGCTGGCAAGCCGGCGGATTGGTACTCAGCGCCAGCCTCACTCACCAGAACCCCGAGGACCGGCAAACCGGAGAGCGCTTGCAGCGTCGTGCCCGTACCTTCGGTCGCCTGGACGCTGACTACGCCCTGGCTGATTGGTCGTTCGGTGCTACCCTGCGCGCGGCGGGCGATCGTCGCGATACCGACTTCGTCACCTATGGCGACACCACCACCGCCGGCTACGGCGTGGTCGATCTACGTACCAGCTGGCAGGTCACGTCGATGGTCGAGCTGTCGGCCAAGGTCGAGAACGCCTTCGACAAGGAATACCAATTGGTCGACGGCTACAACACCCAGGATCGCTACTTGGAAGGCGGTGTGACGCTGCGCTTCTGATTCGTCCTTCCTACGCTGCACACCGCATGGCGCCCTGCCCCTTTATGGGGGTGGGGCGTTATGCTATTCGCCCCTTCCCCTTCCGGAGAACGCCCATGGCACTCAGCAAGACGCAAAGCAGTTTCTATCGCCGGCTATATGTTGCGCACCTCATCGACAACGGGACGGCTAGCGTGCCCGCACTGATCGAAGCCACCGGCATGCCGCGCCGCACCGCCCAAGATACCGTCAATGCCCTGATCGAGCTGGATATTCACTGCGAATTCGAACAGCAGGCCGGTGCCCGGCATCATATCGGACGCTACGTCATCCGCGACTGGGGGCCCATCGACCCGACGTGGGTCGCCGCGCATGCGGCGCGTTTGCGCGATGCCCTGGGCTATCCGCCGGGCTGACACCACGCCGGCCGGTTTGAACCCACCTAAATGACGCCTATACTGTTCATATATACAGTCAAGGTATTGCATGATGACGACGCCCAGAGATCGCTCACAGGCCCGCAAGGGACGAGGCGCGACCTTCGACCCCCACAATCGGTTTGCACCCACGGTCAGTGAAGCCGTCGACGATGGCTGGTGGCAGGAAGAAGCGCCCGCACGGCTGGCAACGCAAGTACGTGACGAGCCCGCCAAGAGTGCGCTGTCCTGGAACCACTCGCCGGATCTGTCCTTCGACCGCTCGTTGAACCCTTACCGAGGTTGCGAACACGGCTGCATCTACTGTTACGCACGTCCCAGCCACGCCTACTGGGACATGTCGCCGGGGCTCGACTTCGAAACCAAGCTGATCGCCCGCACCGGCATGGTCGAGCGACTGCGCGATGAACTCGACAAACCCGGCTATGTCTGTCGGCCGATCAACCTGTCGGGCAACACCGATTGCTATCAGCCGCTGGAAGCGGAGCGCGGCACGACGCGAGCCCTGCTGGAATTGCTGCTGGATACCCGCCACCCTGTCACGCTGGTCACCAAGAGCGCCTTGATCCTGCGCGACAAGGCCTTGCTCGCCGAGATGGCCGAGCACCGCCTGGTGCGTGTCTTCGTCAGCCTGACCAGCCTCGATGATGACCTCAAACGCACGCTGGAGCCACGCACGGCGGCGCCGCGCACGCGCCTCAAGGTCATCCGCGAACTCAGCGAGGCGGGCATCCCCGTGGGCACCTTGATTTCGCCGGTGATTCCAGGGCTGACCGATCATGAACTCGAGTCCCTACTGGAAGCCGGCCACGACGCCGGCGCGCGCACCGCCGCCTGGATGCTGCTGCGCCTGCCGCATGAGGTCGCGCCGCTGTTCGAGACCTGGCTCAACGAGCACTACCCGCTGCGCGCCGACAAGGTCATGAGCCTGATCCGCCAGTGCCGTGGCGGTGAGGATTACGATGCCCGCTTCGGCCATCGCATGCGCGGCGAAGGCGTGTTCGCGAAACTTCTAGCGCAACGTTTCCGCACCACCTGCCGGCGCCTAGGCATCGGCGATCGTGCCGAGATGGGACTCGACACCCATGCATTTCGCGCCCCGCATGCCCAGGGTGATCTCTTCGACTGAGGCGACCGCCCGCCTCGAATCACGTCGTTCAAGCTCCCCCGTGGAAGACCATCGCCACCCCAGCGCCGTACAACAACACCAGCGCCACGCTCTCGAAGCCGATGCGTCCCGGACCGTGTTTCTCGCGACGCACCAGACCCAGCAGCAATACCGCCGTCATCAACACCGACAGCGCGATCCACAGCAATGTCTGATCGGAAACGGCGTGATAGATCGAACCGTCGCGATAGGCGATATCCGAGGCAGCAGCGAACAAGGTGTCGAAGGCGTTACCGCCGATGATCCCGCCCACGGCCAAGGTCAGCGCACCACGACGCACGGCGGCCACGGCGGTCACCAGCTCAGGCAAGGAGGTCGCTACCGAGGTCAACAATATGCCCACGGCGGTCTGGCTCATGCCCGTTTCCGTCGCCAGCGTCGTCGCCGCTTTCTCCATCACCCAGCCGGATACGCCCAACAACAAGGCCAGCGCGGCGAACGCGCACCACAGCCGCGTCAAGGAATGGCGCTGGGCTTCGTCATCCGGGGCATCCTCGCGGGTCTCACGCGTGCGTCGCGGCATCCACATCGGCTGGCTACGCACTTCATCGATGATGCGCAACCCATACACGTAGCCCAGAAACAGAAGCGGCGTGACCGGGTGAATACCCCACAACGTCCACTCCGGCGAATAACGCGCCACCAGCAACATGCCTAGCAGGCACATTAACAACGTGCCCTGCGCCAGATTGCCGATGGAAGCCGCCGCATGCTCGAGATTGACGCGTCGCAGCGCCACATCGGCAACGGTGAGAAATAGTGTCTGTGCAGCGATCCCGCCTACGGCGTTGCTCATCGCCAGTTCGGGCTGGCCCTTCCAGGCCGCTGTCACCGACAACACGATGCCGGATAGCGAGGTCGCCATACCCATCAGCACCGCCCCGGCAATGGCTTCACCCATGCCGGTACGGTCGGCCAGCGTGTCCACCACACCGGTCAGGCGCGTCCCGACCACACCGATGACCAGTGCACATCCGGCGAATAGCGCCACACTCAGCATCAAACTCATACCACTCATCCTTGAGAAATTTGCGCCCTACCCTAGAGAAGCACCGCCCGGGTTGCGAGCCTGGTTGTCAACGTTGTGGGTGACATGCCACCACGACGGCAATAACGCCTGAATGCGGGGCTCGGCGAAGCGATCGTCGATCAGATGAATCGTGCCCCGGTCCTCGCGGGAGCGAATGACGCGCCCAGCAGCCTGAATCACCTTCTGTACCCCGGGATAGACGTAAGCATAGTCGTAGCCGGCACCGAACATCGCCTGTAGATAGCGTCGACGCTGCTCGTTGACCGGATTGACCTGCGGCAGCCCCAAGGTGGCGATGAAGGCACCGATCAGTCGATCACCCGGAAGATCGATGCCCTCGCCGAAGGCACCGCCGAGTACCGCGAACCCGACCCCGCAGCCGTCCGGCGTGAAACGCGCCAGGAAATCCGCCCGTGCCGTTTCGTCCATGCCCCGCGCCTGTTGCCATTGCGGCACATCGGGATGCGTCTCGCGCAAACGCGCGGCCACATCTTCCAGATAGGCGAAGCTGCTGAAGAAGGCCAGATAATTGCCCGGCCGACGCGTATAGGTCGTGGCGATCAAGTCGGCGATAGGTGCCAACGATGCCTCGCGGTCGCGAAAGCGCGTAGAAATGTGCTGCGCGATATGCACGCTGAGCTGTTCCTTGGCAAAGGGCGACGCCACGTCCAGCCACACACTGTCCTCGGGCAACCCCAACAGATCGCGCTGATAACGCTCGGGCGTCAGGGTGGCCGAAAACAACACACTGGCATGTGCGGCCTGGAAACGCGGGGTCAGCAATGGCGCCGGCACGATGTTGCGCAGACTCAGGCGCGCATGGCGCATGCCGCGGTGGCCCGCCCGCATGGCGATGTCGCAAACGAAATGACGATCGAACAGTTCGGCGATGCGCACCGTCTTCAAGGCATCGAAATAAAAACGCTGCAAGGCCGGTGACAAAGTATAAGGCGGCTCGGCCGCCACTTGCCCGATCGTCCCCACCAGGCGCTGCAACGCGGCCAACCACGCCTCAGGGACGCGTTCGAGCGCGGTATGCTCATTGACACACTCACGGCCCAGCGAATTCCACTCGCGATTGAGCTGCTTGAGTGCGGCGCTGACGCCGGCGGGTTTCTCGCGTATCAGGGCGCGCAAATCGCCTTGATCGAGGCTCGCGCTGTACATGTCACGCGCGCGTTCGACCAGATTGTGTGCCTCATCGACCAGCACGCCCAGGCGCCAATCGTTGGACTGAGCCAACAGATGCAACAAGCCGCCACTGGCGAAGTAGTAATGATAATCACCGACCGTGACATCGCTCCAGCGCGCCATTTCCTGGCCCAGGTAATACGGGCAGACGTCATGCGCCAAGGCGGTATCGCGCAAATGCGCGCGATCCCAGTCGCCATCGGCGATCAGTGCGCGCCGTGCGTCAGGCAGCTTATCGAAAAAGCCCGCCGCCAACGGGCAGGACTCCCCATGGCAGGCAAGGTCGGGATGCTCACAGGCCTTGTCGCGCGCGGTCAGCTCCAGCACGCGCAGCGGCGTCGTTTCCACCACGGGTTTCAGCGCATCCAGCGCCAGCTGGCGTCCGGGAGTCTTGGCAGCGAGATAGCACAGGCCATCGAGGCGTTGCGTGGGCATCGCCTTGAGCATCGGAAAGAGTGTGCCCAGAGTCTTGCCGGTGCCCGTCGGCGCCTGGGCCAGCAGCGCGCGCCCGGTACTGGCCGCCTTGTAGACGTTTTCCGCCAGCATGCGCTGCTCGCCCTGCCAGCTCGCATGCGGAAAACGCAGCGCCTCGAGGGCGCTATCGCGTGCCCCACGGTGCGCCGTTTCCTGCAACGCCCAATCGAGGAAAGCGGCGCACTGCGCCTCGAAGAAATGACGCAAGGTTTCACGGCCCACGCGTTCGACGAGCGGTGTCTCGACCTGGCGGGCGATATCGAAATACACCAGCGCCAGCTCGAGTTCGTCGAGGCCCCGCGCCTCGCACAGCAACCAGCCGTAAAGACGCAACTGAGCCCAATGCAGATGACGATGGTTCTCCGGTTGACGCGTCAGATCACCGCGATGGGTCTTGATCTCTTCCAGGCGTCCACGTTGCGGATCGAAACCGTCCGCACGCCCACGCACTCGCAAGCCTTGCCCGGCAGCGCTCCAATAGACACCGCTCAAGGCGACTTCGCATTGGTAATGGGAGGCGCGACGCGAGGCCACTCGAGCATGCCCTTCCATGCCCTCTTCAGCGCTGGGCGATGGCGTGAAACGCAAGTCGAGATCGCCCTGTTTAGCGGTGAAATCACACAGGGTGCGCACCGCCACCGTATAATCCACTGCCTCGCTCATGACGCCCACGTCACGTGGCAGACATCGAGAGGCATACCGTGCCGCGCGCAGAACGCCAACCACCGGCGTTGGTTGTCCTGCAGCCGATCGCCCGGCCCTTTGACCTCGATCATCCGGTAGTCGCCCTGCTCGGGGCGAAACTGGATCAGATCCGGCATTCCCGCCCGGTTGGCACGCACATCGCGCAGCAGACGCTCGAACCACAGCCGCAGATGCGCCGCCGGCAGGCACGCCAGCGCCATTTCCAGCAGCGCTTCATCGAGCGCCTCCCACTGCACGAAAGCAGATTCTAGCCCATGCTTGGCGTGATAAGTGCGGCGGATCACGGCGCGATAGCCATGCTCGCCCTCGGGCACCTCGAGCCGCGCCAGGCATCGGGTGAAGAGCGTCTCGCGACGCGATGCGAACTCGGGGCGCAACAGATCCGCAGGAGCACGCTGGAACGGATGAAAGAAGGCGCCGGCAAGCGGAGCGAACACCGCCTCCCAGCACAACAGGCCGAATAGCGCATTGATCAACGCGTTCTCGACGTAGTACACCGGCATCGACTCGCACGACAGATGCTCCACCACGGCGCGTTCTACCGAGGCCGTACGTGGTAACGTCATCTCCAGGCGCGCCGGCACCGGCTCCTCGGTCACGGACGGCGGCGCAAGTGCAAGGCGCCGATGCAGGCGCGGCAAGAGGCGATCCAACTGCTGGCGTTCGGTCTCGCTTTCCGGCGCCGCTGCGGCGGCGTTTGCCAGTTCCAGGGCCTCGGCATGGCAGGCTTGACGTTCCAACATGCGCAGGCGACGCCCGCGTGCACCGGGGTGAACACTCTGGGCGTAGAGGCCTTCCGCCGCCGCCAACTCGCCTTCACGCTCACGCGCCCGAGCCAGCAGAAACAACAGCTTGCCGCGCCGGTTTTCCAGCCATGGATTGTCATCCGCCGCCGGCACGTCATGGAGTATGTCGGCAATCGGCTCGCCAGCCTCCAGGCGCTCGCGACAGGCATGCAGGTGTGCGTAGGTGTGGATGTCCTCGCGGCGTTGAAAGGCCCGCGAAGCCGGGCTCAGCGGCACTCGCTCGAAGCGGCGCACGCCAAGGTCGGCAAGCACGAACTCGCTCCAGTCCTGATGCAGGTTGCCGAAGAACATCAAGCGTAGCCGATCGCACAGCGCCATACGCGTCATGCGCACCACGTTGAAGGAAATCTCGGGGCACCACACCGTCAACGGATACTCGCCAAGATCGGCCTCGGCGAGCACCTCGAGCATGTCCGCCTTGCGCGCGCCACGCGTGAGGCCGTGATCGCGCAACAGCCCGTTCAGGTGGCGACCGATTTCCGCCTTGGTCAACAAAAGCCACAACGCCGACACTGACAGCGGCGGATCATCTTGCACCCACCCCCGTTCGATCAACGGCGCCACGGCCGTGGCCGGCATCCCGATTTCCGCATAACCAAGCCGGTCGTCACGGAAGGTATCGCCTTTGCGCATGACCATACGCACCCACAGCGCCTGCGCAGGCTCGGGCAAGGTTTCAAAGCGGGTGAGGAAGTCGCGCTCGTCGTCATCGAACAAATCCACGTAGCACGCCTCGATCCAGCGCAAGGCGCTGCGGAAGTTATGCAGGTAATAAAGCGGATCGTCGAGGGACGCGGGTCGCGGCGGGAGCGGCGTAGCGTTCATGAGTGCATGATAGCAACCGCGTCTTGGCGACCCAAGCAGAGCGCGCCTTGCCTGGCGATATGTTGGCACGCGACATTGCGCCACCCCGCCACCAGGCCCTGCTTTGTTATACTCCCAAGACGCACTCAACCGACGAAAGAGCTCGCCGTGAAAGACGTTTCCTCCTCGCGCGACGCGACACCGCGCCGTGCCAACAAGCTGGGCTGCCTGGGCCTGATCGTCGGCGCCATTGCCTTCATCGTGGCGGTGTACGCCATCATCATCTATTTCATCAGCCAGGGCGCGACCCCGGAAGACGAAGCCGGCGAAGAACGCGGCATCGCGCAGTGCTGGCAGTCGATGGCGGCGCCGGAGATGACCGATCGACAACGACGCACCACCGAAGATCGCTGTCAGGAGATGACCGAGCAGTTCGAGCTCAAGTACGGTCATCCGCCCTCGGTGACTCAGCCGCCATCGTCGTAGCCCCGGCAACGCGTCGCCGTGCGCGACTCGAGGCGCCATTGCGCACCGACCAACGCATGACCGGCACCAGGCGATGCACACCCGCCCGCACGGTATGACGCTGCCAGCGCGGCATATCGCGATGAGCCATCTCGGCCGCCCAGAGCGGCAACAAGTCGACACCGGCGCGCATCGCCAGTGCCACCAGCGGCCGCGCCAACGGGTGTGGGGGCGGCGCTCCGATCAGCAATCTAAAGACCTCGGCGGTGCGTACGTCGAAGCGTAACTGCGGGCGCATCGCCTCGAGATAGGCATCGGTATCACCGCGCGTGCGTGGTACATCACGTGCACCCAACGCTTCAGCGATACGCGCCACTTCGGCATAGTAACGGTCCTGGTCGGCAACGCTCAGGTCAGGGTTGCGATAGCGCAGATGCGCGGCGAGAAAACGACTGACCTCGGCGACATGCACCCACGTCAGCAAATCCGGATCGTTGGCGGTATAGGGACGACCATCAGGCGCAACGCCTGCGACCTCGTCGTGAATGCGCCGTACCCGGTCGATGAGACGCTCGGCGTCCGCCGTGGAGGCGAACGTGGTAGCGGCGATGAACTGACTAGTGCGGCGCAACCGGCCGAGCATGTCGTCGCGAAAGTTGGAATGATCCCACACGCCGGCCAGCGCCAGCGGATGCAGCATCTGCAACATCAGCGAGCTGATGCCGCCGCACAGCATCGAGGTGAAATCGCTATGCACCCGCCAGCACACACTCTGCGGCCCGAACAGACCAGGATCGCCCGGCGGCTGTTCATAATCGATACCCCCCAGCGCCATGCCGGTCACGCCCATGATCTGGTTTTCGATCCGCTGTCTTATTGCTTCCAACGCGCCCTCCCGATCACCCTGGCGGCCTCCTTGTCATCCTACTCTCTCGCAACAACCTCAGCACCCTGCCATGCCGAGGCTAACCAGATACCTGTTTCGCAACGCATGGAAAACCGGCGCCTCGAGCAACTACTGTATAGTGTTGAATAACGCATATTGGCGATGCCCAGCTATTGCTGGCGAACCGCCAACCCTTGGTGGCGACTGTCACATCATTGACACGCAAACGTCACACCTCGCTGCCAAGGTGCCCCACGCGCCACTTGCCGGGAGACGTCTCGATGAAAATGCTAGCCATTTACAGTATCAAGGGTGGCGTGGGCAAGACTGCCTCCGCCGTCAACCTGGCCGCCCTGGCGAGCCAAGCCGGCTATCGCGTGTTGCTCTGGGATCTCGACCCGCAAGCGGCCACGACCTTCTATCTACGCGTCAAGCCCAAGGTGCGGGGCGGCGTGGACAAGTTGGTGAAAGGCAAGGCGTCCTTCGACAAGGTCATTCGTACCAGCGAGATCCCCGATCTCGACCTGCTGCCGGCGTCTTTCGGCTCGCGGGAGCTGGACCACCTGCTTGAAGGCCGCAAGCTCAGCCGGCTGCGCAAGATACTCAAACCGGTACACGACGATTACGACCTGGTGATACTCGACTGCCCACCGAGCATTTCCACGCTCTCCGAGCATGTTTTCTCGAGCGTCGATGCCCTGTTGGTACCCACCGTACCGACGACGCTCTCGCTGCGCACCCTGGAGCAACTACGCGAGCATCTCGACGAGGCCGATCATGCCTGCCCCGTGTGGCCTTTTTTCACGCTCGCCGACCGACGCAAGAAACTACATCTCGAGGTCATGGCCACGCTGAATCAGGATTGGCCCTTGATGATGACGACGACCATTCCCTACGCCAGCGCCGTCGAGCGCATGGGACTCGAACGCGCCCCCGTCACGCAATTCGCACGCTCGTCCCCTGCGGCGCGTGCCTATCGTAGCCTGTGGCAAGAACTCGAACAGCGTCTGTAAATCACGCATGTCTGCAACGTTGTGGTGCAGTCCCTCATCGCGTTACGTTGCTTCTTTTACCCGGAAATATTTCATGACCGACCGTCAGTCCCGCCATCGCAACGCCATGCGCAACCTCAAGTCGCATGTCGACGAGAAAGTCGCCGCCGCCACTGAGCAGCGTGGTCTGCTGCTCGTTTTCACCGGCAACGGCAAAGGCAAGACCACCGCCGCCTGGGGCACTGTCACCCGCACCCTGGGCTACGGCTACCGTGCCGGCGTGGTGCAGTTCATCAAGGGCATGTGGGAGTGCGGTGAACGCGAACGCCTCGCAGACGACGCCAACTTGAGCGTGCATATCATGGCCACCGGTTTTACCTGGGAGACTCAGAATCGTGAGTCGGACACCCAGGCCTGTCAGGCCGTATGGGCGGATGCAGAGCGCCTGCTGAGCGACCCTGAGGTCTATCTCGTGGTGCTCGACGAAATCACCTACATGCTCAAGTTCGGCTATCTCGATATCGCCACGGTCCGCGAAGCGCTCGCCAACCGGCCCGCCGAGCAGACGGTGATCGTCACCGGGCGCAATGCTCATCGTGAACTGCTCGACATGGCCGATACCGTCACCGAGATGCAGGAAGTGCGGCACGCTTTCAATGCCGGACTCCAGGCACGCCGCGGCATCGATTATTGAGTGTCTCGCTCAAGGCGATTGGGACGCCCGCTCGAGGGCCTGGCAGACCTGTTCGATGCCCTCGACGAGGCGTGGACCAGGACGGCTGATGGGATCGGGGTCGAGGGTGTATAGGTGGCCATCGCGCACCGCCGGCAACCAGTCTTGGCCTTGCCAAGCGCGCTGCCAATCATCGCTGGGTGCGGCCGACAGAATCACCTCGGGACGCGCCTCGATCAGCGCCTCGCGCCCGATCTCGGGCACCAGCACCGAGCGATCGGCGAACAACGGTTTCCCCCCGCAATGACGGATCGCCTGGGTGATGATATGCCCATCGCCCAGCGTGGTCAGCGGGTTGTGCCCCAACTGATAGAACACACGCGGCGTCTCGCGCAGCGTTTGACGCGACGCGGAGAGGCGTGACTCAAATGCTCCAGCCGCGCGCCCCGCCGCCTCCGAGTGCCCTGTCAGACGGCCCAGGTCACGCAGATCGTCCGCCACATCGTCGAGCCGGCGCGGTTCACTTTCGTAGACCGGTACGTCCAGCGCCTTGAGACGCTCCACCACGCTGCGCGGTGTTCCGCTACGCCAGGTCACGACGAGATCCGGCTCGCGGGCCATGATGGCCTCCAGCGCGATGCCTCGATAACTGCCCACACGAGATACCTGCTTGGCCGCCTCGGGGTAATCGCTGCCCTGCAACACCCCCACCAGCCGTTCGCCGGCCTCCACCGCATAGAGCATTTCCACGATATGCGGCGCCAGCGCCACGACGCGCTCGGCGGGGGCGTCGAGTGTGACCGTGTTGCCGGCATCGTCGGTCACTTCGAGCGCCGCCAGTGCCGTGCTTGGCGATAACAGCGCGGCTATCGTCAATAGATATGCAAGAAACAAGCAAATACGGCGCAACCTCACGACTCCCATAGCCACTTTCGGGCACGCAGGATAGCATGCTCGCATGAGTCGCTCGCCTTTGGCGGCGGCTCAGTTTCTCAATACCCACAGGAGATTTGCATGATGCGCAAGGATATTCGCCTTCCATTCATGGCGACGGCGCTGCTCGGCGCGTTGCTGGTGGCCGTGCCTCAAGCCCAGGCCAAGCCTGGCCCCAAGACGTCGCATGAACTTCACGTACAGGCACAGTCGAGTCTCGACGTGGCGCCGGACATGGCGCGACTCAACGCACGCTTGTGGGAGCGCACCCCCGCCGTGGCTAGAAGCGAGGAGGCCAGTGACACCCAGGCCCTCGGCGATGCGCGCGAGCAGCTCGAGTCGCGTACCGGAGAGCTAGTCCGCGCCCTGGAAGACGCCGGCGTGGAGAGTCGCGACATTCAAGCCGGCTCGCTCAATGTTCGCCCCGAGATCATCTCGCGCTCACGGCAGGACGATGACGCGGAAGATCAAGTACGGACTCAGGTCGAGCGTCCCGTCAGTGTCACGATCCGCGATCTCGAGCGTCTACCGCGTATTCTCGATGCGCTGACCGCCGCTGGCGTGGATGCACTGGATGGCGTCGAATACGATCTAAAGGACCGCGACGCAGCCACCGACAAGGCGCTTTCAAAAGCCCTCGAGCGCGCCAGACACAAGGCACAGCTGATGGCCGACACGCTCGAAGTCAAGCTCGGCGATGTGATCAATGTCGAGGAAACGCAGTCCCCCACCTACACGCCGCGTACCATGATGATGCGCGCCGAGTCTGCCGACGCCAAATCGACCACGGAATACCGCGCCGGGGAAATCGCCATCGACGCCGGTGTCAACGTCACCTGGGAAATCGCGGACTGACGCCTCACGCTGGCAATCTACTCACTTCTCACAACGACGATGCCCGGCCAACAAGGCCGGGCATCGTCATCGTACGGCAACAATCTGGCAATTGAGCAGCAATCAGCCGGTGAACTGACGCCGCACGCGCGGGCTCAGCATTTCGCCGAGCACGGTGATCACCACCAGAGCCGCGAGGAACCACACCCACTGGCTGCCAATGTCGATGGTCATCACGCCCAACGCGTCGATGAAGATCAGCACGATCCCCAGCGGACTGACGTAGCGCACCATCAACAGCCATAAGGCATGCTGCCACCTGGAGAGGCGCAGCTCGTCGCGAAAGATCTCGTCGCGCAGCAGGAAGCCCGCCATCAGGCAGAGGCCCAAGCCACCCAGCGGCATCATCCACCGCGAGGTCAGGTAATCAAGCCAATCGAAGAAGTTCTTACCGGCGAGCGTCCAATCGGCGCCCAGGTTGAACGACAGCATGGCTAATGTGCTCAGCAACCAGAGCACGATGCCACTGCTCCAGGCCGCCGCCTTGCGACTCATGCCCTTGCGCTCGGTCAGCCAAGCCACAGTGGCTTCGATCATCGACACCGCCGAGGTCAGCGCCGCAACGCTGAGCATCACGAAGAAGATTACCTGCAGCACGCTTCCCATCGGCATCTGCTGGAAGGCCAGGGGCAGACTCATGAAGATCAACCCCGGGCCGCTGGCCGGATCCATACCATTAGCGAAAATCGCCGGAAAGATCGCCAGCCCCGCCATCAATGCAATCAGCGTGTCGCAGATCGCCACGGTGAAGGTGGTGCGCGCGATGGACTTGCTGTCAGGCAGGTAGGCGCCGTAAGCCATGATCGCCCCGGCCGACAGCGACAACGTAAAGAACGCATGCCCCATCGCCGCCAGCAGGCCCGCACTCGACAGCTTGCCGACCTCAAAGGAGAACAGGAACGTCACCGCTTCGCCAAAGCCGCCCGAAAACATGGCGTAGACGATCATCACCAACAACAGCAGCACCATCCCCGGCATCATCCACCGCATGCTGCGCTCGATGCCCTCTTGCACCCCCTTGCCGACGATGCACATGGTCACCACCGTCACCAGGGTACTCCACGCGCCCAGGCTCAACGGATTGGCGTTGTTGGCCCCAAAGATGGCCGCCATGTCGTCGACACTACCGCCTTGCAAGCCACCACTGAGCGCCTTCCACAGATAGGCCAGCGACCACCCTGCGACGACCACGTAGAACGACAGAATCATGAAGCCGGCGAGCATCGACATCCAGCCGAAGCCGGACCAAATCTTGCCGCGCCCGGATTCCTGCGCCACGCGCTTGACCGCATCGATGGGACTGCCGCGACCGCGCCGCCCGAAGGCGATCTCGGTCATCATCGCGGGAATGCCAATGCACAGAATGCAAGCCAGGTACACGAGTACGAAGGCGCCGCCGCCGTACTCCCCGGTCATGTAGGGGAACTTCCAGATATTGCCCAGGCCCACCGCCGAGCCCGTCGCCGCCAGCACGAAGCCCCAGCGGCCGATCCAAAGATTTTTGGGTTGCTGTCTTGCCGTCATGGTTCACCTGAAGGGTTATTGTTGTGGTTCATGCAGCGCGGCGCGAGCACTTGCCACCGCGAGATTCTACCGTTTTCCGTTGGCATTTCGCGAACCGCGCGCCATACCATTATTGCGTGCGCTGGAGCCTGGCCCCGGCATATGCGAAGCTGCCACGAAATGCCGCCTGCGTGTGGCAGTAAGGGCGACAAGCCAAGGAGGCCGCATGTCTCGCCAATTCGCCATCCTCGGACTCGGCTATTTCGGTAGCACGGTCGCGCGCGAACTCAAGCGCCATAATAATCAACTGCTTGGCGTCGACCGCGACGAGGCCCGTGTCGATGCCATGGCCGAGCATCTCGATCACGCCGTGATCGCCGATGTCACCGACGAGAAATCCCTCGCCGAGCTTTCCCTCGAGAATTACGACGCCGTGATCATCGACGTCGACGGCAACCTAGAGGCCAGCGTGATCTGCACAGTGCACGCCAAGGAACTCGGAGCACGCGAAATCTGGGCCAAGGCGCATTCCGACGCTCATCACAAACTACTCGACCGCCTCGGCGCAGACCATATCGTCTACCCCGAATACGATAGCGGCATCCGCGTCGCCGAAAGCCTCAATTATCATGCCATGGTCGATTTCATTCGTCTCGGCGAACGCGAATTCATCGTCGAAATCGAAACCACCGAGCGCCTCACCGAGCGGTGCGAGACTGTCGCCAACCTGGGGATCGATGAACGCGCGCTCCAGCTAGTGGCTATCAAGCGAGGCGACGATGTGATCCGTGCACCCGGACACGACATCGCCCTCGTCTGCGGCGATCACCTCGTGTTGATGGGCGATCTCGCCGCCCTACGCGAGCTTGGCAACAAATTATGATGGGCGTACCGTCACAGCGTGCCTGGGCGTTCGGCAACCGAGGAGAACGCTGAGCATGCATCTCTGGAAGCGTCTGACGCGTCCGTTCCGGCATGCGCCACACGGGCGCGTCCTACGGCTTTCCCCGCCGGAATCCCTGCTGCTGGGTTTTACCCTATTGTGCCTGCTGGGAAGCGGCTTGTTGATGCTACCCGGTGCCGCGACCCAGCCGCTTGCCTGGCATCAGGCGCTGTTCACGGCGACCTCTGCGATCACCGTCACTGGCTTGGCGGTCATGGATACCAGCAGTTTCACCGCCTTGGGTCAGGCCATCCTACTGGTGCTGATCCAGATCGGCGGGCTCGGCTTCATGACCTTCGGCGCCTTGACGCTGCTCCTGCTCGGTGCACGCCTCCCCTTGCAGCAGCAAACACTGGTGCGCGAAGCACTCGGCGAAACCTCCTTCGGCGCGCTCTCGCAACTGGTACGCATGGTGGTCACCTTTGCCCTGGTGGTCGAGGCGCTGGGCACCGCGTTGTTGGCACTGCATTGGGTGCCGGAGCTGGGCTGGTCACGAGGGCTATGGGCAAGCCTGTTTCATGCCGTATCCGCGTTCAACAACGCCGGCTTCTCACTGTGGCCCGATAGCCTGATGCGTGACGCCGGCAACTCTCTGGTAACGCTTGTCGTAAGCGGGCTGTTCATCGTCGGCGGACTGGGTTTCGTGGTCATCAGCGATGTGCGTGAGAAGCGTCGGTGGGGCCGCTTTTCGATGCAAACCAAGGTGGTGCTTTGCGCCACTCTGGCCGTCAACCTCGTCGCCATGCTGGCACTGGGGTGCCTCGAGTGGCATAACCCCGCCACGCTGGGTGGGCTTGAAAGTCTCGGCGACAAGCTTCAAGCCGCCTGGTTTCAGGCCGTAACACCGCGCACGGCAGGTTTCAACAGCGTGGATACCGCCGCCATGACCGATGCCTCGTCGCTGCTCACCATGCTTTTGATGTTCATCGGCGGCGGCGCGAGCTCCACTGCCAGCGGGATCAAGCTCACCACCTTCATCGTCCTCATCCTGGTGGCCCGCGCCTTCCTGCGCGGCACGCAACCCGCGGCCTTCGGGCGCTCGATCTCTCAGCAGACCGTAATGAAGGCCATCGCCGTGGCACTCGCCGGGGTCGCGCTGGTGTTCGTGACGCTGCTGGTGCTTACCATCACCGATAGCCGCCAGACATTTCTCGATCTGGCCTTCGAGAGCGTCTCGGCGTTCGGCACCGTGGGACTGTCACGTGGCATCACCGAGGAGCTCTCAAGCCCCGGACAATGGATGCTGATCCTGACCATGCTGCTGGGGCGTGTCGGGCCGCTGTCGTTGGGCTACTTCCTCGCCACGCGGCGCACAGGTGGCATGCGCTATGCCGAGGGTCATATCCAGATCGGCTGATAAGGGGAGAAGTCGTCAACGCGGACGTTTGCAACATTTCGATAATTATTTAAATATAGAATCATCGCGATCCACTCACCCGCTTCGGACATAGCATGCTACTCGCTCTTCCCCTCTTCATCGTCACGCTCGTCCTGGTCATCTGGCAGCCACGCGGTCTGGGCATTGGTTGGAGCGCAAGCGCCGGCGCCTTGGTCGCCCTGCTCACCGGCGTCATCCACCTCGAGGATATTCCCGCTGTCTGGAGCATCGTCTGGAACGCGACGTTTACCTTCATCGCCATCATCATCACCAGCCTGCTCCTCGACGAAGCCGGTTTCTTCGAGTGGGCGGCACTGCACATCGGGCGCTGGGGCAACGGCCGAGGTGCTCGTCTATTCGCTCTGGTGATCCTGCTCGGCGCTCTGGTGGCGGCGGTCTTCGCCAATGACGGTGCCGCCCTGATTCTCACTCCCATCGTCTTCGAAATGCTCATCGCCCTGGGCTTCAGCGCCGGTGCGACACTGGCCTTCGTCATGGCAGCCGGATTCATCGCTGATACCGCCAGTCTGCCGCTGGTAGTCTCCAATCTGGTCAATATCGTCTCAGCGGACTATTTCGAGATCGGCTTCGGCGAATACGCCAAGGTGATGGTGGTGGTCAACGTCGTCTCGGTCCTGGCATCGCTTGGCATGCTGTACCTGTTCTTCCGCCGTGCCATCCCCGACTCCTATGCACTCGACGAGCTGCGCACGCCCCGCGATGCGATCCGCGATCCGGCGGTGTTCAAGGCCGGCTGGTGGGTGCTGGGGCTCTTGCTGATCGGCTTTTTCGTCGCCGAACCGCTAGGCGTACCGGTCTGCGTGATCGCCGCTCTTGGCGCGCTGATCCTCTTCGTCATCGCCCAGCGCGGCCGGCACATTCGCACCCGTAAGGTGCTCCGCGAGGCACCCTGGAACATCGTGGTGTTCTCGCTGGGCATGTACCTGGTGGTGTATGGCCTGCGCAACGCCGGGCTTACCGACATGATCGCCGGCGGTCTGGAATGGCTGGGTGGGCATGGCCCGTGGATCGCCACGCTGGGCACCGGCTTCATCGCCGCCGGGCTTTCCTCGGTGATGAACAACATGCCCACCGTGCTGGTGGTCGCCTTGTCGATCGACGCCAGCGACGTCACCGATCTGACCCAGCGAGCGATGGTCTATGCCAACGTCATCGGTAGCGATCTGGGACCCAAGATCACGCCCATCGGCAGCCTCGCCACCTTGCTGTGGCTGCACGTATTGTCGCGCAAGGGCATGACCATCAGTTGGGGCTACTATTTCCGCGTAGGCATCGTGCTCACCGTTCCCGTGCTGACGGTCACCTTGCTGGCGCTGGCCGCCTGGCTACAGTTGCTCGATATATGAAGCAGCAAGCCCAGGATCAGCATCGCCCCGCATCATCCGGCAGACGGCAACGCTCGGGCTGGTCATCGCAGCAATGCGCTGTCAGATAATCCACCAGGCCACGCATTTGCGAAAAATCGGCGCGGTAATGCACATGCCGGCCATGTGCTTCGCCATGCACCAAACCGGCGTGCGTGAGCTCCTTGAGGTGGAAGGAAAGCGTCGAGGGCGAGACCCCAAGCGCCTCGGCGATATCGCCGGCGAAGGCGCCATCGGGGCCGACCCCCACCAGGTGCCGAAAAACCGCCAGTCGCGTGCGCTGCGCCAGCGCCGACAAGGCCTTGAGAGCGTCATTCGTTTCCATATTTGCACAACGATAGAAGTTACGTTTGCCCGACTATCCCACACAGGAGTCGCTCATGCACGATCTACCCAACCTCGACGCGACATGCTTCGCCGTGCCCTCCGCCGAGGACCTGCTGGCGCCACGCCCCAGCGAGCATCCGCCGCGCATCCTGCTGCTGTATGGCTCGCTGCGCGAACGTTCGTTCAGCCGCCTGGCCAGCGAGGAAGCCGCTCGCCTGCTCACGGCCATGGGCGCCGAGACACGGCTTTTCGATCCGCGTGGCCTGCCCTTGCCGGACAGCGAGGAGGCCTCGCACCCCAAGGTGCAGGAACTACGTGAACTGGCCCAATGGGCGGAAGGCATGGTGTGGTGCTCTCCGGAACGCCACGGCGCGATGAGCGGCATCATGAAGGCACAGATCGACTGGATTCCTCTGGCGCTGGGTGGCGTGCGCCCGACGCAGGGCAAGACGCTGGCGGTCATGCAGGTGTCCGGCGGGTCGCAATCCTTCAATACGGTCAACCAGCTACGTATTCTCGGCCGCTGGATGCGCATGCTGACCATCCCCAATCAGTCATCGGTGCCCAAGGCGTTCCTGGAATTCGACGACGATGACCGCATGCAAGCCTCACCGCTCTACGACCGCATCGTCGATGTCATGGAAGAGTTGATGAAGTTCACGCTGCTGACACGCGATCGTAGCGAACTGCTCACCGACCGCTACTCGGAGCGCAAGGAAAGTGCCGAGGAGGTATCTCGACGCGTCAATCAACGCGGCATGTAGCCCGGCACGTTCATCGAAATGACATGGATCTCGGGCATATTCGTCTGGGCATATATCCAACGAGGCTGACCCATGAGCAAAAAACGCGTTCTCTTTCTCTGCAACGCCAACTCGGCCCGCTCGTTGATGGCTGAGGCCCTGCTGCGTCACATGGCCGGAAAGCGCTTCGAGGCCTACAGCGCCGGCGTCGAACCCGACGCGCCACAGCAAGCGGCCTTGCAAGCGCTCGAAGAGCTGGGCATCGACACCTCAGGCCTGGCCAGCGAATCGCTGGATGCCTACGCCGGCGAGCATTTCGACAGCGTGATCATCCTCTGCGAAAAAGCCCAGCAGCGTTGCCGCGACTGGCAAGGCAACACCGACGAACTGCTGTTCTGGGACATCCTCGATCCGCGCCTCAATGCGCGTGACGGCGCCTATACACAAACTCTCGAGGAAATCCGCGGGCGCTTGCGGCTATGGTTGAACGTCCAGTCTCGGGAGGCTTGAACCATGACCACGGCAGCGCTGACTCCGGCAGCTTTGCATCGCTGCCTCGCCGACGAGACCCGCTTGACGCTTATCCTGCTGCTTGGTACCGAGTCCGAGCTCTGCGTCTGTGAACTGACCGAGGCCCTGGCCGCTCCGCAACCCAGGATATCGCGCCATCTGGCACACCTGCGTCGAGCCGGCCTGCTGCATGGTCGCCGTCAGGGCGCCTGGATCTACTATCGCCTGAACCCGGCACTGCCCGATTGGATACACCCTATCCTCGAGGCCTCACGGGACGCCGCGCCGGCGGCCTTCGTCGCGGCCCGACAACGACTCATCGACGCCGGCACCGCCAGCCGACGCCAAGCGGCATGCCACGCCGAGTCCACATCGGCCCTCTTTTCCTCCACCTCAGGAGATATCGCATGACATTACGCATCGGCATCAACGGCTTCGGACGCATAGGCCGCCTTGCCCTGCGCGTTCTGTGGGCATCGCGCGCGACGCAGGCCCTGGAGGTCGTCCGCATCAACGACCCCGGTGGTGACGCGGCGACCTTCGCTCATCTGCTGGAATTCGATTCGGTACACGGCCACTGGTCCCCCGGCGCGGGCATTCGCGCCGAGACGGATTGGCTCATCATCGATGACACCTCGATCGTCTTCAGTACCCATCGCGATCTCGCCAACAGCGACTGGTCTCAGTGCGACGTGGTGATCGAAGCCTCGGGCGCCATGACCACGGCGGCCAAGCTGCAGCCCTATCTCGATCAAGGCGTGCCACGCGTCGTAGTCTCCGCACCGGTCAAGGACCCCGAAGTGCTCAACGTGGTGATGGGCGTCAACGATGGCGATTTCGTCCCCGAGCGACACCGCATCGTCACCGCGGCCAGTTGCACTACCAACTGCCTGGCGCCGGTAGTCAAAGTCATTCACGAGACCTTCGGCATCCGCCATGGCTCGATGACCACGGTGCACGACATCACCAACACCCAGACGATCCTCGACGCCCCACACAAGGACCTTCGCCGTGCTCGGGCCTGCGGCATGAGCCTGATCCCCACCACGACGGGCTCGGCCAAGGCGATCACGGCTATCTTTCCCGAGCTGGAAGGCAAGCTCAACGGCCACGCCGTGCGCGTGCCGCTGGCCAACGCCTCGCTCACCGACATGGTCTTCGAGTTGGAAAGCGAGGTCACCGTAGAAGAGATCAATGGCGCGCTCGAAGCCGCCGCCAAAGGCGAACTGGCCGGCATTCTGGGCTACGAAAAGCGCCCGCTGGTTTCCATCGACTATCGCACCGATCCGCGCAGCGCGATCATAGATGCCCCATCGACGATGGTGATCAACGAGACGCAGGTAAAACTCTATGCGTGGTACGACAATGAGTGGGGCTATGCCAATCGCACGGTGGAGCTAGCCTTGAAAGTCGGCAACGCCCGGGAAACAGCACGATGACGACCCTGGAACGCCTGCGCGCCCTGCCCTTCGAAATACGCCAGTACCTGCTGGTCACGGGCAATTATTGGGCCTTCACGCTGACCGACGGCGCCTTGCGCATGCTGGTGGTGCTGCATTTCCATCAGCTTGGCTATTCGCCGCTGGAAATCGCCCTGCTATTCCTGTTCTACGAGGCCTTCGGCGTGGTCACCAACTTCGTCGGTGGCTGGCTCGGCGCTCGCCTGGGACTCAACCGCACCATGAACCTCGGTCTGGGGCTGCAGTTGGTCGCCTTGGGCATGCTGCTGGTACCGACCTCAGCCTTGACGGTGCCCTGGGTCATGGCTGCCCAGGCGCTCTCGGGGGTCGCCAAGGATCTCAACAAGATGAGCGCCAAGAGTGCGGTCAAGGTGCTGGTGCCCAAGGACAGCACCAACGCCCAGGGCGCGCTGTATCGCTGGGTGGCCATACTCACGGGTTCCAAGAATGCCCTCAAGGGTGCCGGCTTCTTCGCCGGCGGCTTGTTGCTGACATTGATCGGTTTCCAGGGCGCGATACTCGCCATGTGGCTGATGCTGGCCGTGGTGCTGGGGCTTTCGCTATGGCGCTTGCGTGCCGACCTCGGCCGTACCAAGGCCAAGCCCAAGTTCGGCGAGATTTTCTCCACGTCGCGCGCGGTCAATGTCCTCGCGGCAGCACGCCTGTGCCTGTTTGCCTCTCGCGATATCTGGTTCGTGGTGGCCTTGCCGGTGTTTCTCTACGATCAGCACGGTTGGAACTTCTGGAGCGTCGGTATTCTGATGGCTGTCTGGGTGATCGGCTACGGCGGGGTTCAGACCCAGGCCCCACGCATCACACGATACCTGCATGGCGATACGCGCAGTATCACCGTCATCTTGGCCGTGGCACTCGCCCTGCTTCCCGCCCTGCTCGCCTTCACGCCGCTGGCGACCACCGTCACCTGGCTGGTCACCGGACTTCTCGCGTTCGGCGTGCTCTTCGCCATCAACTCGAGCTGGCACAGCTACTTGATCGTGCGCTTCGCACGCGCCGAGGGCGTCTCCATGGACGTGGGCTTCTACTACATGGCCAATGCCATGGGGAGGCTCATCGGTACCATACTTTCCGGCTGGGTCTATCAGGCCTATGGCTTGGCGCCCTGCCTGGCACTGTCCGCAGCACTGGTCGCCGCCAGCGCCGTCATGGCGATGGGCTTGCCTCGCCAGACGCAATGAGGGTGCTGCATACACACATGGTGATTGTCTGCCGTCGTCCCCTAGCAACGCGGCAGATACCTTCCCTATAGTTTTTTACGTCATGCACAATCTATAAAAACTATTAACTCGGTAGCGTGCAAACGGTGTCAATGCCGTATAATGTTCGACTAGCCTAAGAGCAGAGCGAAAAAGCCAAAATAAGCTTCCACTCCCACTGGAGGCATGAGCAAGAGGAAACATTGCAGTGAATGCTCCACTCAAGGAAACCAGCACTACCTCCAAAGCCATCGAGCAGCACAAGAGCTATCGTTTCGTCACCGATCTCTTGGCACGCGCCGACATCCAGATCAACGGGACGCGCCCGTGGGACATGCAGGTCCATTCTTCGGATGTCTTCGACCGTGCGCTCGCCGAAGGCAATCTCGGGCTCGGCGAAGCCTACATGGCCGGTCACTGGGACGCCAAACGCCTCGACGAATTCTTCTTTCGGCTGCTACGCGCCGATATCGACAAAGCCGTGCAGCCTTCGAAGCTGGTCTTTCACGCCCTGCGGGCCAAGCTCACGAACCTGCAGAGCGTCAAGCGCGCCTGGAAAGTCGGCGAAGCGCATTACGATCTGGGCAACGACTTCTACGCCACCATGCTCGATAAGCGCATGACCTATACTTGCGGCTACTGGCACGACGCCGAGACCCTGGATGCTGCGCAAGAGGCCAAGCTCGACCTGATCTGTCGCAAGCTGGATCTCAAGCCCGGCATGCGCATTCTCGACATCGGTTGCGGCTGGGGCAGCTTCATGGCCTACGCCGCCGAGCACTATGGCGTGGAGTGCGTCGGCCTCACCATCTCGCGCGAGCAGGCCGACTACGGGAAGTCCTTGATGAAGAAGGGGCTTCCCGTGGAATTTCGGCTTCAAGACTATCGCGAGATAGACGAGCAGTTCGACGCCATCATCAGTATCGGCATGTTCGAGCACGTGGGCCGCAAGAACCACCGCGAGTACATGGAAGTCGCTCATCGTTGCCTTAAGGATGACGGTCTCTTTCTTTTGCACACCATCGGCAAAAACGTCCGTGAAAGCACACCGGACCCGTGGATCGACAAGTACATCTTCCCCAACGGAGACCTGCCCTCCATCGGCCAGATCGGCGACGCGGCCGGCGGGCTGTTCGTCACCGAAGACCTGCACAACTTCGGTGCCGACTACGACAAGACGCTGATGGCCTGGTGGGAAAACTTCGAGCACCACTGGCCCCAGTTCCAGGGCCGCTACGGCGATGAATTCTACCGCATGTGGCGCTACTACCTGTTGTCTTGCGCGGCGGCCTTCCGTGCTCGCGATATCCAGTTATGGCAGTGGGTGCTCGCCAAACCGGGTATCGTCGGTGGCTATCAACGCATCACGTCGTAATCCCATGCACCGGATAAGGAAGCGAAACGGGGCATCGCTGTCATCTTGTTGCATAACGCTTGGGGCATCTTGGCCTATATGCTGCTTTCAGGCATCGTGACCGGGATGCAGGAACCTACGGTCACCAGCCTGTTGGGCGGCTGCGTTCGATCTTCGTGGCGGGTATGGTGTTCTGGTCAGGCCAAGCGCCTGACCCTCGATTACGCCACAAGTGCATCGATTGCGCGCAATGACCAGTATCCATATTACCCAAAACGGCCGGTGATATAGTCTTCCGTCTTGCTTTGCGTTGGCTTTGTGAATATTTGCGTGGTTTCACCATGCTCGACGAGCTCACCCAGATACATAAAGGCCGTGTAATCCGAAATCCGCGCAGCCTGCTGCATATTGTGGGTCACGATCATCAGCGTGTAATCCCGCTTGAGTTCGTTTACCAAGTCCTCGATATATCCCGTGGAAATCGGATCGAGCGCCGACGTTGGTTCATCGAGCAGAATGACATCCGGTTTGGCCGCGATTGTGCGTGCAATACAAAGCCGTTGTTGCTGTCCTCCAGATAACGCCTGACCACTGTAGTTAAGCTTATCCTTGACCTCGTCCCAAAGGGCCGCCTTGCGCAAGGCCCACTCAACGCGCTCTTGCATCGCGTGGGATGACAAACGTTCGTAAAGCTTGATGCCGAATGCGATGTTATCGAACACCGACATGGGAAATGGTGTCGGCTTCTGAAACACCATACCTATACGTGCTCTTATCAAATTGGCATCAACACCTCGCGCATTGATGTTCTGCCCATCGAGGAGGATGCGCCCTTCACTGCGCGGACCGGCGTAAAGATCGTGAATTCGATTGAAACAACGTAGCAACGTGGACTTCCCACAGCCCGAGGGTCCGATAAAAGCCGTCACCCGGTTAGCGGGCACATCGAGCGAAATATCTCTCAGCGCCTGCGTCTTGCCATAGAAGAAATTCAAGTTTTCAACGCGCAACTTGGCCGGGGCCTCGTCGATCGACGAAGGAGATGCTTGTTCATGTTTTGTGAGCGGGTACATGAAACCTTCACTGATTGTCATCGCAATGTCTCTTTGAAAACAGCGTCGAAGCTTAGTGCGACTGGCGCGACACGAAGCGCGCGACGATATTGAGTATCAGGATGCCCAAGGTCAGAATCATCGCTCCGGTCCAGGCCAGATTGACGAGGTCGGGAATGAACGAATTTATCGTCATGTTTTGATATAGCGTCATCGGCAGGTTGGGCATCTCTCCCTGCATATCGAAGAAATTCCACTGGTTGGAATTGAGTGACGTGAACAATAACGGCGCCGTTTCACCGCTGATGCGCGCTCCCCCCAGCAGAATACCGGTGACGATGCCCGCCCGTGCGCCGCTATAACAAACCCGACTCACCACCCACCAACGATGCGCTCCTAATGCCGAGGCCGCTTCGCGCAACTCTGTAGGTACCAGATTGAGCATGTCCTCGGTGGAACGAATTACCACCGGTACGATAATGACCGTTAGCGCCGCGATACCAGCCCAGCCAGAGAAATGCCCCATGGGTAGCACCAGCACCGCGTAGACGAAAAGGCCGATGATGATGGAGGGTGCGGAGAGCAGCACGTCATTGATGAAGCGCACCGCCCGGGCCAACCGCGACTTGCCGCCATATTCCGCCAGCCACGTACCTGCCGCGACACCGACCAGCGTACCGATTGCCGTGGCCGCAGAGGTGAGTATCAAGGAGCCGAGAATGGCATTGCCCAGGCCACCATCGCGCATACGCGTGCGCTCGAAGAAGACATCCAAGGACAGCGCGGACACCCCCTTGACCATCAAGGTGCCCAGAATCAATACCAACCAAGCGAGCCCGAAAAAAGCGGCCAGTAGGCATAGCACCATGGCACAGCGGTTGACGAAACGTCGGCGCCGATACAGCGCGCTCGTATAGTGACGCAAGATATTCTCCCTGTATCAGGCCGCGCGCCGCTCGATACGATTGAGCATGTATCGCGCGGTTGCCAACACGGCAAAAGTAATCAGAAATAGCACCAGCCCTAGCGCCAGCAAAGCAGAACGCTGTGCGCCATCGGCTTCAGGAAATTGATTGGCGATCAAGGCAGCGATCGAGGTGCCCTGCCCCGTGATGGTGGGATGAAAAAACAAGTTGTTGCCGATGACGAAGGTCACGGCCATGGTCTCGCCCAATGCGCGACCGAGGCCTAAAACGACGCCTCCCATCATGCCGTGACGCACGGTAGGGAAAATCACTCCTCGTACGACTTCCCATGTCGTGCACCCCAGTCCGTAGGCCGACTCCCGCGTTATAGGTGGCACCGTGAGCATCACGTCACGGCTGATGGCGGTAATGAAAGGTATGATCATGATCGCCAGTACCAAGCCGGCTGTGGCCAGCCCCGAGCCAGCCGGAAACAAATCCGGAAAGATGTGGTTGAGAAAAGGCGCCAGCATTTCGACGCCCCACATGCCATAGATGATCGATGGAATTCCCGCCAATAGCTCCACGGTAATGCCCAGCGGACGGCGGAGTATCTCCGGGCACTTTTCGGTCAAAAAGATGGCGATGCCAAACGAGACAGGAACCGCGATCGCCACAGCGATCAAAGATGTCACCAAGGTGCCGTAGATCGCTGGCAAGGCACCGAATATCTCCATGTTGGCAGCCCAACGGTCGCCGGTCAGGAAATCGACCGCATGCGCGGACAACGTATCCCAACTCGAGACGCACAAAGAGACAAGTATGGCGCCCAGCAGCAATAACACGGCCAAGGCAAATGCTTGTGTCGAACGCTCGAACGCTCGATCGATCAGCGCATTACGCTTGAGAATGCGTATTTCCTTGTCGCTGGCACCGGGAAACGCAAACCGAGACGAGGCAAGGCGCTTGGTGGAAACGTGCATGATATCTCACCGCGTTGACATAACAGGCACCGGCCGCGGATTGCCCGCGACCGGTTTCGACATGGGAGAGACGGTTCCTGGCTTACGGCCAGATCGACTCACCCTGCGGTCCTTCGATATCACCCCAGCTATCGCGAACCTGATCGGCCACGTTCTCAGGCATGGGCACATAGTCGAGCTCGTTGGCTGCGTCGCCGCCGTTGGCATACGCCCAGTCGAAGAATTCCAGCACGCGCTTGGCTGCGGCCGGATCTTCCACCTGCTTATGCATGAGGATGAAAGACGCGCCGGTAATCGGCCAGCTGTCTGCGCCAACCTGATCGGTCAGCACCAGATAGAACCCGGGCGCGTTGCTCCAATCGGCATTGGCTGCAGCGGCCTTGAAGCTATCGCTGCTGGGCTCGACGTATTCACCGTCATGATTGCGCAAACGGATGTGATCAAGATCGTTCTGCTTGGCATAAGCGAACTCGACATAACCAATCGCCCCTTCGGTCTCGGCGACTTGCTTGGCGACCCCCGCATTGGCCTTGGCGCCTACGCCAGCCGGCCAAGCCACTGACTTCCCTTCACCGATAGTGTCGGCAAATTCATCGTTCACTTGCGATAAGTAGTGCGTGAACAGGAAGTTGGTACCCGAGCCTTCGGCTCGATACACCGGCGTAATCGCCGTATCGGGTAGATCGACATCGGGATTGAGGTCGGCAATCGCCGCATCGTCCCAATGCGTGATTTTCCCGGCATAGATATCCGCCAGGGTCTCGCCATCGAGTTTCAGTGAATTTTTCTCGGTGCCCGGCAGGTTAAGTACCGGCACGACACCGCCCATGATCATCGGCCACTGCATCAGCCCATGCTCGTCGAGCTCATCTTTCTTGAGGGGGGCATCACTGGCACCGAAGGTCACGGTCTTGGCGGTTATCTGCTTGATGCCACCACCGGAACCGATGGCCTGATAATTGAGGCCGATGCCCTTGGCGTCCTGATAATCGTCCGCCCACTGGGAATATACCGGGTACGGGAACGTAGCGCCGGCGCCCGTCATGGTCTCCTGCGCGCTTGCCTGAATGCCGTGAAGTGCCAATATACCAGCAAGCAATGCTGAACAACTCGTCTTTAACATGGTTACGTCCCATTATTCGTCATGTGAAGGAGTGGTAACGACGTTGCGAAGGTTGCTAACACTCTCAGTGCTAAACATTAGCTCGCATATATTTCATATATATGTCATTTCCGTGATAATGACTCTCCCCGGAGAGTCAGATCCATACGCACAAAAAAGGGCGCCGAAGCGCCCTGCAAAGTCATTCGCGTTGTCAGGCATTAGCCATAACGACCGGTAATGTAGTCTTCCGCCTTCTTGGTATGCGGGTTGGAAAACATCTGCTTGGTGGCGTTGTACTCGATCATTTCGCCGAGGTGGAAAAACGCCGTGTAATCCGCCACGCGTGCCGCCTGTTGCATGTTGTGGGTAACAGTGACGATGGTGAAGTCCTGCTTCAGCTTGTCCATCAAGTCTTCGATGGTCGCCGTGGAGATGGGGTCGAGCGCCGAGGTCGGCTCGTCCATCAGGATCACATCCGGTTGTACGGCGATCGCACGCGCGATGCACAAACGCTGCTGTTGACCACCGGATAGCGAGGTCCCCGGCTCATGTAACTTGTCCTTGACCTCGCTCCAAAGTCCCGCGTCGCGCAGCGCGCGCTCCACCAGCTCGTCCTGATCGGCCTTGCGGCTGACCATGTCGTGCATGCGCGGCGCATAGGCGACGTTTTCATAGATCGACTTGGGAAACGGGTTGGGCTTTTGAAACACCATGCCCACACGGCGACGAAGTGCCACCTCATCCATGCCACGGGCATTGACGTCGTGGCCATCCATTTCCACCAGCCCCTTGATACTCACCGTGCTGATCAAGTCGTTCATGCGATTGAGACAACGCAGGAAGGTCGACTTACCGCATCCCGAAGGACCGATCAACGCGGTGACGGTATTGGCGAAGATATCGATACTGATGTCGGTGAGCGCCTGGTGGTTGCCATACCACAGGTTGAGATCGCGCACCCGGACGCTCAGGTTTTCCTCGACGTTTTCGTTACGCGTTACCGGCTGTCCCTTGTCGGGTGTCGGCGCCTCGCTGTATGGGCCGCGCACGGCACCCTCGGATGCCGTGGACGAGTCTTGCTGGGTCTGAAAGTTTTGCAGGGTCGTGTCGTTCATGGCGATGATGTCCTGTCGGAAGTCGCTTACCAGCGGCGTTCGAATTTGTTGCGTAGCCAGACGGCGAGAGCGTTAAGGAAGATCAGCACCGCCAAAAGCACCAGGATGCCGCCCGCCGTTTTCTCGGCAAAGGCACTATTCGGCTCGCTGGCCCAGGTGAAGATCTGCGCCGGCATTACCGTCGAGGCGTCTGTGATCGATACCGAGGCGTCGGGGATGAAGGCCACCATACCCACGATGATCAACGGTGCGGTCTCCCCCATGGCTTGCGCCAGGCCGATGATCGAGCCGGTCAGGATGCCCGGCAGCGACACCGGCAGTACGTGATCGCGTACGACCTGCCAGCGCGAGCAGCCCACCCCGAAGGCAGCGTGACGAATGCTATCCGGCACACTGCGCAAGGCCGCACGTGTCGAGATGATGATCACCGGCAGCGTCATCAGCGCCAGGGTCAACCCGCCCACCAGTGGCGAGGAACGTGGCACCCCGAAGAAACTGATGTAGATTGCCAGCCCCAGTAGACCGAACAGGATGGACGGTACAGCAGCCAGGTTATTGATATTGATCTCGATGAGCTGCGTCAATCTGTTGTCGGGGGCGAACTCCTCGAGATAGACGGCCGTCATTACGCCGATCGGAAAACATACCGCCATGGTGACCAGCATGGTCATTACCGTACCGATGGCCGCCGAGGCGATCCCCGCCAGTTCCGGCATCTTGGAATCGCCGGTGGTGAAGAAGGTGGTATTGAACTTCAGCGCTGCGCGCCCCTCTTCGACCAGTGCCTCGAGCGTTTCCTTGTCAGCGGGACGCAGCCGATCCTCGTTACCCTTGAGGAACTGATCGACCCGACTATCGGCAATCACCCACTGGGTCTGGGTCGTGCCCATCAACGCCGGATTGTCTTCCATTTGCCGTGGCAAGGGCCGGAAAAACCCGCGCGAGATCAGCGGCCGGACGTCCTCATCGACAGCCGCGAGTGGTAACTCCTGGGACTGCTCGTCATAGCTGACCTCGACCTGTATCTGCGCCTGCTGAAACGCGGGCCACCCTCGCACCACCATGTCGGAAATGAACACGACGAGGAATGCCGCCGACAGGATCAAGGCGCCCATGGTCATCCATTTCATGCGCGCCGAACGCCGGTGGCGTTTCTTGAGCTGCGCGGAAATTTCTTCGAACGATTGGCTCATGCTCTCGACCTATCGGATTACAGGTTGTTGACGCGGTACTTCTCGCGGAAGCGGCGGATCATGAATACCGACACCACATTCAGCGTCAGCGTCACGATGAATAGCACCAGTCCCAGGGCAAAGGCCGAGAGTGTCTGGGCGCTTTCGAATTCCTGATCGCCGGTCAGCGCCGCGACTATGCTCACCGTCACGGTGGTCATGTCTTCCAGCGGATTGGCTGTCAGGTTGGGGCGCATACCGGCCGCCATGACGACGATCATGGTTTCCCCCAAGGCGCGGGAGACGGCCAGCAACGAGGCCGAAATAATCCCCGGTGCGGCGGCAGGCACCACCACGTTGCGCACCATTTCCGCCTTGGTGATACCCAGTGCCAAGGCCCCTTCCCGCAGGCTATTGGGGACCGAGTTGATGACATCGTCAGAAAGCGAGGAGATGAACGGAATGATCATGATGCCCATCACCAAGCCCGGTGCCAGAGCATTGGAGTAAGACGCATCGAGCCCGAAAAGCCCGGCGATATCCACCACCAGCGGAGCCACGGTCAAGGCCGCGAAGACGCCGTATACCACGGTGGGGATCCCCGCCAGCACCTCGATTACCGGCTTGGCGGCCTTGCGAATGCGCAGGGGCGCAAACTCCACCATGTAGATGGCGGCCCCCAGACCGAAGGGGATCGCCACCAGCATGGCAATCAAGGTAATCATGAACGTGCCGGCAAACAGCGGGATCGACCCGAACTGCGCGGCACTGCCACCCTCATCGCCACGCCCGGCGGCGTCGAGGAAGCTCGCTCCCGGATTCCAGGTGGTGCCAGTCACGAAGTCCCAGAAGCTATGCATCTGGAAGAAACGCAGGGCCTCGGTGATGATCGACAACAGAATGCCCAGCGTGGTGAGAATCGAGATCATCGCCGCGGCCGCCAGCAGCTTGCGAATGACCCCTTCGATGGCGCGCCGAGCATGGAAGTCGGGGCGCACTTGGTTCAAGCCCATGACCAAGCCGATCACCGCGATGATCAGGCTCGCCGTCAAGAGATAAATCGTGGGGATCTCCGCCCCCATCAGCAACAGGGCAAACGCCCCCAGGGCGCTGACCAGAAGCGCTGGCCCAGCGGTAGCGAGGACCGCGAACCAGGCATATTGATCCGGCTGTGCGTGCATCGTCATGCCCGTGGCACGCACGCGGGCGGCCTTGGCGCGGCTCAGGGTGAAAGCGACTCCCCCTAGCACCAAGAGCACCGCACAGAACAGCAGGAAGACGTTATTCGTCGGCATGTCGGTCTCTCAGGATAACGTTGCTCCCGGTGGGAGCCATCAAGCCTTTAGGGCCCGTCAAGCAAATGGGCCGGCAGCATAAGCCGCCGGCCATCTCATCGGTCCACGTACGGCCTTATTTCAGATCACTGAGTTCAAGGCTCTCGCGATTCTCGACATCGTTACGCTGCTGTTCACGCATATCTTCCGGCAGCGGGATCAGTCCCAGACCCTTGAGGTAGCCCATCGGGCTGATCATCTGCTCGCCCATGAACAAATCGACGTAGGGATACATGGCCGGCACGCTGTCGGCATGCTGATTCTTGACGTAGAAGAACAGCGAACGCGACACAGGGTAGTCACCGGAGCTGATGGCTTCAGGCTCAGGCGATACGCCGTCGATACTCGCAGCCGTCAGGACATCGGCGTTCTCTTCGAGGAAGGAATAGCCGAAGATACCGAATGAGGTGGTGTTTTCCTGGAGACGCTGAACGATGAGGTTATCGTTCTCGCCGGCATCGACATAGGGACCATCTTGACGGATATCGGTATAACCTTCACCGCCGTAAGCCTCCATATCTTCGGAAGCAGCTTCCATCACCAGTTCCTCGAAAGCGTCGCGCGTACCCGAAGTAGTCGGCGGGCCGTACACTTCGATTTCACGATCCGGCAGCGAGGAGTCGATGTCGCTCCACTTGGTGTAGGGGTTATCGACCAGTTCACCGTCCTGGGGCACCTTGGCGGCCAGCGCAAGGAAGAGCTGCTCACGCGTGAAGTTGACCGGCTCATTGGCGTTGGACTCGGCGAATGCGATCCCGTCATAGCCGATTTTCGCTTCGGTGATGTCGGTCACGCCGTTTTCCTGGCAGCGCTCGAATTCGGAGGGCTTCATCCGACGCGAGGCATTGCTGATGTCCGGCGTGTCCAATCCGACCCCATTACAGAACAAACGCAAACCGCCGCCCGAGCCTGTGGATTCGATGACCGGCGTCGGGTACTCGGTGGTCGCGCCGAACTCCTCGACGACGTAGCTGGCAAACGGATAGACGGTGCTGGAACCGACGATGCGTAGCTGCTCGCGTGTGTCGTCCTGCGCTTGAGCGACACCCGCGACGCTCATCACGGCAGCGGCTAACGCGGTAGTCTTGAGGATACGGTTCATGCGGGTAACTCCTGTCGATGAGAGTGTTCAACCTTCGCGACACCTAAGATGCCCAATTAAGATGACAGCTTCATGACAAAAGATGACGAGTATCACCCCAATGCTCTCCGATACATTGCGCCCTTTCTAGCGCTCGGCCACTGCGCCTTCTTCCTGAGCCCCCAACGCCCTTCTGGCCAATACCCGCACGCCGATATTGCCCAGCAACGAGGCACCCAGCATCGTCAACACCGTTGGCCAGGCACTGGCGATTTCGAAGGCCCCCACCAGCATGCCGGCGAACGCCCCGCTGGAAAATTGCAGACACCCCAGCAAGGCCGTCGCCGTCGCGCTCATCTTGGGGAAGTGATCGAGCATGGAGGACATCGCGTTCGGCGCGATCAGCCCCTGCATGCCCACGAACACCACCATCAACGGTGCCACACTGTAGATCGAATCCATCCCCGAGAGGATCAACGCTACCAGGGCTACGCCGGCACACAACTGGATGCCCAAACCGACGACGAGATTCTGCTGCGGGGTGCGCGTTTTCAGCAGGTGGATGTTGAGCCGGTTGGAAGACGCCATGACCAGGATGTTGGCACCGAACACGAACGGGTAGACCGCCACCGATAATCCGTAATGCTCCATGTACAAATAAGGTGAGCCAGTAATGAAGGCGAACATGCCCGCGAATGACATCGACACCGCACAGATATACCCCATCGCCTCGCGATGACGAAGCACGCTAGCATAGTTGCCCAGCACTTGCCGTGGCGACGGCGCATTGGGATCGCGACCATGGGTCTCAGGCAACCGTGTGCCCAGAAAGAACAACAAGAATGCCGCGTACAAGGCCAGGAACAAAAAGATCGACTGCCAGTTGAAAAGCCCCAGCAACACGCTTCCCACCGTGGGTGCCACGAGCGGCGCCAGCATCAGGATCATCGCCATGGTCGACATCACCTTGGCGGCCTCGCGCCCGCTGAAGCAATCGCGCACGATGGCCGCGGAATTGACCACGCATGCCCCGCCACCAAGCGCCTGGATGAACCGCAACCCCCAAAGCGTCTCCAGCGACGAGACCTGCATGATCCCTAGGCTGGCGAGCAAGAACACGACCAGACCGCTCAACAGCACCGGGCGCCGGCCCAAGCGATCCGATAGTGGCCCACATAACAGCTGCCCGATAGCGAACCCGAACAGGAACACGCTCAGCGACAGCTCGGTGTGATGCACGCTGGCATTCACCGCCTCGGCGAGCGTCGGCATGGCGGGTAGATAGGCATCGATGGCGAAAGGCGCCAGGGCGGTGTTGGCCGCCACCAAAAAAGCCAATCGCCGCGCATTGAGTTGAGTCACGAAATCTCCCGAAAAACGTACGTCTAAGCACCGACGCCCTGGAAGCTCGGTACTCGATCATGAAGAAGGCTAAAAGCTAGTGCGCTCATCATAGCCGATAACGGTCGCGCTGGGGGCCAGGCATCGGTTCGTGTGTCCATAAATCGAAACAATCCCGCGCCATCATGACAGCCACATTGTAGTGCTCGGCAGCATCACGAGCCTGCCTCTCTTCGATCTCAAAAAAAGATACAGGAACTGCCCATCATGCGCGTTTCTTTGCCTCGCCGTTTACCGCCGCTGACAATCCGAGCCATCAGCATGCTGGTGCTAGGCGCATTCAGCCTGATGGTGATCGCCGTCGGCTTATTGGGAGGATATGCGTTGCATGTCGGTCAACAAGCCTTCGATACACTCGACCGTCTCAACGCCGAACGCACTACCATACTCGATGATGTTTATGCCGACACATTGCGCGCCCAACTGGCTATGAACCGTGCCGCATCGCTACTCGAACGCCCGTCGTTCGATCCTCCGGGGCCGGTCATCGATGAGGCCGAGGCCTTGATGGCCCGAGCGCAGGACGCCTTCGAGGGACTCGCCCCCACGTCCTCCTCACCGGAACTCGAGGCGCTGGGCCAACGCTTTCACTCGTTGGCCAATACCGGCATGTCCTTGCAATTGATGCAACTTCAAGAAGCCAATGAGCGACTCGCCTCCGGCGATAACACGGCACGCGATCTCAGTGGCTACCGTTCCGGCCAGTCACGCTTGCACGACATGAATGCCACCTTCATGCAGAGCGCCGACGCCTTCATGGCCACCAGCCAACAGCAAAGCGCAACCCTGGTCGACGACTTCGGCGTCATGGCCGACACGCTCCGGTTCTTGATCGGCGCCGCCATTGTCGCCTCGCTGATCGCCATTGCCTTTGTCATGTGGGGCATGACGCGACGCGTGGTAGCGCCGCTCAATGGCCTAATCGAGCATTTCGAGCGCATTGCCGCAGGGCGCCTGGACAACCCTGTCACTACGCGGGGGCAACGCGACGTTCGCCGCCTTTTCGAAGCGCTCGATGGCATGCGCCAGCGCCTCGCCGCCAACGTCGGCGAGGTTCGCACCAGCAGTCAGACGATTCACCGTGATACCCAGCGTATCGCCGAAGATAGCCACGACTTGTCCGCAAGAACCGAGCGACAAGCGGCTGCCCTGGAAGAGACAGCCGCCAGCATGGCACAACTGACCGCCACAGTAGGACGCAATGCCGAACATGCCGAGCGCGCCGTCACCTTGGCTGCCACTGCCTCGCATTCGGCCGAACGCGGCCAAGTAGCCGTATCACAAGTCACCACGACGATGGACAACATTCATACTGACTCGCGTCAGGTCGAGGATATCGTCGCCATGATCGACTCGCTGGCATTCCAGACCAACCTCCTCGCACTCAATGCGTCGGTCGAAGCGGCGCGCGCCGGCCAGCATGGCAGAGGTTTTTCTGTCGTCGCCAACGAAGTCAGACGCCTCGCCAGCCAAAGCGCCGACGCCGCACGCGATATCCGCTCGCTCACCGACAACGCTCGACGCAACGTTGAAGCCGGTCGTCAGCGCGTCAAGGAAACCGGCACCACCATTGGCGAGCTAGTCGCTTCCGTGGAACAGACAGCCCAGCTCATGCGCGAGATTGCCGACGCCAGCCAAGAACAGCATCAAGGCATCGAGCAGATCGACCGGGCGATCGAGCAGTTGGAACAACTCACGCAGGGCAATGCCGCCATGGCCACTCAGGCCACACACGCCGCTACCACGTTGGGGGAAGAAACCACACGCCTGCATGCCTCGGTAAGCGAGTTCGTGCTTGAGGACACTGACGATCAAGCGGGCGACATGTTGTCGGCTCATCAAGAGGACGTCACATCGGCGGCAGAGCACCCTCCAGCACTTGCCGCCACCCCATGACAAGAGGCTCCCACGTTGCACGGGCGCATCATTCGAAGGGCTTTCAGTGGTGCGCCTTGGAGCAATCCTCGTCGGATTTCTGCTCTTCGAGCAGGTCGACCAGCGGCTGGAACTCGTCGCGGTTATGGTCGCTCATACGCATGAGGATACGATGTGCCTCGAGGATGCGTTGCTGCATGCCATCCTCGTCGGCACTCACCTGCGGCAACTCATCGAGACTCGCCGGCTCGGTCAACGGTGCTTCCAGCAAGGTGAAGTAACGCGAGAACCCCATGACGTCGAGCATGCGGCGTACGTCGGGATGTTCAGCGACGATGGTCGGCGGCTGTTCGAGACGCCCCTGGACGGCCATCGCCACTTTGGCCAGAAAGCCCAGCGCCGTGGAGTCGACATTCGTCGCCTCGCGCAGATCGATCATCACCGCGACAAGGCCTGGGCTCTCGGCCACACGCTGCGCCTGTTGATCGAGCGTCGCGCATAACGTCAGACGCACGTCACCACTGAGCTTGAGCACGAACACACCGGCGTCGAACGCCGCCTGAATACGCCCTTCATGCATGGTCGAATCCACTCAAAGTCATCATGGTGAGATCATCAGGCAATTCATCGCCCAGAACGAGCCCGTCTTTCAACGCGTCCACCGACGCACAAGAGGCAATCCTATGTTTAAGTGCCTCAAGACGCTGATCGAGAGTATCGCCGCCCAAGCACTCCAAGATGCCATCGGAGCAAAGCCAAAGGCGGAATCGTTCCGGCAATGTACAGCCATAGGTGGGGAACTCGACATGGGGAAACAACCCCACCGGAGGCCCCTCGCCCTCGAGCACGCTGACTTCACGATCCACTTGCAAAAAGGGCATCGGCATCTGCGCGCCGAGCGAATAGTGGAGATAGCGTTGCTCGTGGTCAAGCACCCCGGCAAACACCGTGGCATGTTTGCCGATCCCCGTCTCCAACAGCTCTCGATTGAGCTCCGTCAGGCAGCGCGCAGGGAAGGTCTCCGCCGCCTGTTGCCGCCACTGTGTCAGCCAGCGATTGCTGAGGTACTTGAGCAGCACGGTCACAAAAGCCGACGACGCTCCGTGACCCGAGACATCGACGAAATAAAAGAAACTGTAGCGTGCATCGCAACGCTGAAAATCCAGAAAGTCGCCCGACAGATAAAGAGATGGTGCTAGCCAGTAATCGGCCCTCACGCCATGCAGTGTTATCGGGCTGGCTGGCAGCAACTTGCGCTGGATCTGCCAACCGGCCTGCTGATCGAGACGCAACATGGCCAGGTGGGTCTCCAGGCTTTCGTTGAGCTCGGCCAGGCGTTGGCGGTCGCGGGCGTGCTCCTGGGTCAAACGATGATGCTCGATGGAACGAGCGATCAAGCGACGCAAGATATCGCCATGGCATTCCGGCTCGACCAGATAATCGACCAACCCGGCGTCCACGGCCTGCAGCAGGTCGCCATCGAGGCGTGTCTCACTGATGACGATGGTCGGCCAACGCGCGGCCAACGTGGCCCAGTCTTCCCTTGCGACCGCTCGCACATGGGCGACCACCAAGGCCACGTCGTCGGGTAACGCGTCTACGGACGTCGTCGCCAATACGGCAAACTGCCCGCTTCCAATGAGGCTAGCCAGCGCATCTCGCGATGCGCCGGGCGTGTCGAGCAGACCGATCAGAGTACGTGCGTTGGCCATGCAGGGGCCTCGGGATCAATCGGCGAAGGCGTCTTCGTCGTATTCGAAATCGTCGCCGAAATCACCGCTGGCGAAGGGATCTTTTCCCGTTTCACCGTCGTTGACCTCATAGCGCCGGTTCTGGAGATACGCATCACGAATGAAGCTGTAACGATCGCCGCTAATCAGCTCCTCGCGGTCAAGGAGTCCCGCTCGGGTATCGATGAGATCGATGAATCGCAAACCATAGCGCACCGAATCGTCTTCGACATAGGTCACCGGGTCGGTATACCAATCCACGGGTAATCCCGAGGTATGGCGCAGCGTACGCCCGCCCAGCACCGGCAAGACCACGTAAGGCCCTTCGCCGACGCCCCAGGTGGCCAACGTCTGACCAAAATCTTCTTCACGCTCGACGAGGCCCATGCGCGAGGCTGGGTCGAGAATGCCGCCGATCCCCAGGATCGAATTGATCACGAAACGCCCGGACGACACCCCGGCGTTGGCCCACTTCCACTGCAACACGCTATTGACCGTGGTGCCAATCTCACCCAGGTTGCTGAAGAAATTGCCGACCCCCGACTGAACCGGCTCGGGAGTTACATAGTCATACCCTTGAGCAGCGGGCTTCAACGCATAGCGATCCAGCGTGTCGTTGAAAGCGAACACTTTACGGTTATACCCCTCCCAGGGATCGTCGGGGTTGGCGTCCGTCTGGCCCTGCGTCGCGCAGCCGCTTACCGCCGCCACCATGCATGCCGCGGCCAGCCACTTGGTCATTTTCATCAAGCCTTCACCTTCCGCAATAATATATTGCCCGCACTGTAGCCCGCTCCGAACGAACAGACCACCCCAACATCCCCCACGGCCAGATTGTCGCGATGCAAATGAAAGGCGATGATCGAACCGGCAGAACTGGTGTTGGCATAGCGGTCGAGAATCACCGGCGCTTCGCTTTCATCGGGGTCGCGCCCCAACACGCGCCGGGCGATCAGATCATTCATATGACGATTGGCCTGATGCAGCCACAACCGCTTGAGATCATGAGGTACCACATTCTGCGCCTCGAGGTGAGCGCCAATCAACTCGGCCACCAGCGGACACACCTCCTTGAAGACCCGACGACCTTCCTGCACGAATAACTTATCGGCAACGAACGCCGGTTCGGCATCGATCCTGTGCTCCGTCACCCGGTCGAGAAAGCCAAAATTGTTGCGAATCGCGTTCGAGAAACGCGTCACCAGGCGCGTGCTCATGACCTCGAAGCGCTCCTCCGCTCGCGCCACGTCATCGGCCTCCAGCAGCACCGCCGTACACGCATCGCCGAAGATGAAATGACTATCGCGATCGCGGAAATTGAGATGCGCCGAGCAGATCTCCGGGCTCACCACCAGCACGCGCTTGGCGCTGCCGGCGCGAATCGCATTGTTGGCGAGATCGATGGCGAAAGTCGCGCTCGAACACGCCACATTCATGTCGAAAGCGTACCCGCCAGCGCCCAATGCCGCCTGCACCTCCACGGCGATGGCTGGATACGCACGCTGCAGGTTGGAGCACGCGACGATCACCATATCCAAGTCATCTGGCGTGACGGCGGCATTGGACAGCGCCTGGCGCGCCGCTTCCAAGCCCATCTCGGCCTGCACACTGAGCTCGTCATTGGCGCGTGGTGCCAATTGCGGGCGCATGCGGTCGGGGTCGAGGATCCCCGCCGCCTCGACCACGTAGCGGCTATGAATTCCCGAAGCCTTGACGATGAACTCGCTGCTCGAATGTTCGAGTGGCTCGCGATGTCCGTCTCGAATCGCCTCGTGGTGGCGCGCGTTCTCAAGGTCCACCCAGGCGTTGAACGAAGCCACCAACGTCGCGTTGTCGATGACGTTGGGGGGCGTGTAGAGTCCCGTTCCGGTGATGACCGCATGCGTCATGAGCGTGCTCCCGGGTGCGCTTGTCGTGTGGTCGTTAGAGGGCGCGGTGTCACTGCTGACGTCCCGTCAGTTCCGCCCAGCGACGTTCGAGGCGCTTGTCCGAGACCGGCGCCAAGGTGCCGAGCTGCTGGGCGAACAACGACACCCGCAACTCCTCGATCCACCAGCCGAACTCGATGAAACGTGGGTCACGACGTCCCTCGCGCCGATCGGCCTCGAGGCGCGCATGCAGGCGCTCCTCGAATTCATGCACCTGCTGCATCGCGGCCTGGTCACGGTTGCGTTCACGCGGCGCCTTTTCGAGCCGGATCAGCGCTGCTTGCATGTAGCGCGGATACTGCTCGAGCCAGGCCTCGGCGTCGCTGATAAAGCCGGGATACACCAGACGTCCCATCTGGGCTTTCAAATCACTGTAGACCAAGGCCAAGGACAAATTGAGGTTGCCCTTGAGCGCCTTGGTCACTTCCAGATGCCCTTCCAGGGCTTTCTGGAGAGTCGCAACCAGGGATTCGGCATGCGCGACGAGTTCGCCCCGCGTTACCTCGATGCGCGCCTCCAGGGCCTGGCGATCACGCGGCAACGGATCCACGGCGACAACTTGCAGGAAGACCGCCTCGATCAGGTCGTCGACGAGTTGTTGCTTACTCCCCACCTTGGCGAACAGCAACGCACAGCGGTCAACGCCCTTGAGCTCGCGGGCAAGATAGCGCACCTGCTCGGGCAGGCGCAGCATCGCTGCGCGCTTGACCCCATGACGATGCACCGCGTGTGCCTTGTCTGGATGATCGAAGGATTCAATAGCCAGACTCTCGCCCTGATCGACCAATGCCGGATAGGCCTCGACGCGAATCCCCGCCTGTTGTGTGGAACGCGATTCGGGGATCGCCTGTGCCGGCAACTCGTCCAGCGCCTCAGCCGTCGGCCCACTCGCCGCCAGGGCCTTCGCGCCTTGACTTGCCGCCTCATCGAAACGCTGCTTGAGGACGCCCAAGTCACGCCCTTCACCAAGCACCTTGCCGTCATGATCGACCACGCGCAGATTCATGACCAGATGCGCCTCGAGGGCCTCGGTATGCCAGTCATCGGGCCCCAAGCGCACGCCGGTGCGTCGACGCAGGAACTCGCCCAGCGCCTCGGTCAGCGGGCGCTCATCGGGCACCAGCGTTGCCAGGGCGGCATCCACCCAGTCGGGAATCGGCACCACCTGGCGGCGAATCGCCTTGGGCAGCGTCTTGAGCAGCGCGATACACTTCTCGCGCAAGAGCCCCGGCACCAGCCATTCGAGGCGTCCTTCGGGCAGTTGCGACAGCATCGCCGCCGGCACCGTCAAGGTCACACCGTCGTCGGGTTGCCTGGGTGCAAAATGATAGCTGAGCGGGTAACGCACGCCATTGTGTACCAACACATCGGGATAGGCTTCCTGCGTGATCTCCTCGGCGTCGCGCGCCATCAGCGTGTCGCGATCGAGCTTGAGCACATCGGGCGCCTCGCGCTCGGCTTTCTTGCGCCAGCGCTCGAAGCTACGGGCACCCGCGACATCCGCCGGCAAGCGCGCATCGTAGAAAGCGAACAGCGTCTCCTCGTCGACCAGAATATCGCGCTTGCGGGCGCGGTCCTCGAGTTCCTCGACGTCGTCGATCAAGGCGCGATTATGCTGGAAGAAATCGGCCTGGCTGCGATACTCGCCTTCCACCAGGGCGCGGCGGATGAATATTTCGCGCGCCTCTGCCGGCGCCACCTTGGCATAGTCGACGCGCCGCCCAGTGACGATGGGCAGGCCGAACAGCGTGACCTGCTCGAAGGCGACGACCTGACCGCGCTTCATTTCCCAATGCGGCTCGCTATGGCTGCGCTTGATCAGATGCTCGGCCATGGGCTCTACCCAGGCCGGCTGTATGCGCGCCACGTCACGCGCATAGAGTCGCGAGGTTTCCACCAGCTCGCCGGCCATGACCCACTTGGGCGTCTTCTTGGCCAGCCCCGAGCCGGGATGAATCATGAACTTGCGATTGCGCGCACCCAGATACTCGCGATTTTCCTGCAGCGTCCCCAGATGCGAGAGCAACCCCGAGAGCAACGCCTTGTGCAGGCGTTCACTGTCGACACGAGGATGCGCCGTCGCAGGGGCGTCTTCCTTGGGCGGCAGCACCGCACTGGAGGACTCGAGCCCCATGTCGCGGGTCAGTTGCTTGAGCTGGCGGAAGGTATCGTGCCACTCGCGTAGTCGCAGATAACTCAGATAATTGTCACGGCACCAACGTCGTAGCTGGTTGCCGGACAAGGTCTCGCGCGCATGTTCGACGCCATGCCAGAGATTCAGCCAGGCCATGAAGTCGGACTCAGAATCCTGCCATTGGCGATGTTGCTGGTCGGCGGCCTGGCGCTTGTCGGCGGGACGGTCACGCGGGTCTTGGGCGGCCAACGCGCTGACCACGATCAATGTTTCGCGCAGGCTGCCCTGCTCGGCGCCGGCCAGCACCATGCGTGCCAGGCGTGGGTCGATGGGCAAGCGTGCCAGACGCCGCCCCAGCTCGCTCAAGCGATTGTCGGCCCCCACGGCCCCCACGGCCCCCAGCTCATAGAGCAGACGATAACCGTCCTTGACGAAGCGCGAATCCGGCACGTCGACGAAGGGGAACGCCTCGATATCGCCGAGCTTGAGCGCCAGCATCGACAAGATCACCGAGGCCAGATTGGTGCGCTGGATCTCGGGTTCGGTGTAAGTCGGCCGCGCCAGGAAATCTTCCTCACTGTAGAGGCGAATACACACGCCCTCGCTGATACGCCCGCAGCGCCCCTTGCGCTGATCGGCACTGGCCTGACTGACCGGCTCGATGGGCAGGCGCTGGACCTTGGCGCGGTAGCTGTAACGGCTCATGCGCACCAGGCCAGGATCGATGACATAGCGGATGCCCGGCACGGTCAGCGAGGTTTCAGCGACGTTGGTGGCCAGCACGATGCGACGCCCGGTGTGCGACTGGAACACGCGATTCTGCTCGGCATTGGAAAGTCGCGCATAGAGCGGCAGGATCTCGGTGCCCCGGAGATCGGCACGCCGCAAGGTATCCGCCGTCTCGCGGATTTCCCGCTCGCCGGGCAGAAAGATCAGCACGTCACGCGGGCCGCTGAACCAGCGTCGTTCGCGCTCGATGGCCTCGATCTCTTCCACCGCATGCAGAATCCCTTCCTGCAAGGAGCGGTCTTCCTCGTCGTCGGCATCACGGACCAGCGGCCGATAGAACACATCCACCGGGTAGGTGCGCCCCGACACCTCGACCACCGGCGCCGGTTTTCCTTCACGCCCGAAGTGCTGGCTGAAGCGTTCAACGTCAATGGTCGCCGACGTAATGATGATCTTGAGATCCGGGCGTCGTTCGGTCAGACGCTTGAGATAACCGAGCAGGAAGTCGATGTTGAGGCTGCGCTCGTGGGCCTCGTCGATGATGATCGCTTCGTAGCGCATCAGGTCCGGGTCGTTCTGCGTCTCGGCGAGCAGGATGCCGTCGGTCATCAGCTTGACGAGAGTGCGCTCATCGGTCTGGTCGGTGAAACGCACCTGGTAGCCGACCTGCGACCCCAGCGGTACTTCCAGTTCTTCGGCGAGGCGCGTGGCGACGGTTCGCGCCGCCAGACGCCGTGGCTGCGTATGGCCGATCAGGCCACGCCGTCCCAGTCCCAGCTCGAGGCACAGCTTGGGTAACTGGGTCGTCTTGCCCGAGCCGGTTTCACCGGCCACCACGACGATCTGGTGCTCGTCGAGCGCTGCCAGCAGATCGTCGCGCCGCTCGGCCACGGGCAGATGCTCGGGATAATTCAGCGTCAGCGGCTGGGCACGCCGCGCCGCCAAGGCCTCGCGCGAGCGCGCCAGACGCGTCTCGATCTCGCGCAGCGAACGGTCGATGGGCTTGCCGCCGCGCGCGCGTCCTGCCAGCTTGTCGAGACGCCTCCCTTGATCGTGAGCATCACGCAGCAGGCAGTCGTCGAGTTGCGCGCGCAGTTGCGCCAATTGATCGTGGGAATCGCTCGTCGGTGTCGTGCTCAAGGGCGCCTCATGAAATCAGCAAAACGGCTCGCCTCCACGGGAAGGCGAGCCGTCAATTGTAACGCCAAGGCCGACCTCGCGCCTATGTCGCCCCATCACCCGGCACCGATTCTTTGTCGCCCTGGTCGTCGCGGAGCTCGCGGCGCAGCACCTTGCCGACGTTGGTCTTGGGCAGCTCATCGCGAAACTCGATGAGCTTGGGCACCTTGTAGGCAGAGAGCTCCTGCTTGCACCAGGCGCGCAACGTGTCGGCATCCAGCGCCTCGTTGCGGCTCACCACGAAGAGCTTGATCGCCTCGCCGGTGGCCTCGTCGGACACCCCGATGGCAGCGACCTCGATCACATCCTCGTGCGTGGCGACCACGTCTTCGACCTCGTTGGGATAGACGTTGAAGCCGGAGACAATGATCATGTCCTTCTTGCGGTCGACGATGCGCACGTAATCGTCGTCCTGAATCACGGCGATATCACCGGTGCGAATCCAGCCCTCGGCGTCCAGCGTCTTGGCAGTATCCTCGGGACGATTCCAATAGCCCTTCATCACCTGCGGCCCCTGGACACACAACTCGCCGGGCTCGCCCCGCGCAACTTCTTCGCCTTCGGGGCCGACCACCTTGATCGAGGTCCCGGGCACCGGCTTGCCGATGGTGCCCAGTTGAATACCGTCCGGCGGATTGACGCATACGATGGGCGAGGTCTCGGTCATGCCATAACCTTCCAGGATCGCGCAGCCCGTGACCTCTTCCCAACGTTTCGCGGCGGCCTTGGTCAGCGCCATACCACCGGAAATGGTCAGCTTGAGACGCGAGAAATCCAGGGCTCTAAAGTCCTCGCGCTGACACAGCGCGTTGAACAACGTATTGAGCCCCACGAAACCGGTGTAATCGGTCTTACGCAACGTCTTGATGAAGCCATCGATATCACGCGGATTGGGAATCAGCACAGTGTGATTGCCGGTGACCATGGTGAACAGGCAATTCACCGTGAAGGTGTAGATATGATAGACGGGCAAGGGCGCGATGATCGTCTCGCGCCCTTCCTCGATCAGTCCGGCGATCATCTGGCGCGTTTGCAGCATGTTGGCGATCAGGTTGCGATGCGTGAGCATGCTGCCCTTGGCCACGCCGGTGGTACCGCCGGTGTACTGCAACACGGCCACGTCATCGGCCTGACATATGGCTGCCTCACTCGACTGCCCTCGCCCACGCGTCAGGGCGTCGCGAAAACGTGTCGCCTCCGGCAATGTGTAGCGCGGCACCATCTTCTTGACGTGCTTGACCACGGCATTGATCAACGTGCGCTTGGGAAAGTCATGCATGTCGCCGAGCTCGGTCACCAACACATGACGAATCGCCGTGCGCGGCAGTATTCGCTCGAGCTTGTCGGCCATGTTGGCGAGAATCAGGATCGCCTTGACGTCGGCATCCTGAAATTGATGCGCCATCTCGCGCTCGGTATACAGCGGATTGGTATTGACCACCACCAGCCCGGCGCGTATGGCGCCGAAGATCGCCACGGGAAATTGCAGCACATTGGGCAACTGGATGGCGATGCGGTCCCCTGGCACGAGATCGGTTTCCTCGCTGAGCCAGCCAGCGAAATCCCGCGAGAGGCGTTCGAGCTCCGCATAGCTCAGCGTTTGCCCCATACAGGTGAATGCCGGCTTGTCGGCGAAACGTCCGCAGGTATGGGCGAACACCTCGTTGACCGAGGCGAAATTCTCCATTCCTTCGAGAGGCGGACCGGAAACGACCGGCGAGGTGGCGTGGCTCATCTTATATCTCCGCTGACCGAATCGACTTAATGGCGCCGACATTTATTATTGAATCTCAAGCCTGGATCATGCTGAAAAAACACAGGCTTTCCGCAAGATAGCGCGACACCAGCCACTACACCAGCCAGTTCGACGTGCGTGATGAAACATTGTTCGACATCCATCGGACAACATCATGGACGGTGTCGTTTCCGTTATAACAGGTCAGCATGAATTAAAACAGACGATTGAAACTAACGTTCAATATCGGCCGCCGACACATCTTCACGAGGCTCGGGAGACAAAAAAGCCCCGGCAATCCTGCCGGGGCTCTGGGATCTGCTGACGGTGACCTATACCTGCGGTTCGCGCCGGCGTCGATGGCGGCGCCGTCTGGAGCGCTGACGCAGCCTCCACAAGAGCACCAACGCCAATAACAGCGCGGCGAACACCGCCCACGTCGTGGGACGCTTGGCGTAGGGTTCGACATGCGGTCGCAGCGCCTGCCACTCGTCGCCGGCCTTGCCCCATAGCGCGCCGGCCAGGGCGGTCAAGTTGCCCTCTTCGCGCGCGCCACTTTCCTCCGCTTGGGTAGCGGCATTATCGTCGTCCGGCAACGCTTCGGCCCGCGGTCCATCGCCATCGACATCGGCCCCGGAGACACCGATACGGGCCTCGGGATTGAGTCGTAGCGCGGGCAAGGCGATGGACCAGGTGCGCTCATCAAGCGTCACCGACACATCGAGATCCAGCGGCACCGATTGCTCGGGATCGATCTCCGGCAGCGCGACCTGCCATGTCCGCTCGCCATCAGGCACCACGTCGAGCGTTTCGCCCAACAGATTCACCGAGATCTGCGTGTTGTCGACGTTCAAACGCGGATGCTGCGCTTCCAGCGTAACCTGCGTGGCATCGTCGTTAAGCGTCGCGGTTACGGGGGTGACGACATTGACGCCCTGCACGCGCTCGCGCTGCCATGAGCCGCTATCGGCGTTGAGCACCAAGCGGGCATTGCCTGCCTCCTCGGGTGCCGACAGCGTCCCCGTGAAATGCCCATCGTCGCCGGCCTTCAAGGACGTCGAGGCCAACGTTTCGTCATCGAGCCCGCGCAATTCCCCCCGAAGACGCACGTCGTCCGGCAACGTATCCCCCTCGAGAATTTCGCCTTCACGGGCTAGCCAGGCATCGAGCGGCACGTCGAAGCCCAGATACAAGGTTGGCGGCAGCGTGTCACTGCGCAATTGCAGCGGCGACTCGATGCTCACACGGCTATCGCGTCCCACTGGCCCTTCGATATGCCACTCGCCCTCCTGCGGCTCGGGCACACGAATCAGGTCATAACGTGGGTTGCTCTGCCAGAACATGTCATCGGGATGATCATCACGCGTGTAACGCTCCCCGTCGGGGCCCACCAGGGTAATCTCGGGCGCGTCCTCGTCGTGAAACAGCAGCGCATTGAAGCCCTCGACCTCGTCATCGACGTCGAAGCTGCCCTTTTCAAGCGGCAACTGATCGCTGGGCACGATACGCTCTAGCACATCGAGAAACGCCCGTAGCAACGCTGCGGGCGTTTCGGCCACCGCCGCCAAGCCCCCTGTGGTCTGGGATATTCGCTCGAGCAGCTCGCGATCCACGTTATGCGATAGTGCGATGGTATGCACCACCACATCGCGCGAGGCAAGCTCAGGCGCCAGCGAGGTCAGCAATGTCTCGCGCGACGCCGTATCGCGGGTGCGCTTTTCCTCGCCACTCCCCGGCAGATCGACCATGCCATCGGTCAACAGCACCACATGGCGTTTGCCTCCCGAAGCGTCGGTGGCATCACGCAATACCCCTTCGATATCCGTGAATTGCTGATAGTCGACCAGTTGCGGGGCCAGCGAGCGAGCACGCCGCCGCCATTGGGCGTCGACCTTGCCGTCGGGCAAGGGGTTGCGCACCTTTGAGCCGAACGTCCACACCGAACCACGCGACTGCGAGGGCAACAAGGTCGCCGCCAATTGCAGGGCCGAGGCCCTCAGGTTGCCGGGATCGTTGGCTTTCATGCTCCCCGAGACGTCGAAAATCATGCGCACATCCGGCGTCTGGGATACGGCAGAGTCCTGTGCCCAAACGAGGGGCGAGAGCCCCCCGCCAACGCACAACAACAGCAACGCGAAAAGCGCTCGCATGCCCCTTCCTTCTTTTGTAATGCAGATATCAGAGAATGTCAGTTGAGCACCGGCTCGCGACGCCGAGCGTCGTCGTTCCCCGCATTTCCGTTAGGCGACTTACGCTGCTTGCCACCACCACGTGGTGCGTCGTTATCATCACCGCTATTGCGACGCTGGCGCCATATCCACATCAGCGCCCCCAGCACGCCGCCTATCGCCATGCCGACTAACAACAGCGGCGTGGCCACGGCAATCTGGCCTCCATCGCCCTGCAAGACGCCCACCGCAGCGACGACGATGGCCGGCGCGAGGCCGGAATAATGTTCACCGTCTTCCAACAAGGGCGAGGTAAACGGCGCCACCGCCCATAACATCCCCGCGACCGCACCGGTCACGACCCAACGCGGTAGCTTCGGTAAAAAGCGCACCCCGAGGTAGCCGGTGACCAGCACCAGCAGCGATAATACAAAGTAACTCAGCCACAACTGTGGCAAGGAATCGGAAATCAGCATCGCGTCCTCTCGCGTTCGACCTTTCTTCGACATGGTACACCGCTGCACATGAAAGCACAGCCGCACATCCCTGCGCTTCACGACGCGACCCAACTCTCGCCGGTCGCACGCTTCAAACGCAAGGACGATCCTCACTGGCATTGGCTGGAGAATCGCGACGATCCCGAGGTGAAGGGCTTCCTCGAGCAGGCCAACGAAGAGTCCACGGCCTGTTTCGAGCCCCTCGAGCCGCTCGTCGAGACGCTCTACGCCGGTCACTTGGCGCGTCGCGAATTGGCCGTCGACGGCCTGCGCACGCCGCTCGATCACCATACTTATTGGAGCGAGACCGCCCACGACGCCGACTATCCGATATGGTGGCGTCACCCCAACCACGACGCATCTCAGCGTGAATGCGTGCTCGATGTCCAGGCCCGCGCCCAGCATCACGACTTCATGGAAGTCGCCGACATGGCCATCTCCCCCGATGAAAGCTGGCTGGCATGGACCGAAGACACCAACGGCGACGAGAATTTCGATCTCTTCCTGCGTGTCCTGCCCGACGGCGCCCCCCGGTGCCTGCTGACCGACATCGGCCCCGAGCTATGTTGCGCCGAAGACAACCGCAGCTTGCTGTTCACGCGTTACGACGACACGCAGCGCCCGGACAGTATCTGGCGGCTGGATATCGTTAACGGGGAAAGCGCATGCCTGTTCCGTGAAGCGGATAGCGAGTTCTGGGTGGGGGTAGGCAAGACCCGTTCACGCGCCTGGCTGTTACTGGAAAGCGCCTCCAAAGACACGTCGGAGTGCCACCTGATTCCGGCGGCAACGCCCGATACGCCGCCCCGCTGCGTACGCGAACGCGTCAAAGGCGTCGAATACGGCATCGAGCATCGCCCCGGTCACTTTTACATCCTGCATAACCAGGACGCACCGCACTTCCGGCTCGATATCGCGGCCGAGTCCACGCCAGGCGACTGGACACCACTGCTCGACCACCAGGAGCACCTGACGCTGGAAGGCGTCGATGCCTTTGCCTGGGGACTCGTCATCACCGAGCGCGACCATCGCGAAGCCCAGGTGCATCTCAGCGTGGTTACACTCGACACGGCGACACTGATCAAGCGCCGTCTGCCGCTGCCCGAAGCACCTTGCAGCCTGATACTGGGCGATACACCCGACTTCGACACCCGCCGCCTGCGTCTACACGAAGAATCGTTCACGCTGCCGCCGCGCTGGATCGAGCACGATCTCGATACCGATGCGCGCCGCCTGCTCAAGGCCCAGCCCGTGCACGGGGATCTTGCCCCCGAGCAACTGGTGTGCCGCCGCCTGTGGGCCGAGGCACACGACGGCGAACGCATTCCGGTGTCTGTCGTGGTGCGGGGCGATCTTATCGAGCAAGGCCCCCTGCCGACGTTGCTCTATGGCTATGGCGCCTACGGGGAAGTGCTCGATCCGTGGTTTTCCGTGGCACGGCTCGAATTACTGTCGCGAGGCGTAGCGTTCGCCGTCGCCCATGTGCGCGGCGGCGGCGATCGGGGCGAACCCTGGTATCTCGCCGGCAAGCTGGAACACAAGGAAAACAGCTTCCGCGACTTTCTCGCCGCGCGTCATGCCCTGGTCGAACACGGCATCGCGGATAGCAAGCGCATCGCCGCCTATGGCGCCAGCGCCGGTGGGCTGCTGGTAGGCGCCAGCCTCAATCTCGAGCCGGATGCGTTCTGTGCCGCCGTACTCGACGTGCCATTCGTCGATGTGCTGCGCACCATGGAGAATCCCGACCTGCCGTTGACGACCGCGGAATACAGCGAATGGGGCAACCCCAATGAACCGGAAGCGAAACGCCGCATTCGCGACTATTCCCCCCTCGATAACCTCGTCGCGCAACCCTACCCCACGCTGTTCCTGCAAGGCAGCTGGCACGACTCACGCGTTCCCTATTGGGAGCCGGCCAAGCTGTATGCCCGTTTGACCGAGCTCGCCGCCCAGCTCCCCGCCGACCAGCGCCGCCCGGCGGGTGGCCGCCCCATCCTCCTGCGCACTGACATGGCGGCCGGACATGGCGGCGCCTCGGGACGCTTCAAGGCCTGGCACGATAACGCCCGTCAGGATGCCTTCCTGCTGTGGGCACTGGGCTTGGCCGATAACGAGACGCCCGCTGATCCCCCGGGCTGACGCCCCATAACGATGAAGGCCCCGTATCGGGGCCTTCATATCAGTCTCCGCGCCACGCCGTCGAAAACGTCATTGGCAGGGAATGATGTCGATGATGTGATCCTCGAGCGCCTCGTCGGCCACCTCGCACTCGCTCACCGCGAAGTGACGCACGCTCTTCTGCTTGCGATGCATCCGCCGTGCATCGCCCGCAATCAGCGGATGCCAGGCCGCGAGCTTGCGCCCCTCGGCCAACCGACGATAGGCACACGACGGCGGCAGCCAGCTAAACGTCGCCAGGTTGTCGCGGGTCAGCTTGGTACATCCCGGCACGTGCTCGAAGCGGTTCTCGTAATCACTGCAACGGCAGGAATCGATATCCAGCAGCTGGCAGGCGACGTTGAGCGTGGCGATATCGCCGCTCTCGTCGTCTTCGAGCTTGAGCAGGCAGCACAAGCCGCAACCGTCGCAGAGGGCTTCCCACTCTTCATCGTCGAGCTCATCGAGGGTATAGCGTTCCCAGAAACGTTCACGCATGGTCGTCAGTACCGTGCCTCGGTAGGCGCCTTGTATAAATCCAACAGGTAGTCCTCTCGCGCCGGCGGCATCTGCAGGTAGAAGCCTTGCGACGCGATGGCGGCCAGCACGTCGCTCGCCTTGGCCCGCGCCAGCGACTTGTCGTCACTGAGCATCAGCACGGCTACCGACACCGGCGTGCCGAAACGCTCGAGCAGCGCCTCCGGCACATCCGCCAGCCCTCGCACGCGATCCACATACAGATACATCTCATCGCGTCGCGGGCTCTTGAAGATTTCACAGAGTCGTTTGGACATCGTCTTCGCCTCTCAGTGATCGGCCAGTGCCTGGGTGAACGCCTCGGCAAGCAAGGTGCCACGCCAGCCCTGGGGCAGCGACAGCGGCACACCGTCCAGATCCGCCATCACCAGGGCTTCAAGATCGCGGCGGTTGGCCAGCACCTCGGGGGCGATGTCCAAGCGTTCGGCCTCGCGGTTGACGACGGTCTTGAGCGCCTTGAGCCGCGTCTTGAACGCCGATGAATGCGGTGGCGGCAGCGGTGCCGGCAGTGCCTCGTCATCGAGGTGCACGGCCGCCTGCACCATCGCCAGCAAAGCATCACCGTCATGCTTGATCAGCTTGGGCCTGACGCCTTCGATAGTCGAGAGCTGATGGCGGTTGTGCGGCATCTCCACAGCGATCGCGAACAGGACCTTGTCGCTCGCCAGCCAGCCCCGTGGCAGATCGCGGCGTCGCACCTCGCCTTCTCGCCAACGCGTGAGCGCCTGATAAAGCGCCAGCTGACGCGGTTCGAGCCGCCACAGCTGGCGATGACGACGATACCACTGTTCATCGGCATCGCGGTTACGACGATTAGCCTCGCACAACCGCGCGCACTCCTCTTCCAGCCAGGCCAGGCGCCCCTGCTGCACCAACGTGTCGCGCTGCGCCTGCCAGACAAGCGGCAGATAGACCACGTCCAGCGCAGCGTATCGTAGCTGTGATTCGGACAACGGACGCTGCAGCCAATCCGAGCGCGTTTCCTCCTTGGGCAACACATCGCCGGTCCACTGCTCGACCAGCCGTTGATAGCCTAGCGACGCCTGGGTGCTCAGCAGGCTCTGCGCCACCTGCGTATCGACGATCGGCGCGACGGCAACATCCGCCCAGCTCTCCAACACCTCCAGGTCTTCGCCGCTGGCATGCAGCAACTTGAGCGGCCCATGCGGGCCTAGCAGCGCCTGCAGAGCGCTATCGGCCGCCACGACTTGCGGATCGATCAGGAAGGCCTCATCGCCGCCGGCATAGAGCTGCACCAAGGCCGCGATGGGAAAGAACGTCGACTCGCGGTGAAATTCTGTGTCCACCGCTAGCCAATCGGCGTCGGCCAGCGTCTCGCACGCCTCGGCCAGCGCGGTGGGCGTTTCCACCCAGCGAATCTCGAAACTCGGGGGCATCCCGTATCCTTGTTGACGATAATGAGGGTCAGCTTGATTCTTGCGCGAACGGCAGACGGCCATTGAAAGCGCGACTCAGTGTCCCGCCATCCACGTATTCCAGCTCGCCGCCCATGGGCACACCGTACGCCAGGCGTGACAGACGCACGCCAGTGCCACGCAATTGCTCAGCGATGTAGTGCGCGGTGGCTTCGCCTTCCACGGTGGGGTTGGTGGCCAGAATCAATTCCTCGATGGCGCCGTTCGCGAGCCGTTCATCGAGCTGATCGAGCCCAATGTCTTCGGGGCCGATGCCATCCAGTGGCGACAAATGGCCGTGGAGCACGAAATAGTGGCCGCGATAGCCGCCGGCCTGCTCGATCGCCAGCATGTCAGCCGGCGATTCGACCACGCACAGCAACCCTTCATCGCGCCGTGCATCCTCGCAAATGGTGCATAGCGGCGTCTCTGTCAGCGTGCGGCAACGCTGACAATAGCCTACCTGCTCCAGTGCCTCGCCCAATGAGGCGACAAGCCGACGGCCGCCATCGCGGTCTCGCTCCAGCAGATGCAGAGCCATACGCTGCGCGGTCTTCGGGCCCACGCCCGGCAACACGCGCAGCGTCTCCAGCAGTTGATCGACGAGGGGAGAAAACGCCATCGCTTAGAACGGCATCTTGAAGTCCGCCGGCAGGTTCATCCCCGCGGTGACTTCTTCCATACGCTCCTTGGATGTCGTCTCGACCTTGCGCACCGCGTCGTTGACGGCGGCGGCCAGCAAGTCCTCGAGCAATTCCTTGTCTTCTTCCATCACCGAGGGGTCGATATTCACGCTACTCACGTCGTGACGACCGTTCATGGTGACCTTGATCATGCCGGCCCCGGCCTCGCCCGTGACTTCGGTCTCGGCGATTTCCTCCTGGACCTTCTGCATCTTTTCCTGCATTTCCTGGGCCTGTTTCATCATGTTGCCCATTCCGCCCTTCATCATGGTCGTATCCTCACGGGGTTCGAAAAGTCAGCGACGGCGCTACGCACCGGAAGCGGCGCCGTCGGTCGGCGTCACACTGCGTTCCAGCAAGTGGGCGCCGAAATCGTGTTCTAGCATCTGAATATGCGGGTCGCGGCGCAACGCTTCAACCGCTTGGGCATGACGCTCTCGCGCCAGCCGTTCGCTTTGCGAGCGCGGCGTGTCCAAGTCCTCGGGCAGGGCCTCGACCGTGACATTCAAGCGCCGCTCGATGCCCTGATCGGCCAAGGCCTTGGTGAGACGCTCGACATGCACATCGGCCAGCATCGCTCCCTGCGAAGGATCCAGCCGCAGCGCCAGCGTTTCGCCATCGTCGTGCTCGACGATGCAGTGCGCCGCCAGGTTGCGCGTCAGCCCACCCAGCGCCAGCGATTCGAAACTCGCCAGCCAACGCGCGTGGTCGAAAGCGCCCGCATCGGGCATGGCGGCGACGGGGGCCAGCGTCGTAGGCTCGGGATCAGGCTCAACCGGCTCTGCAGCGACATCCATCGCCGGGGGCTCCGGCGCGGCCGCAGGTGGCTCGGAGGCGGCAGGCGCCGGGGCCTCGTCGAGCGCCCAGGGCGGCGCATCAGCCACGGGAGGCGGCATCTCTTCCACTGCCGAGGTCGCCTCGACTTCAGCCACCTCGGTCTCAGGCGATTCGGTTTCAGGTAACGCGTGCGCTACATCTTCACTGCCATCATCCGCTACGGGCGCCTGGGTTTCGGGGCGCGAAGACTCGCTAGGCGAAGGCGCGGCGGCAGGCGCCGGCTTGCTGGGTTCGGACTCAGTCGCGGGAGAGCTCGACGGCGTGGCGGCGGGCGTATCGCCTTCCGCCGCACTGCGAATCGGTAACGGCGTCTGCGGCGGCTTGGGTACACCCTGGGGCCGGAACGCCAGCATGCGCAGCAGCGTCATCTCCAGCGCGGTACGCGGGTCCGGTGCGCTGTCCATGTCGCCCCGCCCCTGCAAGGCGATCTGATAATAAAGCTGTACATCTTCGGCCGTGAAGCGCGCGGCCAGCGGCAACAACGTATCTCGATCGCCGTGTCCATTATCCAGTGCATCCGGCACCATCTGGGCGATGGTCAGGCGGTGGAAGACGCCGGCCAGATCGTCCAGGATGGCGCCGAAATCCGGTCCTTGCTCAGCCAAGCTGGCGACTTCCTGCAACACCCGCGCGGCATCGACCTCGGCCAGCGCCTCGGCCAATGCCAACAAGTGACGATGGTCGAGTGTACCCAGCATGGCCGCGACATCGGCATGACGCACCTCGCCCTGCCCGAAAGCAATGGCCTGATCGGTCAGACTCAAGGCATCGCGCATCGAGCCCTCGGCGGCCTTGCCCAGCAGCCACAGCGCCTGCTCGTCGAAGGCCACCGACTCGGCCTCGAGAATACGTGTCAGATGCCCGACCACGCGCTCCGGCGGCATGTTCTTGAGCGTGAGCTGTAGGCAGCGCGAGAGTACCGTGACCGGAAGCTTCTGCGGGTCGGTGGTCGCCAGCAAAAACTTGACGTGGGGCGGCGGCTCCTCGAGCGTCTTGAGCAGCGCATTGAAGCTGTGCGTAGAAAGCATGTGCACCTCGTCGATGAGGTACACCTTGTAGCGGCCTTGGGTCGGCGCGTACTGCACGTTATCGAGCAGCTCGCGGGTATCTTCGACCTTTGTACGCGAAGCGGCGTCGACTTCGATCAAGTCGACGAAGCGACCCTCGTCGATCTCACGACACGTCTCGCATTCACCGCACGGCACTGAGGTCACGCCCTGCCGGCAGTTCAGGCACTTGGCGAGAATCCGCGCCAGCGTCGTCTTGCCGACCCCGCGCGTGCCGGTAAACAGATAGGCATGATGCAGACGCCCTTGGTCGAGCGCGTTGACCAGCGCACGCGAAACATGCTCCTGGCCGACCAGTTCGTGAAACGTGCGGGGGCGCCATTTGCGGGCCAGAACCTGGTAACTCATACCGTCGGGATGTCCTTGCAGATCGGGCCGATTCCCACCTGGCAGCACTAAGCACTCGACACAGAGGGGAGTATCGTTAAAGCGTCCATTCTAGCGGGTAGCGGGAACTTCGACGAGGGGCGAGTCGACATCGGGGCCGAACAGAAATACGGGGGACGAAATGGAGGCGGCCCCGCCAGCCACATCCCGGCACACGCAGCCACCACTACCGTTGCTCCCTTCCGGGCCTGGCGGGGTTCGCGGTTTAGCGTTGCGGGAGGACCGACGGGGCCACCACAGTGCATCCGGTTGACGAGCGCTTTGTACGGGTCGCCACCGAAACGTTCGAAGATGAGGAAAACGCCAGGCGCTTTCAATGACTTGCCTCGAACGCCGCTGCACTATAACAGCGCGTTCGCCGGTCGGCAAGGCATCAAACAGTTCAACGCCTGCTATGCATTATAGGCTAGGCTAGAAAGACACGGCCCTTTCCCGCACTCAAGGAGCATGAGCATGGAAAAATCCCCCGACAAGGGACATATCGCGCTACTGGGCTGGAGCCTGAATGCCGTCGAAGCCGCCGAGAACTTCGATCGACGCTATGTCGTCGTGGCCCCCGATTGGGCCGAGGAGTACTGCAAGGAGCACGATATTCCCTACGTGCCCTGGAACTTCGAGCGCCTCAACGACCGCTCGATGGAAATCGCCGAGACGCTTCAAGAGATGGGCGTCGACGTCGCCATTCCGCTGTACGAGGAAACCGTGGAGTGGGCCGGGGCAATCAACTCGGTATTGCTCGACAACCCACGCCTCTATGGCCAGGCATTGCTATTGCGCGACAAGGCGCTGATGAAGCGGCGCGCGCAGTTGGGCGGCATCCGTGTGGGCATCTTCGAGGAAGCCCACGACAAGGAAGACGTCATCCGCTTCCTCAAGCGCGTCAACCAGACCCTGCTCAAGCTAGACGGCGATCCCAACGATCCGATTCACCTCAAGGCCTTCGACAAGGCGGGCTGCCTCGGCCACCGCGTGATCCGCACGCCGGACGAGGTCGATACCATCCCCGAGGAAGAATTCCCGGTGCTGATGGAATCGCACCTCGATGGCTGGGAATTCGCCGTCGAGGCGTGGATCCACAACGGCAAGATCCGCTTTCTCAACATCTCCGAATACGTGACCCTGGGGTATTCGGTGTTCGTCCCGGCGACGCCAGAACTCGAGAGATACCGCGAGTCGATCACCCGCCAGATCGAGAAGCTGATCAAGACCTTCGACATCGATTTCGGCTTCGTGCATCCGGAATACTTCGTCACCAGCGACGGCGAAATGTACTTCGGCGAGGTTGCCTACCGCCCGCCCGGCTTCAAGGTCTTCGAGTTGCTCGAGCGGGCCTACGGCTTCAATGCCTATCAGGGCCTGATCCTGTCCTTCGACCCCAAGACCACCGAGCAGGAGATCACCGACTTCTTCCCCCGTGAAGTGGTCGATGCCAAGGGCGTCGCCGGCTGTTTCGGCGTCTATCCGCGCCGCCGTGTGGTAAGCCGCCTGGAGATGCCCGAGGAAACCGAGGACCACCCCTACTTCGAGTCTCATGAATTGACCTCGCCGCTCGAGGAAACCGTCACCAAGCGGACGGCCTTCGGCACGCACTGGGGGCTTTTGTACTTCTTTGGCGACGATCCGCACACCATGCGCGATCTGCTCAAGCACCAGGAAGATCTCGACTTCTATGTATAATCGCGCCTGTACTCCTGGGCAAAAGGAGCCCTTGTGACGAGCCACGACGAACAAACACCGGATAACGCCAAGCTGGACGCCGCGCTGGCGAAACTCGACGAAGCGGTCGAGATCCTCGCCAATGCGCGCGATTTCGCCAAGCCCGGCAAACTGCGTCGGGTCTTTGACGGCGCCCGCAAGGTGATGCTGCAACCCGGCGGCTGCGCCGCTATCGAGAGGCGGACCCAATCGATCGAAGCCGCCGGCATCTTCGACGGCTCCGACTGGGCCCAGCCGCAGATCCTGGTGCCGTCGCTGACCGTGCATTCGCTTAAGAGCCCCGAGAGCGACACCGTGGTGCTCGAGGCGCTCAGCGAATTGCGCTTACTGGCAGTGGCCATGGGGCGCTACGCGCATACGTTGATCTCCGCCGAGCAGGCGCACCACTATCTCACCCAGGTACTGGCGATCAATCTCGATCTCCTGTTCAGCGCACCCAGCGAGGCCGAACGCGAGACCCAGGGCCGCCTGGCACAGCTGACTCGCAGCCTGTTCGTGCATCTGGCCGAGACTATCGGCTACGAACATGTGATCGACCAGCTGATCGACGAGATCTGGCGCATCCTTCAACAGCGCCCCATTCAGGTCGATGCGATCAAACGCATGATCACTCAGATCGCAATCTGTCAGGCCGATCCCGACATCGACTTGGGCGCCAGCGGCCAAGGCGCCGACCGTCTGGTCAGCAGCCTGTTCGGGGCGACCCAGGCATCTCGTGAGGACCCCGGTGTCGAGGTCTATCTCGAGCGCTTGCAGGCGATGGACAGCGGCGCACTCCAATACGAAGCCACCGGCTTCGCTCGCGCCATGCACGATACCGGGCTGGTCTCGGCCTACCATGCCGTGTTGCTGCGCCATCTACTCGACCAGGGCGATCATCTGCTGGCCGAGGCGTTGGGACTGTCGGCCACCGGACGCGACTGCCTACTCTGCTACCGCCAATTGGTCCAGGCGCTCATCGAGGAAAGTGTCTTTCCCGCAACGCCCCAGGCGGTGTACGGGCTAGCGCTAATGCTCGAGCGCGGCATTCTCTATCAGCAACCGGTCGCGCCCGCCCTATGGCGCCAGATCGGCCTGCCGATCTCGGCCTGGTCGCAGGAGCGCATTCGCATGGCCTATGGCGATGCCGTGCCACCACGCGCCCGCCTGCTGGAGGGGGTACTGTGCATGCTCGGCCTGCCGCTGGGCGTCGGCCAGGGCAACAACCCGACCTGCCAATCGGCGCGTGCGCTGTCGATGTGGGCCTATAACGACCCCGACTATCTGCTGCAGATGGTCGCCTGGGCAGCCCGCGACGACGAGATCATCATGCATTTCGAAGGTATGCCGCTGTCGTCGATGGCCAGCCTGTCCGGCGTGGCCACGGCCCTGCCGCTGGATCTGGACCCGCTATCACTGATCGTGGTCCCGCATCTCGACCGTATCTATGCCGAGATGGGCCGGCGCTGCATCGGCCGCGAGGGAGACCCCCATCGCTGGGTCAATCCGGAATTCCATGGCTGGTGGGCCGGCCGCGGCTTTCACATCAACGTCGACGTGGAAACCGGCCAACTCCATGAACTCGACGTTTTTCTGCGTCACTTCTATGCCAGCTACCATCCGTATTACAACGGCAATCAACCGTTGATCCATCCGCAGCCCGCCGGCATCGCGGTGACCGACAGCGCGGCACGCTTTATCGGCTGGCACGCCATCACCCTGCTACGCGTCAACCTGGACCCTCAGGACGTAATGCGCGCCTACTTCTTCAACCCTAACAACGACAGCGGCCAAGACTGGGGCGACGACGTCAAAGTCAGCACCGCCGGTTGCGGCGAACGCTTCGGCGAAGCCTCGCTGCCTTTCGAACAGTTCGCCTCGCGGCTTTACATCTTCCATTACGATCCACTGGAACACGGCGAACTGGCTACTATCCCCCAGGCCGAGCTCGATCGTGTGATCGGCTATGTGCACCGCAGTTGGGGAGGCGATCGCGTCCCCGCCGCGGAACTGCAAGCCCTTTCATCGCCGTCTTGATTCCTCCAACGACAACCGCCCCGGAAGGTAGAACCATCCGGGGCGGCTGACATCGTGCTCGCGTGTCATGCGAGCAGGGTACTACTTACTCGGCGCTTTGCCGCGCAGCATTCATCCGCCGACGCAGAATCGGGCCGACGATATACGGCAACACCAGGCCGACGAAGGCCACGACCCACAGGCCGATTGCCAGGCCACTGCTCCATAGCACGGTCCAGTCGCCATCGGCGATGTCCAAGGCATGTCGCAGGTTCTTCTCCATCTCCGGGCCCAGCAACAACCCGAGTATGATCGGCACCATGGGAATTTCCAGCTTGCGCAGGAAGTAGCCGAACACGCCGAAAGCCACCATGAAGTACAGATCGAACGCGGAGTTGCTGATCGAGTAGATGCCCACGAAGGCCACCATAGTGACGATCGGCAGCAGGTACTTGGGCGGTACCGAGAGCAACCTGACGAAGATCCCCACCAGCGGGATGTTGAGCAGCAGCAACAGGAAGTTGCCGATCAACAGCGCCGCGATCACACCCCAGACGATATCGGCGTTCTGGGTGAACATCAGCGGCCCGGGGGTGATGTTCATCGAGATCAACAGCGCCAGCAGCACAGCGGTCGTGCCGCTGCCCGGCACACCAAGCGTCAGCATGGGCACCAGCGCACCACTCGAGGCCCCGTTGTTACCGGCCTCGGGGCCGGCAACACCACGCGGGTCACCTTCACCAAAGTAGCCTTTCTTGCCCACTACCTTCTTTTCGAGGGTATAACCGATGAAGCTGCCCAGCGAGGCGCCCGCGCCCGGCAGGACACCCGCGATGAAGCCGAGGACACCGCCACGGATACTGGACGGCATGATCTCGCGAACTTCCTTGAAGGACAGCGTGAGCTTGTTGACCTTCATCGGCCCCTTGCCATCACCGGCGCGACTCTCGATGAAGAAAAGCAGCTCGGAAATCGCGAACAGGCCGACGATGGCGATGATGAAGTCAATCCCTTCATAGAGTTCCAGTACGCCGAAGGTGTAGCGCTGCGTGCCGGTCGAATCGATGCCTACCGTGGCGATCATCAAGCCCAGGGCCGCGGCCAACACCGTCTTGATCGGGTTCTTGCCGGTGATGCCACCCAGGGTGGCGAAGGCCAGCACGAATAGCGCGAAATACTCGGCCGGGCCGAAGGTCAACGCGAACTTGGCCAACAGTGGCGCCAGCAGGATGAGCCCGATCGTGGCGATGAGACTGCCCATGAAAGAAGCGATCGCCGAGATCGCCAATGCCTCGGCGGCCTTGCCCTTCTGGGCCATCGGATAGCCGTCAAGACAGGTCATCATGGCCGGTTCGTCGCCGGGGATGTTGAGCAGTATCGAAGAGATACGCCCCCCGTACATGGCACCGGCATAGACCGACGTCAGCATGATCAGCGCGGTTTCCGGCGGCAGGCCCAGCGTGAAGGCCAGCGGAATCAAGATGGCGACGCCGTTGGCGGGCCCCAGCCCCGGCAAGGCCCCGATCAGGGTCCCCAGGAAGGCCCCGATCAAGGCGAACATCAGGTTGTGCGGCGCCAAGGCGACGCCGAACCCGTCGATCAGATAGCCCAGGGTTTCCATCAGCTTCCCTCCAGGACGCTAAGCACACCCAATGGCAAGGCCAGATTGAGGGCATAGGTGAACAACAGATAGACCACCACGCCGGCGATCGCGCCGGTAACATAGGCACGCATAGGGGGAGCGCCCATGCGCCAGCACAACGTGCCCACCGCCAGCAGCGTCGCGAGAATGAAGCCGAGCGGCTGGAGCAGCAATGTATAGGCGACCAGCACGGCCACGGCGATGACCAGTTCCAGCACGATACGGCCCGTGGGCCAGGCGTTGTCCGGATCCGGCTTGACGATCAGATAGAGACTGGACAGTGCCAGCACTACCGCGAGCACCTTGGGAAAGGTATCGGGGCCGACCGACTCGGCCCCACCGAACGGTTCCGGAAACTGCGTGGCGCCCCAGCCGTACGCGACGGCCAGGACGAGCAGCAGCACACCGCAAATACGGTCGTTGCGTTGGGTCATTGCTTGATCAGCCCGATTTCCTTGGAGAGCGACTGGATGTCCTTAATCTGCTGATGGACGAATTCCTCGAACTCGGCACCGCTGACGTGGAACGGCATTAGGCCATTGCTCTTCATGACCTTCTTCCATTCGTCGCTGGCGTAGAGCTCATCGACGGCATCGATCCAGTACTGCTTGGCCTCGTCGGAAACATCCGCCGGCATGTAGAACCCGCGCCAGTTGGGCCCCACGGCGTCGATGCCCTGCTCCTTGGCAGTGGGAATATCACTGAATTCACCGGGCAGGCGTTCGTCGGAGAGCACGGCCAACACGCGCAAATCACCGGATTCCATGAAGCCCTGGGCTTCGGTGATGTCGCCCGTGAAGGCATCGACATGACCGCCGACCACCTGGGTCATGGCCTCGCCACCATTGTTGTAGGACAGATACGGAATCCGGGGCAGATTATCGACATCCGCCGCCTGCGCCGCGATCAACACCTTGAGGTGATCCCAGCCACCCTTGGCGCTACCACCGGCGAACTTCACCGAGCGCGGGTCTTCCTGGAGGGCATCCATCAGCTCGTTGAGGTTCTGGTAGGGCGAATCCTTGGAGACAGCGATGACGCCGTAGTCGGCACCCAGCGCACCGACCCAATTAACCATGTCGGCATCCAGGCCCTGAAACTGCCCTTGCGCCAACCGTGTAGTGGTCGCCGTGGACGCCGCAACCAGCAACTGGTCGTCGCCGGCACGCTTGCTGACCGTGTGCGCGTAAGCGACACCGCCGCCAGCGCCAGCCATGTTGAGGGTCTGCACGCTACCCGGCACCAGGTCGAGCTCTTCCATCACATTACCCACGCTACGGCATGTGAAGTCCCAGCCGCCGCCGGGATCGGAGGGTGCGATGCACTCGACCTTACCTTCCGGCTCGAAAGCCATGGCGGAACTGGCGCCCAGTGTCAGCGCAGCGGCCATGACGAGTTTGAGTGGCGTCTTTAAAGCCATTGTTGTTATCTCCCTTGCACGAGATTGAAATGGGTTGCGGGCAACCTGACACTTACCTTACAGTTCTGTAAGGCAGAACAACGTTCCCTTGAGCGGAAAACTAGGCATGTCGAGAACGAGCGTCAACGCCAATGACGCCGTTCGCGACTAAAGTTGAATGCCGCCATGGAGGCGGCACGGATCGCTGGAGAGTCCCGCCATGGCGCAGGATCGGGTGGAAGCCGTCGAGCGCGCGCTGACGGTCATGGAAGCCTTCGACACACCGCGCGACAGTCTATCCTTGGCCGAGCTGGCCGACGCGACGGCCCTCTACAAGAGCACCTTGTTGCGCTTGCTCGGGTCCCTGGAGCGCTACGACTACATACAACGCGACGGGCGCGGACGCTATCGCCTGGGCACGACGCCGGCTCGCCTGGCCAGGCGTCATGCCCCCTCGCGTCAGCTCGCCGATCTGGTCATGCCTACGCTCGATGCCTTGTGTCGGCAAACCGGCGAAACCGCCTCACTGCTGGCGCTCGCCGGGGACGACGTCGAGTGCCGCCTGAGCGCGCTACCAGACACCGACCTGCGTCACACGCTGCGCCCTGGCCAACGCTGGCAGCGACAAGGCGACGTCCCTTCCTTGACGATCCCCGGTGGGCGCATGCTGTGTCAGGCGCTGCCCGGCACCGCTTACTGGTTGAGCCTTTCCGGTCCCAAGGGGCGCTTGCCCGCGCGCGAGGCACGTCGCGCGTTGCAAGATGCCGTGGCGCAGCTGCATCGGCACGAACTGCAGGATTACCCACTATGACGCCCGACATCACACCTACCTTGCTGCTCGTCGAGGACGACGCCCTGCTCGCCGGTACGCTGCACGACGCGCTGGCCCTGGCCGGCTACCGCATCGAGACGCTCGAGGAAGGCGACAGTGCCCATGCGCGACTGGCCACCCCGGGACACGGCTATGCACTCGTCTTGCTCGACCTCAATCTCCCGGGACGGGGTGGCCTGGAAATTCTCGACGCCATGCGCCGCCATGACCGCGATACGCCGGTGCTGATCCTCACCGCGCGGGGCGCCATCGAAGACCGCGTCACGGGGCTCGACCTCGGCGCCGATGACTATCTGGCCAAGCCTTTCGCCCTGGACGAACTGGAAGCCCGTGTCCGCGCCCTGCTGCGCCGACGCCAACACGACGACAGCCCTCAGTTACACGTCGGTCCGCTGCACTTCGATGGCCTGGCGCAACGCTTCACGCTCAGTGGCACCCCTCTCGACTTGCCACCCCGAGAGCAGCGTCTCTTGGCCTACCTGATGCGTCACGCGGGAGAGCCAGTGGAAAAGGGCCACCTGCTCACGCACGTCTTCAGCGGGGAAACGCTGGGTGACAATGCCATCGAGGTCTACATACACCGGCTACGACGGCGCCTGGCGGAGTCACCGCTCACGCTGCGCACCGTGCGCGGTCTGGGATACGTGTTGGAGAGCGAGACGTTGGAGGGCGAGAGTGAGTGAACCGGCCACCTTGCCGAGTCTCTACCGCCGCTTGCTGGTCTGGCTGATGGTGCCCATGTTGCTGCTCGGCAGCCTGGTCCTGGCCCAGGCCTACATGGCGTCTCGCGATACCGCCGATCGCGCGTTCGACCGCCTGCTCGAAGCGGCTTCGCTCTCCATCGCCGAGCAAGTCAAACGCCAACAAGGGCAACTGTGGATGGACTTGCCGCCCGCGGCCTTGAAGATGCTGGCATCCCAAGTCGAGGAGCGCGTCTTTTATGCGCTCTACGATGCCAACGGTAATTTCATCAGCGGCAATGCCGAGCTGCCGGCACTCGACGACACCCCCGGCAACATGCGCTTCGCCGATATTCAGTGGCATGACATGGGCCTGCGCCTGGGCGTTCGCCACTCTCAGCTCGAGGGCTGGCGCGACCGTCAGCCATTCGAGGTGCGCGTCGCGCATACCCGCGAGGGGCGCGAGGCATTAACCCAGTCGCTGTTCCAGGGCAGCATGCTGCGCCTGGTCGCCATGGCCATGCTGGCCATCGGTGTGCTGCTGCTGGGGATTCGCATGGCACTGATGCCCCTGACCCGCTTACGCCGCGCGATCCGCGCCCGTGACCCACGCACCCTGGCGCCACTGGACCTGGCAATGCCCCGTGAACTGGCCGAGCTGCGCGAAACCCTCAACGACCTGCTGGCGCGCATGCGCCGTGTGCGCGCCAACCAGGAGCGCTTCATCGGCGACGCCTCTCATCAGTTGCGCACACCGCTGGCCGGGCTTTCGGCACGTGCCGAGCTGGCCCTGCGTCAGGACGATCCACACGCCTGGCGCGACGCCCTGGAGGTCATGCGCGGCAGCGCCGACAAGACCGCGCGTCTGGCGTCGCAGTTACTCTCGCTGACACGCCTCAACAACCCCGAAGCGACGCCCGAAGCGGTCGCCATCGACCTCTGCGATACCGCCCGCCAAGCGGTACGCGACGCCTGGACGAACTGCCACCGTGACGGCATCGACCTGGGCGCGGAAGTGCCGTCGCATCCGGTGATGCAGCATGCAGTGGAATGGCAGCTCGCCGAAGCCCTGGCCAACTTGATCGATAACGCCAGGCGTTACGGCGCGTCCCGCATCACGGTGCGCGTCGGCGAGGCCCCCACGCGCCTCGAAGTCGAAGATGACGGCCCCGGCATCCCCGAAAGCCAGCGCCTACTGGTACTCCGTCCATTCCATCGCGGTATCGAAGGCGGGCAAGGCTCGGGGCTGGGGTTAGCCATCGTCGACGGCATCGCCCGCACGCATGGAGCACGGCTCAGCCTGGTGCCGGCACGCCCGAATGCCGAGCCACCGGGTTTATGCGTGCGCCTGCATTTCACCGAGGAGGCCACATCATGACCACCTTGCGTCGTCTATGCGGCTTGGCCGTGATCGCGTGGGCCGGGGTCACGGCCTCGATGGCCAGCCTCGCCGACCCGCAGGTGCTGCGTTACCCTGCCACTCAGGATCCCGCGCAGCCCCTGGAAATTCATGGCGCGTTGGACAGTGACTTGATGGCCCCACTGCTGGCTGATTTCCAGGCGCGTCACCCCGAGATCGAACTGGTCTATCACAACCTGACCACACTGGCACTGTACCGCCGCTTCATGTCCGCGGACGCCACCTCGGCCGATGTCGTCATGTCGTCGGCGATGCCGTGGCAATATCAGCTCGCCAACCGCGGCCAGGCTCAGTCACTCGACACCGCCGAGGCTCGCGCGTGGCCTCAGGCGTCCCGCTGGCGCCACGAATTGTTCGGCTTTACCTTCGAACCCGTAGTCATCGTCTATCGACGCGACGCCCTCGAGGGCGTCACGCGACCGGATAGCCACGAAGCCTTGTTGAGCTTGCTCACCAACGAACGCCAGCGTCTCAAAGGCCGCGTAGTGACGTATGACCCCTGGCGCAGCGGCGCCGGCTATACCTATGCCACCGAAGACGCGCACATGTCACCGCGCTACTGGGAACTGGTGGCCGCCTTGGGCGGCGTGGAAGCAGCACTGGCCGATACCACCGGCGAAATGCTCGATGGCCTGGCCGACGGACGCTACGCCGTCGGCTATAACTTGTTGGGTTCCTACGCACGCGACTTCGTGGCCGATCACCCGCAACTGGAAATGGTCATTCCCAGCGATTATGCCCTGGTGACGCAGCGTCTGGTGCTGATCCCCAAGCATGCGCCGCATCCGGAGGCCGCCAAGCGCTTCGTCGCGTACCTTCTCAGTCGTCAAGGCCAGCAGGCGATACGCGACAAGACGCCTCTCGGGGCGGTACACACCGCACTCGAAGGCGAAGGCACCGCCCGTGACTTACGCCAGACCCTCGGGGATGCCATTCACCCGATTGCCATCGACCCCAGCCTGCTGGCCACACTCGACACCCTCAAGCGCCACTCGCTGCTCGAGCGTTGGCAACGCGAGTACACGCGGCTCAGCGACAGCGGGCCGTGAACGCATGAACGTCATGCGTCCTCGCGCTATACTGCGCAGCGCTTTATCGACGCTTTTTATCAACTCCTCCAGCGGTGTGGGCATGCAACGTCTCGACCAACTTCTCGTCGCCCAGGGCTGGGCACGCTCACGCACGCGGGCTCAGCGTCTTATCCGTCATGGGCGAGTCACGCTAGTTTCGACGGACCCTCCGCGCACGCTGACCAAGCCTGGCGAAAAAGTCGCCGACGACAGCCGTTTCCAACTCGCCGAAGACCCGGAGGAGCGCTACGTCTCGCGTGCCGGTCTCAAGCTGGAGGCCGTTCTCGACACGCTGGAACTTCGCCTCGAAGGCATGACGGTACTCGACGTAGGACAATCCACCGGAGGGTTCACGGATTGTGCTCTGCGCTACGGCGCCGTATGCGTTATGGGTATCGAAGTCGGGCGCGACCAGCTCGACGCGTCGCTGCGCGAGGATGAACGCGTTATCTGCCTGGAAGGCGTCAACGCCCGCGCACTTCCCCAAGAACGGCTCGCCGCCCTGGCGCCGGAAGGGCTGCACGTGGCGGTCATGGACGTTTCCTTCATCTCACAGACCTTGATCCTTCCCCAACTTGCCGCCGTGCTATCCCCCGGCGCGCACCTGGTCTCATTGGTCAAGCCGCAATTCGAGGTCGGCCCACGCAAAGTCGACGCCCATGGCATCGTGCGCGACCCGGCTCTCTACGCGGCGGTGGAAGCTCGCATTCGCGAGAGTTGCGCCGACGCCGGCTTCGAGATTCACCACTGGCAGGAAAGCCCGCTGCGCGGCGGCGACGGCAACCGCGAGTTCCTGCTGCATGCGGTCAAGGGCACCTGACGGCTGCCCCTCCCCTCATTCATCGCTGTTAGCCGTACCGTCTCCACCGGGGCTACGACCGACATCGACATCCTCGATACCATCGCGTCGCGCCGGCCTCGGTGTCGACACCTCACCGCCCAACGGGGCATCCGCCTGGGGCTGCGAACTTACCCAAGCCTGCCGCCCCGAAGCATCGTGCAACCAGACATCCATTTGATTGAACGCAATACGGATGCCATGTTCGTGGAACAGGCCATCGAGGCGCCGATTGATTTCATCGCTGGCATAAAGGCGATCCATCAGGTCGTTGACGAAGATCCGCAGTTCGAAGCTGAACGCCGTCGCACCGTATTCGAGGCAGAATATCTGCGGCTCGGGTTCCCGCAGCACACGCGGGTTTTCCTCGGCGGCCTGGCGCATCAGGCGGTGGACCTGCTCCAGGTCGGAGCCATGCGACACGCCATAGGTCAGCACCACCCGCGTAATGTTGTCGGAAAGCGACCAGTTGATCAGCTGATCGGTGACGAAGGTCTTGTTGGGAATGATGATTTCCTTGCGGTCGAAATCCGTCACCGTGGTGGCACGAATGCGGATACGACTGACCGTACCGTGCAGATTCCCCAAGGTGATGGTATCGCCGATACGCACGGGGCGCTCGAACAGGATGATCAACCCCGAAATGAAGTTGGCGAAGATCTCCTGTAGCCCGAAGCCTAACCCCACGCCGAGCGCAGCGACCAGCCATTGCAGCTTGTCCCACGACACCCCCAACGTGCCCAGCGACACCACGACCCCTGTCCCCACGATGGTGTAGGAAAGCAGCGAGGAGATGGCATAGGCACTACCCTGCTTGAGGCTCAGGCGCGAAAGCACCATGACCTCCAGAAGCCCGGGCAGGTTGCGCGCCATCATTAAGGTCAGCGCGACCAGCACCAGCGCCGTGAGCACATCGGCCACCGTGATCGGGCTGGTGGTCATCGCCTCGCCCTGGCCACGTTCGATCTGCCACACAGTGACGTTGTCCAGGTAGGACAACACGCCAAGCAAGTCCGCCCACACCACGTAAAGCAGCAGGGTGAAGCCCAGAAACAGAATCAGCTTGGACAGGCGCAGCGACTGCTGGTTGACCTGCTCCATATCCAACGGCGGCTCTTCGACCACCTCGAGGCCACTTTCGGTGTCTTCCTTGGCCTGAGCACGACGACGCGCCACCGCGCGCCGATAGGCCAGTCGCCGCGCCGCGACCGCCAACCCGCGGACGACCGCTGCTTCAACGAGAATCCACAGTCCGAGAATATAGATAGAGGTAATGAAGCGGCCGACCAAGCTTAGCGCGGTGTATTCGAACCCCATGACAATAAGGCCCGCGAGTATCAAAGGCACGATCGATAGCGCCAAGCCCAGCAGCAGACGGAAGAGCTTGAGACCGAAAAACGGCACATGGGCGAGGATCAGACGCACCAAGACTGCGGTCATCGTCACCAGCCCCAGCAGCAGCAACAGCAGCGACAACGGCCGCTCCGCCAGGCGCCCATCGCTATAGGGCGCCACGTTACTGATCAAGATGACCGGAATCAGCGCAATGCCCAGCCATAACAACAGCCGACGCAAGCGCTGCACGTACTGCGGTGACCAGTGAAAGTGGCGCGCGGCCACGCCATCGGCGACCAGCAAACGTCGCGACCAGGCGATGACGCCCCATGCCAGCGCCAGCTGCAGCAGCGCGTCCCCCAGCACCACAGCGAACCCACGCCCGCCCAGATTGAGCGCCCCACCCAAGGCCGCCAACGACAAGGGACCATGTGCGGCAAGCAACGCATTGAGCGCGATCGCCCTGGGCGTATGCATCTGGGTGTCGCGCTTGAGACGTCCGATTTCCTCGTGCAGCCGAAGCAGTGACGTCTTGAGACGACGCCGCCATAGCAACAAGCCGCCGGAAAGCAGCAACAGCGGCACCATGACGAACGCCTCGCCATCAGGGCGTTGCCAAGCGGACACCAACGTCGAACGCCAGTCGCCCTGGGTCATGCCTTGCCACAGCGTGCGTGGAAACTGCCGCAGCCATGCCCAGTCGAGTGGTCGCCCATTGGCCACCCAGAACAGCTGCTCTTCGATGGTCGCGCGCAGCTCGTCGCTGATCTTCAGTAACTGCTGCTGATTGAGCTGCTGGTTGATGGCAATCGTCAGCAGGTTGCCGTATTCCTCGTCGAGCTGATCAAGCAACTCCCGGCGCGACTCGAACAGCTTGACCAACGCCTCTCGCAGCCCCGGGGCGTCGTCGATATCGGCCTCGGCGAGGCTCTCGTCAGCCAATTGCTGAGGACGTCGCAAGGCGTTGCGTTGCTGCGACAGATCGAACTGACGCAGGCGCAGGTCGGCGATGTCGTCCTGCAACCCGCCCAATGCGTCCACCTCGGGCAACGACTCTCGCTGCTCGCGAAGGATCCGCGATAGCAGCAAACTGCCACGAATCGCGTCGATCTGTTCGTTGAGCGTGCGCTGGACCTGGCGCACACGGTCAAGCTGGGTACGCGTTTCGATACCCTCGCGAACCAAGTCATTGGCGCGGTCGGTCACCTCCAGCAATTCACTGCTCAGGTCGCGATTGACCTGCTGCACCTGGGTCAACACGGGATGCCCCGCAATGGTCTCGGCATCTTCGCGGCCGACATCGGCGATGGTTTTCTCCGACTGCGTACGCCGCTCTCGGTCCAGCGCGGATTGCAACGCCGACAATTGGCTTTCCTGGAGCGCGATGCGCTTTTCCAGCACGTCGCGCTGCTGCATCGCCAACTCGCGCAGGCGGGTGTTGTGAGAAAGCTCGCTCTGATGCCACTGCGCACGGCGCTCGGCCAATGCCTGTTCGACCCGATAGCGGTCGCGCTTGGCAAGTTCCGCCTCGTTTGACTCCTCGACGTCGTCCAGCTCGGCCAGTTGCGACTGACGCGTATCGGCACGTGCTCGAGCTTCGGCGATCGCCGTCTGGGCGCGTTCGGGAAGGGTCTGGGCACTGATCAACTGGGCATTGACGTCCGCCAGACGGCTTTGCAGCGTCTCGAGCTCCTCCAGGGCATCACCGGTGCGCTCGCGCAACTCGTCCAGCGACAAATCGCCGAGTTCGTTCTCACTCGGTGACGCCGAAGACTCTTCCAGACGCTGCAGCTGTTGCGTCAAGGATTGCGATTCCTGAGGCGCGTTCTGCGCACGCTGATCCAGCGCGTCGAGTTTACCGTCGACCGAGTCGAGCGCTTTCAGCGCCTCCAGCGTCGCACGAGTATCGTCTATTGCCGTGCGCTGGTCGCTATCGGGTTGCTCGACGGATTGAAGCCGGTCCAGGCGCGCCGTCAGCGCATCGTGTTCAGGTAATGCCGACTGCGCCGAGGCGTCGCCGACCGCCCACAGCAGGCAAAGCGCCACACATGCGATACAATGGGTGACACGCCACTTGGCATGTGCACGCCCATGCCGCCCAGGCCAGCATTGCCAAGCGAAGAAATGATGCCAGCGTCGACACGACATGCTCTGTCCTCGTCCCATACGTTGCGCCGATTGTCGGTGCGTGACACGCACATGGCAATCTCGTGCGGATATTTGCGTTCTACCACCAGCGTGATAGAAACATTCATGATGCCCAGTGCTAGCCATCGACAAGGTACTAAATGACATGGAGTCACCACGCCCCTGCTTGCCGATCCTCGTGTTGCTCACGCTCGTGCTGTCCGCCCCTGCGCAGGCCGCCACCAACCTGAGCGATAGTGAACGGGAGGCCATTGAGGCGCGCGTCCAGTCACTGGAAGCGGAGCTTCACGAGCTACGCGAAACATTGGCCGACGACGCCACGCCCGCAGAACGCGAGGCGCAGAACTTAGAAACCCGCGCCGTCAAACGTCGCGAACTGGAACGAGAGTCGTCGCGTAACCCTTTGGCCGTGACCACGTATCGGCGCAACTACCTGCTGCCGTGGGCCTACAACGCCAATCCGGATCAAGATCGCTTCCGCCAGGTCAGCGATGCGGCCAGCGCCGATAGCGCCGAGGTCAAGTACCAGTTGAGCTTCAAGGTCAACCTGGTCGAAGACCTGTTCGATGATAACGGCGATCTATACTTCGCTTACACCCAGCGCAGTTGGTGGCAGGCTTACAATTCCGAGGCCTCGGCACCCTTTCGCGAGACCAATTACGAACCCGAAATGTTCATAAGCTTCGATAACGACATGAGTGCCCTAGGCTGGACCAACACCATCAATCGCATCGGCTTTGCGCACCAGTCGAATGGCCGCTCCGACCCGCTGTCGCGTAGCTGGAATCGTGTCTATGCCGATATGGTATTCCAACGCGGCGAGTGGGCGGTCAGCGTTGCGCCTCATTGGCGAGTCCCCGAGGACGAGGAAGACGACGACAACCCCGACCTTCAAGACTACATCGGCTATGGTGACATCACCATGGTGCGCGCTTTCGGCGATCAGGAGATATCGTTATTGATGCGTGGCAACCCCGACCAGAGTCATTATGGCGCCCAGTTGGACTACTCGTTCCCGCTATTCGGCAAGGTTCGCGGTTACGTGCAGTATTATCACGGCTATGGTGAAAGCCTGATCGATTACGATCACATCAACCGACGCCTAGGGCTCGGTTTCAGCATCAACACCTTCCTGGCCGGTATTCCAGGCCTGGAGTAACGATGCAGACCATAAGGGCTGTTGATACAACGGCTTTGCCTGCTATGCTGAGTACGCCATTAACCTGTCAGAGGAAGACACCATGACCATGCAGCCTACCGGCGGCCACCGCGAAAGCGAAGCTTCCACCGAGCAGCTCAAGGATGACCTGCGCCACCTGTCACAGACCGTTGAAGAACTGGTCAAGGCGACAGCTGACGATTCTCGCGGACACATCACCGAGGCACGCGAGCGTGCTCAGAAGCATCTCAGCGAAACTCGCGCCAAGCTTGAGGCGCGCGGTGAAAAATTTTACGAAAGCGCACGCGACCAGATGGATTGCTGCGATCGTTACGTACGTGACAATCCCTGGACCAGCATCGGCATCGGCGCTGGTGTCGGGGTCGTCATTGGCTTGCTCATCGGGCGTCGCTAATGGCGGATCGCCAGGGACCGGCGGAGCGCGTCATCACCTCGGCGCGACGTCTGCTTTCCAACATGATCGCCACAGGCGAGACGCGTTTGCGTCTCGCCGTGCTCGAGCTGGAAGCCGAACGTGATCGCATGCTCAGCCTGCTATTGTTGGCTGGCGCAGCGCTGATCACCTTCTCATTCGCCATTGGCATGCTGCTGTTATTGCTAGTGGTCTTGTATTGGGAAGATCATCGTCTGCTAGCAATTGGTGTGTGTGCGATCGTGCTGTTCATCATCACCGCATGCCTTGCGTACGGTGCCAAGCGGATCGCCAAACGCCGGCGCCTGATGCAGTCCACCTTGAGTCATTTGGAACAAGATCGCCAAGCGCTGGGGGGCTCTCGTGAATCGTCGTGAACGCGCTGCGGAACTCGAATATCTCGAGACTCGCATCCTGCAGCAACGTCTCGATATGGGGCATGCGCTGCATGACTGGCGCGAGGCCACGGCACCCATCGATCATGCCTGGCAACGCTTGATGCAGTGGCGAGCGCCACTGATCGGCAGCTTCGGCCTACTCGCAGCACAGGGCGTACGTCGCCCCCGGGCCACACGCGCCTGGATGCGTCGCGGCCTCTCGACCTTCTTGTTGGTCAATCGAGCGCGCGCCCTGTACCGCCTCGTACGCCGTTAGCCCCCGCTATTGTCATGAAGCCCCCTCGGGGGCTTTTTCATATTCAATATGTCAGCCCGCTCGTCAGCTTGGCCTCGATATCCTCGTCGTCCGGCGACAGGCGTACATAGGGCACACCCAACGTCACCAACCGTTCACGCGTTTCATCGGCGAAGACGGCCAAATCGTCGTCGTGGCAATAAACCACCGCCGCTACGCCATGACGCTCCACCAGTGACGGCACCTCGCTGGGATAGTAAACCCGGACGCCTTCCACCTGGGTCCCGTGATGCCATGGATAATCGTCGATTGCCGCCAACGCGATATAACGACGCGAGCGAGCGAGCCGCGTTAGCACCCGATAGTGAGCGTAATCGAGACCACACACGATCACCGGCAAGCGCCGTCGAGCCTTCTTCCCTGAACGCCCCAGCGGGCGCCAATGAAGCAGCGCGCGGAAAAGGCCTCCTCCGGCATGTTGCGACATCGTCGTCTCCTTTCCGTTTACCAGGGTTAGACCGCCTGCCCACAGGCCACACCCGACGCCCAGGCCCATTGGAAATTGAAGCCGCCCAATTGGCCGGTGACATCCAGTACCTCGCCGATGAAACGCAAGGCGGGCAGGCCTTCCACCTCGAAGGTCTTGGAGGAAATCGCTCGCGTATCGACGCCGCCCAGTGTCACCTCGGCGGTACGCCATCCCTCGGTGCCGGCGGGCTTGAGCTGCCAACGTTTTAGTTCGCCCTCCAGGCGCGCGACTTCACGGTTGGACAACGCCCCTAACGGAGCGTCCGTCACACCGTTCCATTCGCACCAGGCCTGCGCCAAGCGCTTGGGCAGTCTCTCTCCCAGCCACGTGGATACACGCCGCTTGGGGGCATCGTGGCGCATCTCGGCCAATTCTCCGGCGACATCGATGTCCGGCAGCAAATCGATGGACAATGCCATGCCCGGTTGCCAGTGACTGGAGGCCTGCAGCATGGCCGGTCCCGAGACGCCGCGATGCGTGAACAACATCGGCTCACGATAGCGCCCCTCGCCGATATCGACCGTCACCGGGCAGCTCACGCCCGCCAGCGACGCCGCACGCTCACGCCATTGCGACGTCAGCGTGAACGGCACCAACGCGGCCCGCGTCTCGGATACTGTCAGCCCGAACTGACGCGCCACGTCATAACCAAAGCCGGTCGCGCCCATGGTGGGGATCGACAAGCCACCCGTGGCGATGACCACCGTGCCAGCGTCGATCACGCCACTCGAAGTCATCAGGCGCATGCCCTCGCCATAGCGTTCGAGTGACTCGACGGAGGTCTTGAGGCGAACGTCCACGCCCGCCCACTCACATTCGGTCAGCAGCATGGCCACCACCTGCTTGGCCGAATCGGCACAAAAAAGCTGGCCCGGCGCCTTCTCGACATACTCGATGGCGTGGCGCTCGACGAGCTCGACGAAGTGGCCTGGCGTATAACGCTTGAGCGCAGAGATACAGAAATGCGGATTGGCCGAGAAGAAATTCGCCGGCCCCGTCGCCAGGTTGGTGAAGTTGCAGCGCCCTCCACCGGACATCAGAATTTTCTTGCCCGCCTTGTTGGCATGATCGAGCAACAACACACGGTGCCCCGCGTATCCCGCGGTCGACGCGCACATCAGCCCCGCTGCGCCGGCGCCGATCACCACTACGTCATACGTCTGCGCCATCGTCGTCTCTCATTCCAGGCAAAGGGTGGCATTCTAAGCGTTATGCGACATCTCGACGAGCGCGGTGGCGTATGTCCCTCGTGCCGCGTTGAACGCAAGCCTTGGCCTATTCACCCAAACGTGAAAAAAGCGTGCATGATGTCGCATGCGCCAGTACGCCCTTTTATCCAGCGCCCGGGTCGGATACAACAAGAGACATTCAGCAACATTTCAGCGCACGCAGGCGCTGCTCCCGCAGTCGTCATCAACGAGCCGAGACAATAACGAGACACTATGCACGTACCTTCTCTGCTAGCCGTGACCGCCCATGGCCAACATCGCTGGGCGGTGGCGCTAGTTGGCCTATTGATGCTGGGCAGCGCCAACGCACAGGACACCGACACACGCACATCGGTCATCGCCGCACCCGTTACCACCACCCAATGGAGCGATCCGCTGGAAGCGCTGGGCACGTTGCGTGCCGACGAGAGCGTGACGCTTTCCGCCACCGTGACCGACACCATCGCCGAGCTCAGCTTCAACGACGGCCAACGCGTCGCGGAAGGCGACCTGCTGATCCGCCTCCACGATAGCGCAGAACAGGCCGAACTGCGTGCCGCTCAAGCCTTGCGCCGAGAACGCGAAAACGCCGTGCGCCGCGCCCGGCAACTCCAGGATCGCAACGTCGGCACCCGCGCCGAATATGAAGACGCCCAGGCCCAACTGGCGCAGGTCAATGCCCAGATCGACGAGATACAATCCAGCCTCGCCGACCATCGAATACGCGCGCCCTTCGCCGGCACCGTGGGCCAGCGGGACATCAGTGTCGGCGCCTTGGTCACCCCCGGCACCGAGCTGATCACCCTAGATAAGCTCGACCATATGAAGCTCGACTTCACCGTCCCGGCGACGTTTCTCGGCGCGCTTGAGCCCGGCATGTCACTGAGCGCCACCACGGCCAGCTATCCCGAACAGATTTTTCGTGGCGAGGTCACCAGCATCGGCACCCGCATCGACCCCGTGTCGCGCAGCGTCAGCGTGCGTGCTCAGTTGCCCAACCCCGATCGCACACTGCTCCCCGGCATGCTGATGATCGTGACCCTGGAGCGTCGTTCCCGCGAGACGCTGGTGGTACCGGAGTCGGTACTTGTGCCCAGCGGCGAACGCCAATACGTGATGCGCATTGCGCGCGACGCAGACAACCAGATTCAGCGCCGCCGGGTAGAGATCGGCGCGCGCCGCGCCGGCGAGGTCGAAATACACAGCGGCTTGCAAGCGGGCGACTGGGTCGTCAGCCACGGCACCACCCAGGTACGCGACGGCGACCACGTTGACATACTGGCGCTCGACGATGGCAGCCGTGAGATCAGTGACATCCTCAAGGCCGCGCGCGACGAAGAGGACAGCGGCTGATGCGTCTTTCCGATACCGCCATTCAGCGCCCGGTGCTGGCGACCGTCTTCGCCCTGCTACTGATCGCCTTTGGCCTCCTCGCCCTCGAAAGGCTCCCGGTGCAGGAATATCCTGCCATCGACCCGCCGGTGGTGAGCGTCGAAACGAACTACCCCGGCGCCTCGGCGGATGTGGTGGAAACTCGCATCACGCAAGTGATCGAGGACCGCATCGCCGGCATCGAAGGCATTGATCTTATCGAGTCGACCAGCAGCGATGGCGAGTCGGAAATCGACATCACCTTCAACCTCGACCGCGATATCGAAGCGGCGGCCAACGACATTCGCGATCGCGTCTCCGGGGTCAGCGACAACCTCCCCGAGGAAGCCGATCCCCCGGAGGTGGAAAAATCCGACAGCAGCGATGACGTCATCATGTGGCTGAGCCTCACGGCGGAAGGCTACTCGGTGCCCGAACTGACCGATTACGCCAATCGCTACCTGGTCGACCGCTTTTCCACGCAAACGGGGGTGTCGCGCGTACGCGTCGGCGGCGGCAAGGAATACGCCATGCGCGTATGGCTGGAGCGTAACGCCCTGGCCGCTCGTGAGCTTACCACCACCGATGTGGAAGACGCGCTGCGCGCCGAGAACGTGGAATTGCCCGCCGGCTTTCTGGAATCCGACTCACGCCAGTTCACCTTGCGCCTGCCACGTAGCTTCGAAACCGACGACGACTTCCGCGACCTGGTCATCGACCAGGGCAACGATGGCTATCTCACGCGGCTGAGCGATGTAGCACGTGTCGAGGTCGGCTCAGTGGAGGAGCGCTCGCTGTTTCGCGGCAACGGCGTGCCCATGGTCGGCCTGGGCATCATGAAGCAGTCCACCGCCAACATTCTGGAGGTCTCCCAGGGCGTCAAGGCGGAGATGGAGCGCCTGGAATCGACACTGCCCGATGGCATGCAATTGCGGCTCAACTTCGACTCCTCGGTGTTCGTCTCCGGCGCCCTGAAAGAGGTCGTGGCCACGCTGTTCATCGCCATGGGGCTGGTCGTCGTGGTGATCTTTTTGTTCCTGGGCAACATACGCACCACCCTGATACCTGCAGTCACCGTGCCGATCTCGATCATCGGCACCTTCATCGCCTTGAACGCCTTCGGCTTCACGCTCAACCTGCTCACGCTGCTCGCCCTGGTGCTGGCGATCGGCCTGGTCGTCGACGATGCCATCGTGGTGCTCGAGAACGTTCACCGACGCATGCAGCTTTACGGCGAAACGCCGCTCGTTGCCGCATTTCGCGGTACGCGTCAGATCGGCTTCGCCGTCATCGCCACCACCCTGGTATTGATCGCGGTGTTCGTGCCGTTGAGCTTTCTGCGTGGCGATATCGGCCGGCTGTTCACCGAGTTCGCGCTGACCCTGGCCGCCGCCGTGGCGATCTCGTGCCTGCTGGCGCTGTCGCTGGCGCCGATGATGTGTTCCAAGGTGCTTGACCCCCGCATGCATGAAAGCCGTATCAGCCATGCCGTGCATACCTTGCTCGACGCTACGCAGCGCCTTTATCGCTATGTACTGGTCACCCTTTTGCGGTGGCGCTGGTGGTGTCTCGTGGCATTCGCCGCGCTGCTCGGCGCCACCGTGTGGCTGTTCGGCGAACTGCCCAACGAGTACACCCCGCAGGAAGATCGCGGCAACTTCTTCATCCTCGTCAACGGCCCCGAAGGCGCCACTTTCGACTACATGCAGGATTACATGGACGAGATAGAAGCACGCCTGCTGCCAATGGTCGACAAGGGCGAGCTGCGCAACATCTCGGTACGCGCGCCGCGCGGCTACGGCAACATCGAGAACTTCAACGATGGCATGGTGGTGGTGAGTCTCGCCGATTGGGGCGAGCGGCGCTCGGCCTGGGCGATCATGGCCGACGTACGCCAGCGTCTCGCGGACCTGCCCGGCGTCGAGGCGGCCCCGGTGATGCGGCAAGGCTTTGGGGGGCGCATTCAAAAACCGGTGCAATTCGTCATCGGCGGTGGCACCTACGAATCGCTGGTCACTTGGCGCGATCGCCTGCTCGAACGCATTCGCGCGGACGAGGACTCGGGGCTGACCGCCCTGGATAGCGACTACAAGGAGACCCAGCCGCAACTGCGCATCGAGATCGACTACCAACGCGCCGCCGCGCTGGGCGTGAACGTCGACACCATCGGCCGCACGCTGCAAACGCTTCTCGGGGGGCGCAGCGTCACCAGCTACGTCGACGACGGCGAGGAATACGACGTCATCCTCGAGGGCGAGCGCGACACGCAGCGCAGCCCCAGCGCGCTGGACAACATCCAGGTGCGCTCCGACCGCAGCGGCGAGCTCATCCCCCTGGCGAGTCTGGTGACACTCAGCAACTATGCTGACGCCAGCGAGCTCAACCGTTTCAACCGCGTGCGCGCGATCACCCTGGAGGCCAACCTCACGGACGGCACCTCCATGGGCGAGGCCCTCGGCTACCTCAACGCTCTCGCCGACGACGAACTGCCCGCCGACGCCATGATCGACTACAAGGGTCCTTCGCGGGATTATCAGGAATCCAGCGGCGCCACCACCTTTTTGATGATCATGGGCTTGCTGGTGGTCTTTCTGGTGCTCGCGGCGCAGTTCGAAAGCTTCGTGCATCCGCTGGTCATCATGTTGACCGTACCCCTGGCGATCAGTGGCGCCCTGCTCGGCCTGTGGCTGACCGGTCAGTCGCTGAACATCTACAGTCAGGTGGGCATGGTGATGCTGGTAGGGCTGGCCGCCAAGAACGGCATTCTCATCGTCGAGTTCGCCAACCAGCTGCGCGACGAGGGCCGCGTCTTCCGTGATGCCCTGATAGACGCTTCGGTGACACGCCTGCGTCCGATCCTGATGACTGCCGTCACCACCATGGCCGGTGCCGTGCCGCTGATCTTCGCCAGCGGCCCCGGCGCCGAGACGCGGCTCGTCATCGGCACGGTCATCTTCAGCGGCGTGGCCGCCGCGACGCTGTTTACGCTACTCGTCGTGCCCGTGGCCTACGATCTTTTGGCACGACATACCGGCTCGCCCAACGATGTCAGCCGGCGTCTGGCGCATGAGATGGAAGGAACGTCAGGATGAGAGGAACGTCGTGATAAAAGCGGCACCGACACAGTCGGCGTCAGGCGCACGGCCAGCATGAAAACGGGAGAGAAAGGGGAAACGCAGGGAACGGCGAGGAAAATAAAAACCCCGGCCATCCTAGCCGGGAGTTTGCACGGCGCATCCTTCGCCGCACCTTCATTCTAAGAGGTTGTCGGTGATTTGCCTGTCAGAGATCAGCAACACGACCTGTGCGCCAAACGCACCACGTGGGGCATCTCGCTGTCAGGCAAATTCCTCGGTATCGATATCCGCCTGCTGCGCCTCGCTGTAGCGTCCGCCACGTACTTGATCGGGTGTCATCATCGCATTCAACTGTTCGCGCGAGGCCGCATCCAGCCGCAGCGTCTCCGCCGCTAGGTTTTCGCGCATATGCGCGACATCACGCGTGCCGGGAATAGGCACGATATCCGCGCCCTGCGCCGTCACCCACGCCAGCGCCAACTGCCCCGGGGTCATCTCCAGCTCATCGGCCAGCGCAGTGAAATCCGCCAGCAAGCGCTGGTTATGCGGGTAATGCTCGGCACTGAAACGCGGCATGCCACGACGCATGTCGCTTTCTTCCAGGTGCGCCGGGTCCGGCACTGCATCCGCGAGAAAGCCTCGGCCCAACGGGCTGAACGCCACCAGCGTGGTGTCCAGTTCACGGCATGCTGCAAGCAAGGCGATCTCGGGGTTGCGCGTCCACAGCGAGTATTCCGACTGCACCGCTGCCACCGGGTACTCTGCGTGAGCACGGCGCAGCGTCTCGGCGGAGACCTCGGAAAGCCCCACCGCACGAAGCTTGCCCTCTTCTACCAGACGACCCAGCGCCCCGACGCTTTCCTCGATGGGCACCTGGCGATCCATGCGATGCAGGTAATAGAGATCCAGCCGGTCGGTCCGCAGGCGCTGCAAGCTCGCCTCGCACTGGCGACGCAGCGTCTCGGGGCGTCCATCGATCACCTTGCGGCCGAGCGCCGGATCGATCGCCATGCCGCCCTTGCTGGCCAGCAGCAACTGATCGCGCCGCCCCTCGAGCGCCTTGCCCACCAGCGACTCGTTGGCCGTCGCTCCATAGAGGGTCGCGGTATCGAAATGCCGATACCCCATCTCGAACGCCGCCTGCAACGCCCGCACGCCCTCGGCCTCCGGCACCGGCGTCCCGTAACCATGGGACAGATTCATGCAGCCGAGCCCGATGGTCGGCGACGCAACCTCCTCGAGAAGAGACAACACATTCGACATGAGGAAATCCTTGTACGCGGAAAAGAAAACAACCGGCAAGCAACCGGGGTGACAGACACACAGCTTAGCAAGAGAACGGCAAGCAAGGCTGTGGTTTCCATGATATGCCTGAGGGATAGCGCTTCTGGGTAGCACCGCTGCGCACGAGACGAGTGTCGAGCGCATCAGACTCCAGGCGGCAATCATCGATACCATGCAGCTCATGTCCTAGCGCCACCACTCCCCTGCCCCCTGACGGCGAGATGCAATTCGTACGCTTCATGAATCTTTCGGGGAATGACTTAAGTATCAGTAACCAAAGTCGCATCCAGACGCTCTCAGATATGCCGATATGACAATGGCATGAAGCATTCACTCTGTCGACGGGAGCTCGTCTGGATGGCTACAACAAGACACGGTGCGCACCGCGGTATTTCGCTCAGCCTGCAGAATAAGGTCCTGCTGCTGGTACTCATTCCACTGTTGTTTATGACCATGACCCTGATCGGGGTGGTCGCCTACGACCTTGTCCAGGCGTCACGCACCGCCCTGGCCGAGCAGCGCGACATGTTGGTCGAATCGCGTAAAGCCGCCGTAGAGAACGTTATCGAGACCGCCAAGTCTGCCATTGAACCGATCGTCGCCGAGGCCGGTCCCGACGACGCCGAAGCTCAGGCCCGGGCTAAGGCGATCCTCAGCAGCATGCGCTTCGACGGCAACAACTACGTCTTCGTCTACGACTATCAGGGGACCACCCTGGTGCAGCCGTTGAAGCCGGAGAGCATCGGCAAGAGCGCCATCGAGACCCAGGACAAACATGGCAATCTGCTGATTAGCGACATGATCGAGCTCGCCAAGCAGGGTGGCGGTCATTATCAGTACGCCTGGCCGCATCCGGACAGCGGCGAGACCGAAGCCAAGTATTCCTACGCTACCGGTATCGACAAGTGGAACTGGATGCTGGGCGCCGGCACTTATGTAACCGGCATCGACGCGGCCATGGCCGCTGTCGAGGCTACTCAAGCGGCCGAACTGCGCAAAGTTCTGATCGCTACCGTACTGATCGGTGCAGCCATCTTCGTCGTCGTTGCCATCATCGCCTATTGGCTGACCCGGCGCACCATCCAGCCCATCCGCCGCACCGCTCATGCTATGCGAGACATCGCCCAAGGCAAGGGTGACCTGACCCGGCGACTCGAAATTGAAAGTCGCGACGAGGTCGGCGAACTGGCGACCCAATTCAATGCCTTCGTGGTACGCATGCAAGAGACCCTTCGCGAGGTGCGCGCCAGTACCGCACAGGTCTCTCACTCCTCGGACGAGATCGCCCGCAGTAGCGAAGAATTGGCAACACGTACCGACCAGGCTGCCGCCAATCTGCAGGAAACCTCGGCCTCGATGGAAGAGATTACCTCCACCGTCACGCATAGCGCGGAATCGGCCCAGCAGGCCAATCAGCTGGCCCAAACCACGGCCGACGTAGCGCGCCGCGGCGAAGAATCGATGAGCCAAGTCGAGCGAACCATGAGCGACATCAACGACTCGGCGACCAAGATCGGCGAGATCATCACCATGATCGACTCAATCGCCTTCCAGACCAATATCCTGGCACTCAACGCCTCGGTAGAAGCAGCCCGCGCCGGCGAGCACGGCCGCGGCTTTGCCGTAGTCGCAGAAGAAGTACGCACCCTCGCCAGCCGCTCCAGCGAGGCCTCGCGGGAGATACGTGAGTTGATCGACACCTCCGTGACGTACACCCGCTCGGGCACCGAACTGGTACGCAATGCGGGCGAGACCATGCAGGAGATTGTCACCAGCGTAGCCCGCGTCACCGATGTGATCGGCGAGATCAGCGCGGGCGCGCGGGAGCAAAGCAATGGCATCAGCCAAGTCAATGTTGCGGTGACGGAAATGGACACCATGACCCAGCAGAACGCCGCCATGGTTCAGCATACTTCCGGCAGCGCCGATGCCATGCGCGCGCATGCCCAGCGTCTGAGCCAGTTGATCAACGGCTTTGTGCTCGGCGAGGACGAGGGCTCGGCGACATCCCGTCCATCTGCTTCGCAGCCGGCGGGATACGCGGCACCGGTACGAAGCGAGAAAACCAAGTCGCCGGTAACCAGCGAGGGTGATGACTGGGAAGCGTTTTAGGCGCTTTTCAGACGAGGCCCAGAAACATGACATTGATATCAATCGCCTGATAGTCTGAATTGTGTTATTTCGTGAACAAGTTCAACTAAGCGAGAGGAGCCCGGCTAATAGCCAGATCCGCGCGCGCACAACCACAACAAAACGCTTACGAGGCATTCTTCCTTGATTCGAATCGACAACGTCTCCAAGGCGTTCGGCGGCTTGCAGGCGGTACGGGGCGTTTCCTTCGAGGTAGCGCAGGGCAGCATCACCGGCTTGATCGGGCCCAACGGGGCCGGAAAGAGCTCGCTGTTCAATATCGTCGCCGGACTCTTCCCCCCTTCCAGCGGCCGCGTGCTGCTCGACGGCCACGACATCACCGGCCTGCCGCCCCACAAACTCTTCCACCGTGGCCTGGTGCGCACCTTCCAGATTCCGCATGAATTCTCGCGCATGACGGTGCGCGAGAACCTGATGGTGGTGCCGCCGGGGCAAAGCGGCGAGAACCTGTTCAAGACCTGGCTGCGTTGGGACAAGGTCAAGCGGCAGGACAGCGAGGTGCTGGACCGCGTCGACGACGTGCTCGAGTTTCTGGAGATCACCCACGTCGCCGACGAACTGGCCGGCAACCTCTCGGGTGGGCAAAAGAAGCTGCTCGATCTGGGCCGCACGATGATGACCGACGCCAAGATGGTACTGCTCGATGAACCCGGCGCCGGCGTCAACCGCACCCTGCTGGGCAAGATCCGCGAAGCGATCCTGCGCCTCAACCGCGAACGCGGCTACACCTTCTGCGTCATCGAGCACGACATGGACCTGATCTCGGCACTCTGCGAGCCGGTCCATGTGATGGCCGATGGCGAGCTCATCGCTTCCGGCTCAATGGAGGCGCTGCGCCAGAACGAGGAGGTCCGCGAGGCCTACTTGGGCGGTGGCGCCAGCGGCCGGATGGGCGAAACGGCCCGCCAGCCCTCGACGGATGAAGGAGAGCCCTCATGAGTAGCCTGCTCGAAGCCAAGGGCCTCTATGGCGGCTATGGCGGCGCCGACATCCTTCAGGGCACCAACCTGCGCGTGGAAAGTGATGAGATCGTGGTCGTCGTCGGCCCCAACGGCGCTGGCAAGTCCACTGCCATGAAGGCGATATTCGGCCTGCTGCACATCCGCGAAGGCGAGGTCCGCTACCGCGGCGAGACAATCACCAACGCCAAGCCCGAACAGATGGTCCGCCGCGGCATCGCCTATGTGCCCCAAGAGAAGAACGTCTTTCCGTCGCTGACGGTGGGCGAGAATCTCGAGATGGGGGCCTACCTGATGAAGGGCGACCTAGCGCGGCGTCTCGACAAGGTCTACACGCTGTTTCCCAAGCTTGCCGAGCGGCGGCGCCAGCAGGCCGGACTGATGTCCGGCGGCGAGCGCCAGATGGTCGCCATGGGCCGTGCGCTGATGATCGACCCGCAGTTGTTGATGCTCGACGAACCCACCGCCGGCCTCTCGCCGCTGCTGATCGATGAAACCTTCGAGCGCATTCAGGAAATAAATGCCCAGGGCATCGGCGTGCTGATGGTCGAGCAGAATGCCAAGCAGGCACTGTCCATCGCCAACCGGGGTTACGTGCTGGCCACCGGTAGCAACCGCTACGAAGACACCGGCCCCAATCTGTTGGCCAACCCGGAAGTCGCCGAAATGTTCCTGGGGGGCTGAACCATGACCGATATCCTGCAACTTCTCATCTACGGCCTGGTATTGGGCAGCGTCCTGACCATGGGCGCGATCGGCGTGTCGATGATCTTCGGCATCCTGCGCTTCGCGCACTTCGCGCATGGCGATTTCATGACCTTGGGCGCCTACCTCGGCCTGTCCTTCATCTCGGCCTTCGGACTGAGTTCGTGGTGGGCGCTGCCCGCGGCGATGGTCGGCATGGCGGTGATCGCGGTGTTCATCGACCAGGTGCTTTACCGGCGCATTCGCCGTACCCAGCCGGTGATTCTGCTGATTGCCTCGTTCGGCATGGCGTTGATCCTGCGCAGCCTGGTACAGCTGATCTGGGGCTCTGACAACCAGACGTACGCCTCGGGCATCCAGTTTCCGTGGCAACTCGACTGGTTGGGCGGGATGCGACTCAAGCCCGATCATCTATGGATCATGCTGATCTCGCTGGGCCTGGTCGCCGGCGTGCACCTGTTCCTGACGCGTACCCGGCTGGGCAAGGCGATGCGCGCGATGTCCGATAACATGGATCTGGCGCTGGTATCGGGAATTCCCGCCGAGCGCGTGATCATGGTCACCTGGGTGATCGGCGGTGCGCTGGCAGGTGCGGCCGGCGTGTTTCTGGGTATCGACACGCGCCTGCATCCGGTGATGGGCTGGACCACCCTGCTGCCAGTGTTCGCCGCGGCGATTCTCGGCGGCATCGGCCGGCCCTACGGCGCCATCGCAGGCGGCATGATCATCGGCGTGTCGATGGAGATGTCGACGCTGCTGATTCCCGCCGCCTACAAGCCCGCCGTGGCCTTCGCGATCATGGTCGGCATGCTCATTCTGCGTCCGCAGGGCATCTTCAAGGGGACTGTGTGATGGAACTCACCGGCATCGCCTCGTACCTGATCTCGTTTCTGACCTTCGCCGGCGTCTACGCCGTACTCGCACTGGGCCTCAACATGCAGTGGGGCTTCACCGGCCAGTTCAACATCGGTGTCGCCGGTTTCTTCGCGGTCGGCGCCTATACCAGCGCGATCCTCACCACGCCATCGAGCCCCGCCTATCTGGGCGGTTTCGGCATGCCGTTCCTGGTTGGTCTGGCCGGCGCGGTCATCGCCTCGACGCTGCTTGGGCTGATCGTCGGCCTGATCACCGCGCGCCTGCGCACTGATTATCTGGCCATCGCCTCGATCGGCATAGCCGAGATGGTCCGCCTGTTCGTCAAGAACGAGGATTGGCTGACCAACGGCGTACGCGGCATCGCCGGCATCGAGCGGCCGTTCGCCGACACCGTGCTGGATAACCCGTTCGTTTACCTGGTGATCGTGGCGTTGTTCGTCGCTGGAGTGTATTTCCTGGTCCAACGCGCCTATGCCTCGCCCTGGGGCCGCGTGCTGCGCGCCATTCGCGAGAATGAGCCGGCCACCGCCGCGGCCGGCAAGTCGATCGCCGGCTTCCGGTTGCAGGCGTTCGTCCTGGGCTCGGCGATCATGGGCCTGGGCGGCGGGCTCTATGCCCACTTCTTCGGCTTTCTCAGCCCCGAGGCGTTCATGCCGCTCTACGGCACCTTTCTGGTCTGGGTGATGCTGATTGCCGGCGGCAGCGGCAACAATCGCGGGGCGATCCTTGGCGCCATCGTGGTGTGGGGCGTGTGGTCGGGAACCGAGCTACTCACCGGGATGCTGCCCTCAGAACATGCCACCCAGGGCGCGGCCCTGCGCGTGCTGCTGATCGGTGTGTTGCTGCAGGTGATCCTGGTCACTCGGCCCGAGGGGATTCTGCCCGAGAAGCCACCCAAGCTGATCGCCAAAAAACGCTGAGCACCTGCGTCGGCGACGCTCCAACGGCTTTCACCCTATACGTTTCCTGTCATGACAGTAACGACAACGCCCGGCCTAGTGAACTGACCCCCAATCGTTGGACGGTTAGTTCTCTTAACCGGCGGCCATGGCCTGAGTCCTGTATTGCACGGGGCTCAGGCCTTTTAGTCTCTGCTTGATCCGCTGATGGTTGTAGTAGTGGATGTACTCGGCAATGCCTTGCTGCAACTGCTCAACGGTATCGAACCGGTTCAGATGGAAGTACTCCGCTTTCAGGGTGCCGAAAAAACTCTCCATAGCGGCATTGTCCAGACAATTCCCTTTCCGTGACATGCTGCGCAGTATCCGCTTCTCCGCCACCAGGCGACGATAGTTAGGGTGGCGGTAATGCCACCCCTGATCCGTGTGCAATAGAGGCCGATCATCCGGCCTGAGCCGGTCAAAGGCGCTCTTCAGCATATGCTTCACTAGGCCGAATACCGGTCGTGGCCCAGTCTGGAAGGCGATGATTTCGCCGTTATACAGATCCATGACCGGTGACAGGTAGAGTTTCTGGTCATTGACCTTGAATTCGGTGATGTCGGTCACCCAGCGTTGATTCGGCCCTTGGGCTTGAAATCGACGCTGTAGCGTATTGGGAGCGGCATAGCCCTCGACGCCGCGATAAGCTCGATATCGTTTGGGGCGAACGCGGGACTTCAAGCCCAGCTGCTGCATCAACCGCTGGACGGTCTTGTGGTTGACCGCCTCGCCTGCCTGGCGCAGCACAGCGGTGATACGGCGATAGCCATAGCGTCCCTTGTGGTGATCATAGATCGCCTGGATACGCGCCTTCAGAGGCGCATACAGATCGTCAGCCCTCAGGGCCTTGAGCTGGTAGTAGAACGTGCTGCGCGGCAGCGATGCCGCACGCAGCAGCAGCGCTAGGGGGTGCTCATGCCTTAACCCTTGGACGGCTTGGGCTTTTTGCCCCGTGTCGTCGCCCGTTTCTCTCGGGCCAAGGCATCGAGCTTTTTTAGATAGGCATTCTCTGCCCGCAGATAGGCCAGCTCCTCGAGCAACTCCTCATGGGAGCGCTCACCATCGGCGGGAGGCTCAGGCGTTGGCGATGGGGGCTTCTGGGGCATCGGGCGGCGTCCCGTACGTTTCGGTTCCAAGGCAGTTAGGCCACCACTATGGTACTGACGCTCCCATCTGCCAATAGCGCCAGCAGCACGGATATCAAACAGGATCTCGGTCTGTCGGATCGACAAGCCGTCGCGCCACCTCCTTTCCAGCACCTCACGCTTGAACGCTGGGCTGTAGTGACGGCGTGTTTGGCGCCATCCCAAAGGCCCATGCTGCCGGTACTGCTCCACCCATCGCCTGACCATGGAATAGTCCAGACCCAACTGATGGGCAACCACTTCTAGGCCGACATCTCCACTCAGGTATTGCTGCACCACTTGCAGCTTAAACTGGTCGCTGTACTGGTTCTTCATAGAAACACCCCGAAGGTTGGATTGGATGTCCAACTTTCGGGGTGCAGTTCACTAGGCCGGGCGTTGCGTGGGTACTGCTGAAAAGATCGTCGCGTCGGCCAGTCGATATCCGACCGCCTGACGAGCGATTACATCGTGGGTTCGAAGATTCGGTTAGTCACCACTTCACCGTCCTTGAACGCCCACTCGCCGAAGGTCCCCGGTACGTCGCCGTTGTCATCGAAGTTGACCGAGCCGGAAGCACCTTCGTAATCGATCTCCTGGCCTTCCTCGAGCAGCTTGGCGGCCTTCTCGAATTCGCCCGGACCGACCTGCTCGCCCGGCGGATTGGCGACGGCACGCAGCTGATCGCGAATCGCCACGCTATCGGTGGAACCCGCCGCCTGGGCCGCCAGCGACAGCAGATAGAAAGCATCGTAGGCGGTATCCAGATAGGGCTTGGGCGGCAGCGAGCCGTATTCGCTCTCATAGGCACTGCTGAAGTGCTGAGCCCCCGGTGAATCGTCGCGGGCCTGCGGCACGGTACCCACCGAGCCTTCGAGGTATTGAGCGCCCAGGTTCTCGACCAGCTCGGGGGCCTTCATACCGTCGGTGAACACGAAGTTCTGGAAGAAACCGCCTTCCAGAGACTGACGCAGGATGGTCTGTCCGTTCTCCGGGTACCCGACCAGTACTAGCGCGTCCGCATCGTCGCTGGCCGCCTGCTGCAGTTCACCGCGATAGGCTGCCTGACCTTGCTCGTAAGCTACCGTCTCAGACACCGTACCCCCCGCCTTTTCGAAAGCCTGGGTGAAGGCCTCGGCCAGCCCTTTGCCGTAGTCGTTGTTGATATAGATGATGCTGACATTGTCGTAGCCCTTCTCCTGCGTCACCTCGGAGAGCGCTACGCCCTGGAAGGCGTCCGACGGCACGGTCCTGAACAGGAAGTCGTCGTCATCGAGCGAGGTAATGACCGGCGAAGTCGAAGCGCTGCTGATCTGCGGTATCTGTTCGCCCTTGGCAACGCTCTGCGCCACGGGAATGGTCACCCCACTGGAGAGCGCGCCCATGATCGCGCTGACGCCCTCGATGTTGACCAGCTTCTGGGCCGCGGCGACGCCGGGCTGCGGCGAGGTCTGGGTGTCGCCACTGCTGATCGCGACGTCTTCACCGAGCACGCCGCCGGCGGCATTGATCTCCTTGGCGGCAAGTTGCGTCGCCTTGAGCGCGGGTTCGCCATAGCTTTGCAGGTCGCCGGTCAGCGGCACCAGCACACCGATCTTGAGCGGCTCGGCCAGGGCGGAAAGACTGGTGGCCAAGGCCACCGCGGAAATAGCACCGATAAGCGGTTTCTTGACGGTCATTGCAGAAGACTCCTTGTGCAGACCTTAATTGTTGATTGATCGGCGGGTATGACCCTTCATTTTGCTATCAACCCGACATTCAGCATAAGCGGATCGCTGACATTAGACAAAGCATCGGGGAGAGAGAACATCGATGAAGAAATTTGAATCCAAAGATGAGAACATAAGACATTCTTTTTAATACGGATTTACGTCATGTTGAGTGACTCACCCAGCCACTACGGCAGCCTCACGCGATCCCTGCACTGGCTCATCGCGATTCTGGTCATCCTTCAGCTGACCAGTTCGCTGTTCAATATCTTCTGGGAAGGGAACGTCTACAGTCAGGCTGTCGTGCAGTGGCATACCACCATCGGCGTCGGCATTCTCTCCTTGATGGCCATACGCACGCTGTGGGCCATCTCGCAACTCAGGCACCGACCAGAGCACCGTGGCTCACTTCAAAAGGCGGCGATATGGGGTCACGCGCTGATGTATCTGGTGCTGTTGCTGATGCCGCTCTCGGGTATGGCATTCACTTGGGGGTCAGGCTATGGCGTATATGTATTCGATACAGCGTATTGGGCCGACGCCGATGTGCCCTGGGCCGCCACGTTCGGCCAAATCCATGCACCACTTTCCTGGTTCCTATCCGCGCTGGTAACCGGGCATATCGTCATGGCTGGCTATCACCGGTTGATTCGGCGTGACGACACGCTACACCGGATGCTCGGGCGCTAGGCGATGTGGCCGTCTCTATTCTCCCCTGATGGGCCACTTCCCGGCCGCTACCAACTCAGCGGCCGGGCGTGGCCGCCCGAATAGGACAGCGATGCATAGCTGGACGGGAAGCTACCAAGACGGCTTTCGTGCTCCCCTTCATCAGCTCGCTTGGGTACACCTCCTTTGCTACCCGAGATGTAGTGCCGGAGTTCACGGCAGATGAAGATGCTGAGAGAGCGTTTTTTCGAACAGCCGATATTGTAATCGGTAACCGCACCACTAAGGTTTTGGATGCCCATCGTGACGATGAGTAGAGTAATGAAACGGAAGCGTGAAAAACAATAGGCTTTAACTGCCGAAAAGGAAGGGCCCCTGTTAGAAGGGCCCTAATAGTATCTATGTCTCAACTTCTTTGACTACTTTACCTTGTTTTTCAAAAAGCGTTGTTGTGCCCGAGCCGAACTCACCCTGCCTATCTTTATAGGCCTCGATGATCTTTAAAACATTCTCATCCACCGCGAACCTAATCACGCCATCTAGTGGGTGAGTCCTCCATCGTCCATCTATGCTTGCCCAAATAATAGTGTTGTCGTCAATCTTGCAGCGATATCTCCACTGTTTACCATCTTGAGGGCGTGTATAAGATACATAGTATACGCTCCCCTGCGTACCGTCTATCTGTGTTATGCTGTAGGATCTCCCCATTGCAGCGGCCACACCTGCTCGACATATTTCAGCTTTTCTAAAGGGGGCTGAGTTAGGGCTTTCTTCAATTTCTATGGGGTGTTTATTGGGATTGGGGGAATTGCTGTCAGAAGAACTAATCCCCGCGCTTTCAGTGCTACCTACTTTCTTGTCACCATCGTCGAAAAACGCTACCATGTCTTTCGTTTCAAAATCTTGTACTGCAGGAACTATGTATCCCCATGAACAATAGGCAAGAGCCAGGACCCCTAGAACACTTACTATATACGATGAAATGCCTTTCTCTTCCTGTCTAGCTTTGTCTTTTTCGATCAGCGCTTCTTGGTTAGACAAAAATAAATATTTATGCACCCCGCAATGAGGGCATTTCCTTGCTGAGGCATTAACCATTTTCCAGCACTGCGTACATCTAGTTGAAGACATTACAAACCTTTTCTCGCTTACGTCTTAGACACAAACAACTTAACATCTCTTAATGCTGTTTTTAAAGATGAAAAAGGAGGATCTTTTATATTGAAAGTTATTTTAGTAAACTTACCTCCCTTCTAGGAGATCGCCAACCCTCACCTTGTTAACCTTTGACTCATTTAAAATGCATCGTAGTGCTGAAATTATTTTTTCAGAAGCTTCTAGACCATTTTCACAAGGAAGGCGGCCAAATCGTTCAGAAAACACAACAAACTTTTCCACTACACCTCTTACGCTAGATGACTCAATTCCTTTAATCAAATCCACAATTTCAGTCACCTCACCGCTTGCTATCACTTTGCTGGTATTTGAGTCTATCTCATACTCGTTTTTAAAAATCCCTAACATAACTTCCTGTACCTGAAGACCATCTACATACTCTTGAGTAGACTTTACAAACCCCGCATAGACATCCTGATCCCAGTGATCGATAAAATGCATGGCTGAAATGTCTTGATCAAGCATCACATGTGACTTTGCAAATCTCGGGTTTTCCCTAAAAAAATTACCAACAACATCACCAACGTCCCTCTCCTCATCGATCCTCTTTATTAAAATAATCGCATTATTAAAGTTAAGGAGAGAGATATCCTTTGGATTTTTTGTGACCCCCTCCCACAACAGATCGAGAACATCGTCTGTTCTAGCATAGAAATCTTGATGATAAAGCTGATATGCTTTTCTCAAGGCCGGACTGTTCTCAAAATGCAAGTCATCTAATTTCACAACAGCTTCATCAAGACAAACAAAATCTACGAACCCTTGTAAAACAGACAACCTCACACATTGTTCCAAAGGTGGGTGCACAGTGCTAAACCCCACTTCAGAAATGAGTTGCTCCCAATTCTTTTCTTTTGGTGTCAGGTTACCATTATCATCTGGAAGCCGAATGGCTTGGTACTTATTATCAATAAAATCCAAAGGCGGTGAGTCACTTGCATACTTAATCCAGCAGTGCACTGTCAACGAAATAATGAGGGAATTTCGCAGAAAGGCAGGATGGTCTTGGCCAATCACTCTTGAAAACTTCTGGTAATGTAAAAATATCCTCTCAACAACCCTAATGTTATTCACTCCCAAATTTTCAAAGCACTCTCTAAACGCACCCTTCTCATCCTCATCCAAGTTGCGGCAAACAATTTCATCTAAGTACTCATCTACATTCAACGAAAACTCAATCTCCACATCTGCCAACTTCTCAAACGAAGATCGAAATGCCGACTCATCGCTATCGTTCGATACATTCGATATTATTACAGCCTTACATCCCATACTACTTTTTAGATAATCAACCAGCCCAAAAACAGTTTTAACATCCAGCCCCTCACCTCTTCTTTCCAAATCATCAACACAAACAAGCGACCCTTTGATTGAACGAAAGTTAAGATCATTCACGAAAAAGCTAGCTATACTAAACGGTGGGTAGGACTCGAAATATTTCAAAAGCCAAGAAAAACAAAAAACAACCATGTACCAAAGAAACTTCACCACACCAACGGCCTTATGGAACACTGAATTCTCAGGCCTTTTTAGATATTTTAAAAACGCACCAGGTTTGAATAAAACCTTTTTATCTCTAGAAATCGCCTTTTTAACCTCCCCCAAGGAAGTGAGCCCGAACATAGAGCTATAAGAGTACTTTCGCCACCAACTCTCTTGGAAATAAGGATCGTTTTGTACAACATCTTTCCAAAAGCATGTTTTCCCCGCACCCCAGTTTCCATGAATAATCAAAACCTTCTGGTCTTCATCGTGCAAAAATTCAGCAACAATATTTTTATAATGCTGATACTTTCCACCATCCATAAGCGTCACCTATCACTACAAGAGCTTACAAAGCTCGTCCAATACTGACCTGGCATCACCCTAAGATTTCCACGTCCTTCATGCTCTCTAGCTGGACAATTTCTTTTCATAACGTGAATAATCGCTGATCAACAGCCAGGCCCCGCCCACGACGCGTTGCACGCGCTTGATGCTTACCTCTGAGCTAGTCCCGAATAGCTAAGGACCACACATCCGCCTACCACTCAAAACACTTAGGAAACACTACCGAAAGCCACAGTAGCTGTCATTCCTAAATGAGCGGATATGCGACCAGACGGGGATGGCGAAGAAGAGGGCAGGAGCCCAGTAAGTGCGGGGAGGTTCCTCCATAAGGCAGGCACAAAAAAAGCCGCTGATGGCTCAGCGGCTTTTTTAAATTCTGGCGGAGGGGGAGGGATTCGAACCCTCGAAGCCTTTCGGCTTACACGCTTTCCAGGCGCGCTCCTTCGACCACTCGGACACCCCTCCGCAAATTGTCGTCCCGTCGGGCGGCGTTGCATGTCCGTCAGAACGGCGCACATACTATCGAGCTAAGTGCTGTTTTGCAAGCGATTTTCCGTCTCGACGGGGAATCACTTGAGTACCGCGTAGCTGCCCTGAGCTTCCATGCAGAGGGTGTCGCCGCAGTAGACGCGCTGAACGAGTTTGATGCGCCCTCTCCCCTTCTCCGCCAGCGAGGCTTCCAGGCGGGCAATGCCGTCCGCTTCGAGAGGGAAGCACTGCATGTGATAGTCCGTGGTAACGGGGGCGAGAAAACGCTGCTGGCCTTCGGCGATCACCACGTCTTGCGCCCTGCCCTGAGCGCGTAGCCATAGTGTCGTCCAGCACCAGCCGAGCAAGGTGGTTTCGCCGGCGAGCGCGCCGCCGAAGCCGGTACCTTTGTCATTGAGGTTGGCATCCAGCGCGACTTGCCAGTGGAGCGTCGTCGCGTCCCAGGCAGGCGAGTGAATGCCGTAATGCGCAACCTGCGGGATCGCCTCACGCAGCCAGGCGAGAAAGCTCTCGAGATCGTCTCCATCGCTCGCCTCGGGCAACGGCAAGCGGGGATGCATCACCCCCGGGCGGCGTGGCGTACCGTTCACGACCAGCGCTCGACGAAGTCACTCGGATCGCGTTCGGGCAGCGGCTTGTGGCGCCCGCCCATCTGACCGAGATACAGAAAGCCAACCAACTCGTCGTCTTCGGCAAGGCCGAGGCCTTCACGCACGGTGGGGTCGAAGGCGTAGTGACCAGTGCGCCACATGACGCCCAAACCTTGCGCCTGTGCCGCAAGCAGGATGCCATGCGCCGCACAGCCGGCGGAAAGCAGCTGTTCGATACGCGGCACCTTGGGATGATCAGGCGTGACCTTGGCGATCACCGCGATGATCATCGGCGCACGCTTGGGCTTCTTGCGCGCGGCGTCCAGGTGGCCATCGTCGATGTGCGGATTAAGACGCTGCTCGGCCTTGGCATACAGCTCGCCCAGCCGGTCGAGCCCTTCCCCTGAGAACTCGATGAACCGCCACGGGGTCAGGGTATCGTGATCGGGCGCACGCAAGGCGGCGCGGTACAGCGCGTCCAATTGATCGCGATCGGGGGCGGGCGCGGCCAGTTTCCCCATCGAGCTGCGCTCGTGCAGTAAGGTCATGGCATCCATGAACATCTCCTTGGCCGTCTGAATAGGGTAATGATGTGCGGCCGAAGTCGCCTGCGTTCAATGCATGGCGTCAGGTTTCACACTTACTGGCGCGCCAGCCGGAGTGGCGTGGGCGGCCGCTCGCCGGGCGTGCCCCGCCAGGGGCTGATATCCAGCCCGCCCCGCCTCACGTAGCGCGCCATGACCAGCAGCCGCTCTGGCCTGGCCCGCGCCATGAGATCGACGAACAGGTGCTCGACGCAGTGCTCGTGAAAGTCCTGATGCTGCCGGTAGGAGATCAGGTACTTCAGCAAGGCCTCGCGCTCCAGTCGGGGACCGCGATAGCGAATCAGCACGCTGCCCCAGTCGGGTTGGCCGGTCACCGGGCAGTTGGACTTGAGCAGATGCGAGTGCAGCGTTTCTTCGACGATCTCTTCGCCGACTTCGATCAGCTCGGGGGTCGGCGTGTAGTGCTCGATGCTCACGTCGAGATCGTCCAGGCACTCGCCGGGTAGCGCCCGGGGCGTCAGGGCATCGTCCTCGACGCCGAACAGGGCCACCGTCACCGGCGCACCTGCCTCCTGGGCCAGGTCACGCTCGAGTGTCTCGACCACCGCCTCGCGGCTGTCGAAGCGCGTCTGATTAAAGCTGTTGAGATACAGCTTCCAGGACTTCGATTCGATCAGCGAGGGCGAGTCGGCGGGCAGCCGGAACCGGGCCACAGCGACGATCGGCTTACCTTTCGCATCGAGCCAGGAGAGCTCGAAGGCGTGCCACTCGTCCTCGCCCTCGAACGGCAGCGCGGCGTCGTCGAGCCCCAGCGGCGCGCGGTTGGCCTGCCGGGGGATGGGGAACAGCAGGCCGGCGTCGTACTGCTCGGGATACGCCGGCTCGCGCCCTAGCGGCGCATGCTCGAGAGTCTCGTCACGTTCGCTCATATCAGCTCCGGATCCCCTTGCCACGGTCGAGCATCCACATCCCCAGCGCGAAGAACACGACGATGAACACCGCGATGGCCACCAGCGCCCCGCCGACCGGAATGTCCGAGACCCCGAGAATGCCGTAGCGGAAGGCGTTGACCATGTACAGAATGGGATTGACCATCGACACGCCCTGCCAGAAGTCCGGCAGCATGTTGATCGAGTAGAACACCCCACCCAGGTAGGTAAGCGGTGTCAGCACGAAGATCGGCACGATCGAGATGTCGTCGAACTTGTGTGCCACCAGAGCGTTGATGAAGCCACCGATGGAAAACAGCAGCGCCGTCATGATCACCACCCCGATGGTCACCAAGGGATGATGAATCGAAAGGTCGGTGAAGAACATCGATACCACGGTGACGATCAAGCCCACGGCCAGACCGCGCGATGCACCGCCGACCACGAAACCGGCGAGAATCACCCAGTTGGGCATCGGCGAGACCATCATCTCCTCGACGCTGCGCTGGAACTTGTTGGAGAAGAAGCTCGAGGCCACGTTGGAATAGCTGTTGGTGATCACCGCCATCATGATCAGACCGGGCACGATGTAATCGATGTAGTCGATATTGTCCATGGGCCCGATGCGCGAGCCGATCAGGTTGCCGAAGATGATGAAGTACATGGTCATGGTGATCGAAGGCGGCAGCAGCGTCTGCGGCCAGATGCGCATGTAGCGGCGCACCTCCTTGGTCACCAGGGTCCAAAGCGCGATCCAGGTCTGCCAGGCATTCATGAGCGCACCTCCACCTTGTCGGTGGATCGGCCGCTTTCGGCGTTGGCGTGCTCGACCATCGACACGAACATTTCCTCCAGGCGGTTGGCGCGGTTGCGCATCGAGACGATTTCGAAGCCCTGCGCTGAGAATTGCTCGAAAGCATCGTTGAGCCGCTGTCCTCGCTCGACCGAAAGCGCCAGTTGCGTGGCGTCGACACGTTCCACGCTGAAGCCTTCCAGTTCTGGCGCGGTCTCGACCGGCCGGGCCAGATCGAGCAGGAAGGTCTCGGTGTTGAGCTGGGCCAGCAGGTCACGCACGCTGGTGTTCTGGACGATATCGCCGTGGTTGATGATGGCGATGTTACGGCACAGGCTCTCGGCTTCTTCCAGATAATGCGTGGTGAGGATGATGGTGGTGCCTTCACGATTGATGCGCTTCATGAATTCCCACATGCTGCGGCGTAGTTCGATATCCACCCCGGCGGTCGGCTCGTCGAGAATTAGAAGCCGAGGGCGGTGGATCAGGGCACGTGCGATCATCAGGCGGCGCTTCATGCCACCGGAGAGCATGCGCGCACTCCCCTTGCGCTTGTCCCACAGGCCGAGATCGCGCAGCAACTGTTCGGCGCGCGGCTTGGCCTCGCGCATCGGCATGCCGTAATAGCCCGCCTGGGTCAGGACGATGTCCTCGACCTTCTCGAACTGGTTGAAGTTGAATTCCTGCGGCACCACGCCGAGGTGATACTTGGCCTTGGCGAAGTCGCGGTCGATATCGATACCGAACACGCTCACGCTGCCACCCGTCTTCTGTACCAGGGATGATACGACCCCTAGCGTGGTGGACTTACCCGCCCCGTTGGGACCGAGAAGCGCAAAAAAGTCGCCTTCGGCGACGTCGAGATCGATGCCCTTGAGGGCATTGAAGCCATTACCGTAGACCTTCGTCAGCCCGCGGATGGACAGTGCTGGTTCTGCCATCTGGCGCACCCAATTCTTGATATTCGAAAGAAACCTTGCAAAGACAGCAGACAATGCGGGCAAATCGAGAAAAATCAATGTCTCGAACGCCGCACTCAGTGGCAAGGCATATTATAAGCAAACGAAGTGGCGTCCCATAGGGGGTTCGAACCCCTGTTACTGCCGTGAAAGGGCAGTGTCCTAGACCACTAGACGAATGGGACGTATCGAGATAGGAGGAGTAGTATTTTGCTACCAAACTTGGAGCGGGAAAGGAGATCGACCGGGCTGGCGTTCCAGCTCCCGACCCATGCTGCCTATCGGATACCACCAAATTTGGAGCGGGAAAGGAGATTCGAACTCCCGACCCTCGCCTTGGCAAGGCGATGCTCTACCGCTGAGCTATTCCCGCATCACAAAACACTGGTACTACGACCACAAGCTGGAAGTGGCGTCCCATAGGGGGTTTGAACCCCTGTTACTGCCGTGAAAGGGCAGTGTCCTAGACCGCTAGACGAATGGGACGCATTTTGGAGCGGGAAAGGAGATCGACCGGGCTGGCGTTCCAGCTTCCGACCCATGCTACCTCTCGGATGCTGCCAAATTTGGAGCGGGAAAGGAGATTCGAACTCCCGACCCTCGCCTTGGCAAGGCGATGCTCTACCGCTGAGCTATTCCCGCATTTCCAGCCACACGAGGTGAGTTGGCGTCCCATAGGGGGTTCGAACCCCTGTTACTGCCGTGAAAGGGCAGTGTCCTAGGCCACTAGACGAATGGGACGTGTCATCACTCGCCTCGTCGAGGTGCGGCGTATATTACTGGGCGCCCCCTTGGGTGTCAACCCATCGTCGCAGCACCCTTTTCTCGTGGATGCTTTGGCCCCATATTATGGGCCAAGTAGCGCCCACTGCTAGTAAACGCCGTGACATCCCTCATGCTATACAGGGGCTCTCGGCATCGGCATGGCACATCACAGTATCCGCAGCGCAGGAGGCGGCCATGAGCGAGAAGACGCATAAAAGCGAGCACGAATGGCGGGAGCAGTTAACCCCCGAGCAGTATCGTGTGACGCGCGAGAAAGGCACCGAGCGTCCTTTCACCGGCGACCACCAGGTCTCCGACGAACAAGGCATCTATCACTGCATCTGTTGCGGCGCCCCGCTGTTCGAGAACGAGCATAAATTCGATTCCGGATGCGGCTGGCCAAGCTTCGACCGTCCGCTGGCCGATGCTGGTGTCGAGGAGCATTTGGACACGTCTCACGGCATGCGCCGCGTCGAGGTTACATGCCGTCGCTGCGACGCCCATCTGGGGCATGTATTCCCCGACGGTCCGCAGGAGACCACCGGGCAGCGTTATTGCATCAACTCAGTATCGCTCGACTTTCACCCCGGCGAGTAATTCACCGGAAGAGTCTTGCATCTGGAAAGTCTTGCATCTGAAGAGTGAGATTCATCGCGGCCGCCGCTCTGCTAGCGGGCTTCGCTCTGCTACCATAGGCGGCCGTTTGTTCGAGCTGGAGTAAAGACGATGCTGGGTTGGTATCCCGGACACATGCACAAGGCCCGCCGTCAGATAACGGAGGCGCTACCGGAAATCGACGTGGTACTCGAAGTTCTCGATGCCCGCCTGCCCTACTCCAGCGCCAATCCCATGCTGGCCGAGTTGACCGAGCACAAGCCAGTGCTCAAGGTGCTCTCGCGCGCCGATCTCGCCGACCCCGAGCAGACGGAGCGCTGGGTGGAACACTTCAACGCCCAGCCCGATATCCGCGCTCTGGCGGTCACCACCACCCAATCGCGCGAGTTGAAGCGCATCCCCGCGCTGTGCCACGAGCTCGCCGGTCATGTGCGCGCCGATCGCGACGTGCGCGTGATGGTGATGGGCATCCCCAATGTCGGCAAATCGACCTTGATCAATGGTCTGGCCGGCAAGAAGCTCGCCAAGACCGGCAACGAGCCGGCCGTCACCAAGCGCCAGCAGAAGATACGCCTGGATGGCCGCGTCGCGCTGATCGACACCCCCGGCGTGCTATGGCCGAAGATCGAGGACCAGGCCAGTGCCTATCGCCTGGCGGCAAGCGGCGCGATTCGCGATACCGCGATGGAATATAGCGATGTCGCCATCGTCGCCGCCGCCGAGCTGGCCAAGCGCTACCCGGATGCCCTCAAGGCGCGTTACAAGCTCAAAACGTTACCTGCCTACACCCCCAATCCGGATGCCGGCAGCGTCGAAGCCGACGGGCCACCGCATCGCGACTTGCTGGCGCTGGCTGGCTTCGATGGCCAAGCCATCGTCGAGGCCATCGCCGGCAAACGGGGCGGCTTGCGCGCCGGCGGCGTCGTCGACATGCACCGCGGTGCCGAAGTGCTGCTGCACGAGCTGCGCGATGGCAAGCTCGGGCGTCTGACGCTAGAAACACCGGACGACATCCCTGTGCCCGAGGAAAACGATCCCTCCCTGGACGAGTCACCCTCCCCGGCCTAAACAGCCAAGCTTTTACCCTTCTACTTCAATCGCCTATTCCGATGCGGGCCATTTGCGTGGCCCGCGCGCCACGGTATGCTAGGAAGCGGCGCGGCAGCCCGCCCCGAACGGTACGGAAACACCGCCTCCACCCCACCGGCTGCGCAGCAAACGGAAGCCACATGGATACCGACACGCCCATTCGGAAATCGCACAAGCTCGATAACGTCTGTTACGACATTCGCGGCCCGGTACTCGACCACGCCAAGCGGCTCGAAGACGAAGGCCAGCGCATCCTCAAGCTCAATATCGGCAACCCCGCATCCTTCGGTTTCGAAGCCCCTGAAGAGATTCTTCAGGATGTGATGCGCAACCTGCCGACGGCCCAGGGCTACTGCGATTCCAAGGGACTTTATTCGGCGCGCAAGGCGATCATGCAGGAATGCCAGCGCAAGAACATTCCCGATGTCAGCGTCGAAGATGTGTTCGTCGGTAACGGCGTCTCCGAGCTGATCGCCATGGCCATGCAGGCGCTGCTCGATGACGGCGACGAGGTGTTGATTCCCGCGCCTGACTATCCACTGTGGACGGCATCGGCCAATCTCTCCGGCGGGCGACCGGTGCATTATCTGTGCGATGAGCAGGCCGACTGGGCGCCGGACTTGAACGATGTACGCGACAAGATCACCGCACGCACCAAGGCCATCGTCATCATCAATCCCAACAACCCCACCGGCGCCGTCTATCCGCCGGAGGTGGTCAAGGAATTGCTGGCGATCGCGCGGCGCCACGGCCTGGTGGTGTTCTCCGACGAGATCTACGACAAGATCCTCTACGACGATGCCGAGCATGTTTCCACCGGCGCGCTGGCCGACGACGATCAGCTCGTGGTGACGCTCAATGGGCTGTCCAAGAGCTATCGCTGCGCCGGGTTTCGCAGCGGCTGGATGATTCTCTCCGGAAATCGCGGCAAGCAGCGCGCCGACGACTTCATTCAGGGGCTCAACATGCTGGCCTCGATGCGTCTGTGCGCCAATGTGCCCGCCCAGCACGCCATCCAGACGGCACTGGGCGGCTATCAGTCGATCAACGACCTGGTTCTGCCCGGTGGTCGTCTGCGTGCCCAACGCGACATCACCTATGACAAGCTCAACGCGATTCCCGGTGTCAGTTGCGTCAAGCCCAAGGGGGCGCTGTACGCCTTTCCGCGTCTCGACCCCGAGGTCTTCAACATTCAGGACGACCAGAAGCTGGTACTCGACCTGCTCTTGCAGGAGAAGATCCTGCTGGTCCAGGGCACGGCCTTCAACTGGCCGACTCCCGATCATGTGCGCATCGTCACCCTCCCCTGGGCCGACCAGCTCGACGATGCCCTCGACCGCTTCGCCAACTTCCTGTCGCGCTACCGCCAATGATCCGGCCCTCGCCCGAGCCTGGCTCGGGCGAGAATCATCGTACTTTCAACGATTCTCGACATTTGTCTTGAAACCCAAGGCAAGACGCCGTATCTAATGGCCAACAAGAATCGACATGACCATTGCTGTCTCACTGACTGAGGGAACCCATCGATGATGCGAATCCTGCTGTTTCTAGCGACCAACCTGGCCGTGGTGATCGTGGCCAGCATCACCCTGCGAATACTCGGGGTGGAGCCCTACCTGAACGCCAACGGGCTCAACATGAACAGCCTGCTGATCTTCTGCTTCGTGTTCGGCATGGCAGGGTCGTTGATCTCGCTGTTCATCTCTAAATGGATGGCGAAGAAGAGCACCCAGGCCAAGGTGATCGAGCAGCCCAGCAACTCGACCGAGCAGTGGCTACTCGACACCGTCGGCGAGCTGGCCCGGGATGCAGGCATCAAGATGCCCGAGGTGGCGATCTTTCCCGCGCAGCAATCCAACGCGTTCGCCACGGGCTGGAACAAGAACGATGCCCTGGTCGCGGTGTCCGCCGGTCTGCTCGAGCGCATGCGCCCCGATGAAATTCGCGCGGTACTAGCGCACGAGATCGGCCACGTTGCCAATGGCGACATGGTCACGCTGGCGCTCATTCAGGGCGTGCTCAACACCTTCGTGATGTTCTTCGCACGCGTCGTCGCGCAACTGGTGGATAGCTTTCTGCGCCGCGACGATGAAGGCGGTGGCCTGGGCTTCTTCGGTTACATGGCGGTAGTCATCGTTGCCGAGATCGTCTTCGGTCTGGTGGCCTCGATCGTCGTCGCCTGGTTCTCACGCTTCCGTGAATACCGCGCCGACGCCGCTGGTGCCAAGCTCGCCGGCAGCGGTGCGATGATCAATGCCCTGGGGCGCCTCAAGGCCGAAACGCAGATGAAGGACCAGATGCCGGATACGCTGACGGCCTTCGCTATCACTTCCGGCCAGACACGCAAGCTCATGGAACGGCTGTTTTCCAGCCACCCGCCGCTTGATGATCGCATTCGCGCACTCAAGGAAAGCGCCTACCGCGAATAATCACGGCACACTGCTGCGCAACGCAAAACACCCACCGACCCTGAATTCATCAAAAGGTCGGTGGGTGTTTGCGTCTCGGCGCGCCATAGGACGCCACGCTACTGGCTACTTATTAGAAAGCTTGTTGCTACTTATTAGAAAGTTTGACCTTGAAGCCGAACCCCTGGAGGGCGTCACGCAAGCCGCCTTTGTTCTGTTTGAGTTCGACCCTCAAGGTGGAAAACTCACGGCGCAGCGGATACTCGGCGCGGTAGGCGTCAAAGCCCGCCGCCATGCCCATGCGTCGCCGATAGCGGTCAAACGCCAGCATGTCGCGGCGTACGTCATAGCAGGCCCGCGTACATAGCGATAGCGCTTCCAACGGCGGCGCCCAAGGCGTCAGAACGATCTTGCGCAGCCACGGGTCAGGCTTGAGCTGGCCCAGCTTCTTGCGTGCCGGCAGGCCGAAATGGCGCATCGCCGCCTGGTAGACCAGCTCGGTGCCACGCATCTTGCCGTCGATGCTATGCCCAGCGATATGCGGCGTGGCGATATCCACGAGATCGTAGAGCGCGGCATCGATCTGCGGCTCGCTTTCCCACACATCGAGCACCACGCGTAGATCGTTGACGCGTTCGAGACGCTCGCGCAGGGCCTGGTTATCGAGACAGGCGCCACGCCCGGCGTTGATCAGCACGGTGCCCGGCGCCAGGGCTTCAATACGCGCCGCATTCAGCAGGTGTCGGGTCGCGTGCTCTCCGTCCGACACCAGCGGCGTATGCAGGCAGACGATATCGGCACGCTCGAGCAGGCTATCCAGCGCCAGAAAGTCCTCGCGGCCTTCCGCCTCGGCACGTGGCGGATCGCAGATCAGGCACGTCACGTCGAGATCGTCCAGGCGCTCCGCCAGGCGGTTGCCCACGTTGCCGGCGCCGACGATGCCGATGGTCTTGCCGGCCAGGTGGAAGCCGTCTTCCTCAGCCAGCAACAGCAGGCTCGAGAGCACGTAATCGACCACCGAGTCGGCGTTGCAGCCCGGCGCGTTGGCGAACCCGATGCCCGCTTTCTGCAGATAGTCGAGGTCGACATGGTCGGTACCGATGGTACAGGTGCCTACGAAACGCACGCGGGAGCCGTCGAGCAGCGCCGCATTCACCGGTGTAATCGAGCGCACGACCAACAGGTCCTGATCGCGGACCGCCGCCGCATCGATGTCGCGCCCAGGCAAGCGGGTGATATCGCCCAGCTCGCCGAAGAATTCATCGGCCAGAGGAATGTTTTCATCGACCAGGATGCGCATGACCTTCTCTTTTCTCCCTTGTTCACGTCCGACGGCCGGTTACAATACGCACGGGGCGCACTTGCCTGTCCACGGCGACGCCGGAGACGGCGCTTGCCGGGGATTCGATACCCGCCGGGAATGTCGATAGTAGGCCCGCGAAAGACACGTCACAAGCCCATTGCCAAACACAACGGCGCCATCAGGAGTTCTCGTGATCGTCCGCTGGGAAAGTGAACACGACTACGTTCTCGTGCATGTCCACCAGGATATGTTCGGTGACTGGATATTCAGCCGCGCCTGGGGCCAGATCGGCACCCAATTCGGCGGCCTCAAGCATCAACTGGCCGACAGCTATGCGCAGGCCATGACATGGCTCGAGGATGTCGCGCATATCCAGTCCTCGCGCGGCTTCGCCAAGGTCTTCGAGGCCAGCGATGACACCAGCCCCGAAGCCCAGGAAGCGATGCGCCAGCTGTCGCTGCTCGACGGCCTCTAAATCCGCTTCATGCGCGGCCGTTGCGCTCAGTGGTGACGAATCAGGAAACAATGATGCAGATCCGGGCGCCGCACGAAGTCCGGATCGAACGTCTGCGCCGAAATGTCTTCCACCGCGAAACGTTCGCCGATGCTGGTGTCGAGCGTAAAGCGCCGCTGATTGTTGGAGAACACCAAAGTCCCATCCGCTGACAGGCGCGCCATCGCCAGTTCGATGAGGCGTGCGTGATCGCGCTGTACATCGAGTACGTCATCCATCTTCTTGGAATTGGAGAACGTCGGCGGATCCATGAAAATCAGGTCGAACTCGCTACCCGCGGTTTCCAGCCACCTAAGGCAGTCGTCACGAATCACCCGATGCCGGCTGGGATCGAGGCGGTTGAGCGCGAAGTTATCGCGTGCCCAGGTCAGGTAGGTATTGGAAAGATCGACGCTGACACTGTCGCTGGCGCCCCCCAGTGCCGCCTGAACCGTCGCCGTTCCCGTGTAGCAGAACAGGTTGAGAAAGCGCTTGCCGTCGGCCATGTCACGCAACATTCGGCGCACGGGGCGATGGTCCAGGAACAAGCCGGTATCCAGATAGTCGCGCAGATTGACCCACAACCGTGCCGGCCCTTCACTGACCTCGAAACGTTCGCCGCTGGCACCCTGCTTGGTGTACTGAGCCTTGCCTGATTGTCGCGTGCGCTGTTTGTAGTGCACGTTTTCCGCCCGCATGCCCAGCACCTGGGGAATGACCTCCAAGGCATCGAACAAGCGACGCTGCGCCTGGCGCGGGTCGACCGAGCGCGGCGGCGCGTATTCCTGCACATGTACGTGATCGCCGTAGACATCCACCGCCAGGGCATATTCCGGCATATCCGCATCGTAGAGCCGATAACAGCTCTCGCCGGACTTTTTGAGCCACTTCTTCAGTCGCTTGCGATTCTTCTCCAGCCGGTTGGCGAACATCTGCGCACCCTCATTGCGCGGGGCACGGCTCGGCGCCTCCTGGGTGTCCTGCTCGCCTGCCGAGTCGCTCTTGGTCGATTCCTGGGCAGTGGTACCGCGCGAGGCACTCTCCGCCACGACCGGGATCAGTAGCAACTTGCAATCCAGCGGTCCGTTCTTGAATGCATACTGCTTGGTGGCCCGCAGCCCGGTGCGGTGACCCAGGTCGGGGTTGCCGGTAAATAGCGCCAATTGCCAGCCCTCGAACTCGGCGCGCAAACGTTCACCGAGGGCGGTGTAAATGGGCACCACTTCGGGCAACTCGCCCAGGCGCTCGCCATACGGCGGATTGGTGATGACCAGCCCTGGCCCGTCGATATCTTCCGGTCGCGTCAGTTGCGCTACCTCGGCGCCTTGCAACTCGATCAAGGAAGGAATCCCCGCGCGCATGGCGTTGGCCTTGGCGGCGGCGATGGCCGGTGGACTCTGATCGCGCCCGAACAGCTTTGACTTCACGCGGCGGCGCCCCACGCTGGCACGGGCATCCGCCTCGCGCTTGAGCTCTTGCCACACGTCGGGGTCGTGATCCACCCAGGACTCGAAGGCGAAATAGGACCGGGCCAACTGGGGAGCGATGTCCGCCGCCATCAAGGCCGCTTCGATGAGCAGCGTACCTGCCCCGCACATGGGATCGAGCAAAGGTTCCCCACGCCGTGCCCGCGCCGGCCAGTCGGCACGTATCAGCAAGGCGGCGGCGAGGTTCTCCTTGAGCGGTGCATGGCCGGCATCGCGGCGATAGCCGCGCTGATGCAGGCTACCGCCGACCAGGTCGAGTCCTAGCAGCAAGCGCCCACGATGCAGATGCGCGTAAATACGCGTATCGGGGTTTTTGAGTTCGATCACCGGGCGCTCATGGCCAGCCGCCCGCATCGAATCGACGATGCCATCCTTGACGCTCTGAGCCCCGAAGCGCGTATGGCGGATATGCTCGGATTGGCCATGGAAATCCACGGCCAGGCTGCTTCCGGTACGCAGGTGCGCGCGCCAGTCGACCCGGCGGGCGGCCTCGACCAACGACTCGGGACGTTCTATGTCCTGCTCGCGCAGAAGGCAAAGCACCACGCGATTCGCCAGGCGCGACCACAGGCAGATGCGATAGGCCATCGCGACATCGGCCTGAACGTGGACACCCGCCACGGTCGTCCCGGTCACCTCCGCGCCGAAGCCCGCGAGTTCGTCGGCCAGCAAGCCCTCGAGGCCCTTGGGACAGGTGACGTAGAGCGTCAAGGATTGGGATTGCACATCGGTCATAAAGTCGTCATCCCGGCGCCACGCGCCGGTCATATTCCTGTGGTTTACATGGAACGTTTGGCTTATGCCAAATCGCTGGTCGACAAATCCGCGTCAAAGCACTAAAACTTAAAAATAGTAGCTACTGAAAACGCATGCGTTTCGTGTCCGGACGTTCCGGTTCATGGCGGTGATGGGTGCCCCATTGTCGGCATGTACTGTCAGATCTCAATAATCGGTTCTTGATAAGAGGCCATCCGATGAAACGACAGAAACGTGATCGCTTTCAGCGTGCATATGTCCACGGATACAAAGCCGGCATGACGGGGCGCTCTCGCGATGATTGCCCCAGCCAGAACATCAACCTCCGTGAGTACTGGATGAGCGGTTGGCGTGAAGGTCGTGGGGACCAATGGGCCGGCATGACGGGGATTTCCGGCATCCATCGAAACCCCATGGTACTGTGATGGTAAAACCCTTCGTGGCGCCTGAATCGACGCCCCATTGACAGGTCCACGACAAGGCCCGCGTTGCGGGCCTTTTTACGTCAACGCACGTTACGTCAAGGCCCCGGCGCATTCACCCACCAGCGCTGGCCCCCGATAGATGAAGCCAGTATACAGCTGCACGAGGTCGGCCCCCGCTTCGCACTTGGCACGCGCCGCATTCCCGCTATCGATACCGCCGACGCCAATGATCGGCAGCGTCGGCAGATGGCGGCGTAACTCATGAATCACCCGGTTGGACGACTCGAACACCGGGCGTCCGGAAAGCCCGCCCTGCTCATCGGCATTCGCAAGCCCCGCCACCGCCTCGCGCGACACTGTGGTATTGGTAGCAATGACGGCATCGACACCGTTGGCCGCCAGCGCCTGTGCAACTAACGCGACTTCGTCGTCATTCATGTCGGGAGCGATCTTCACAGCCAGGGGCACTCGCCGATCACCAGCGGCATCGAGGCGGTGTTTTTCCTCGACCAGTGTGCCCAGTAACGCCTCCAGATGCTCGCCGAACTGTAAGTTGCGAAGCCCCGGCGTGTTCGGCGACGACAGGTTCACCGTGACGTAATCCGCGTGCGCGTGCACCTTGCGCAGACACGTCAGGTAATCGTCCACCGCGTGCTCCACCGGGGTATCCAGGTTCTTGCCGATGTTGATGCCGATGACACCCGCGTAACGGCTCTTGCGCACGTTGTCGACGAGTCGGTCGACGCCGGCATTGTTGAATCCCATGCGATTGATGATCGCGCCGCATTCCGGCACGCGAAACAGACGTGGCCTGGGGTTGCCCGGCTGCGGCTTGGGCGTCACCGTGCCCACTTCGACGAAGCCAAAACCCAGTGCCCCGAGCGCATCGAGATGCTCGGCATTCTTGTCGAGCCCCGCTGCCAGCCCCACGCGATTGGGGAACGTCAGCCCCATCAGCGTGACGGGCGCCTCGACATGCGCGCCCATCCACCTGCTCAGCCCCAGGCGATGGCCGGCATCGAGTGACGTCAGCGCAACACCGTGAGCGGTTTCGGGGTCGAGTCGGAAAAGTAGCGAACGGGCCAGGGCGTACATGGTTCCTCGGGCAATGTAGTGAGCGGCAAGACATGAAATGGGCGCGCAGTATAGCGTAGCCGTGCCCAAAAGCGCAGAGCCCCGCATTCGCGCATGGCGAAGCGGGGCTCGCGTCGGGGAGCGTCAGCCCCGACACTGCTGCAGGCCTTAAGGCTGAGTATCGAGCTGCTGCACGCGTAGCGTGTAGTTGTTGACGCCGCTCATCGCACTGCCGAACTTCTGGCCTTTCACCCAAACGGTGTAACGCCCTGGTTGCAGCGTGGTCTCGATATCGAAGTCGCTTTCGAAACCTTCGCCCGCGTCACTCGCCACGACATCACCGCTTTCATCGAGAATCCGCGCCTCGAGACGATAGGTGCCCTCGTTGCCAGGGAAGGTCGAGCTGGTCACCGACACAGTGCCCGCTTCCACCACGTCGAAACTCAACACCTTGCCCTGCTCACGAATGGCCAGGTCGGTCACGATCTCGTCGAAAGCATCCGGCAAAGCGTCTTCGTCATTGGCGGATGCGGCCTCATCATCATTGGCGGACGCGGCCTCATCGTCGGAAGAACCAGCGGCCTGGTCACCGGCCGATGCGCTGGACGTCTCCGACGAGGGCGCAGAAGACGCTGCCTCGCTGGCGTCGGGACGCGGCGCAGCGATGGCCGCCACCGCATCGTCTTCATCGACGAAGGCCGTGGTACGACCATTCTTACCCGGGCCACCGAACATGATGCCGCCACCGGCATCGACACCACTTTCATCGCTTGAAAGCGGGTTGCCCTGGGCATCCAAGCCATTGACGGAGATAACGAAGCTATTACCGCCCGTCTTGGTGGTACCGAACTTCTGGCCAGAGACACGCAACACGTAATCGCCGGGTTCCAGGCGTTGTGCCATGGTCAAGCCATCGTTCTGGCCCAGCCCCGACGCCGAAGCGATCTCATTGCCCTGCTCATCGAGCAGGGTCGCTTCGATTCGGTAATCATCAGAGTCGCCCGGCAAGGTCGAGCTCTGGAATTGATAGCGGCCTGACTTTTCGACGGTAAAGGGATGCGTCTGCGTCCCGCCGAAGAAAAAACTCTGGCTACGTGCATCGGAGCTCGACTGCAAGAAATCGGTAAGATCGATTTTAGCCGCCGCTTCGTGCGCCTTCTGCTGTGCAGCGCTCTGGGCCATGGCCAGCGATGACGTGCCGGCCAGTCCCAGGGCCACGAGCATTGTGGTAATAACGCGATGATTCATGGGGCTTCTCTACTTGGCTTCGAACCTGAGTCGAGCACAGCATATCAGAGACATAAGCGCCAATGCTTTACTTGCAGGTTCGAAGAGGAAGGAAAATCGACAATGCCTCGAGCACGCGGCTCGGGGCATTTACGTGCGGGCTTACCCCTCGCCGTTGCTCTCGGCAAGATCGACCAGTTCGCGAATGGCCACCGCGAATAGCGGGAAACCACCCTGGGCGCCCGAACGCACCTCGTTGAGCAGGCCACACCAGCGTTCGACCAAGCCGGCATGCCGTTCCAGCCACTGCTCGACACGGGGCTCCACACCACTCGGCGCGCCGTCCATCTTGAGCACGCTGATGGTCAGTGCCAATTGCTGACGATCGAGATCATCGCGGAAGGTTTCGCGCGCCTGCGCCTGCCAGCTATCGCGTACTTTCAGTGCGTTGATCTGGCTATTCATCCACGGCAGTTCCAGGCGATGACCGATATCGTAATAGACCTCCGCGACACGCTGGATCTTCTCGTCGGTCGCGCGGGCCGCCTCGATGATGCCCAGCCCGGCGTACAGGCTGTCGGCCGCCGCGACGATGCTCGCCAAGGTGGTCGGCACGCCGGCTTTTTCCAGCTCGTCACGACGCGCGTCCCACATTTCATGGTCCCCGCCGCGCAGGCGCTTGCCGATACCTTCTTGTAGCTGCGTAATACGCGGCGCGAAGTATTCCACCGCCTCCTGAATGCTCTGGTTGGTGCGATGACGCAGGAACCAGCGCGTGGCCCGGCGCAGCAGCCGCATCAGATCGAGCATCATGCTGTACTGAACGCGGCTTTCGACCTGATAATCGAGTGCCTCGATCTGCTCCCAGAGGCCTTCGAGGTTGAAGCAATCGCGCACGATGAGATAGGCGCGCGTCACTTCCGCTCGCGTGGCGCCGGTGGAGTCACGCAGGCGCCGCACGAAGGTGATACCCATGTGATCGACCAGGTCGTTGGCGATCTGCGTCGCGGTGATCTCGCGCTTCAAACGATGCTGATACATCTCGTCCGGAAAACGCTCGACCAGCGTCTTCGGGAAGGCCCGCGCCATGTGCCGCTGGACATGCGGATTGTCCGGCAGATCGGAGGCAATCATGTCGGTCTTCAACGCACTCTTGGCATAAGAAATCAGCACCGACAGCTCGGGCAGCGTCAGGCCTTTTTCCATATTGCCGCGTTCGACCAGCGCTTCGTCGGAGGGCAGGAACTCCAGCTCGCGATCCAGTCCTCCAGCGGCTTCCAGTTCATTGATGAAGCGCCGATAGGGACCCATGCCTTGCTGGCTGAGAATCTCCGACAACGAGAGTGCCTGGGTCTGACGATAGTTATCGCGCAGCACCAGTTCACTCACTTCCTCGGTCATGCTCGCCAGCAACTCATTGCGCTGCTTGTCGGTCATGTCGCCGGCTTTGACGATATCGTCGAGCAGGATCTTGATATTGACTTCATGGTCGGAGCAATTGACCCCGCCGGCATTGTCGATGAAGTCCGTCGTGACGCGTACGCCCTGCTCTGCGGCTTCCATGCGTCCGAGCTGAGTAAAGCCGAGATTGCCGCCTTCACCGATCACCCGGCAGCGCAATTCATGACCATCGACACGCAAGGCATCGTTGGCCTTGTCGCCCACTTCGGCATGCGTCTCGTCTGAGGCCTTGACGTAGGTGCCGATGCCGCCGTTCCAGAGTAGATCGCAACGCGAGGTCAGAATCGCGCGAATCAACTCGTTGGGCGACAATTTGCCCGCCTTGATGTCGAAGGCTTTCTTCATCTGCGGCGTAATGTTGATGGACTTGGTATCGCGCGAGAACACGCCCCCACCCTCGGAGATCAAGGCGGTGTCGTAATCCTCCCAGCTCGAGCGCGCCAGCTCGAACATGCGCTGGCGTTCTTTGAACGACGCCGAGGTGTCCGGATCGGGATCGACAAAGATATGCCGGTGGTTAAAGGCAGCGATGAGGCGGATCTTGTCCGACAACAGCAGGCCGTTACCGAATACGTCACCCGCCATGTCGCCGATACCCACCACGCTGAACGGCGTTTCCTGGGTGTTGAGGCCCATTTCGCGGAAGTGACGCTTGACCGACTCCCAAGCCCCCTTGGCGGTAATCCCCATCTTCTTGTGGTCATAGCCGTGCTCGCCGCCGGAGGCGAAGGCATCGCCCAGCCAATGGCCGTATTCCAGCGAAATGGCGTTGGCAATGTCCGAGAAAGTCGCGGTGCCCTTGTCGGCAGCCACCACCAGGTAGGGATCGGCCTCGTCATGACGTACCACTCGCTCGGGCGGTACGGTCTCGCCACCTTCCAGGTTGTCCGTCACGTCGAGCAGCGCGCGGATGAAAGTCTGATAGCAGGCGATACCTTCCTTCTGCACCGTGTCGCGGTCGGCGCCATCGGGCATGCGCTTGCAGATGAAGCCACCCTTGGCGCCTACCGGAACGATGACGGCGTTCTTGACCTGCTGCGCCTTGGCCAGACCCAGGATCTCGGTGCGGAAGTCCTCGTGACGATCGGACCAGCGCAGCCCGCCGCGCGCGACCTTGCCACTGCGCAGGTGAACACCCTCGACGCGCGGCGAATAGACGAAGATTTCGAACATCGGCCGTGGTTTAGGCATGTCCGGCACTTTCGTCGGCTCGAGCTTGAGGGCGATGTACTCCTTGGACTCGCCATCTTCGCGCCGTTGATAATAGTTGGTCCGCAGCGTCGCCTGAATCAACGCCATGTAGCGACGCAGCAGCAGATCGTCATTGAGGCTGGCGACCTCATCGAGCAGGCTCTCGATGCGCGCCACGCATTCCTCTATCTCGCTGTCGCCGGCGGTATCATCGGGATCGAAGCGTAGTTCGAACAGCGTCACCAGCTCGCGGGTAATGTCCGGATGGCTGGTCAGAGTATTGGCGATGTAATCCTGCGACAGGCCGAAGCGCAACTGCTTGAGATAGCGCGCATAGGCACGCAGCACCGCCACTTCACGCCAGGCCAGGTTGGCACCGATGACCAGGCGATTGAAGGCATCGCTTTCGGCAGCGCCAGTCCAGATGCGCGTGAACGCCTCGATGAAGACATCGCGCATTTCTTGGAGATTGACGACCCCGTCGCCACGGTGTTCGAGGGTGAAGTCATGAATCCAGTAGGCCTGATCGGGGCACTCGACCTCGTAGGGACGTTCGCTGATCACGCGGAGTCCCAGGTTTTCAAGCACTGGAAGCACATCGGAGAGCGGGATCGGCTGATCGGCGTGGAAAAGCTTGAGGTTGACCCCGTCGATGTTCTCCTCGACCAGCCGATAAAGACTCAGGCTGATCGGCGCATTTTTGCCCAACTCGCCGAGGTGGTGGATATCGTAGACGGCAGTGCGGGCCGAGAAGTCTTCGCGATAGCTGTTGGGGAACGCCTCACGATAGTCTTGCATCAGGCGGTTGGCCTGTTCCTCGCCGTAGCCCTCGACCATGGCGGCCTGCAGATCGTCCCGCCAGCTACGCGAGAGCGCTGTGATCTTCTTCTCCAGGCGGCGTATATCGTATTCGGCCGGGCGCTCGCCGTTGAAACGCAGGATGAACTGGATCCGCGCCAGCACTGACTCGGACAGATAGGTATTGAAATCGCCAAAGGTCGCGTCGAGTTCTTCGCAGAGCAGGTTCTGGATGCGCACGCGCAATTCAGTGGAGAACACATCGCGCGGCACGAACGCCAGGCACGAATAGAACTGGCCGAAACGGTCTTCGCGAATGAACAAGCGTACCTTGCGCCGTTCGCGGATATTGAGGATACCGAAGGCGGTCTGCGCCAACTCGTCGGTATCGATCTGGAACAGATCGTCACGCGGGTAGACCTCGAGGATCTGCGTCAGCTGTTTGCCGTTGTGCCCCTTGGGATTGACGCCTGCGGCCTTGATGACAGCTTCGATCTTCTTGCGCAGCACCGGCACGTTGCGCGGCGATTCGTTGTAGACCGTCGAGGTATAGAGCCCTAGAAAGCGCCGCTCGCCGATGACGCGACCGTCTTCATCGTAACGGTCGATGGAGATGTAATCCGGATAGGCCGGGCGATGAACGCGCGCGTGATAAGCGCTCTTGGCGAAGGACAAAAGCTCCGGCACCAGCACATACTGATCGTCCTCGACGCCCTCGTCGGTACTGATACGCTCGCGGTAACGCGGCTGATCGAGCTTGAACACGCCCAATTCGCTCTTGGGTATCTGGCGCAGACGATCCTGGCCTTCTTCCTGCAATACCTCGTACTCGTCATAGCCCAGGAAGGTGAAATGATCGTCGAGCAGCCACTCGAGGAAGGCGATGGCTTCTTTATGATCGTCGGCCTTGATCTGCTTCGGGCGCTGCGCCTTGAGCTCCTTGATCGACTGACGCACCCGCTCACGCATGGGGTCGAAGTCTTCGACCGCCGCGCGCACGTCGCGCAGCACTTCTTCGAGACTGTCGTGAAGGTCGTCCAGAGTCGCTGTATCGGAATGGCGGTCGACCTCGACTAGAATGATCGACTCGCGCGATGCTGGCGCGTTCTTGGCCTCGGTCGAGGTAACACGCTTGAGATGATGCTTGGCGTCGCGCTCCACCGCCAACACGGCATTGTGGATCGCGTGAACCGTCAGGCCGCGGCGATTGAGCTCGATACGCACCGAGTCGACCAAGAACGGCATATCCTCGTGCAGCACGGCCACAACGGTATGCGGCGACTGCCAGCCGTGTTCCTCGAAATCGGCGTTGAAGACGCGCACCTTGGCCTCGCTGGGATCATGCGTCTGCATGAAGTGCCACGCCGACAATGTGGCGCCGTAGATATCATCCAGGCCGCGCTCGGCGGCCTCCTCGAACGGCGCCGAGGCATACAGGTCCCCCGCGAAGGCAGCGATCCGCTCCACTTTTTCCTGAGGAAGCCGCTTGGCCAGTTGTTCTTTGAGCTGGGCGAGAAAATCTTCCTTGCCCTCGATCGCAACGTGTTGCATCAAGCACCTCGTCTACGACCGGCCGCCCTTCATGGCGACCGATGAATGATCCTTTGGCGGCATGCACGCGTCTTGCATGTACCACCACTGTGACACGAGCTTACTCCCATCGCGCGTCAAGCCCCACCGATGTGACGCACCCTCATGGCGTATGCCGGTTGTGCATGGGCCTTGTCACGCGTGCGCTGGTGTTTCCCGGCGTTCCAGCAGCACGCCACATTCGCAGTGGTCGGTATACGGAAACTGATCGAACAATGCGAAACGGGTCACGACATGGGTTGCGCTCAACGATTCGAGATTCGCCTCGAGCGTGTTCGGGTTACAAGAAATATAGACGATTCGCGAATAGGCCTTGAGTTGCTCGCAGCTATGCGTATCGAGTCCGGCCCGCGGCGGATCGACCAGCGCCGTGGTGAAGGCATGCTCATCGAGTGCCATCGCCGCCACGCGCCGTCCGCTTTTCTCGCCGGCCAGGGCTTCGCTGAACTCTTCAGCGGACATCCGCGCCACCACGGCGTTGGCCACACCATTGGCCTCGAGATTGACGTTAGCCGAGGCCACCGAGGTCCGCGAGATTTCGGTGGCTACCACGCGACGAAAGTTCTCGGCCAGCGCAATCGTGAAATTGCCGTTGCCGCAATAGAACTCCACCAGATCGCCGTCGCGGCTCTCACAGGTCACGTCCCGCGCCCACCCCAGCATCGACCGACAAATCGCCGCATTGGGCTGAGTAAAGCTGTTCTCTACCTGCTGATAGACGAATTCGCGCCCTTCGACGTTCAACCGCTCCCAGACATGATCGCGCTCAAGAACGAGACGCTGCTTACGCGCCCGGCCGATGATCGACACGTTCAGCGCTTCCTGTAACGCCCGTGCTTCCTGCTCCCAAGCCTCGTCGAGTTGGCGATGATAGATCAAGGTCACCAACGCTTCGCCACTCAGCGTGGTCAAGAACTCGACCTGGAACAACTTGCGCCGCAGGGTATCACTTGCCAACAGTGCCTCACGCAAGACGGGCATGAGCGCGTTGATGCGCTCCCCTGCCACCGGATATTCATCCAGGCGGATGACCGTTTTGCGTTTGGGGTCGGCAGGATCGACCTCGAACATGGCATAGAACAGGTCGTCGCCGTCATGCCAGATACGAAACTCGCAGCGCTGCCGATAATGTCTCGGTGGCGAGGGAAAGACCTCCAACGGCGGCGGAGAGAAGCGCGCGAATTGTGCCGTGATACGCTCGCGCTTGGCATCGAGCTGAGACTCGTAACGCTCGGGGTCGACGACGGGTACGGCCACGAAAACTCCTTTCAGCAAAAACTCGCGGTGCCGCCGCAGCGACACCGTCTCATGGAAATCAAAAGGTTAAAACAGTGTCAGGCAATGCCAAAGGATTCGGTGCGCTGAAGCCGTAGCCCGCCAGGGTGCGGGCCAGGCCCGATTGTTGCGGAGCGCTGGCCCAGCTTGCATCGCTACCCGGCGCATCACGCGCGGCCTCTGATACGATCGGAGAAACGATCTGCGCCACGCGCCGCGCAATGGCGTCACCGGAATCGATCCACACAATCTCGCGCGGCGCATGCCTCTCGAGCGCCTCGCGCAGCAGCGGAAAGTGCGTGCATCCCAGCACTACGGTATCAAGACGCGATGCTTCCCATAACGGCGCCAGACTGGCGGCGATGACCGCATCGTCCCACGGCATCCCGGTCAGGACACGTTCGGCCTGCGCGACCAGCGGATCGGCGGCCAGCCTTACCACCGTGCAATCCGGCGCAAACTCACCAATCAAACGCTGCGTATAAGGGCGCGACACCGTCGCCGAGGTCGCCAGCAACCCGAATACACCACTGCGCGAGGCATGGGCCGCTGGCTTGATCGCCGGCACGGTGCCGATCACCGGGATACTCAAGCACTCGCGCAAGGCCTTTAGCGCCAAGGTGCTGGCCGTGTTGCAGGCCACCACCAGGGCGCGAGCACCACTCGCCGCCACCGCCGCGCGACACACCGAGACGATCCGCGCAACCAACCAGGCATCGGGCTTGGTGCCATACGGCAACGCGGCGTTATCACACACATACGCCAGCGGTGCGCCCGGCAGGCGTGTGCGCAAGGCACCGACCACCGAGAGCCCGCCGATACCGGAGTCGAAGATCAGAATTGGCGCCGTCATGCGCGGGTCTCCGCGAAGTGCGCCAGCAGCGTATCCACTAAGGCCCTCAGGCGCGCGGGGATGAACTCACGCTCGGCATACAACAGATGGACGCTGATCGGCGCCACGCTGAAATCGTCCAGCACCCGGACCAGTCGCCCGGCCTCGACTTCCGGCTCACCCAGGAATGCCGGTTTATAGACCAGCCCCATGCCGCGTATCGCCGCCTCGGTCAGGGCGCGTCCGTTGTTACAGGCCATGACCGGCCGGATGCGCACCCGATACGGCGCCCCGGCGACCTGGAAGTGCCAATAGTGCCCTTCGCGCGCCAGGCTATAGTGCAGACAACGATGCTCACGTAACTCGGCGGGATGCGTGGGCGTCCCGTGCCGTGCCAGATACTCCGGCGCGGCGTAAACGTGGCGCGGCATGTCCATCAACGGCCGAGCGATCAAACTGGAATCCTCCAGCTCACCGATACGCACCACCAGATCGAAGTCTTCTGCCACCGGGTCGACACGGCGATCCTCGAGTACGACATCGAGCATCACCGCGGGATGGCGACGCTCGAACGCCTGCAAGGCGGGTATCAGTGCGCGCACGCCGAAATCCAGCGGTGCGGAGAGACGCAACTTGCCGCGCACCTCGCCGCGCTGCTCGCTAAGCCCTGTCTCCAGCTCCTGCAATTCGTCGAGCAAGCGGCTAGCGCCATTGAGGTAACGCTCGCCCTCGGCGGTCAACTGCAAGCGCCGTGTGGTACGCGTCAACAAGCGCACCCCCAGGCTGGCCTCCAGCTTGGAGATCTGTTTGCTGACCATGGCATTGGAGAATTCCAGCTTGCGCGCACCGCCAGCGAAACTGCCAGCTTCGACCACGGCGCGAAAGATGTGCATCGCCTGCAGGCGGTCCATACGACTTCCTCAAAAACACGTGCGCTCATTCTACCTTACCCACCCACCCGATGAGATGGCTCGACTTGCCTCGAGGCATAATACTGTTTATTTTTACAGTACCTTTTATTTCGTTCTCGAGGTCTCGCCATGTCCATGACGCCTATCGCTCTCGCCGCGTCCACCTCGGCGCCAGCATCGAGCGACATCCTGCCACGCGGCGCCAGCGGCTTTCCTTCCCCCGCCGACGACTACCGAGAAGCGCCGCTGGACTTGCATCGTCACTTGGTACGGCGTCCCGCGTCGACGTTCTTCATGCATCTGGAGGGTGATGACCACCGCCACGCCGGCCTGTACCACGGTGACTTGCTGGTGATCGACCGCGCCATTTCTCCGCGACCCGGGCATTGGCTGGTCGCAGTGATCGACGGCGAACTGAGCGTGTTGCGCCTAGAGCGCCGCGAGGCTCAGCTGTACCTCGCGCCGTCACGCCCCGGTCTGGCGACGCTGCCCTTCGAGACCGACGATGACCGCTTGTGGGGCGTCATCTGCTACGCCATTCACGCCTTGCCCGCCACGGGTGATGAACCGGCCGAGCCGACATGTTCGCGCTGATCGATTGCAACAACTTCTATGCCGCCTGTGAGCGTTTGTTCGAACCACGTCTGGAAGGCGTTCCGGTGGGCGTGCTATCCAACAACGATGGCTGTGTCATCGCGCGTTCCGAGGAGTTCAAGGCACTCGACATCCCGATGGGCATCCCGACCCACAAGATCGAACCGCATCTGCGTCGACGCATCGTGCTGAAATCCTCCAACTACACGCTCTACGGCGACCTCTCGGCACGCGTGCAGCAAGTGCTGGCACAGCAGGTCCCTACGCTTGAGCCCTACTCCATCGACGAATGCTTTCTGGATCTACGCGGCATGCGCGAGGATTGGCACGCCCTCGGCGCAACACTGGTGCGCAGCGTGCAACGCCGAGTCGGCCTGCCGGTTTCCATCGGCATCGCGCCGACGCGCACCCTGGCCAAGCTCGCCAATCGACAGGCCAAGACACAACCGACACGCCCCCAGGTGTGCGTTTGGCGAAGCGCGGACGCGCCCGACTTGACGGCACACCTGAACCGGCTATCGCCGCGCGATGTATGGGGCGTGGGAGAACGCCTCAATGCACGCCTGGCCGGCATGGGCATCGTGACCGCCGCCGCCCTGCGCGAGACACCCGACAGCGTGTTGCGGCGGCGCTTCAGCGTGGTACTGGCGCGCACCGCCGCCGAGCTCAACGGCCAGGCCTGCCTGGCGATGGGCGACCTGGAAACACCGCGCCGCAGCATCCTCTGTTCGCGCTCGTTCGGCCAGCCACTCCGCGACCGCGCCTCCCTGGCCGGTGCCTTGCGTCATCATTGCCAGCGTGCCGGCGAAAAGCTGCGACGCGACGCCATGCAAGCCTCGGCCATCGGCGTGTACATGCGTACCAACCCGCACCATGCCGGCAGCTTTCATCAGGCCTGCGAGTGGGCAGCGCTGCCCTTTCCCAGCGCCGACACGCAACAACTCAACCGCGCGGCACAACACCTACTCGCGCGGCTCTGGCAGCCCGCGGCCTATCAAAAACTGGGGGTGATGCTCACCGAGCTGACACCCCGCCGACAGAGCCAGACGACGCTCTTCGACGGCGCCGAGCCGGCGCGACAGGAGGCGCTGATGCATGCCTGGGACGCCATTCGCGCCCGCTACGGACGCCAAGCACTGACCCTGGGCCCGCAACCCGCCGACGCTCCCTGGCAGATGAACAGCGCCTACCGTTCGGCCTGCTATACCACGCGCTGGGACGAACTGCCCCGGGCACGCGCCAGGTGATGGCCATGCCATACACGCGGCAAGACGGCTCAATTCAACGGCGAGGGCGCCTCGCGAAACTCGGCATAAAGCGCCGGATAGGCCTGCTGCAAACGGGCCAACTCGGCTTCCGCGCCTTCAGGCATGGCTTTCGCCAGCTGATCCAAGTCGTCCTCGCCGAAATGTTCGCGGATCAGCGGAAACAGCTCCTCGCGTTCGCCGCGCAAGTAGGCGCGATGCGACTCCAGATAGGCCTTGAGGTCCTCGCTGAACTGGTCCATCGGCACCACGGCGTCCATCAGGATCATGTCGAGGTCCTGGGAAAGCCGGGCCAGACGGGCATTGAGCGCTCGATAGTCCTCGGACAACCGTTGACACAGCCCGTTGGCCTCCGGCGCCCGTGTGTTCAACTGTTCGGTGCACATCTGTTCGAGCGGGGCGGTGAAGCCACTCATGTAATCGAGAATATAATCCACGACCTCGCGCATCATCTGGAAGTCGGGGCGCTCGCCTTCCGCCAAAGTCTTCTGCTTGAGCTGCAGCACGTGCAGCAGACGCGCCATGTTGGCATGATCTTGGCGCAGTTGGGTCAGCATGGGCATGGACAGGCCTCCTTTGCAGTCGGCGCGTGGCAGCGCGGGGTATCCGGCCGCCTATTTGACCAGTTTAGGCGAGAGTCTTCGTCGACTCCCACTCCCCCGATAGGAAACACCCTACCGGGGCTCGAATGTTTTACCCTAGCGGGTATGACAGGATTACGCCTGTTGATCGAAAGTCTAGTGACGATTTTTGGTGACCCGACGCAGAGGGTCTTTACAAAACAGGCGAACGAAGGCAAGACAAGGCAAAATTGGCCGAAAACGCGGAGTTTACATGGGGTAAATGAGTATTTTGAGGCCAATTTAACGCCGTATTGTCAAGTGCAGCCCTTTTGTAAACACCCTCTCACCCACGGTGGCATACACATGGACATGTTCGCTTCATCCCAATCCGATAACACACCGCTGGCCTACCGCATGCGGCCTCGCAACCTGGACGACTATGTCGGCCAGGAAGCCCTGGTCGGCCCCGGCAAGCCGCTGCGTCGCATGGCGGAAAGCGGGGCGGTACGCTCGATGATTCTGTGGGGACCACCGGGCGTGGGCAAGACGACCTTGGCCGATATCCTCGCCGATGCCTCAGGCGCCATGCTCGAACGCCTATCGGCGGTGATGGCCGGCGTCAAGGACATCCGTGCCGCCGTCGAGCGCGCGCGCGAGGGACAAGTACGCGGGCAGCCGACGCTGCTGTTTCTCGACGAGATCCACCGCCTCAACAAGAGCCAGCAAGACGCCCTGCTACCCCATGTGGAATCCGGCTTGCTGACGTTGATCGGCGCGACCACCGAGAATCCGTCCTTCGAGGTCAACTCGGCGCTGCTCTCACGCGCTCGCGTCTACGTGCTGCGCAAGCTGGAAGCCGACGATCTGCTGCGCGTGCTGCGCCAGGCCCTGACGGACACGGAACGCGGCCTGGGAGAACGCCGCATCGCGGTCGATGACGAAGTTCTCGAAACCCTCGCCCGAGCGGCCTCGGGCGATGCCCGCCGCGCACTGGGTCTGCTGGAGACCGCCTGCGATTTCGCCGAACCCGGCGACGACGGTGAACGCCTGACCCATCAAGCCCTGCACGAAGTGCTCGGCCACCAGGCCAGTGCCTTCGACAAGCAGGGCGATCATTATTACGACCTGCTCTCGGCGATCCACAAGTCGATACGCTCGTCGCGCCCCGACGCCGCGCTCTTGTACATCGCCCAGTTCACGCAAGGGGGCGGCGACCCGCTCGATGTTGTCCGCCGCCTCGCCGCCATCGCCTCGGAGGATGTCGGCAATGCCGAGCCCCGCGCCCTGCCGCTGGTGATGGCTGCCTGGGATGCCTATCTGCGCCTGGGCGACTACGAAGGCCAGCGCGCCATCGCGCATGCCGCATTGCATCTCGCCATCGCCCCCAAGAGCAACGCCATCGACCAGGCCTGGAACGCCGCCAAGCAGTTCGTCGCCGCGCATCCCGACTTCGAGGTGCCCACCTACCTGCGCAACGCCCCGACCAAATTGATGGAATCCCTCGGTCACGGCGAGGGCTATCGCTACGCGCACAACGAACCCAACGGCTATCCCGCCGGCCATGCGCACGACTGCTGGCCCGCGGAGCTCCCCGCGAGCACCTTCTTCGCACCCACCGAATACGGACAGGAAAAACGCTTCAAGCAGATGCAGGCCTGGCGCGCCGAACTCGACGCCCAAGCCGATGGCACGTCATAAGCGCCCCGCCGCCCTCAACGGCGGCGGCACATCTCGATCACGCGCAGCGTGCTGTCGACGATGCCAAAGACACGCGTCTGCTGGGATTCGTCATGGGGTGTCATCGGCCGGCTCCGTTGCGTGCATGTCGCTGAGCCAACGATGCGTCTTGGGTGTTAACGCTTCGTTCATGCCGAATTCGCCAGTTGCAGGGTGACGTCGTGAATCAGTCGCAGGTCGTTGAAGCGGCTGGCTCGGCTCTCCGATTGATGTAGCCGAAAGGCCTGTTGCTCACTACGCGGTAGGCCTTGGTACTCGGCGATCACCTGGAAGAGCCAGATCTCGTCGCCCCATTCCATGTCACTTTCCTGCAGGTAGGCCAGCGCGCTGATACCCATGGGATCGGGATGGTCGATCACCGTCAGGTAGAAACTTTCCACGTCTTGCTTGAGCGCCTGTTGGCGAGCTGCCACCGAACTTTGCTCTTCGGCCTCGGCAGGCCGTGCGGCAGCGACGTCCTGCGGCTTGTGCACCGGCCTCGGCAACTGGTGCACTAGGTCGGTCAGCGTTCGAATGTCCGGTTCATGATCCAGGGCCGGCGCGGCAGCAGCGATCAGAGGAACGGCTTGGTTGATCAGGTCCGGCACTTCGCTGCGCCGCGCATAATTGCCGGGAACGAAGTTGGGGTGTTCGCGTAAAAACGCCGCCATGCCACTAATCAGCCGGCTACGCGATTGCTGCTGGCGGAACCGGGCCATCAGTTCGGTAAGACGGCTCTGGACTTCACGCAGGCTGGTGTAGTGCTGACTGACTTGGCGTTGCAATTGACTGATCAGCAGTTTGCGCAGGGTGCCGTCGCTACCGACCAGTTCGATCAACTCATCGAAGTCGATCAGTTGCAGGCCATCCAGCAGGCGCACGATCTGCTTCTGGGCACGATCGTTTTCGCGGATCTTGTCGTTCAGGCGGCTGACGAAACCGAAATCGCTATTGAGGCGCTGCCAGAGACTATCGATAGCGTCAGCGAAACGTCCGTTGAGGTCATCGACGGCCTGGCGCAAGCGCAGCAACTGCTGCTCCTGGCGCCAGTATTCCCCCTGGCTCTGGGCCTCGCGATAGCTCTGCACCAGCGTGCGCAAAAGCTCCAGGGTTTCGCCCACGTCGGCGTTGACCTGGCGGCGGGTTTCGTCAGCCAACATCTCGGCGATCAACTCGCGCACCCTGGGCGCCAGCTTGACGCCACCCTGATCGTCGGGCCGCCAGACGATGCGTGCGGCAAGCAGCCGCCGCAGTGCGCTATCGCTCAAGGCTTCCAGTGGCACTTCATCGCGGCTGTAGCCTTGCATCAGGGCATCGGCGTGCTTGCCAAGCAGCGCTAAACGCTCCACGCCGGTGCCGATCAGGCGACTTTCCAACTCATGCTCGTCGCGCACAGCAAGCTCCTTCATAACAAGCTTTCCTGCGTCTGAGGGCGCTCATCCTCGACGGGCAGGTTTTCTTCGTCGCGGATGAGTCGCACCAGATCGACGAGGTAATCGATCTTGCCGGTGACCAGATAGACCTGGCGGTCGGCATGCGGCTGCAGCAGATAACCGTGCTCCTTGAGACGTTTGAAGACCTGCTTCATCTGAGCGTCGAGCTGCTCGCTCTGGGAGCCGAAGAAGGTGTCGCCGGCGAGACGTTCGAGCTGCTCGCGCAGACTCTGGTTGTCCTCGCAGCGAGCGCTGAGTTCGGCGGGCTTGAGTACATCGCCCGGCGCCACTAGGGCGTCATGCCCCATCGCCTCCTGCATCAGTTGAAGCCATTCGAGCATCGGCATCAAACTGTGCAGTACCTCGCCAAGCTGTCGCGAGAGTTGCTCGCGGGCCTCGTCGTTGAGCTGCCGCCAGGCCAGGAAGTAGACACTGCCTTCGGCGTTGGTAGCCAGACGACGGTTGAGCGGTCGCAGGTACGTGTCGATCTGCTCGCGCACCTCCTCGTCCTCGAGGCGACGAAAGGCTCTGTCATCGCTAACGGCGCAGACGAACTCGCCGGCCAGCAAACGCTCCAGCAGCGGACCATGTTCGATCATGACGAGACCTCCTCGGTGGTGCGTTCCTGCAGGCGCTCGGCCAGGCGACTCAGACGCGGTTCGATGCGCTTCAAGCGGCGGCGACTCGGTTGCTCGGCGTTACGATCGATCAAGTAGCGGTTATGGAATAACAGCAAGACGTCAGACTCGGGGTTGGGAAACGCCCCAACGATATGGATGCGATTGCTATCGCAAGCATCGAACAGCATCTCGACGTTGTGATAAGCCAGCGTACCGATCTCATCGATGGGCCAGTGAATGGCGATCTCCGAGGGCCCGCGCAACAACCGCGTGAAGGCGAGCAAGAACTTGCACAGGATCAGGTAGGCCATGCCGTGGCTCGAGGATTCGAGCAACTGACGATCGCTTTTGATCACCAAATCGGTGCCGCCCTCGTTCAAGTGCAGCTCGAGGCGCAGCAGGCTTTCGAAACTGTATTGCTGGTCATGGCGCAGCAGGTCGACGACATCGGCCAGCGCATCCAAGTAGTCATCACTGGGCAGCGTCTGGCTGGAGCTCTCCCAGTCACGATAAAGCTGAGCGAAGCGCTTGAGCGGCTCCCAGAAGCCCAGCTCGTCGATGGTCGACTGAATGCGCACCTCAGCTTTGTTGATGCCCTCGAGACGCAAGTCATCGGCCACTTCTTCGGACAAGCGACGGCTCTGGGCGCTGATGCGTCGATTGAGATCGCGGAAGACGGTGAAGAACTTGTCCAGATCGGCGCCCAGATTGCGCCCCTGCTGGATCAATTGCTGCTGCTGATCTTCGAGCAATTGCAACATGCCCCGCAGCAGCGGAAGCTGGCGACGCGGATTGATGCCCTGTTCGCTCGCCCCGCTGCCCGACCCACTGAACAGCTTGCCGCGCTCGGCTTCCAAGGTCTCGACGAAGCCCTCGCTAGCCCCCTTGATCAGCTCGCTCTCGACGTGCTCGCAGCCCTTGCGTAGCGTTTCCACCTCCCTGCTCCGGTTGCTCAGCGCCTGGCGTGTGCGCTCGATGCGCTCATGCACATCGCCCGGCGCTTCTCGAGGCGGCTCGCCGGCGGCATCCGGCGTCGACGTCAGTCCAAGCCCCTCGACCTGACCGAGCAATGGCTTGAGGGCATCGATGACCTCGCGTTCACCATTGCAGCGTGCCTGGAGCGTCTTGACGGCTTGCTGATGCGCCACCTTGGCGGCCTGAAAATCGCTGCGGCATTGATCGCGCTGGTGCTCGGCGGCCTGCTTGTCACGCGTCAGCGTCGCTTCGCGGTCGACCAGTTGCGGCTTGCGCTCGCCCCATTCGACGCGCATGAAGCGTGTGTAAGCATCGAGTTCTTCGCGGCGGCTTTCGGTGACGCGAATGCGCTCTTGCAGGTCACTGATGCGCTGGCGCGTCGCACGCAGGGTTTCGGGATCACCGCCCTGGTCCTGCAGCTCCTGATCGAAGGCAGCTTCCAGCTCCTGACGTTGACGCTGGTGCTCGGCCTTGAGGTCTTCGAGTTGCTGCTTGTACTGATCGAGGCGTGCGTCGAAGCTGGCCAGTTGGCTCTGGCCATCGGCCTTGAGTTCCAACAGTTGCGACTGATGGGTGTCATCGAGCGTGCTCAGTGCCTCGCGTTTTTCATCGCGCAGGGCCTTGTCGGCGGCCTGCTGGCTAGCCAGTGCTTCTTCGGCGACTCGACGGCGCTCCTTCTGCTGCCGAGCGTGACGCTCCTGGAGTTGATGTCGGGCATCCAGGGCATATTCGACTTCGTCATCGGCATGCTTGAGGGCGAGCCGCGCCTGGCTAAGAGGTTCCTCGGCTCCCTGCACCCGGTCATGACAGGTCTTGAGCTGTTTCTCGGCGGCTTGAAGGTCAGTTTCGGCGCGCGCTTGCTCGGCCTCGGCGGCGTCGATAGCGGCATTGAGACTCGCCTCGTCGCGGGCATGATCGGGCAGCTCAATAGCGGCAAGATCGAGTGCCACACCGAACAGGTCGTCATGCTCGGTTCCGCCAAGCTGTGGCGAAAGATCACGGCGTTCAAGCAGTTCGGGCGCGATGACCTTGCCCAGGCGGTGCTCCCAGCCGGGGCGGTGGTAACGCATGAAATAACGCAGACTGCCCTCGGCGGGATCGCGCTGACGCTGAAGCTCCTGGGAACGCTGGTTCGCCCGATTGAGTTGCTGTTTGGCGCTTTCCCGCTGCTGTTCTGCTGTGTCACGCTCGCGCCGTAGGGTTTCATGCTCACGGCGCAAGCCTTCGAGACGACTGGCGGCAGCGTTGCGATCGCTTTGGGCCTGATCGACCCTGGCCTGGGCGAGCTCAGCTTCCTGCAGCTCTTCGGGCACCTGGCCGGTCGAGGCGAGCTGGGCCTTGAGGTCGGCCAAGCGTTCGATGCCTTGCTCGAGCCGCGTCTGATAGGCGGCATCCAGCTCGCTGCGCTGCGCATGGTACTGCGCTTCCAGATCACGCTCGGAGGCCCACTGCTGTTCCTGGCAAGCCGACTTTTCATCGCCCAACTCATTGATGAGCGCCTGGAGTTCATCGGTGCGCCGCGACAGGTTATCGGCAAGCTCGCGCAGGCGACCGTCAAGACGTGAGCGATTGGCTGCGGAAGCCTCCTGCATCACCGCCAGATGTTCCTGCAACTGCTGGGCCTGTTCCCGCCATTGCGGTAGTTCGGCCAGGTCCCGCTCCAAGGCGGGCATATCGGCCTCGGCATATTGCTCATATTGCTGCTGCAGATCATTAAGGCTGCGCTGGGTGCGATCCAGCTCGCTGGCAAGCTCACTGATGCGGTCGTTGAGCGTGTCACGCGCCTGTTCGTATTCCTGCTCGCGAGCCTGAAAGGCTTCCTGCTGCGTATTCAGCTCGGCCTCGGTATCGGCCAATACACGCTCGGCCCGATGGCGGTCGGCATCCAACTGTGGCTTGAGCTGCCAGAGTGTCGATTCAAGATCGACGATATCGCGGTCGACGTCTGCCAGCGCCGCCAATGACTGTTGCAGCGGCTCCAGACGCATCGACTGGCGCATCTGCGCGATCCAGTCGCGCGCCTTGGTGTTGCGGATACGGGTGACCGGCAGCTCGACGCCGTCTTCCTCGAAGATCGCCGCCAGCATGGTCTTGAGGGTATCCATCTTGCCCTCTTTGGCATGCACCGCCGAAATCAACTTCTCCATGTGGCGAATGCGTCGCTCGGGCTTGACCAGGCTGAATTTCGCGGCGGTCTGGCGCAGTTTCAGGGCCTCGCGTCGGTTACCCTGCTGCTGAGTGAAGTCGTTCTGAATCACCGCACGGTATTCGGAGGTTGCCCCGTACTTGGCCGAGAAGTCGATACCGGCGCGGCGCAACCCAGCCAGCCAGTCGCCGTACTCCAGCGCCACGACACCGTCCTGGCTTTCCACCAGATAATCCTCGGGCTGGTACGGCGCGCCGACAAAGCGATATTCCAGGCCGCCCTCTTTCTTGCGCGTCAGCACTGCCTGGCAGACATTGCCGGCTTCGCGACGATATTCGTAGATCAGATAGCTGTTGCGATGCGGCAGGTAGAAAGCATCGAACTTCATCCGTGTCTTGGGGACGACCTTGTTGGGCAGTTCGCCATAAAAGACGGGCACCAGTCGCTGCAACGTGGTCTTGCCCGAGGCGTTGGTGCCACAGATATTGGTATGGCCATCGACATCCAGTTCGACGACGCCTTCCAGATGACCGTGAATCATCACGATACGTAACAAATGGGCCATGCCGCGTCCTTGGTAGTTTGCGCTTTTTTGCAAAAAGCCATTCTACCCACCGCTGGCATGCACAACCAATCGTTGGCACGTCCGCCATGCATCGGCACTGATATAAGCAGCGCCATCAATCCACGTCAGACAGTCCCCACTCCATGCTGCCACGCCGCACGTATGCCCTGACGCACCTACAGGTCATCGGCCCGCGGCGGCTTGCCGACGGTCACCTCGCTGAGTTTCTCGTGGGACAAGCCGCGCAACAGCGCAAACATCATCGCGAAGACCAGGATGAACATCGGCAGGCCGACGACGGTGATGACCTGCTGCAAGGCAGTCAAACCGGCATCGCCGGCAAGCACGATCAACATGGCGGCCAGCGCCCCTTCGGACACGCCCCAGAACACCCGCTGATGCCAGGGGCCAGGTTCGGGTGTCCCGGTACATAGCATGTCGACCACCAGCGAAGCCGAGTCCGACGAGGTGGCGAAGAAGATCGCCACGATGACGACCGCAAGCCCCTGTATCAGGGTCGCTGCCGGGAAGTTCTCGAAAAAGGCGAACATCGCCAGTGGAATACTCTCCTCCACCGCCGCAGACAACGACCCGGCCTGCGCGCCGAGTGCCGCGCGGGCATCTTCGCCGATACCGTCGATCTGCATCGCCGACCAGCCGAAGATCGCGAACCACACCAGGGTGAATATCGACGGGGCGAACAGCACCCCGAGCACGAATTCACGGATCGTACGCCCACGGGAGATGCGCGCCACGAAGATGCCGATGAACGGCGACCAGGTCACCGTCCATGCCCAATAGAAGACGGTCCAGCCGCCCTGCCAGCCCCAGCCGCCTTCCTCGTGGGTATATTCCGCCAGTGCGTCGTTCCAGAACGCCATCGGCACGATATTGGAGACATAGATGCCGACGGTCTCGATGATCGAGCGCAGCAGGAACACGGTCGACCCGGTGAAGAGTATGAACAGCATCAGGCCGACGGCCATGCCGATATTGACGTTGGAAAGCACCCTCACGCCCTTGTCTAGGCCGGCCACGATCGAACATACCGCCACGGTCGTGAGTATGGCGATGATGATGACCTTCGGCATTACGCCATCCGAAATGCCGAACAGTTCCGTCAAGCCAGCATTGATCTGCTGGGTCCCCAAGCCGATCGAGACCGCCACCCCGAACAAGGTGCCGAGAATCGCGAAGATATCCAGCGTCTTGCCGAGTGGCCCATAGATGCGATCGCCGATCAACGAGTAGAACACCGAACTGAAACGCATGGGCAGGTCATAGCGGTAGATGAAATACGCGAATGCCAGCCCGGGCAGCGTGAAGATCGCCCAGGTATGCAGTCCCAAGTGATAGATCGCGAACCCCATCGCGTCGTCGGCAGCCTGCACCGAGAAAGCCTCGACATCCGGCCGCGGCGGGTTGGCGAAATGGGACATGGGCTCGGCCACACCCCAGAACATCAGCACCGTGCCGATGCCCCCGGCAAACAGCATGGTGAACCAGGAGACATTGCCATAAGCCGGCTTGGCGTCATTACCGCCGAGGCGAATCGCGCCGAAACGACTGATGGCCACCCACAGCAGGAATATCACCCAACTGGTCACCCCGAAGATGAAAAACCAGCCGAGATTGGTGACGATCCAGGCCCGTCCGGCACCAAATGCAGCGCCGATGGGTTCAGGCGCTATTAGCAGGGCAATCAGGAAGATCACCATGATGCCGGCCGACACGAAGAAGATGGTCGGGTCGGTTTGTAGACCGAGTCTACGGGCCAGTTTTTCCATAGGTTATTCCTTTATCTTTTATTGTCCTTCTATAAATACCGTAGAAGCAGATAGGCAAGGCGTCGAATGGCGCATGCCGGCCAGCATCACCGACGCCGCCGATATGCGAGAATGAAGGAAGAGTATCGACGAGCGCCCATAGCCACGCCCCGATATTCCGGCCCTACTCAGTTCTGCAGCGAGAGCGATCGATGATTCAGGAAACCTTGCAACGTGTCTTCGGCTATTCCGACTTTCGCCCCGGCCAGCGCCAGGTGGTCGAGGCCGTGACCCAGGGGCGCTCGGCGGCGGCGATATTTCCCACCGGGTCCGGCAAATCGCTTTGCTACCAGTTGCCGGCACTGCATCTGCCGCACCTGACCCTGGTGGTATCACCGTTGCTCGCGCTGATGCAGGATCAGCTCGATTTTCTGGCGCGTCACGGCATTGCGGCGGCGAGCCTCGATTCGCGCCAGAGCCGGGAGGAAGCCTCGGCGGTGATGGATGGCGTCAGGCGCGGCGACATCCGCATCCTGATGATCTCGGTGGAACGCCTCAAGAACGAACGCTTCCGCGCCTTTCTGCAGCGGGTGCCGGTCTCGCTGCTGGTGGTCGACGAGGCGCACTGTCTCTCCGAGTGGGGACACAATTTCCGCCCCGACTATCTCAAGCTGCCCGCCTATCAGCGTGAATTCGCCATTCCGCAGGCACTGTTGCTCACCGCCACGGCGACGCCCCGCGTCATCGAGGACATGCGCGACAGCTTCGCCATCGATGCCCAGGACGTCGCCGCCACGGGATTCTATCGTCCCAATCTCGACCTGCAGGTGCAGCCCACTGCCATCGAGCGTCGCCCCCGCGCCCTGGCCGAGTGGCTGGGGCCACGTCTTGCCGCCTCACCGCCCCAGCCCAGTATCGTCTACGTCACCTTGCAGAAAACCGCCGAGCAGATGGCGGCATATCTGGGCAAGGCAGGCCTCGAGGCCCGCGCCTATCACGCCGGCCTCGACAGCGAGACCCGCGATACGCTGCAACAGGCCTTCATGAGCGGCGAGATCAATTGTATCGTCGCCACCATCGCCTTCGGTATGGGCATCGACAAGGCCGATATCCGCAACGTCGTGCATTTCGACCTGCCCAAGTCGATCGAAAATTACAGCCAGGAGATCGGCCGCGCCGGACGCGACGGGCAACCGTCGAGCTGTTTGATGCTAGGCGGCCGCGATGCTCTGGGCGCGCTGGAAAACTTCGTCTACGGCGATACCCCTGAGCGCGATGGCATCGAGCGCGTCCTGCGCGACATTCGCGACACCGCGCCCCACGGCCAGTGGGAGGTGCGCCTCAACGCCCTCTCCCAGCACAGCAACATTCGGCCGCTCCCCCTCAAGACCCTGCTGGTAAGGCTCGAGCTCGAGGGCATCATCGCCCCGCGTTATGCCTATTTCGCCGAGTATCGCTTCAAGTATCTGATCGAGCCCGAGGCACTGATCGAGCGTTTCAACGGCGAACGTCGCGATTTTGTCGCCGCCCTGATCGAGGCCTCACCCAAGGCCAAGACATGGTGCACCCTGGACCATGACGCGCTCGACGCCCTGGGTGGCGCCCGCGGTCTCGATACCTCACGGCGACGCGTCATCAGCGCGCTGGAGTATTTCAACGATCAGGGTTTCATCCAGCTCGAAAGCAAACAGATGACCGAGGTGTACGGGGTGCTGCAGGCCGAGTTCGATACCGCGGCGCTCGCGACGCACCTGACCGAATATTTCCAGCGCAAGGAAGCCGCCGAGATCGAGCGGCTGCAGGCCATGCTGGCCCTGTTCGAGTCGACGACCTGCCTCAGCCGTCGCCTGGCCGATTATTTCGGCGACCACCAGGCGCCCGAGCGTTGCGGCCATTGCTCGGTGTGTCGCGACCACATCGCACAGTGGCCCACGGAGACGACTCGCGCACCGCTCGATCCGCACCAGGTGGCCGCGCTGTGCGCGCCACTGCGCGAACGCCTGACTGCGCTGGCCGATGCGCCACCGCCCAGCGACGCGTTATTCACACGCTTTCTCGCGGGGCTTACCAATCCCTTGCTGACGCAGCTCAAGGCACGCCAACTCGAGGGGTTCGCGGCCCTGGAAGACCGCCCCTACCCAGAGATCCATACGGCCGTGAAGGCCACATCTTCGCCCGAGGCGTAAATCATGCCCCGTTGCGGTAGGCCCGCCCCGGTGCTGGCTTCTACACTGGTATAAATCACCTGAAGGAGGCAAAGAACACCATGAGCGAACTTTCCGAGCTGAAATGCGAAGCCTGCAGCGCCGATGCCCCCACCGTCAGCGAGGCGGAAATGCATAGCCTCGGTGCCGATGTTCCCGAGTGGCGGATCGTGGAGCGCGATGGCATCATGCAACTGGAGCGTGAATTCACGTTCCGCAACTTCAAGCAGGCCCTGGCGTTCACCAAGCAGGTGGGCGATCTCGCCGAGGCAGAAGGCCATCACCCGGCGCTGATCACCGAATGGGGCAAGGTCACCGTCACCTGGTGGTCCCACAAGATCGGGGGCTTGCACAAGAATGATTTCATCATGGCCGCCAGAACCGACGAGGTAGCGCAGTCCAATGTTCGAGCAGATTGAACGCGTACCCGGGGATGCAATCCTCGGGCTTATCGAAGCCTTCAAAAAGGATCCCAACCCCCAGAAAGTCGACCTGGGGGTCGGCGTTTACCGTGACGCTCACGGCAATACGCCCGTCATGCGGGCCGTCAAGGAGGCCGAGGCGCGGCTGCTGAAGAACGAGACGACGAAGAGCTACATCGGCTCGCACGGTGACCCGGGTTACGGCCAGGCCGTGCTCGAGCTGGTGTTGGGTGAAGACTCGCCGGTACTGGCTGCCAAACGCGCCAGCGCGACCCAGTCGCCCGGCGGTACCGGCGCGCTGCGCCTGGCGGCGGATTTCATCAAGTCACAGCTGCCCGGCAAGGGCATTTGGGTCTCCGATCCGACCTGGCCCAACCACCTGGGTATCTTTCATGCGGCGGGCGTCGAGCTGAAGAAGTATCCCTACGTGGATGCCGACAACCGTCTCGATTTCGACGGCATGCTGGGCGCGCTGCAGCAGATTCCCGAAGGCGACGTGGTACTACTGCATGCCTGCTGCCACAACCCGTCGGGCTTCGACCTATCTCGCGAACAATGGCAGCGCGTGCTCGAGGTCGTCCGCGAGCGCCGTCTGCTGCCACTGGTCGACTTTGCCTATCAAGGTTTCGGCGATGGCCTCGATGCCGACGCCTATGGGCCGCGTCTGCTGGCCGAGAACCTCGACGAGGTGATAATCACCAGCTCCTGCTCCAAGAACTTCGGGGTCTATCGCGAGCGTACCGGCTGCATGATCATGATTGCCCGCGATGGCGAACAGATGGAGAACGTTCGCTCGCAGATGGCCATCGTCGCCCGCGAGAACTACTCCAACCCGCCGGCTCATGGCGGCGCAGTGGTCGCCGAGATTCTCCAAGACGATGCGCTGGCAACGGTGTGGCGCGACGAGCTCACCGAGATGCGTGATCGTATCAACGGGCTACGCCGTGACTTCGTGGAAGCACTCAAGCCTTATGGTCTGGACGAGCGATTCGCGTTCATCGCCGAACAGCGCGGCATGTTCTCCTACACTGGGCTGAGCCCGGAGCAGGTCGATCGTCTGCGCGACGAATTCGGTATCTACATGGTGCGCTCCGGTCGCGCCAACGTTGCCGGCCTGGCGCAGGAAAACCTGCCCTACGTAGCCAAGGCCATCGCGACTGTCGTCGGCTGATCGCGACGCCAGCGTCCGGTACGAAAACGCCCGATGCGTGAATCCCTTCAGGATCACGTATCGGGCGTTTCTGCTTTTAGCATGAATGCCGCGCGGCTTAGTCTTCCACCTCAGGCAGCGTGTCCGAACCGGTCTCTTCCCGGAACGTCTCCCGCGTGACCTCGCCTTCGCCGTCATCGAGACGCTGGAAGAGCTCGAGCTGGCCGGCCTGACGCGCCTCTTCTTCGCTGAGCACGCCATTCTGGTCAACATCCATCTGACCAAAGGTCACCGCGTTACGGCGCTGGTCGAGCGGTGTCTGCGCGCCACCCTGACCGAAACTGGCATCCTCGTCGCTGACCCCAGTCGCCTTCTCGCTGACCTCGCCTGGCTCGGTCGCTTGGCCTTTCTGCTCCCCGGACGTCGTAGCCTCGTCCTGGGCGAGTACCGCCCCGCTCATCAGTATCGAACTGCTCAATAAAAACACCAGCATGCTAACGCTTGCGGCACGCCAGTCTGAGCGAATCGTCATCGCTGCCTCCTCAATAGCTCTCATCACACCCAAGAGTACCCGGTACTGATGGACCGAGTCTGATGCGAGTATTGGACAAGCGATGCGCTCAGGGATTCCCCACGCCACAAGATCACGCGGCGTAACGCGCCACACCCAGCCCGTGGGGATCGATTTCCGGGCGACGGCCCGCTATCAGATCGGCAAGCAGGTGGGCACTGCCGCAGCTCATCGTCCACCCGAGGGTGCCATGCCCGGTGTTGAGCCAGAGATTGTCATAGCGGGTTGCGCCGATGATCGGCGTCGAATCCGGGGTCATCGGGCGCAGACCAGTCCAGAACTCGGCCTTGGCCGCGTCGCCACCTTCAGGAAAGACATCGCGCACCACCATGCTGATGGTCGCACGGCGTTTTTCCAGCAGACTCAGGTCATAGGAGGCCAGCTCGGCGGTACCGCCGACACGAATCCGGTCGTCGAAACGCGAGATCGCAACCTTGAACGTCTCGTCCATCACCGTGGATTGGGGCGCACCACCGTCGTCGGTCACCGGCAGCGTCAGGCTATACCCCTTGACCGGATAAATCGGCAAGCGGATGTCCAGATCCTTGACCAACAGCGGCGAGAAGCTGCCCAGACACACCACGTACGCATCGGCGCTCAAGGCACCCTCCGAGGTCATGACTTGCTCGACACGTCCCGCCTGACGCTCGATGCGCTGGATATCGACATTGAAGCGAAATTCGACGCCCAGGTGCTCACGGCAATGCTCGGCCAGACGCTGGGTGAACAAGTGGCAGTCGCCGGTTTGATCGTCCGGCAAGTGCAGCCCGCCCACGAATTTGCCCGGCACGCGTGCCAGCGCCGGTTCGGCCGTCGCCAACTCCTCGGCGCCGAGCAGCCGATGACGCACACCGCATTCGCTCAGCACCCGCATGTCCTTGGTTACCGCCTCGACCTGCGACTCATGCCGAAACAGCTGTAGCAGACCTCGCTGGCGATCCTCGTAGCGAATCCCCGTATCACGACGCAACGCATCGATGCACTGGCGGCTGTACTCGGCGACACGCACCATGCGTTCCTTATTGACGGCGTAGCGCTCGGGCGTGCAGTTGTTGAACATCGCCATCATGAAACGTGCCATGGCGGGGTCGCGCTTGGGCTGAATCTTCAGCGGCGCGTGCTCCTGAAACATCCATTTGAGCGCCTTGCGCGGGATGCCGGGCGCCGCCCAGGGTGAGGAAAAACCGAACGACACCTGACCAGCATTGCCATAGCTGGTCTCCATGGCGGGTCCGGCCTGACGGTCCACCACCGTGACCTCGTGCCCCTGGGATGCCAGGTAATAGGCACTGGTGACGCCGACGACACCACTGCCGAGAATGAGTACGTGCATGGCCTTCCCCCGCTTGGCGCTGATTGGATGCTGAACGAAGCGCCAGTATAGGATGGGAAGGCTAGTAAATTATGAGGTAATCTAGTCTACACCTAGATGATGAAATCGATTTTTATACATAGTCTGGTTTTTATGACTTAAAGAACAGCGTTCTCAAGTATCGGAATTGACCGCCATACGTTGCGTCAAGGAACGCCGGAAAATGGTCCAGGCGACCCCCCGGCCAGCACATTGCCCAACGCGGCCCCCCAGGCGACCCCGAAGATCCCCGACAGCCAGGCGCCTACCGCCAAGCATGGCAAGTAACATACGAACAAGCGCATGAAGGAAAGCAGCATGGCACGTACCGGCCAGCCCAGTGCATTGGAGGCAGACACCACCAGCATGCAAAGGCCCAGCAAGCTATAGCTGGGTAACAGCCAACGAATCAAAGTCGCGAGTTCGTCGCGTATTTCCGGATTGCCCGACAAGACGAACGCCACCCAAGGCGCCGCCAATGCCATGACACATCCCAGCCCCAGTTGCCAAAGCACGGCGGTACGCGCCGCCAGGCTCATCAAGGCGTCGATGCGCGACCAATCGCCAGCACCGTAACAACGCCCCAACCAGGGTGGCAGTGACATGGTCAGCGCCAGCACCACCATCATTGAAAGCGTTTCCAGGCGGCTAGCCAACCCCCAGGCTGCGACGGCAGTCTCCCCCAGATCGGCAACGATCGACGTCGCCAGCATCGCCGAGAGCGGCGGCATCAACTGGCTGATCATTGCAGGCCCAGCGATCGCCATGAACGGCACGGCCGAGGCACGCATTTCGTCCCGTAATCCGTGACGCGCCAACCAGTCATGTGCACGCAGACGCATCACCAAGTGCCAGATGCCGATAGCAAACGCCAACGCTGTCGCCCAAGCCGCACCGGGCAGCCCCCAGCCCGACCAGTCGCCGACACCGAAAATCAGCAGTGGATCGAGGCCCAAATTGATCAGGCTGGTCAGCACCATCAGCTTACCCGGCAAACGCGTATCGCCGTGCGCCCGGAATAGGCTATAGCCGAAATACAGCACCGCCCCCAGCCAGTTGGCCACCAACTGCGGCCCCCAATAGGCGCGAATCAGCTCCCGCGTGGGAGCATCGGCCCCCATAAGCGTGAAGATCGGCGTCTGCGCGACCCACATGATCAGCATCAGCAGTGCCATAAATACGCTTCCACCGACCAGCACAAGGCTGCCTAGACGCCTGGCTTGCGCTGTATCGCCGGCACCCAGGGTGCGTGAGATCAGCGCCGCGATGGCAATACCCAACCCCACCTGAACACCGATGATCAGAAACGATAGCGGGAAGGTGAAGGACTGTGCCGCGAGCGGCTGGGTGCCCAAACGGGCGATGAAAGCACTATCGACAAGCTGAAAACCCAGCAGCGAGAGCACGCCAATGGCCATGGGCCAGGTCTGCTGCCATAGCTGGCGACGTAGCGAGGATATGGATTCCGTCACGGAAACCTCATTGCGAATCAACGATCAAGGTATCAAACAGGGCGCCCCCGGTATCGGTCGACACCGGGGGCGCCAAGTCTAACAGGCTGTCAGCAAAAAGCGCCTTCGTGAGTGATGACGGTTCAGGCATCCCACTGCGGGGCAAAATCCGGATTGGCGATACGTTCGCCCCGGTCGAGCGCATCGATGCGTGCCATTTCGTCGGCACTCAGAGTGATCGCCATCGCTTCCAGGTTCGATTTCTGGTGCTCGGGCTTCGTGGACGACGGGATCACCACGATATCGCGCGCCGCGACCCAAGCCAGCGCGATTTGCGCCGGACTCGCTCCGTGCGCATCGGCAATTTCCTTGAGCACGGGCTCGTCCATCACCTTGCCCACCGCCAGCGGCATGTAACCGGTGACTTGCAGGCCCTTGTCCTGGCAATGCGCGACCACGGTGCGATTAGCCAGGAAGGGATGCACTTCGATCTGGTTGGTGATCAAGTGCTCGCCCCCGGGGACCGAGAGTGCCTGATCGAGCTGCGCCACTGTGAAGTTGGAGACACCGATCTCGCGCGTGAGGCCTTTCTCGCGCACCTGACTCAAGGCACCGATGTAATCAGCCATCGGCACCTCGTCGTCAGGCGATGGCCAGTGCACCAAGGCCAGATCGACATATTCGACACCGAGTTGCCGGCAACTCTCTTCGAAGCTTTCCAACAATGCCTGCGGCTGTAGGCGGTCCCACCACACCTTGGTGGTCAAAAAGATCTCGTCGCGAGGGACATCGCTTTGCTTGAGCGCCTCGCCCACAGCACGCTCGTTATCGTAGAACTGAGCGGTATCGATATGCCGGTAACCGAGTGACAGCGCTGACGTAACCGAGTCGATGACGTCTTGGTCCTTGAGACGAAAGGTACCGAGACCAATGCGGGGCAACGTGCGTTGGTTAAGCATGGTGGCTCCTTGTCAGATGGCAAAAGACAGTACAAAACGCCTGGTTACAATATGAAACATGGCGTCAGGTGATCTGTCCTATCAATACATCAGGTGGGGACCGTTAAATTGACTTTCAACACCTTCCTCACGCTAGATCGCCATTGAGCTTGGCTACCAAGTGCCGTTATGATCAATCGAAACGTAACCATTGGTTACATATCTGAGGAAACGCCGCCTCATGCCCCACTCACTCTACGCACGCATGATAATTGCCGCCATCGTGCCCTTCATGATCATGCTGACCGGGAGCCTCGCCCTCTATCAGGCGTCTCAGGTCGAGCAGCGCACGGCACGCACCGTCGCCCAGACTCTCGAGGTGATTGCCGATGCCAATCACTTGATGCGCCTGTTTATGGACGCCGAAACTGCCCAGCGTGGCTATGCCCTGACCCGAGATGGCGATTACCTGGCGCCCTACCAACGCGCCTTGAGCATGTTTCCACGCACTCTGAGACGCTTGCAAGAGGCCTCAAACGACGCGATGCAAAATCAACGCCTCGATCAGGCCAATCAGCTTTTCCGGCAGTGGATAAAAAACGTCGCCACCGACAGCATTATCAAGGCGCGCAACGACAATGCCGCACTCCCTCCCGTAGCCGATAAAGCCAGCAAACGCCTGGTCGATGAGTTCCGCACGGTAATGGGAGCCTTCATCGATACTGAGCAGGAAGCTCTCCATAAACGCCAGGCCGATAGCCAGGAAGCCGCGAAACGTGCGCAGTACATCATGGTATGGAGCATTTTGCTGGCGCTGGCGAGTGCCCTGCTGACCTGGTGGCCGCTGTTTCGTCGCACCCGCCACGCTGTCTCGGAAATCACCCAGCGCTCACGGCGTATGGTCGCGGGGGATCTCAGCCAGCGCGTGGCACTCAGGGGACGTGATGAATTCACCTGGATGGCACATGCCTTCAATGCCATGGCAGCCCGCCTAGAAGCGATGGTCGCCACCGAAAAACGCACCAATCGCGAGCTCGCCGAACGCGTCAATGTGTTGGTGCGCGACCGAACCCGCGATATGCGGGCACGCCATGATCTTATCGAAGCCCTGCAAGCCTGCCGCAGTACACAGGAAGCGCAGTCGACCCTCCGCGACCGGTTACCCACGGTCTTTGCCAATACCCTCGGCGGCACGTTGTGGTGCCTTGATGCACAAGCTAGCCCGCCTCATCGCATTTGCCAGTGGGGCGAGGACCAAGGTGATATCGACTTAGGCGAATGCCTGACCCTGCGTGAGGGCGGGATACGCGATGTCACTCTTCCAGCGGCGCACTCTGTACAGGTCTGCTCTCATCTACGCGCCGCTCATCCCGGGCGCCATCTTTGCATACTGTTAAAAGGCACGGAGGAGCCGATGGGTGTCCTGCATCTTCATCTCGCCAGTGCCCCTGAGGAGGCGGATAACGGCGATCCTCAAGCCGAATTTGCCAAGGGCGCCGCCGAAGATATGGCACTATCGCTAAGCAATGTGCGACTGCGCGAACAACTCGAGGAGGCCAGTATCCGCGACGCCTTGACCGGTCTCTACAACCGACGCTTCCTGGACGATACCTTGACGCGCGAATTGGCACGTGCCGAGCGCCAGTCCAGCCCCTTGTCAGTCCTCATGCTGGATATCGACCATTTCAAGCCAATCAACGATGACCACGGCCATGCCTTTGGCGACAAGGCATTGATCGACGTTGCGAACCTCTTGAGCGACAACGTTCGGCGTGGCGATATCGTCTGCCGTTACGGCGGCGAGGAATTTGTGGTCATCATGCCTAGTGCCGGACTATCCGCCGCACGGCGGCGCGGCGAGCATCTCCGCCAACAGGTCGCCACTTTGGATATCGCCATGAACGAAGGGACGCCGCTTCGTCTTACCGTCTCTTTGGGGCTCGCCTGTTACCCCCAGCACGGTGAGTACGCCGAAACCCTGCTGCATCACGCCGACATGGCACTTTACGAGGCCAAACAAAGCGGGCGCAACCGCCTGGCGATCTCCCAAGACTGAGCCCAACGCAAATCGCCCCGCACAAGGCGGGGCGATTCAGGCTCGATCATGCGTGGCGAATTTACTGGCGGATACCTTCCACCACCAGGTACATATCGACAGTGGACGCAGTCGGCCCCAATTTGCTGGTATCGATACCGAAGTCGGACAGCGTCAGCGTCGTTTCACCCTCGAAGCCATTCCGGTATTCGCCCCAGGGATCGTCGCCCCCACCGATATGGTCGACATCGATGGTGATCGGCTGCGTTTCGCCATGCAGCGTCAGGTCGCCGGACAGCTTGCCCTCGCCTTCGCCAGTCGATTCGAAGCCGGTCGACTCGAACGTTGCGGTGGGATACTCCGATGCGTTCAGGAAGTCGTCGCTCAAGATGTGCTTGTCACGCTCGGCATGGTTGCTGTCGAGGCTGGTCACGTCGATCTCGACATTGGCGCTGGACGCATCCGGCGCATCGGGATCATAAGAGAAAGTCCCCGAGAACTCGTCGAACGTACCCAGCACGTAGGAATAGCCCAAGTGGCTGATCTTGAACTGAATGAAGGCATGCTGCCCTTCGGTGTCGATCTGGTACTCGGCGGCACTGGCCTGGGTCATCGGCAATAGCGCGGCTGCGCCGAGGGCGGCGCCAGTGACGGTCTTGCGTAGCGATTTCGAGAACATCGTCATCTCCTGAGATGAAGGATGGAAGTACTAGAGTGGCGGCATACCGCCACGGATATCGAACTCATTGGCGTCGAGATCCGCCGGGCCACCACATGCGACGCAGGGTGTCCCGACGATCGAAAATATGATGTTTAAGCGCCGCCAGCGTATGGCCCACGGCCAGCACTATCAGTGCCCAGGCAGCGTACCAATGCACATCGCCCGCCAGGGTCGCTTGATTCGGCAGCTCGCTGATCAGCGCCGGCACCTCAAAGGCACCGAACACGCTGATGCCCTGGCCCTCGGCGGTCGAGATCAAATAGCCGCTCATCATTACCGTCAACAGCAAAACGTACAGCAGGCAATGGCCGGCATGCGCCAGCATTCGCTCCCAAGACAGGCCATGCGCCTTGGGAGTGGGCTGACCCAGGCGCCATGCCAGCCGCAGCAGCGTCAAACCCAGTAGCATCAGGCCCAGTGACTTGTGCCACCACGGCGCGAGTTGATACCAGCGATCGTAATAACCAAGGCCAGTCATCCACCAGCCAAGCACGAAGAGCGACACGACCAACACGGCACTCAGCCAATGCAGGAGAATGCTAGGCAAACCCCAGCCGTGTACCGAATTACGCCACATGCGTGCCCCTCCACCGATTATGCCTTCAGCATAATGGCTATTACGCGTCACGCCAGCATGCATCGAGGAAAGGCATTATTAACCCAAAAGAAATAATGGCCCGCCAAGGCGAGCCATTACAAGAGAAGTGTATAAGGATCGAGGGTAATCTCAGCCTGTCAGAGCATCCAGCAGCAACTTGGCTGTCGGTGCGCTAGAGGCCGGGTTCTGACCAGTGATCAACAGGCCATCGCGCAGTTGGAAGGCATCGAAATCCGTGTCGCCGCGCTCATAGTGGCCACCTTTTTCTTTCAAGGCATCTTCCACCAGCAACGGCACGACAGCGGTCAGCCCCACGGCGTCTTCCTCACTGTTCGAGAACCCCGTGACACGATGCCCCTTGACCACTGACTGACCGTCGGTGCCTTGGGCATGCACCAACACGGCAGGCGCATGGCAAACCGCCCCGACCGGCTTGTGAGCCACGAGGAAGTCGTGAATCAACTGCTGGGAATGGCGATCTTGCGTCAAATCCCACAGCGGGCCATGGCCACCGGGGTAGAAGACCGCATCGTAGTCATCGGCGCGCACCTCAGCCAGCTTGCGCGTATTGGCCAACTGCGCCTTGGCTTCCTCATCGCCATCAAAGCGGCGTGTCTCATCGGTCAGCGCATCGGATTGTGTGGACGTCGGGTCGATGGGAGGCTGCCCGCCCTTCGGCGAGGCCAGGGTCAACTCGGCGCCCGCATCCTTGAACACGTAGTACGGCGCAACGAATTCTTCGAGCCAGAAGCCGGTGGGATTACCGGTATCACCCATACGATCATGCGACGTCAGTACCATCAAAATCTTCATGCGAGCTCCTTGGCTGAACGACATCGGTGTCGATACTCCTAAGATGGCATCGCAGGGCTCGACTTCAAGGTCCCATGCTCACTCGATCGCAACGTCCACTTCGTACCCACCGAACTTGCGCAGATTGATGACGCCGGTATCGAAAATCAGGTACTGCCCTTTGAGCCCCATCAAACGGCCGCTGACCTCGGGGGATTTATCGAAATTGTGCGACACCACCTTGCGGGGAGATTCCAGGACAGGATAGTGCAGCTCGACCGGGGGCTCCGTCAGCGTACCAATCGCCTGCTCGCCAACACGTTGCTTAAGCGACGCCAACTCCTGATCGAGCGCGGACAATAGACGATCCCGCTCGGCGGGCAGATCGAGCGGCGCCACATCACCTTTCAGCATTGCCCGCCAATTGGTGCGATCGCCCACCACCTGCTTGAACAAGGTTTCGACCAATCCCGATTGCAGGCGATTGTCGACCTCGAGAATAGGCAACGCCTGAATCGCTCCCTGATCGAGCCAGCGTGTAGGCAATTGCGTCTTGCGCGTAATGCCGACCTTGAGTCCCGACGAATTGGCCAGATAGACCACGTGCGGCTGGAAACAATGCTGCTCGCCCCACGCCGGCTCGCGGCAGGTTCCCAAGTGGTAGTGACAGGTCTCCGGCTTGACGATGCAGGTATCGCACTGCGCCAGCGACTTGAAACAGGGGTAGCAATAGCCTTGGGCGAAACTCTTGCGCGTGGCGCGCCCGCAATGCACGCAATGGATGGCGCCGGTATGCACGAGCCGCAGCGAGGCACCCAGGTGCGCATTGAGACCGATGCGCTGTTCGCCGGCACGCAGGGTGTATTGCGCCGGCGTCTCCGCGTCGCCGGGCACTATGTCCATCTTGCGCAGAGGCCCGCGCGCGGCGCTGACATCCGCCACGCTGAACAGATCGCTCATCAGTTCATCCACTTGATGGCATCGGACTCGCCGGTTTCATCGTTAGTGCCACAACCGCCGCGCTCAAGATAGCCCACTCGCTCGTCTTCAGGGATACCGTGGGCGACTTCGTATTTCATCACCGCCTCGAGGCACAGCTCGGTCTGCTCTTGGCTCAAGCGCTGTCCATCCGGCCATTTACGCAACGCAATCGCCTGCTTGAAGCTGTCGTACATGGCGGGTGTCATCTGCGCCACCATCTTGTCGAAGGTCATGTCACTCACTAACGCTCTCCTCTCGCGGCACGTCCACCGGCCCACCATCCCACGACCAGCCCGACCAACAGACCGCCCAGGTGCGCCTCGTTGGCAACGTTGCCGAATCCAAACAAGCCTGCCATGTCGGTCATCGTGAAGACCATCCAGGCAAGCATGAACACCACCAGCATCTGGGGCACGAAAAATCCGCTTTCCGGGGCCCGACGGGCCATCAGCCAGACATACCCCAGCAAGGCATAGTCGACTCCAGACATGCCGCCGAACAGCACGGTCCCCGTGGCGTATTGCGCCAGGTTGGAGACGAATGCCGCCACGACGGCGAGTATGATTAGGCGCGCAGGGCCTTGCAGGGCCTCGACCTGGCGTCCGAAATACCATAGCCACAGCATGTTGAAGACTAGGTGCATCCAGCCGAAATGCATCAACGCCGGCGACACCAGGCGCCATATCTGACCGCTGGCCAAGGAATCTCCCAAGGTGCCGACCGTCAAGCGTCCGGACACGGCATCGACGGGCACGAAGGTCAGTGCGGCGACCACGCGGTCACCGAACAGCGCCATCAAGGCGAAGACCGCCACACACAATGCCACGCAGGCAGCCGCCATTGGTGCCTGAGTAAAGGCACTGCCGAGCATGCCAGACGAACGGCGTTTCGTGGCCTGGGCGGGACGCTCGGCCAACTCGCCACGATGCCATTGCTCGATCAGGTGCGCCGCCTCATCACGCTGACGCGGATCGGCCAGCCATAGCACCTGAACCGCCTCCTCTTCGGTCACTTGATGGCCGATACGATGCGCCCACAACGATCGACGCAGCGCGACGATATCCTGTTGAAGAGGCAATTCCATCAGTTTGTACATGGGCGGGGTCCCTTTCAGTACCGCAGACGAACGCACAAAAGAAAAAGTCCGGCGGAGGGGGCCGCCGGACAAGAGCAAGGGATCATTCAAGGGAACACTTACTCTGACGACGCCCCACCGCGATGAGTTCCCGGCGCAACGAAATTTTTTTCAACTTTTTTCTGTCCCTCACGCCAGCGCGATGTCATCGGGCGCCGGGGGCACCGATCCCTCACGCGCCACATCGACCCACACGAAGTGATTGGCATCCAGACGCTGCTCACCTTCCCAGCGATAGGCCACCAGACGTCCGTATTTCACCGCGCTGTAATCGAGACAAGCAATATTCGGTGCCGGCAACGCCGGAACCCCCTCGCACCAATAGTGGCCAATGAATAACGGCGGCTCCTCCGGTCCGTAATAAGGCAGTCGCTGTCGCTCTTCCGTGCTCAAGGGCTGATTCTCGAGATCATCGGGCAGGTTATCGGGCTGGAAGACCACATCACCGTAGGTCAAAGGGGCCCGCGCCCAGAAATGGGCACGGAAACTCGTGCGCGTGAAGCCGTCGCCGGAGTAGATCCGTAGGCCCGCCGGCAGCGGCAGGGAGGGGCCGCGCGTCAGGCGATCCATGACACGAAAAGCGAATGTGCCCGGACACGCCGAATCGTAAAAGAATTCCTCGCTCATGCAACCATCGGGGCACTGCGCCAGAAATGGCGCGATGAGATCATGGTCCCAGCAGGCATGCACCACCCGTAGTCCGTCACGCTCGAGGCACAACGGCATCGTCATGAACCAGTCGAGATGAGACTGCCACTCCTGGGGATGATCGCGAAACTGTGCCAACGTCTCGTTGATGATGCGATTGTGGCGCGGCGAATGCTCACGCAGCCACTCCCCGGCCCATTCTGGCGGCGCTCGGCGACAATACGCCAGGGCATTGTATTCGTGATTGCCCATCACGATATCCGCCTCGCCCGCCTCGACCATGTCACGCGCGATATTCAGCGCCAGTCGAATGCGCGGGCCGCGATCGATCAAATCGCCCAGAAAGATCACTCGACGACGCGGATGACGATACACGCCCTCTCGATAGGAATACCCGAGCTTTTCCAGTAACACGGCCAGCGAGGCGCCACATCCATGCACGTCGCCGATCAGATCGTAGCCGTCGAGATCCTGTCGAATCAGCGTCATGTCACTCCCCCATCCGGCTGCTCCAGCCGAGCTTGGTGCGACAGGCCTCGAAATAGTTGTGCCCATGCGGATGAAGCAGTGTCAGCCGTTCCCGTTTGCGGCGCACGACCAGGCGGTCGCCGGGCTTGGAAACCACCTGGGTCTGGCCGTCACAACTGACATGCGGATACGCGTGGTTGGTTTCACCGATATGCACCGTGATCTCGCTGGCCGCATCAATGACGATCGGCCGACTCGACAACGTATGTGGAAACATCGGCACCAGCGTGATGGCCTCGAGCCGGGGATGCACGATCGGGCCACCTCCCGACAAGGCATAAGCAGTAGAGCCGGTCGGCGTGGCGATGATCAACCCGTCGCTGCGTTGGCTGTAGACGAACTGACCGTCGATGAACAACTCGAACTCGATCATCCGCGCAGCCTTGCCAGGATGGATGACGACATCGTTGAGTCCCGAGGCCGTACCGACCTGTTCGCCGGCGCGGAACACTTCCGCCTCCAACAGGAAACGACGCTCGCTCTCGAAGTGCCCATCGAGCACTTCGCCGATGCGCTCTTCGACTTCATCCGGCGAGATATCGGTCAAAAACCCCAACCGCCCCCGATTGATACCCACTACCGGCGTACCCGTAGCGCACAACTCCCGCGCAGCGCCCAACAGACTGCCATCGCCGCCGACCACGATCGCCAGGTCGCAGCGCTCACCCAATTGGCGACGACTCACCTCGGGATAACCATGATTGGGCAATACCGTAGCAGTGCGTTCCTCAACGATCACATTGAGTTGGCGAGCACCGAGAAAGCGGAGCAGCCGCTTGAGCGTCTCTACCGCGTTGGGGTTGCCCAATCGCCCGATCAGGCCAATGGTCTTGAATGGCTGCATGTAAGCGTCTCATTGCCGGCGTCGCGGCCCGTCATTATGCGGACTGGCGAGCAGCGGAGCAAACCGCGCCCAACCGGAACGCTTGCAACATTAGCAATCTTCGCTCATTGCCTATGGTCGTTGTACTGATCCGACTCGGGCGTCTGCACGGGGTGCAACTCCCACCAGTAGAGATACAAGGCCACGGGCGACGCAAAGATCGTATTCAAGATCATGAAGGTCACCAACGCTGCCTGCCCCTGACCATCGACCTCACCGTAATAGAGCATCATGAAGGCGATGCCAGCGACGCCCACAATTACGTTGATCACGAGGATAGCCGCGAAGAATTTGAATATCGCTTTAAGTTTACGCGACATTGGCTTTTTACTCATGGTATCGCTCCTTGCTGGATTTCATCTGTCGAGTGGTCCCCGCATTCCAGCTGCTGGACGATCAGGCGCCCGAGAATTTCCATGCCGGTCTGTAAGCGCTCATCCCAAGGATGGCCATAGTTCAAACGCAGACAGTGGCGAAAACGCTCGTGCGAAGAAAAGATACTACCCGGCGCGATACTGATACCTTCGGCCAGCGCCATCTGGTGTAGCCGCGAAGTATCCACACACTTCGGCAACTCGACCCATAAAAAATATCCTCCAGCGGGATATGTCGTCCGAGTACCTTCAGGGAAATGCGCCGTGATCGCTTGCAGCATACAGTTACGCTGCCATTCAAACCTGTGCCTAAGCGTTCGCAAATGCCGATCAAACCCGCTTCGTGACAGGTAAGCCGATAGCGCTACCTGAGCCGGCGCTGATGCCGATAAAGAAAGTGAAAGTTTGTCGCGCATGATGTGCTGGGTATAGCGCCCACCTGCCACCCAGCCAACACGCCAGCCAGGTGCCAGACTTTTGGAAAATGAGCTGCAGTGCATGATCAAGCCTTCTTGGTCGAAGGCTTTGGCAGGTAGCGGCCGGCGGCTATCGAAATAAAGCTCACCATAGACATCATCCTCGATCATCGGCAGCGTATAGCGTTGCAGTAGCGCGACAAGATCGCGCTTCTTGTCTTCTGGCATCAGGCTACCCAACGGGTTCTGGAAGTTGGTCATCAACCAGCATGCCGCCGGCTTATACCGCTGTATCGCCCGTTCCATCGCCTCCAGGTCAATACCATCGCGTGGATGTGTCGATACCTCGATTGCCCGTAGGTGATTCCGCTCCAGCGCTTGGAGCGCGGCATAAAAGGTAGGGGACTCTACAATGACCGCATCCCCCGGCTGGGTGACGACACCCAGGCAGATATTGAGCGCTTCCAGTGCGCCATTGGTCACTACGAGATCATCCGCATAAACTTGCATACCATCCGCGTGATAGCGCAGTGAAATAGCATGACGCAGTTGAGCACTACCGGGGCTCAAATCATCCACCGTATGCCAGACACCCAGCTTGGGTAGCGTGGATGCCATGACCTGAGAAAGCCTCGGGATAGGATAGAGCTCAGGACTCGGCAGTGCAGACCCCAAAGGCACCAGGTCGCGGCGCATAGTGGCGCCTAGCACCTGGAGAACACGATCGCTGACATCGACATTGAATACACGCTCGTCAGGCGCGCTGGTCATCTCGATTTCCGGCGGACGGGTGCCTTCCGGCCCAACGACATAGAATCCTGAGCGATCACGCGCCCGGATAAGTCCTTTGGCTTCCAGCAGATAATACGCCTTGAACACAGTCGTGGGACTGACGTTACGGCTGATGCTGGCAGCACGAATCGAAGGCAGACGATCCCCGGCATGCAACGCACCAGAGAGAATTGAAGACTCAAGTGCTTCGGCCAGATGTTGATAACGCTTCATGTCCACCTCCGACAACACTCAATACCTGTTTAAACGCAACGGCAACGGGTTCGCATTGTCTTGCGACTGGAGATATTGTCAGGGGAATACCATGGAGAGTACAGATTCAGATAAGTATGAAAAAAGCATATCAGTTGAAGACAGGCGCCTCACACATGACGACGAAATGACGCAAGTACTGCTCAATGCCGCCACGCCCGCGCGGGAAGACGAATCGACATCGCTTAATCACCCTTGGGTGCGGGACCTCGCTTGGCTATTGCATGCACCGGATATCATCGACAGCGATTACCCGGGCCGACCGACCCTCGAGGAGCTCGGGCTTGGCGACGCCTCGTGCAGAAAGGCTTGGCTGCATGCACTCGACGCCGAGCCGCAACGGCTCATGCCTTATATCAGCGCGACGCCACCGCGACGCCTGGGGCATTATCATGAGCGTCTCTGGCACGCCCTGCTCGACCTTGCCCCAGCGACACGCCTACTGGCTACCAACATCGCGATTCGCGAAGCCGGCCGTACCCTCGGTGAGCTGGATGTGATCTATGCCGATACCCAGGGACAGCCCATCCATCTTGAACTAGCCATCAAATATTATCTGGGACTTCGCGAAGGACCTGGCGAAGAGCGCAACCCGGCACGCTGGATCGGACCCGGCTGCGCCGACTCGCTGGCGCGCAAGCATGCCCATACCGGCCATCATCAGTTGCCCCTGGCCCATCATACGCTCTCGATGGCACGCTTGAACGCGCTGGGTATTGACCCAAGATCACTTCGACAGCGTGCAGCCATGCTAGGGATGCTGTTTTACCCTTGGCCCATCACGATAGCGGCACCGCATCCGGCACGCACCACCGCCACGCATGGCAATTGGCTGACATGGCAAGACTGGCCGATACTGCGTGACAACTTGCCGCCGGGGACCCTGGGTGCCCCGCTTCACAAGCCGCATTGGCTTGCGCTCCCCGGATGCGAGACATATCGCTCGCTGGAGAGCCTGGAAGTCGAGCTCAAGGCGCATTTCACGGGCACCAACGCACCACGGCAATATCATCTACAGGCTCCCGACGGCTCACAGCGGCGTTTTTTCATCGTGCCCGATGACTGGCCGCGCAGCCTGCCACTGCCACCTACTTACGCCCACCATAGGGAGGGATTCCCACCATGCTAAGGATCGGAGAACTGGCCGAGCGTAGCGGCGTCAGCGTCGATACGTTGCGCTACTACGAAAAGGAAGGATTACTCCCCGACGCACAACGCGGCGATAACGGTTACCGTTACTATGCCGCGGACAACCTCGATCGCCTGCATTTCATCCTGCGCGCCAAGCGCCTGGGCTTCACCCTGGCCGACATTCGTGAACTGCTCTCGCTACAGGTCGACGCCGATGCGCACACCTGCGAGGAGGTCAAGCGCGTCGCCGAGGACAAGCTCGCTGCCATCGACTCGCGCCTAGCGGAGCTGCATCACATGCGCCAGGCACTGGCCCACCTGACCGATGCCTGCTGCGGCGGGCCGCACGCGGCCACGCAATGCACGATCCTGACCGCCTTCGCTCAAGGTAAGGCCGCCCCCGAACCGCATCAGCACCGTCATGACGCCTGAAAACACCCTCTACGCAGCCGTCGCCCCACTCGGCGCATCAGCCAACTGCATGGGAGCGAAGCTCTTGGCCTGCGCCATGCGCCAGATACGCCCATAGAATGGGCGCTGATCGGGGTCGCGCAACAACTCGCCAGGCTCCAGGAACGGATGTAGATGAGAGAATAGCTTCACTTCGTTTTCAGAGACCCGATGCACGAGGTGGTCAGGGGTGATCTGCCACGGGCGCGTCAGCCCCGCCGCGGCGATCATTTCTGCCAGGGCATGCAGGGTATTGTGATGAAAGTGATACACCTGCTCGGCCTTGTCGCCGACCACCAATGCCTTCTGGCGTAGCGGGTCCTGGGTAGCCACTCCCGTCGGGCAGCGGTTGGTATGACAGCTTTGCGATTGTATACAGCCCAGCGCAAACATGTACCCGCGTGCGGCATTGACCCAATCGGCGCCCATGGCCATGACCCGAGCGATATCGAAAGCGCTGATGATCTTGCCGCTCGCTCCGAGACGAATCTGCTCACGCAGCCCTACGCCGACCAGCGTGTTGTGCACGAACAAGAGCCCTTCACGCAATGGCGCTCCCAGATGATCGGAGAACTCGACCGGAGCTGCGCCCGTGCCCCCTTCACTGCCATCGACGACGATAAAATCGGGCACAATCTCGGTTTCGAGCATCGCTTTGACGATGGCCATGAACTGCCAGGGTTGGCCGAGACACAGCTTGAAGCCGACCGGCTTACCGCCTGAAAGCTCACGCAATTGCGCGATGAAATCAAGCATCTCGAGCGGCGTCGAGAACGCTGGATGGCTGGCCGGCGAGAGACAGTCCTCTCCTTGAGGGACCTCCCGCGTCTGGGCGATTTCCGGCGTAATCTTATCCGCCGGGAGCAGCCCTCCGTGACCGGGCTTGGCGCCCTGGCTGAGTTTGACCTCGATCATTTTGACTTGCGCATCGCTGGCCTGCTCGGCGAAGCGCTTCGGGTCGAACTCGCCAGCCAGCGTACGACAGCCGAAATAACCACTGCCGAGTTCCCAGATCAGATCACCGCCATGTTCGCGATGATACGGACTGATGCCCCCTTCCCCGGTGTCATGCGCGAAGCGTCCAAGCCGGGCGCCCTTGTTGAGGGCGCGAATCGCATTGGCGCTCAGTGCACCGAAGCTCATCGCCGAGATATTGAATAGCGAAATCTCATAAGGCTGGGCGCACTGGTCGTTACCGACGGTCAGACGAAAATCGTCCGGCTCCGCCACTGGCGCCGTTTCCATCGAATGGCCGATATACTCATAGGCATTGGCGTAGACATCGCGCAATGTCCCGAAGGGCTTGGCATCATTATGCTGGCGCGCTCGCTGGTAGACTAAGCTACGCTGCACATGGGAAAACGGCAGCTGCTCGGTATCAGCCTCGAAGAGATACTGACGCAACTCCGGGCGTAACGCCTGAAAGACATAACGCAAGTTGCCAATGACAGGGTAATTGCGACGTACCGCATATCCACGCTGCGAGAGATCGGCAATCCCCAGGAGCACCAACGCACCACTCACCAACGGCACCAGCCACACACCATGCCACTGTATGGCCATGAGCGTCGTCACCAGCGTGATCACGCAGCACACCGTGAAAAAACCGTAACGCGATAACAAAGAATGCTTCATGAAGATATCCTGAACGAAAGGCGTCATCACCATGAAAACACGAAACGTCGTCCGGGTTTAGAGCCGCCTGGCTCAACAGGCGGCCGCAACGCGATCAAGCAATACCCAGCGACGCCTGATGGCGCCGGCGCCACCAAGTATTGATCAGCAACGAGGCCAGCAATATTCCCCCGCCCAATATCAGACGCGGCACATCCGCGTCACGGTTCCAGATCAGCAGATTGACCAGCAATCCGGCGGGCACCAGCGCATTGTTCATGATCGCCAGCGTCCCGGCATCGACTCGACAAGCTCCCTTGTTCCAGAGGAAGTAACCCAGCCCCGACGCAACGACGCCCAGCCATAGCAAGACGCCCCACTGTAGCGAGGTCGTCGGCAACGCTGTGACATCACCGAACAGCCAGAACGCCGGTAGCGCCACGCACAACGCACCCAGATAGAACCAGCCGAAGACATGGCGATGCGCTATCTCCCGAGGCAAGCGTGGCGCCAAATGACGATAAGCGACCTGCCCCACGGCAAAGCACAGGTTCGAACTCTGTACGACCAGAAACCCGACCCAATAGGTGTCGCTGATGTCCGCGTAGCGGATGACCGCCGCCCCGAGCACGGCAAGCGCAGCGGTGAGCAGATAGAATGGCGTGAAATGCCCCTTGAGGATGTCATCGATCAAGGTGATGTAGAGTGGTGTGAAGATCGTGAACAGCAAGACTTCCGGCACGCTCAACAACAGAAACGACTGATAGAAACCGATATACATCGCGCCCAGTTGCACAGCGCCAATGGCCATCAGTCCCAGTACGTTCCCGAGCGGCAAACGTCGCGGACGTAACCAGATCAGAAAGACCAGCGCCGCCAGTCCAATGCGGGTGAGCACGGCGAAATAACTATCGACCTGGCCGGAGAGGTAGACACCGATCAGGCTGAAGGAAAATGCCCAGAGCGTCGTCACACCAATCAAATATCCCATTTATAGTTAACCTACGGATTTATAAAAGTTGACTACCATTATACGCTTGGCACGCCTGTTGCCTAGTATTCACCTACTGAGTTTCACGTCTCGCTCGGGAAGCGCTTCCGGGGTGGCCTGGTCCGGGCAAGGCTCGGGAACGGTAGCGCCTGAGACACATACCGACTGGGTGCGTTTCACCGAACACGGCCATTTCCTGCCTCAAGGGCAATCCCGCGAGGTCGCGTTTCGCAATGTCTATCGCTGGGACCTTCATCCTGAGCATATCGCGCTCTATCACGAGCGCCGGGGCCCTGACGCGGCGGTCTGGCTATTCGATCTCGTCGCCGGCTCGTCGACAACGTTGATCAGCAAGTCGCCACATCTCTGCGGTGCCGATACCTACCAGGCCCAGCTCACCCTCGAGGCCCACGGCTTTCGACTCGAATGGCATATAGCGGGACCTCGCAAGGATGAGCGACTCGTCTATCATTATCGGCAGCCAGACGAGTAACGCAGCGCAGCGACGCTGCCTTCGTCGCGCGCACTGGTCGATATCGCCACAACGCGCTAGAATAGTTTGAGAACGCTGTTTCAAAACAGTATGGCAAGCAACGGAGGTCGCATGAAAGCACTACTTCCTTTAGCACTCATCGGAACATTGGCACTGGCCGGCTGCGCCAACACCTCGCCTTATTCCGGCGACGTCTATCGCAGCGGGCAAGCCGAAACCGCACAGTCGGTGACTTACGGCACTATCACCTCAGTACGTCAGGTGCAGATTCAGGCCGGCGGTCAGAATGAAGGCATTTTGGGCGGCCTAGGTGGCGCCGTGCTGGGTGGCTTGCTCGGGAACCAAGTCGGCGGGGGATCCGGACGTACCATCGCTACGGCAGCCGGCGCCATTGGTGGTAGCGTCGCTGGCAGCAAGGTCGAAGATGCCGCCAATCGTACGCAGGCCTGGGAGATAGAAATCCGGCGCGATAGCGGCGATTCCGTCGTCGTGGTCCAGAAAGCCGACCGCAATTGGCAAGTAGGACAGAAAGTACGCATGGTTGGCAGTGGAGCCAATCTGAGTGTCGCACCTTATTGATCGCCAATAAGCGATTGTCAAACTGGCAATATGCCGTCCGTGTGTTTGTCAAGGCTCGGGCGGCATGAGCCAGCACCAAGTTTCCCTATCCGCATTCGCTTACATACGCTATCGTATGTGACGTGATACGCCCCGGATAGGAAAATCGTCTCATGAACACAGGACGCACGCTCGGTTACCTCGTCTCGACCCTCGCCTTTGCGGTCTTCTCCAGCCCTGCACTGGCTGACGGAATGCTTACGCTCAAGAGCGAAAATGACCTGTTCGCCAGCGGCGACGACGGGCATTACACCAATGGGCTGGAAATAAACTGGTCATTTACACCCGATGAGGCGCACTGGACGCGACGTCTCGCCGATGCCGTGCCCGGCTGGTCGGGCGCGGAGCTCGACGGTGTGGCTTATCGTGCAGGTCAGCAGATCTACACGCCCGAAGATATCGACCGCACGGACCTCATCCAGAACGACCGGCCCTACGCGGGCCTGCTCTATGCCGGCGTGTCACTCTTTGATGACCGCCAGTACAGCGGCTGGCGCCAGGCGGACGATCTCCACTTCGACGCCGGCATCGTGGGGCCGGCATCGGGGGGGAAAGCCGTACAGAAGAACTTTCATCACCTCATCGGTAGCGACGAACCCAACGGCTGGTCGAACCAGCTTCATAACGAACCGGTGCTGAACCTGACCTACAAGCGCAGCTGGTGGGTGCAAGACTCGCTCGGTAACCTGGACATGGAATATGGCCCCAACGCCGGCTTTGCCCTCGGCAACCTGTATACGTATGCCGCAAGCGGCGTGGGCCTGCGTATTGGCGATAACCTGCGCAATAGCGCCGGCATGCCTGCCGTCGCTCCCGCCCAAAGCGGCCGAAGCCATTTTACACCCGGCCAGGGCTTCAGCTGGTATGCGTTCGCGAGCCTCGAGGGCCGCTTCATGGCTCATAACCTGCTGCTGGATGGCAATACCTTCGAGGACAGCCCTTCAGTGGACCGCCGCCAATGGGTCGGTGATGCGCTGGCCGGGGTCGCTTTGACGTGGGACAGCTGGCAGCTCACCTACACCAGCGTCTGGCGAACCCATGAATTCGAAGCCCAAGACGAACATGACCAATTCGGCTCATTGACGCTTTCGCTGTGGCTGTGACGCCCCAACGACAATGCCCCGCATTAGCGGGGCATTGATCTAGCGCAGAACAGCTTTTGCTCAGTGTAACTTGACGCGGCGCATCAACCAGCACCCCACACGCTTGGCGACCCAGTAAATCAGCGCCAGAATAATCAACGTCAGTAACATCGAGATCGGGTTGACGATGAAAGTGGCGCCCAACACGGCCAAGGCAATACTCCACACCCAGCGATCGTCACCGTCCAGCTGCAACGCCGCCGGAATGCGGCGCATGACCACCTGTCCGAGAGAGCCGTCCCACGCACGCAGCGCCAAGAAAAGAATCACGGCGAAAGCGATCAGCCAGATCAGCGTTACGGTCATGTTGGCCTCCTGATAGGCAACGTCGGTAATCTTTCAATTGCACCAATGTCGGCAGGGTACCGTCACCCCCCTTACCGCGCAACCGGCGCGACGTCCTGACGCAGGGCGCTGCTCAAGAGACCCTTCGGCGGCGAATTCGTTCCCGACGCATCTTGAAGTGTCGTCATGCAACTTAAAGGGCATATGAAAACCCCGAGAGGCCCCTGACACACTTGGGTGAGCGCGTTACCATGGGAAGCGACATACACCCAGAAAGGTCTTCAACATGCAGATTGCCCAGAATTCCGTGGTTTCCTTCCACTACACCCTCACCAATAACGAGGGTGAAGTGCTGGATAGCTCGGAAGGCCGCGATCCTCTGACTTACCTGCACGGCGCGGGCAACATCATTCCAGGGCTGGAAAAGGAACTGGAAGGCCGTCAGAACGGCGAGAACCTCAAAGTCACCGTCGAGCCGGCAGAAGGCTACGGTGAAACACAGCCCGGCCTGATGCAAGAAGTGCCGCGCGATGCCTTCCAGGGCGTCGACGAAATTCAACCGGGCATGCAGTTCCAGGCGCAGACCCAAGGCGGGCCGCTCATGGTCACGGTCACCCAGGTCGAAGGCGACACCGTCACCGTCGATGGTAACCATCCGCTGGCCGGTCAGACCCTGAATTTCGATGTCGAGATCGCCGAAGTACGCGAAGCTTCCGAAGAAGAAGCCGAACATGGTCACGTCCACGGTGAAGGCGAGCAAGAACAGGAGCACTAAGACGCTCCTTCGCAACACCTGACGTGAAAACGGGCGGCCTCCGGGCCGCCCGTTTCATGTCTATGCCCCGCCTACCTTGGCTCGCCCTTCTATGCGTCAGCGCCGCTCTCGAACCTCTCCCTAGGCGCCTCTTCCGCATGGACCAAGGCACGGTAGCCTCCCCCGATGCGCGTTGCTGTCGTGAGCAGACACGCCAATGCGAAGAAGATCGCCCACCCGGGAAAATATGCCGGCCACAGGCAGAACACGACGAAGGCGATGATCGTCTCGGTGCCTTCAGTCAAGCCATCCAGGTAATAAAACGCCTTGTGCTCAAAGTGCGGACGCTCCAGACCATGGCGTGTCGCAGCGATCGCAAAGGCCAGAAACGACGCGCCGGTCCCCATGAACGCGAAGAGCAAAAAGGCCGCAGGCAGGGCATTTTGCACTGGGTCGGCAAGCGCGAACCCCAATACGACGGCGGCATAGAAGACAAAGTCCAGGACAATATCGAGAAAGCCACCGGCATCGCTTTGACATTGCAGATGACGCGCCAAGGCGCCGTCCAGACCGTCACACACGCGATTGAGGACGATCGCCATCAGTGCCAGGCCATAGGCTTGATAGGCCAATAACGGCAGCGCCAGCATGCCGATTGCAAAACCGCCCACCGTCAGTTGAGTTGGCGTCACGCCGCGACGCCCCAAACCAGTGGCGCAGCGCGCCAGTACCGGCGCGACCCAAGCGTTCGTCCATTTATCCAGCATACGGGCTTCCGCTATTTTTCGAGTAGACTTGATGTATGTTCACCGCAGCAGCATGGCACATTAACCCGACGCTCAGGAGCTTCCCGATGCGCTTTCCCGTGATGGCGTTAGCCCTACTCGCAACGCTTGCATTCATTCCCATTTCCCAGGCACATGCCGCACAGCGCGAGGCTATTTTCGCCGGTGGCTGTTTCTGGTGCATGGAGCCGCCTTACGACAAACTAGAGGGCGTCGTCTCGACCACTTCCGGATACATCGGCGGTGATAGCGAGCGCCCCACCTACGCGCAGGTCAGCAGCGGCAATACCGGCCATGCCGAGGCGGTCAAGGTCGTCTACGATGACGAGGTTGTCGGCTACGAAACGCTGCTCGACGTGTTCTGGCACAATATCGATCCCTTTGCCGAGGGACGCCAATTCTGCGATGTCGGCAGCCAATACCGTAGCGCCCTCTTCCCCCTCGATCAGCGTCAACGACGCCTCGCCGAAGCTTCCAAGGACGCCGTGGAAACGCGCTTCGAGCGCGACGTCAAGACACGTATCGAGCCGAAGGCGCCCTTCTGGGACGCCGAGGAATACCATCAGAATTTCTACCAGAAAAACCCAGTGCGCTACCGCTTCTACCGTGCCGGCTGCGGTCGTGACGACCGCCTCGAAGACGTGTGGGGCGATGACGCCGGCAAGCCTTGAGAGTACGCGCTCAGGTCGACGCTGGCATGTCGACCATGCGTCGCTCGCGACGCCACAACCAAGCCGACACGCTAAAGGTTCCCAGTAACACCAGCAGCGAAGCAGCGATTACGCCGCTCCACTGCCAGCGCGCCCAGAACGGCTCCAGATAAAAACCACCGAGGCTGGCGCCCAAATAGTAGAACACCAGATACAGCGACGACGCACTGCCCCGCGCGCGCTGTGCCTGCCGCCCCACCCAGCTCGAGGCCATCGAGTGCGCCAGGAAGAATCCCACGGCATTGATCGTCAGTCCCACAATGATCGTGATCAAGGAGGGCATCAACGTGAGTAACGAGCCGCTCATCAGGATGCCGATGCCCAGCATCATGCAGGCCGGCTGCGACAAGCGCTGCGCGATACGCCCGGACAGCGCCGAGCCCACGGTACCGCCGAGATAGGTCAGGAAGATCAGGCCCAACCATTGCGAGGTGAGAGAAAATGGCGCCTCACTGAGCCGAAACGTCACATAGCTGTATTGATTGAGGAAGATGAAGAAGTTGAACCCGCCGATCAGATAGGCGGCAATCAAGCGGGGGTCGCGCAAATGCCCTTGCATGTCCCGCGCGGCCTGCCCCACGCGCAATGGCGAAGGGCGGAACTGTCGGGCAGGCGGCAAGGCGCGCCAGAAGGCCCAGGTGCATGCCAGGCTCAGACACGCAATCGCCACGAAACTACTATGCCATCCCCAATGTTCGGCAACCGTGCCGCCAATGACACGCCCGCCGATCCCACCTAGCGTGTTACCGCTGATATAGAGCCCGACGGCCAGCAAAAGCGCCGGCTTGTTGAATTCATCACCCATCCAGGCGATCGCTACCGCCGGCAAGCCGCCCAGCAAGAACCCCTGCAAGGCACGCAAGGCCAATAGACTCGCGAAGTTGGGCGCAAATGCCATGACCAAGGTGCAGAGGCTGGCGAGTACCAGCGTGACACGCATGATGGCGGCCCGGCCGATGGCATCGGAAAGCGGGCCGTAGAACAGTAGCGACAGTGCCAGCGTCAACATGCTCACCGACATCGCACTGCCCGCAGCCAGCGTCGAGACATCGAAGCTCTCGCGAATGGCCGGCAGCAATGGCTGGGCAACGTATAAATTGATGAAGACGGTAAAGGAGCCCAGGCACAGTGCCAAGGTTGCGCGCCACCAGGCGCGGGTACGTGGTTCGATCATGACATCCTCCATGAGTACATCATGATCTCGTCCGACGCAGCATTATACAAACCAGATACGAGAGGCACCTATCGACCAGGCATGACGAAACCTGCGAGCCGCTCATCCTTCTTGGGGTGGGCGATCGATACGCGCCGCCAGCTGTGTTCTGTCCATGGGCCGCCGTGATTGCCAGTAGTGACGATTCCAGTAGACATTGTCGAGGCGTGACAACTTGACGCCCTGTGACGTCGAGGCATGCAGGAAATAGCCGTCGTCAACATAGACGCCGACATGGTTGTAAGGGCCTGGGGAACGGAAAAAGACCAGATCGCCTGCTTCCAAGTCGCTGCGCTGGACCCGTTTTCCCTCTTGTATTTGCTGCTCGGTGGTACGCGGCAGGGAGAGATTGAATGCATCGCTGTAGACATGCTGCATCAGCGCCGAGCAATCGATGCCGCGTTGCGTGGTCCCACCGAGACGATACGGCGTTCCCACCCAGCGCCGATGTTCAAACAGTAACGCCTCACGAATACGCGCCGGTGATACCAGCGCCCGTTGAACGTCGCTGGCGCGAAAAATAGCCAGCGGAGATTCGCGGCCGGCGTCGGAGAGCGCATCTTCACCAACCTTGGCGGACACAGACAGCGCAGACGATTGTGGAGCGGTATATTGCGGGCTTTGCGTGGCACAACCACCCAAAAGAGCAGCCAGTGCCCATCCCAATGCCATGGTTCGAAGCATCCAAGCGACCTCATCACACGTATTCAACCTCGCGGATGCCTCGGGGCACTTGCATGAATGAATGCAAGACGACGCCCTGCCTTACTAGGCACTACCTGGCGAGGGGGTCGCTGTGGTGGTGGCGCGCATCGCAAGTGCCACCGCCAGAGCGGCCTAGACTCGACTCGTTAACATGTCGTGTGCCCAGCAGGGCATCAAGACCGATACGATGATAGAGAAACTCCCGCCTTTTGACGAGAGCTCTCAGAGCGGGATACGAAATGTTTCATCCCAGCGCCCTGCCCCATCAGTGCAACGTCCGCGCATCGCCCGGTAGGGTATCGATATGCAAAGGCGCCCAGTGACGTGCGGGCGCGCCCGGGAAATCGAGACTCGCCCAGCCACCGGCCAGCGGTGGCGCAGCCGTCAACCAAGCGGTCAGCGCCTCGCCGAACCCCTGCAGGAACGCCTCACGTTCATCGGTCTCGCCCATGAAGAAGGAAAAACCCGCATAAAGCCCCCGGGCGTAATCGTACCAACTGGCATAGTGCGCTTGCGCCAAGTGAGCGGCGCGCTCCACCAGGGCGTCGAACTCCCCCGCCGATAGCCAATCCATCTGTCGCCCGGCAATGGCGAGATCGACGGCCTGCGCTACATCCCAGGCAGCCATGTCATATTCGTTGCACCCCGACGCGTTATTCTCGACGCGCCGCAGGCGCAGTAGATGGTTGCGATCATCCTCGCTGCACTCGCCGGACTCGATAATCGCGACTTCCTCACGCAAGCGCGCGGAATTGAGCGTATAAGGCGCATAGTTGATCTGATATTCCTGACGATCGCCCGCCTCGATCAGGAAATCCAGGAACTCCTTGAGTGCCTCCGCCGACAACAACCCATAATGACTATCGAGCCATTCGCGAAGCTCCTCACGCTCGCTGCCAACTTCAGGGCCCGGGGCACTCCAGACAGGGGCATTGAGAGGCCCGACCAACGCCAGGGCCGTAAAGCGTGGCAGCGACAAACGCTCGCCGGGTTCGAGCCAAGTGCCATGACGCCAGTCGAGCCAATGGAAGGGGCTTCCAGGGTCATCTCGGTGCCAACGGATTTCCGCCACCAGGGACGGATCCTCCGCTTCGGGCAACGCCGCCTCCCATGCCGCCCACGCTTCGATCAGCGCCTTGGGGCCACTATAAAAACGGCTCAGTACGCCGCGTAGCGACTCCGCCAACGTCTCGAGCTCGCGTCGATCGTAATCGCCGCTGTCCGCACACATCATCAGGTAGAAGGCGTATTTCTCCGCCATGAAGATCGTCGCCGCATGGCGCGTGCAGTGTTTGAGTCCGTTGCGTAGCCGCACGGCCTCCGGCATCGCGTGTCCAAAGGGCGTTTTCGCCGCCGGCAATGCACCGTGAGCGGCATCGGCGGCCAATTGATTGAGATGATGCACCTGTCCGGGCAGCCACAAGCTGGCCAGGCCGGCCGTGCCCATGGAAGGCTCGAGACCCAAGGTGTCACGCAGATAACGACGCGCCTCGTCTCGCTGCTGCGCATCTGGAGTGCGGTCGATGCCCTGGCGGTACAACAGATCGGGTTCACGCATCGCCGCCAACGCCAGGACCCAATGCCATGCCGGGGCACGCCAATCGCGAATGGCCGACCGCGCGGCCTCGCGTTGGGCGTCGTCCAGCAGCGTATCGAGCGTTATCTGCCAGGGGCTCGACCGTGAACGCAGCAAGACGTCCCAGTCACGCGAGAAATCCGCACGTCGATCGGCCCCCTCGAAAAGACTACGCCCACGCTGATACGCCTTGGCGACGGCCGTCCAGTCAAGATACCGGCGCATCAGCAGATCGCCCGCGTGCGCCGCAAATGCCTCGGCTTCCTGCGCGTCGAGCCAGCCCGCGTTCCAGCCTGCGTAGGCCAGATCCGCCAACCGTAGCCAATCCCATGCCGCCCATTCCAGGGGCTCTCCGCTGTCGAGGAATGTCAGCATCATATGGCCATAGTCCCTCGCCTCACCGAGCGATTCCAACCACTGACGTCGAGCACTCCCCCCCTGTGAAGTCAAACGCGCGGCATCGAGATCCCATGTATAACGATGCCCTTGCCCGCCCAGCCACAGCAGCATGCGAATCAATTCATCGCGCCCATCGATGCGCCAGACCTCGGCCAACCAGCGTTCCACCTCCGGCCAGTCCAAGCGTGCATCGCACGTCGTGGTCAGCACGGGGGCGAAGACCGCGCGCAGACGCCATACGCCACTATTCTGATCGACTGGCCACGGTAGCTGACGAGGCCGATCGGAGAGCCACACGGCGAGCGCAGCCCAGGTAACGCCGGCCGCTTCGCGCTCGAGTTGCGACAATGCTTCGCACGCCTCGAGAAAACCGTCATCATCTTGTGTCCAGTCGATTTGTCCCCGCTCGCGCCGCAACGCCGTCAGCCATGCGTCCAGTGAGGCATGCTGCGCCTGGATGTCAGCGGCAATCCATTCCGCCCAGGCGTGTGCCCGGCGAGCGTCCAGCCACTCGGCGGCGCCCGACAACGCCAGCAGCTCAAGTGCCTGTAGCTGACGCAAGGCCTCGCCCTGCCCCGGCATGCACGCTTCGGCCAAGCGCCAGCCAAGCTCTCCTCGTTCGCGCACGTCCAACAACGCTAAGCGTGCCTGCGCCGTCTCGGGCGACACGCTCAACGGTTCGGGATCAAACGCCCAGCCGCACAGCACCAATTGCTGTGCCCACCAGGCGTTAAGAGGATCGATCAAGACGCACCTCACTCATGACTCGGCATTCATACAACGGCGCCATAGTGTACCGGAAAGAGCCTGGTGTCGCCGATACGCAGGGCACGATAACCTTGCCCGTGCAAGATACGAAAAATCGCTGGACGCCACCCTGGCCAAGTGTTTTAAATAATGCACACACCGTCAAACAATAGACGATGAATCACGCTTCACCCGGAGGCTTCCATGAGTCAGCCAACACCCAATATCTTGACCGACCGCGCTTACATAGGCGGGGAATGGCGCGATAGCGAGCGCCGTTTCGCGGTTACCGACCCTGCCACGGGCGAATGCCTGGCACAGGTTCCCGATCTGGGCGCCGACGAGGCACGCGATGCCATCGCCGCCGCCGAGGCTGCGTGGCCGCAATGGCGTCGACGCCCCGCCAAGGAGCGCGCATCCTTGTTGCGTGCCTGGTTCGAGCGTGTCATGACCAATCGCGAGGCACTGGCGCAACTGATGACCCTGGAACAGGGCAAGCCGATCGCCGAATCGCGGGGCGAGGTCGCCTACGGGGCGAGCTTCATCGAATACTACGCCGAGGAAGCCAAACGCATCGCTGGCGAGACCCTGCCCGGCCACGGCGCCGACAAGCGTATTCTCGTCATGCGCGAGCCGATCGGCGTGGTCGCCGCGATTACGCCCTGGAACTTCCCGCTGGCGATGATCACACGCAAATGCGCCCCGGCCTTGGCGGCAGGCTGCCCGGTGGTGATCAAGCCCGCGGAAGCCACACCGCTGACCGCCCTGGCGTTAGCCAAACTCGCCGATGATGCCGGACTCCCCGCAGGCGTCATCAACGTACTCACTGCCGAGAAGCCCGCCGAGATCGGCCACGTGTTGACCACCGACCCTCGGGTGCGCAAGGTCTCGTTCACCGGCTCGACACCGGTCGGCAAGCGCTTGCTGGCGCAGTGCGCGGAGACCGTCAAGAAAGCGTCTCTGGAACTGGGCGGCAATGCGCCCTTCGTGGTTTTCGACGACGCCGATCTGGATGCCGCCGTGGAAGGCGCCATCGCCTCCAAGTTCCGCAATTCCGGGCAAACCTGCGTGTGCACCAACCGCTTTCTGGTGCAGGACGGCATCTACGACGCCTTCATCGCCAGGTTCGCCGAGCGCATCGCGGAACTCAAGGTCGGTAACGGCCTCGACGACGACGTGACCCAAGGCCCCTTGATCAACACCGCAGCCATCGACAAGGTTCAGGCACACATTGCCGATGCCCGGTCCAAGGGCGCACGCTTGGTGTGCGGCGGCGAGCCGCACGCCTTGGGCGGCACCTTCTTTCAACCGACCCTGCTCGCCGACGTCACCGAAGACATGCATGTCGCTCGCGAAGAAACCTTCGGTCCCGTGGCACCCGTCTTTCGTTTCACCGACGAAGCCCAGGCCATCGCCATGGCCAACGCTACCGAATTCGGCCTTGCCGCCTATGTCTATGCGCGCGACTATCGACGTATATGGCAAGTGATGGAGGGTCTCGAATACGGCATGGTCGCCATCAACGAAGGGCTTCTATCGACCGAGCTGGCGCCCTTCGGCGGCATCAAGGAGTCCGGGCTGGGACGCGAAGGCTCCCACCACGGTCTCGAGGAATATACTGAACTAAAATACGTCTGCATGGGCGGACTTTAACAAGGAGGCAAGCATGAACAACGCACAGCTCAATGAACTCAAGACACGTTACGTCGCCAGCGGCGCCGCGAGCCCAGCGACCCAGTTTGCCGAGCGTGCCGAGAACGCCCTGATCTGGGACGCCGACGGCAATCGTATCATCGACTTCGCTGGCGGCATCGGCGTGCTCAACGTCGGCCACCGTCATCCCAAGGTGGTGCAGGCGGTCAAGGACCAACTCGACAAGGTGATGCATACCTGTCAGACGGTGATGCCCTATGAGGGCTACGTGAAAGTCGCCGAAAAACTCAGCCAGCTCACTCCGGTACGCGGCCACGGCAAGGTGATGCTCGCCAACTCCGGCGCCGAGGCACTTGAGAACGCCGTCAAGGTGGCTCGCGCGGCAACGGGACGCGACAACGTCATCTGCTTCACCGGCGGCTATCATGGCCGGACCTTCATGACCATGGCCATGAACGGCAAGGTCGCGCCCTATGCCACCGACTTCGGCAGCATGCCGGGCAACGTCTTCCGCGCGCCCTATCCGGTGCCCTACCACGGGGTTAGCGAGGAAGATGCGCTAAACGGTCTGAAGATGACGCTCAAGACCGACGCCAACCCCCGCGACACTGCCGCCATCGTGCTTGAGCCGGTACTCGGCGAAGGTGGCTTCTACGCGGCGTCGACCAGTTTCCTCGAGGCGGTCCGCGAGATCTGCGACGAGCACGGCATTTTGCTGATCGTCGACGAAGTCCAGTCCGGCTTCGGGCGCACCGGCAAGCTGTTCGCCATCGAGCACAGCGGCGTCGAGCCCGACATCATCACCATGGCCAAGAGCATGGCCGACGGCATGCCGATCTCCGCCGTGGTCGGCACCGACAAGGTCATGGACGCCTCTGGTGGCAACTCGCTGGGCGGTACCTACACCGGCAGCCCGGTCTCCTGCGCCGCTACCCTCGCGGTACTGGAAGTCTTCGAGGAGGAGAAAATTCTCGAGAAGAGCCAGGCGCTGGGCGACAAGTTGGGTGAGCGCTTCGCAAAATGGCAGCAAGATTTCGCCTGCGTCGACAATGTCCGCCACCTGGGCGCCATGGCCGCCTTCGACGTAGTCGCCGACAAGGCCAAGCACACGCCGGATGCTGAGCTGACCGGGGCGCTGTGCAAGAAAGCACGCGAGAAGGGGCTGATCCTGCTGTCCTGCGGCCTCTACGGCAACACCCTGCGCTTCTTGATGCCGGTCACCATCGAGGACGAAATACTCGAAGAAGGCCTGGACATCGTCGAGACTTGCCTCAAGGAATTGAGCCACGCGTAAATGACTCGCGCGTACTCATGACACAAAGGGGCGCCATGCCGATGGCGCCCCTTTGTCATTCAGGCCGGGTATTCAAAACGAGCAGCTACGTCAGCGCGCCACCTTCTCGGTATGCGACGGTGGCGTCCCCACCCTCGGCAGCAGCCAACGCTGCATGACATTGCGCACCCGCAGTACGAACTGTTCCTGAAACATCACGCAGAACAGCACCGTCAGCAATAGAAACAACGGATAGAACACCACGGAGCTGTCACCGGCAGCGTCGAGGCAGGCGCGAAATCCACTCGTGCACAGTGCTGGATCGCCGGCAAGCACGCGCTCGATTCGGGTGAAGATCACGAACAGCGGGACATGTAGCGCGAACATCGGCAACGACGCCCCTCCCAGTCGGCTCGCCAAGCGACGGACTCGACGACTCTCGGGCGTGCGCCATTGCGTGGCCAGTAGAATCAGCGCCAACTGCGCGGGCAGTAACAGGCCATTATGCAACAGGTAATACCAGGCATGGCCTTGGCCCAACAACCAGACTGCTACCACCACACAAGTCGCCACAAATGTCGCCAACATCAGACGCCGCCTGACACTCAGCCAACCGCCCGCCGCGCGATAGCGGGTATACCACACGCACAGTAGTATCCCCGCCACGAATTCAGGCAAACGAATCAAGGGGTTGCGGTGCAGGATACCCGTTTCGGGCATACCGAAGTCGGTCATGGCGATGACCACCAACGGGGGAATCAGGTACAGCAAATTGGTCAGCGCTAGGGCTCGGCCCACGCGACGGAGACGAAATAGACGCGGCGCTATCCACGGGAAGACCAGATAAAAGGCCATCAGCGCCGAAATCGACCAGGACGGCGGGTTGAAGGTCAGATAATACGGATTCCAGGCATGCAGCAGCCCGACGTTGAGTGCCAGATTGAGCGCAAGCTCTCCGTTACCCATGAAATGCTCCAGGGCCCCCGGCGTCACCTGCCCAAGGTCATTGTTGACGTCGTATATCACGAAACGCCACGACATGTCGGCGTCTTCCGGCGAAATCGCCAAATACCCGATTAAAGCCGACATACTGACCGCCAGCACCAACGCTCCGATATGAATCGGATATAAGTTCGAGAAACGCTTGATCCAGAAGCTGCGGGCTGGCTCACGCAACTGGCGACGCTCATCGAGGTACACGTGGGTCAGCAAGAAGCCCGACAGCACGAAGAAAGTACTCGTCGAGAAGAAACCGATATCTGTCACGTAATGCGACCAGGCACTGATCGACGGGTAGGTATGCAAAGTGTGGAAGATAACGATATAAAGCCCGAGCGCGAAGCGTAACCACTCCAGGCCTATAAAGCGTTCCTTCTGGCCTGGCTGTTGTGTCTTGTCCATAAGCACGAGTCTCACAGCAGTTCCGCGGACACGGCATCCACGAAAAACCCCGACCTTTCAAAGGGGCCGGGGCAAGGAATCATTCGTTTTCCATATTCAACGGACACTCTTCAGGGCATCGGTAACCCACGACGCGCTACGACTTCCGGACCTTGGCCACGATCCACAGCAGCAGCACGGCACCAATCACGGCCATGATCAACGAGCCGATGATATTGGTCTGCGCAAGTCCCAGTAGACTGAAGAGAAAGCCACCGATAACCGCGCCCACGATGCCGACACCGATATTGCCGAGGATACCGAAGCCGCCACCGCGCATTATCTTGCCTGCAATCCAGCCGGCCAGGCCCCCGATGATCAACCACAAAATGATACTCATTCCTTCATCTCCTTCTTTCCTTGAATGCGACGCTACATGAAAGGCCACTCACGGACATCGCCTCCAGCATAGCAGCTAGGCTGGCGGCGATACGTCGTGACGTGTCATCTCATCCCGGTACCCGCCATGAGACAGGCGTCGGCGTACCGAGTTCGCGCCAGTCCGGGTGTGCGTCGGGCGATGTCCATACCCAGTGATGCAGCATCGACAGCAGGACGGGGTCATCGAGAAAGTTCAAACGGGTCGCTGTCTCAACCTTGCTGGGGTTCTCGGTGACGACCGCCCTGACCCGCTCTTCTCGACGCCGCCGCAGAAGCGCCGATACGCCATGTCGGCTCGTGGCCAGCGCACACCCTAGCGCATTGGCCATGGGATCGACGACCACCTGCACGAACGTCGGCGCCGTTGCCTGCTGGGCGCGCATACGTTTCAGATGACGCACCATGCGCCGCAACACACGCGGGGGATGCGTCTCTTCGGGAATACGAAACAAGCGCGCATGCTGGCACCAGCGTCCTAGCGACACGCGGCTGGAAAACACCGAAACCGGGATCGACACCATCAAGGCGCCAACGATAGGCGCCAGCCACCACAGGAAGGTCGGTTCCATGTAATACACGCCCACGGCCCACACCGCCCCGATGAGCGTCTGAACGCCATGGTGACGCATGGCATCGCCCCACGGCGTATCGCTGTTGTCACGCGACGGAGAGCGCCACTGTATGGCACGCCCGAGAAGCGCCGTCATTACGAAGCGTGTATGGAAGAGCATCCGTACCGGCGCCATCAGCATGGAGAACAGCGATTCCAGGACCATGCCCGCGCATAACCGCAAGCCGCCGCCGAATTCCTTGGACCCCTGCGCGATGACCAGGATCACACTGAGCACCTTGGGCAAGAACAAAAGCGTGGCCGTCGCCGCGAACAGCCCCACCGCCATGGTTGGATTCCACTGCGGCCAGACAGGAAACATCATGCCGGGCTCGGGGAAATACTGCGGCGTACTCAACGTATGTACCGCCAGCAAAGCGGTCGACAAGATCAGGAACAAGCACCACAACGGCGCCGATATGTACGACATCACCCCGGTCAGGAAGACCGCACGATGCACGGGGTGAATGCCCTTGGCCAGAAACAGGCGAAAGTTCATCAAGTTGCCATGACACCAACGACGATCGCGATTGAGCTCGTCGAGGAGGTTGGGTGGCATCTCTTCGTAACTACCATCCAGGTTGTAGGCGATCCACACGCCCCATCCCGCCCGACGCATCAACGCCGCTTCGACGAAATCGTGCGACAGAATTTCCCCGGACAGAGAGCCTTTCCCGGGCAACGGCGCCAGCATGCAGTGACGCATGAAAGGGGCCAGGCGAATGATCGCGTTATGTCCCCAGTAATGCGACTCGCCCAACTGCCAGAAATGCAGCCCCGCCGTGAAGAGCGGTCCATAGACACGCGTCGCGAATTGCTGCATACGTGCATAGAGATTCAGCCGGCCGGAGGCGCGCGGCGCAGACTGGATAATCCCGGCCTTGGGATTCGCTTCCATCAACCGCACCAAGCGCGTCAAGCAAGCACCGCTCATGACACTGTCAGCATCCAGCACCACCATGTAGCGATAATTGACGCCCCAACGACGGCAGAAGTCGTCGATATTGCCGCTCTTGCGCTTCATGCGGCGCTGGCGGCGCCGATAGAAGACTCGGTCGAAGGCATCCAGTTCACGACACAACGCCAACCAGGCGTGCGTCTCCGCGATCGCCAGTTCGGGATCGAAGGTATCGCTCAAAATAAACAGGTCGAAGTGGCGTTCCTGGCCGCTATCGCGCAGTGACTCGAGCGTGGCCCGCACGCCGGCAAAAACGCGCGCCACATCCTCATTGCAGATGGGCACAACCAGCGCCGTGCGCGCCGTTTCGTCAATCGGCGCTTCCTCCTGCACGTCACGGGCATCGATCGCGTAGCGGTCGCGTCCACGCAAAAGCTGGAAGAACCCCATGAGGGCCGTCCAGAACCCCGCCGAGACCCAGCAAAACAACAGCACGAACAACGTCAGAATGGCGACTTCGAGCACTTGCTTGCCTTGATAGGGCAACACCGAACGCATGTATTCCGCCGCCACCAGGCTTTGACCTACCACCAGGATCAACAGAATCTTGCGACGTAGCCTGCCAACTTTCTGCCAGCGAGGGGTCGGCACGGCATCCGCACCACCCTTATGACGTCGGCGAAAACCACGCTCTACCCAGTTGCGCGCACGCTGGGCATAACGCACGAAAGGATTAGCCGCCCATGGCTCCGGCGCCAAGGGTGTGCGTGCTATCGGCGGCGTCGTGCAAAGCCGCGTAATGCCTTGCGCGTCAGTCGTGAGCACAGTGGGCGGCGCCAACGGACGGGCGCTATACGCCAGCGACAGACGCGCGCCCACCGACGCCGCAGCCGGATCATCCTCCGAGACCTCGCGCGCGCCGAGGCTCGAGTGCAAGGCTTCCATGCCGTGTTCATCGAGACGACTAGCAAGTAACTCGCGGCGCGCCCCTCGGGAGTCCGTTTCCTGTGCCAGGCGTTCGAGATAATCGCCGGTCACCGTATCAGCTTGTGTATCAACCATTGGCAGGGAGCCGGTAATACCAGGTTTCCGAAAGCCGCTCATCCCCATCCTTCAGGTAGGCGCGGATATCCAAGGGCTGACTGTCATCGCTACGCTTGACGCGCACGAACATCCGCCAACCACCTTCGGCGTCATTGGGAACGACACGACTTTCGACCAGTTCGCCGTTATCTCCGACAGAGGCATCGACTTCCATGCTGGCACCGTCTTTGATCGACTCCAGCCCCGGCCCCTTGAAATCGACGATGAACGCCAGCGAACCATCGGTCTCACGCACCAAGTTGTCTTGACGCACCTCGCCTTGCGAGCGACGCGTCTGGCTAGCCCAGGACAAATCAGGGCTATGGAACTTGGCCTCGTGCGTCGTCCAGTACATGCGGTAATTGAAGTCGAGTTCATCCCCCGCTTGCGGCGCTTCGTCGGGCTTCCACATGGTAACGATGTTGTCGTTGGTCTCGTCGGGCGTGGGGATCTGGATCAATTCGACCTGGCCCTTGCCCCAGTCATCTTGAGGCTCGATCCACACGCTTGGACGACGATCATAACGATCTTTGAGGTCTTCATAATCGTGAAAATCATGACTGCGCTGCAGCAGCCCGAAGCCCTCGAGAGAGTCGACATCCTGCTCGTCGACCATCAACTTGTCAGGATTGGCAAGCGGGCGCCAGATCCACTGCTCTTCATCGCCGCCATCGTGCACCAACAAGCCATTGGAATCGTGAATCGCCGGCCGATAGTTGAGTGAGTCCGTGGGCTGGCCAGGGCCATACAAATACATACTCGTCAGAGGCGCGATCCCCAATTTTTCCACAGCGTTACGCATGAAAAGCCGCGATGTCACATCGACGACGGTGTCTTCGCCGGGACGCAGAACGAAACGATAAGCGCCGGCAAGGCTTGGCGAATCAAGTATCGCGAACACCGTCAGGTATTGGCTATCGTTGCTTGGTTTGACGACCCAGAACTCACGAAACGCGGGGAATTCCTCACCACTGGGTAATGCGGTGTCGATCGCCAGACCACGGCCGGAAGACCCATAGGTCTGATCACGCCCCAAGGTGCGGAAATAACTCGCCCCCTGAAAAGCCATGACTTCATTCATGCGATCGGCGTCATTGAGCGCATTGGTAACCTTGAACCCTGCAAACCCGAGGTCCTCGAGATCTTCCTCGGGAATATCCAGATCACCGTAAGTGAAGTCATCAGGGTCGAAAGCAATATCCTCCACTTCACCATCCACGACGCTGTGTATCTTCACCGAGGTGTCGTAGTGCATCCCCTTATGAAAGAAAGCGAGATTGAAGGGTAAATCGTCGTCCTCCCACAGCGCGTGACCATCTTTTGTATGAATCTTGGCGTAGTCCGAGTACTCCAGGTTGCTCAGCGATTCCGGCACGCTTGTTTCGGGTGACTGGTATCCTTGCTCGGAAAGTTGCTCGGCTTTCTTGACCACATCCTCGAAGCCAAAGGCAACACACGCCTGCGCCGCGAAGGCTAACCATACGCCCAACATGCCCGCGAGAGGGCGACTACAACGACGCGGAAAAATTGCCGTCAAAAAATGTCGATTCGGTACACTCACATTACTACTCCCTTGCGGCTTTTCAGGGGCAAGTCACCCCTTTACGTCACATTCTTCGGCTGAACACACTAACGTATGCAATACACCCAACGAAGATGAAAGTTCCAGAGGCGACGCAGATCGATGAGACGAGAAGCTCTCCATGCTCCCGATATGAGAGCTTAGCATCACGCAGGGCATGAAGGGAGCCCAGCGCAGCGTTGTCGTCACATTGCGCTCATCCACGCTTTCTCCACACCACGAAGGGTACCTGATGTCGATACCGTCAATTCCGCTGCACTCTCGCACGCCCAGCCCGGATGTCTGGCGATGGATGGGAGCCTTCATTGGTCTTGTGCTGGCCACTTACCCGATCGTGGCGGCCGATCGTCTCTATCTCGACGATATCTGGCGCAGCATGTATGGCGAGCCCGGTTGGACTTCAAATGCGCGCCCTCTTGCCGATGTCGTTATGCTCGCGCTCAATCAAGGCACGCGTGTCGTCGAGTTGGCTCCACTTCCTTTATGGCTGGGATTGACCAGCATCGCGACAATGCTCGTTGCGCTACGTCAGGCCTTTGTAAAATTTAACGACGGTCACGCCTGGCTTGCGATGGCACTATTGGTGCTACAGCCCTTCTTCCTGCAAAACCTTTCCTATCAGTTCGATGCCCTGCCCATGGCACTTGCTGTCAGTTGCGCCGGACTGGCGCTTGCCGCCGGCATGAGAGCATCATGGGGAAAGGGAGTCATGCTGTCGGTTATCGGCTTATTCGCCAGTCTCTGCTTCTATCAGGCGGCAGTGAGCGTTTACTTCGTGTTGCTCGCGTTTCATGCTCTTCTCAGCCTGGCCACTTATGGCACGCTGCAATGGCGGCGCCATGTCGGCTTGCTAGTCGCTGGCGCCGTCACACTCCTGGGGTACAAACTGATATCAGTCTGGTGGCTGGCTGGCGGTTATAGCCTGTCGCATAGCCAGATGGCTCCCCCAGCGACATTGCCCATGCATATCGTCGACAACACCCTGACGTTCTGGCGCTATGCAGCCAGGACACTCGCTGGCGCACCTTGGTGGGGCCTATCGGCCACGGCCCTGATCGCACTGACCGGCCTGACCCTGGGTGCCCTCCGTCCGTCACAGGCCAAGCGTCCCCTTGCATGGCCCTGGCGGCTCTTGATCATGTTGATCATCTTGCTGCTACTACCGCTTGGCGCGCTCGGTATCATGGCGGCGCTTGAAGACCCTCTCTGGCGTCCGCGCACCTTCATCGGGTTCGGTGCCTTATGCGCCGGCTCACTGTTCTGTGCAGTGGCTACTTGCGAATATTACGGATGGCGCCGCTTAGGCGTTTCAATGCTTGTTCTCGTGCTGGGAGGTGCCACGGTGATCGCTTATGCCTACGGCAATGCTCAAGGCAGTCAGAAATCGTTCGAGGAAAGCGTGTCGCGCCAGTTGGTCGACGACCTGCGACGACTCGAGGCGGAAGGTGCCCTCGTCGTCTTCGGCACTCTCCCACTCAGTAAAAGCGCCGACAATACCGTGCATGCGTTCCCCATACTCAAGGAACTAGTGGGAAGTTATCTCGACAACGGCTACTGGTGGGGCTATCAAAATCTCTACCGCCTGGGCTTGCCTCAGCGTTACGAGTTCAATGGCGACCAGGCGCTGCGCGACGCCTTCGCTGACCACTGCACTACCCTCGAACCTCTCTTGGAACGTGGCTGGTACACGCTATATCAGTGGCAAGACGCAATCTTCGTGTCCTTGGACGGAGCTTGTCGACGGGATACTGGCGACCCATGAGCCGTGTTATACAGACATTACTTGGGCAATGTCAGACAAATGGCGAATGGTAGTTTACTGTTTGCCGGCTAAAATTCGTTCCCACGATGTAGTGTCATCGACGCGCCCGTACGCTTGAAGCCTGACGATATGCCAAGGGCAGTCGCCAGTCTTCAATCGCCACGGCCATGATCCATGAAAGCCCAAGGATGCCCATTCCATGCATGCCCTGACGCTGATCTCGTTTCTTTTCTTCACGGGGCTCGTCGCACTGATCACCTGGTTGATCACGCGCCGAGACGACCTGCGTAGCACCAGCGGCTACTTCTTGGCCGGTCGTAGCCTGACTTTCCCGCTGATCGCCGGCTCACTTTTGATGACCAATCTCTCCACCGAGCAGATGGTGGGTCTCAACGGGTCGGCCTTCACTGATGGCCTGAGTGTCATGGCGTGGGAGGTCGTTGCGGTCGTGGCCTTGGTGCTACTGGCGCTCTTCTTTCTGCCACGCTTCCTGCGTAGCGGGATCGCGACCGTGCCGCAATTGCTGGAGATTCGCTTCGACCACGGCACGCAGTTGATCTGTAACATCATCTTCCTGATCGCCTATGCGGTCATTCTGCTGCCTATCGTGCTGTACTCCGGCGCGATCGGCTTGCAAGGCATGCTCGATCTCCAAGGGCTGACGGGCATCGAATCGAGCAGTTTCCTGCTGTGGGCGACCGTGTGGATCGTAGGCCTGATCGGCGCCGTGTATGCGCTCTTCGGGGGGCTGCGGACGGTAGCCGTGTCCGATACGCTCAATGGAGTCGGACTGCTCATCGGCGGCCTCTTGATCGTGTTTTTCGCTCTCAACGCCGTCAGCGATGGCGGAGGCATCCTGGCCGGCTGGGATATCCTCAACGAACAGCATCCCGAGATGTTCAATTCGATGGGACGCGAGGATCAAGCCGTACCCTTCGCCACGCTATTCACCGGCGTCTTCCTGATCAACGTGTTCTACTGGACCACCAATCAGCAGATCATTCAGCGCACCTTCGCCGCCAAGACCCTCGCCGAAGGCCAGAAGGGCGTTCTGCTGACCGGCTTCTTCAAACTTCTCGGCCCCCTGTACCTCGTCCTTCCGGGCATCATCGCGTACCACATGTATGCCGATCAGGGCGTCAAGGCAGATGAAGCCTACGGCCACCTAGTGTTCGACGTCCTGCCCCCTTACCTGACCGGCTTCTTCGCTGCCGTGATGGTCGGCGCCATCCTGTCGTCGTTCAACTCGGCGCTGAATAGCACCACAACACTGTTCAGCCTGGGCATCTATAAGGGCGTCATCAACAAGAACGCCGATGAAGCCCAGGTCGTTAAAGTGGGGAAGATCTTCGGCTGGATCATGGCCATTGCCGCCATGGTCATCGCACCGCTTCTCGCGGGTCAGGAAAGTTTGTTCAGCTACTTGCAGACGATGAACGCTATTTACTTCATTCCCATCCTGGCCGTGGTCCTGGTGGGGCTTCTCACTAAGCGCGTCCCCGCCATTGCCGCCAAGGTGGGCTTGGTCGCGGGTTGCTTGTTGATAGCAGCGGGATATTTCATACCGCCCTTCAACAAGATTCTCGACGTCACTAGTCAGTACCATTTCGTAGCAGGCGTCTTCGTGCTGCTGATCGCCATCATGCTGATTATCGGCAAGGTCTACCCGCGCGAAACCAAGTGGGTTCATCAGGATGCGGGTGAAGTCGACCTGACTCCCTGGAAAGGTGCTTGGCCCGTAGGCTTGGTGCTAGTCCTGTGCGTCATCGCCATCTACGCTGCGTTCGCCGGCTAGACGCCCCTGCGACAACACGCATGACACAAAAGGCCCGCGCCGTGATGGCGCGGGCCTTTTCATTGTCGAGGAGCAAAAGCATCGCCCTTGCAAGCCGGGCCTCGTCATGAAAACGCCCGATCGGCAATGCAGCCGACCGGGCGTCGCTCAAGTGAAGCGGGCAAACGTTCAGGGTCTAGTCAAAGAACGGGTTGCGCAGCACGATGGTCTCGTTGCGATCAGGCCCCGTGGAGATGATGTCGATCGGCACCCCCGTCTGCTCCTCGAGAAAACTGATATAGGCCCGTGCGTTCTTGGGCAGGTCTTCGATGCGCTTGACTCCCAGCGTCGACTCGCTCCAGCCAGGCAAGTCCTGATAAAGCGGTTCGATGACTGCATAGCCTTCGGAATCGACCGGGTTATCGATAGTGGCGCCATCCTTGCTGCGATATCCCACGCAAACCCGAATGTTTTCCAGGCCATCGAGCACGTCCAACTTGGTCAGGCATAACCCCGATACCGAATTGATCTGCACCGCGTGGCGCAGCGCCACGGCATCGAACCAGCCACAGCGCCGCGCGCGCCCCGTCGTGGCACCGAACTCATGGCCTTTCTCTGCCAAGTGCCGGCCGAACTCATCGAAAATCTCGGTGGGAAACGGCCCTGACCCGACACGCGTGGTGTAGGCCTTGGTAATCCCCAGCACGTAATCAAGATATAGCGGCCCCACGCCCGAGCCCGTTGCCGTGCCCCCTGCCGTGGTATTGGAGCTCGTCACATACGGATAAGTGCCGTGATCGATATCCAGCAACGAGCCCTGCGCCCCTTCAAACAGGATATTATCGCCGGCCTTGCGCATCTCATGTACCAACGACACGGTATCGCAGACCATCGGGCGAAGCTCCTCGGCCATTTCCATCGCCTGGTCGAGTACCTGCTGAAAGTCCACCGGTGGCTCGTTGTGGTACTGCGTCAACACAAAATTGTGGTAATCGAGCACCTCGCCCAGCTTCGACGCGAAACGTTCGCGATGCAGGATATCGCCCAGGCGCAGCCCACGCCGCGCGACCTTGTCCTCGTAAGCCGGTCCGATTCCTCGGCCGGTGGTGCCGATCTTGGCAACGCCACGCGCCTTTTCGCGCGCCTGATCGAGGCGCACGTGGTACGGCAGAATCAGAGGACAGGCCGGGGACAAGCGAAGCCGTTCACGCACAGGCACGTCTTTCGCTTCCAGCTCGCGGATTTCTTCCATCAACGCTTCCGGCGAGAGCACGACCCCATTACCGATCACACACGTCTTGTCGGCGCGCAGCACGCCGGACGGGATCAAATGCAGGACAGTTTTCTCACCATCGATGACCAGCGTATGGCCGGCGTTGTGGCCACCCTGAAAGCGGACCACCGTGGCGGCGGATTCCGTCAGCAGGTCGACGACCTTGCCCTTGCCTTCGTCACCCCACTGGGTGCCCAATACGACTACGTTCTTGCCCATTGCTTTCGTCTCTCGATCAAAGGATCCGCCGATTTACGCGAGCGGTTCGACCCGCCATTCGCCGTTGGTTTCCACTAGCTGTCGATCACAACGCTGTTCGCGAGGCCCCACACGCTGCCCTGGCAACGCCTGAATGACGCGCTCACCGGCAGCACGCAGATGCGCAATGGCCTGGGTAAGCGTGGCGCGATCGTCGGCAGGCGCCCAGATACCATCGCCGCGCGGACCGCTCTCGATGAGCGAAGCCAACAGCTTGAGATCCATGGAAAATCCCGTCGCCGGGCGCGCCCGACCGAAGGCGCGTCCGGTGTCGTCGTAGCGCCCTCCCTTGGCCAAGGCCTGACCGTAACCAGGCACATAAGCCGCAAACACCATACCCGTGTGATATTGATACCCGCGCAATTCGGCCAGGTCGATATACACCTCGGCCTGTAGATGATTGGCCGTGACGGCCCGGCACAACGCCTGAAGTTCATCCAGCGCCGCCGCGACGGCGGGAGGCGCGCCCGCAAAGACCTCGCGGGCCTGGTCGAGCACCTCTTGGCCGCCGTAAAGACGCGGCAACGTTTGCAGCATCTCGGCCAACGCGGGGTCACGCACGTCCCGCGCGACCAGGGCATCGACGTCGTTGAAGGCCTTGCGCTCGATGGCTTCGAAAAGCGCATACTCGCTTTCCGCATTCAATGCCGCCGCGTGCACCAAAGCACGATAGATGCCGATATGGCTGAGCGCCAGGTGAGTTTCGCCGGCCCCGGCGACTTCCAGCCCCGTGAGTGCCAGCCGCAACACCTCGATGTCCGCATCCAACCCCGCATGGCCGAAAAGCTCCACACCAACCTGAGTCGGGCTGCGCCCTCCCTGGTGTTGGTCGGCCTTGGCACGCAACACGGTCGTGCAATAGCAAAGTCGTGCCGGCCCACTGCGCTTCAATGAATGCGCATCCATACGCGCCACCTGCGGCGTCACATCCGCGCTGGCGCCCATCATCCGACCGGAAAGCTGGTCGGTCAGCTTGAACGTCTGCAGATCGAGATCGGTCCCCGTGCCGGTCAACAGCGAATCGAGAAACTCGACCGTCGGAGGAATCACCAAATCATATCCCCAGCGATCATACAGATCGAGCAACGCACGACGCAGTTGCTCCATGCGCGTCGCCTGAGGCGGAAGTACTTCATCCATTCCGTCGGGAAGCAGCCAGCGGTCAGCGATGGTCATTTTTTGGTCCTGCCAGAAATGAGTGGCGTATTGGCATCGTCGGTTGCGGGCGAGACGACACGAACGCTGACACGTCATGTCGGAGTCGCATACCGAGCCCGTCGCGAATCGCCGTAGAGGCATCCATATCCGCTGACAGGCCACAAAAAAACCGGGCGACGCCCGGTGTCAAGAGTCTATCACGTTTGGCCTCCGGATGTACCCCGGACGGAGGTACCCCGGAGGCCAGATCGTGACTTATTCGTCGTTGCTACTCGCCTCGCCGGTCGGCGACCGGAAATAGCGGAAGAACTCGCTATCCGGACTCAACAACAGCATATCGTCGCCCTTGTCGAAGCTGTTCCGGTACGCTTGCAGGGAGCGATAGAAATTGAAGAAGTCTTGATCCTGCGTATAAGCGCTGGCATAGATCTCCGCAGCCTTGGCATCACCTTCACCACGCAGCGTCTCGGCCTTCTTGCGCGCATCCGCCAACGTCACCTGACGCTCACGATCGGCCCGGGCGCGAATACGCTCGGCCTGTTCCTCACCTTGGGCGCGATACTGACGCGCTTCGGCATTACGCTCGGTACGCATGCGCTGGAAAACCGCCTGCTGAACTTCTTGAGGGAGTTCGACACGCTTGAGGCGAATATCCAGTATCGCGACACCCACCTCTTCACGCAGTCGTTTATCCAGCTGTTCTTGAGGCTCCTCGAGCATCTCGTTGCGTTCTTCGCTAATGATCTTGTCCACTTCACGGCTACCGAAGGCATTACGCAGGCTTTCATCAACGCGCGGCGCGATGAGGTCCTCAGCACGCGATACCTCTCCTCGTGTGGACTGATAGTACAAGCTGGGATCGACGACCTGCCACTTGACGTAAGAGTCGACGATCAAGGCATTGCGACGCGCTGTCAGGAAGCGGCTTTCGGTGCTTTCCAGCATCTGCACGCGCGCATCGAAGAAGCGCACGGTGTTGAGCACCGGCCATTTTACATGCAAGCCAGGCTCGATATCGGCCTGTACCACCTCACCGAAGCGTAACTTGATGGCACGCTGCTTCTCTGTCACCACATACAAGCTGGAACTGGCGATCCAGGCCCCCACAGCCAGCAATGCGACGATACCCAAGGCACGATTGTTGACCATGATTAACGACCCTCCCGCGAAATTCCGCTCGACTGGCGCTGACCACTGCTGTTGTCGCTACCAGAAAGTGGTTCGTTTTGAACCTGCTGGAAGACCGACTCAAGTTCACGTATATCTTGCGAGTCAACACCGCTACCACCGGCGCGAGGCTTACCTAGCTGATCAAGCGGTAGATAGATCATCGAGTTATTCTGAGAACCAACATCGATCAATGCCTTGCGGTTGTTACCCAACACCTCACTCACCGTATCCAAGTAGAGACGTTGGCGTGTCACTTCCGGCGCCTGCTGGTATTCGCCCAACACGGCCAGGAAGCGGCTGGTTTGACCTTCGGCATCCGACACCACGGTATTACGATAACCGGTGGCTTCCTCGATAAAGCGCTGCGCTTCCCCTTCGGTGCGGGGCTGCAGGGCATTCTCGTAGGCCCGTGCTTCGTTGATCAAGCGCTGACGATCCTCGCGTGAGCGAATCACGTCGTCCACGGCATCTTGAACCTGGTCCGGCGCCTGGGTGCTTTCCAGGTTGACGGTCTGCAAACGCAGCCCCAATCCATAAGCATCCAGCGACTCCTGGAGCCGCTTGGCGACCTCGGGGCCAAGCTCCTCACGGCCACTGAGCAACGAATCCGGGACCGGCGGCGTCATGGTGACCACCGGCAATTCGCTGGGATCTTCCACGGTTTCCGGCATATCCGGTACCTTGCCACCTTCATCGATCTGTTTGACTTCTTCGACCTCAGTGGTACTGGTCAGCACGTTCTGCATGCCACTCGCACCCACGACATGACGCAACGTGGAGTCCAGTGCGTTGCGCAGGCTCTGCTCGGGATCACGCACATTAAGCACATAGTCGCGAGGATTGGCGACCTGATACTGGGCGGAGAGGCGTACCGTCACGATGTTGGTATCGCTCGTCAGCATGGAAGCATTCTGACGGAACGAGCGCACCTCGGTGACGTTCACCCTCGTCACTTGATCGACAAAGGTCGGGCTCCAATGCAGACCGGGATTCACCGTATCGTAATACTTGCCGAAGCGCAGCACTACGCCACGTTCAGACTGATCGACCACGTAGAAACCGGACCCGGCCCAGATGGCCAATACAATGATCACTAGCACACCCGGCAGGATGAAGGGATTCCCCTTGCCTCCCGATCCGCCGCCGTTGCTATCGCCACCACGCTTGCCGCGCTTACCCATCAAACGACTAAGCTTGTCCTGAAACTTCTTCAGCGCCTCGTCGAGATCGGGTGGGCCTTGGTTGTTGCCACCATTGCCCCCACCGCTACCATTACCGCTGCCGCGGCGACCGCCGCCGCTCCACGGGTCCTGCTGATTGCCACCACCAGGCTCGTTCCAAGCCATACGTTTTCTCCACTGCATTGATTGCGATGCATCTCGCCAGGGGCGCCAGTGACAGGCACTGTCAGTCGCGCTCCCACTCCGGGCGATCGAGGGCTCCCGGCGGCAAATAATGTGCTGCCTTCTCGCCGAGACGGGCCATCAACTGAAAGAAATCGCGTCTAGGCAGACGGATATCCAGCAGGATTCGGCCCTGCTCGTCAAATTGTTCTTGCTGCACGGCATTCAACTCATGCAGCGATGCCCGCAATCTTCCCTGCTCGGGCTCCAGCGTCAAACTCGTCTCGAGCAGCTCTTCAGCCAGCAGCTCGCCGAGTGCTTGATGCAGCAATTCAAAGCCGCGTGCATCACGCGCCGATAGCCACACGATCTGCGGGCGACCGTGTCCGTCACGCTCAAGACGTGGAGCGCTGTCCAAGAGGTCGATTTTATTCATGACCAGCAGCCGCGGCACCTCAGCGGCACCGATTTCCTCGAGCACTGCATCGACCTGCGCCACATTGAAATCGCGATCCGGGTCCGCCGCATCGATGACATGCACCAATAACGAGGCCTCAGTCGCTTCCTGCAAGGTGGCACGAAACGCCTCCACCAGCTTGTGTGGCAGATGGCGGATGAACCCCACCGTATCAGCCATGACCACCGGTCCGACATCTTCCACCTCGATGCGACGCAACGTCGGGTCGAGCGTGGCGAACAGCTGATCAGCGGTGTACACATCTGACTGGGTCAAAGCATTGAACAGCGTTGACTTACCAGCATTGGTATAGCCCACCAGGGACACGCTGGGAATCTCGGCACGCGCCCGCGCACGGCGATTCTGATCGCGCTGTGTGCGGACCTTCTCCAACCGCTTGTGAATCGCCTTGATACGACCATTCAACAAGCGGCGGTCGGTCTCGAGCTGGGTTTCCCCTGGGCCGCGCAAGCCGATCCCGCCTTTCTGGCGCTCCAGGTGGGTCCATCCACGCACCAGGCGCGTCGACATGTACTCTAGCTGTGCCAGCTCGACCTGCAGCTTGCCTTCGTGCGTACGCGCACGTTGCGCGAATATATCCAGTATCAAACCCGTGCGATCCAGCACGCGACTTTTCAGGGCGCGTTCCAGATTGCGCTCCTGCGAAGGCGACAAGGCATGATTGAAAATGACGACTTCGGCGCCGTGAAGTTCGCGTACCTCGCGAATCTCCTCCAGCTTACCGCTGCCGATAAATGTCTTGGGATCGGGACGACGCCGACTGCCCTCGATGAGAGTCGCCGGCGTCACACCCGAGGAACGCACCAACTCCAGGAATTCTCCCGGGTCTTCACGTTCCTGTTCGTCGTGGAAATCCACATGGACGAGAACCGCCGTTTCACCGGCGTCGGGACGTTCGAAAAACAATCAGCGCCTCTCGATCAAACGTCTTCTTCCGCCGGAGCATTCGGGTCCTGGACGGGAAGACGCACGTTGCGGGATGGCACGACAGTGGAAATGGCGTGCTTGTACACCATCTGGCTGACGGTATTGCGCAGCAGGATGACGAACTGATCGAAAGACTCGACCTGTCCCTGCAATTTAATACCGTTCACCAAAAAGATGGAGACCGGAATGCGCTCCTTGCGCAGAATGTTCAAGTACGGATCTTGAAGGGACTGTCCTTTGGACATTTTGCTCTCCCTAACTTCTCGCTGTGGTTTATGGTCGTTTTCGAAGGGTCACAGCCGCCATTCGCGTCGCCACCGCCGTTCGCGGCGCTACTCGCCAGGCGTTGTCGTGACCGGACATCTTACGCTAAGTGCCGCTTCCGCGCACGATTTTCAATACCTGCTCGTGCATATCGCTCGCCTCGCTATCGACCCACTGCACGCCTTGCCAATTGCGCAGCCAGGTCAACTGACGCTTGGCGAGTTGCCGCGTCGCCGCTATGCCACGCTCGCGCATCGTCGCCTCATCAGTCTCGCCATCCATATGCTCCCACATCTGACGATAGCCGACACAGCGAATCGCGGGGAACCCACGATGCAAATCGCCACGCGCTCTGAGAGCGGCGACTTCCTCGCGGAAGCCTCCTGCCAGCATGTCTTCGAAGCGCTGCGCGATACGCGCATGCAGCACCCGACGCTCGGTAGGCGCCAGCGCTATGGACACGAGGCGCCAAGGAAAGGTTTCACGGGGCTGCTCGGCCCATAGCTCGCCTAATGCTCGGCCGGTGAGGCGATACACTTCCAGCGCCCGCAACAGGCGCTGACGATTATGCGGATGGATGGTCTTCGCAGCGACCGGATCGACCTGCGCGAGCTCTGCATGCAGCGCTTCCAACCCCTCGCGCTTGGCGCGCAGGGCCAGCTCATCGCGCAATGCGGCATCGCGAGCGGGCAGTTCCGCGACGCCATCGATCAAACGCTTGATATACATCATGGTGCCACCCACGAGTATCGGGATACGCCCCTGCGACGAGATGTCGCGCATCTCGGCCAGGGCGTCCTCGCGGAATTCAGCGGCGGAGTACGTGTCGGCGGGGTCGCGAATGTCGATCAGGCGATGCGGCGCTCGCGCCAACTCTTCCGCCGAAGGTTTCGCGGTGCCGATGTCCATGCCGCGATAGATCATCGCCGAGTCGACGCTGACCAGTTCGCCGCCCAAGCGCTCGCGCAAGGCGATAGCCAAATCGGTTTTGCCGGCCGCCGTCGGGCCCATCAAGAGGATGGCCAGTGGCCGCGTATCGTTCATCGAGAATCCTGAAAACAGTCAATGACCAGCTTTACTGGCCACGGAGAAACAGCTTATCCAACTCGTGCATCGACATCTCGGTCCAGGTCGGCCGCCCGTGATTGCATTGCCCGCTGCGTTCAGTGCGCTCCATATCACGCAGCAAGGCATTCATCTCGGGCACTGTCAGCCGACGATTGGCCCGCACACTGCCATGGCACGACATGCTGGAAAGCAATTCATTGATATGCGCTTCGACCCTGTCCGACCGCCCGAAACGTTCAAGATCGGCCAGCATGCCATGAATCAGCGATTCGACATCGGCATTGTCGAGCAACACCGGCACCCGGCGCACGAGTAGCGTCTCCGGACCCGCGACGTCCAACTCGACTCCCAAGCGCTCGAAGGTCTCGCGCTCGCGCTCGGCGGTTTCAACCTCGCGCGTGCTGACCGCCAGCGACATCGGCACCAGCAGCGGCTGTGTCTGCAACCGTCCCAGGGCTTGTCCGTCGCCATGCACTTGCTGCTTCATGCGCTCATAGGTAATGCGCTCGTGCGCGGCATGCATGTCGACCACGACCAGCCCGCGTGCGGTCTGCGAGAGAATATAGACACCATGCAGCTGCGCCACCGCATAGCCTAGTGGCGGCGCCTGGGTCGCATCGGCCTCGGGCATCGCCTTCGCTTGGACATCGGGCTCAGCTGCCACCGGCGCCTCGGGTGCGGTGCGCTGCGGCTGCGGCGTCAACAGCTGCTCTTCATGCTCTGGATGCAGTGCCTGGTAACCGGCCATGAATTCGCGCACGCGATGGGCCGCAGGACGCTCCTGATCGGCGCCCAAGGCCATGCCCTGCTGTTGCCAGCGTGGTTGCTCATTGGCCGCAGTCGTCGGCGCCCCCGGTGTCGACACCTCGTCACCTGCACTTGCAGGTGCCGCGTCTGGCGAGGTGGGCTCGTTGGGGCGGACATCGGCCAGCGCACGGTGCAGGCTCGAGAACAGGAAGTCGTGCACCAGGCGCCCATCGCGAAAGCGGACTTCATGCTTGGTGGGATGCACGTTGACATCGACCACGTGCGGATCGAGCTCCAGATAGAGCACAAAAACCGGGTGGCGGCCGTGAAACAGCACATCGCGATAGGCTTGACGCACGGCATGGGCAACCAGACGATCACGCACGACGCGGCCATTGACGAAGAAATACTGCTGGTCTGCCTGTGCACGGGAATGCGTCGGCAGCCCGACCCACCCCCACAGGCGCAAACCGGTCGCTTCTATATCCACATGCAGGGCATTCTCGAGGAACTTGCGTCCCAGCAGCGCGCCAACACGCCGCTCCATCGCCGCCGGCTCATCGCCCGCTCGCAGCTGATGCACGACCTTCTGATTGTGACGCAGCACCCAAGCGATGTCGTAGCGCGATAGCACCAGCCGCCGAAACGTCTCTTCAACATGGCCGAATTCGGTCTTCTCGGTACGCAGAAACTTGCGTCGCGCCGGGGTATTGAAGAACAGGTCGCGGACCACGACCGAGCTGCCACGTGGATGTGGCGCGGGACTCACTCGAGGCTCCATCTGACGCCCTTCGGCGACCACACGCCAGCCCGCGCTCGGCTCATCCTGCGTATTGGAAACGAGCTCGAGTCGCGAGACGGAACTGATCGAGGCCAGCGCCTCGCCGCGAAAACCGAGGCTATCTACGCCTTCGAGATCGTCCAGCGAGGCGATCTTGCTCGTCGCATGCCGTGACAGTGCCAGCGGCAGATCGTCTTCGGCGATACCCCGCCCATCGTCACGCACACGAATCAAGCGGGCGCCACCGGCTTCGAGATCGATCTCGATGCGCTGGCTGCCGGCATCGATGGCGTTCTCGGCCAGTTCCTTCAATACCGAAGCCGGTCGCTCGACGACCTCGCCGGCCGCGATCTGGTTGGCGAGCCTGGGATCAAGGATGTGGATGCGTCGGGATTCAGTCATAGCCGCCATTGTGCCTCGCGCATAGGGCTTACGTCATGTCCATGCTCACGAATGAGGGATCTTCAGCACCTGGCCCACGCGCAGGATATCGCCGCTAAGATCGTTGGCCTGCTTGAGCGCCAGCATCGTCACATCATGCCGCGCCGCGACCTGAGACAAGGTATCACCCTTTTGCACACGATATTCGCCGGGCCCTTCGCCACGCCCTTGGTCGCGTTGCCAGGCTAACAGGCTGCTAGGCGGTGGGTGGCGGCGAAAATGCGCGATGATCCCATCACCGATGGCGTCCGCAATCTTCTCCTGAAACGCAGACGAGAGCAGCTTCTTTTCTTCGCCAGGATTGGAGATGAACCCGGTTTCGACCAGCAACGACGGGATGTCAGGTGATTTCAGCACCACGAAGCCCGCCTGCTCGACTTGTGAACGATGCAGACGATTGACGCGTCCCAGCTTATCGAGCACCTGACCGCCGACGCTTAGTGAGTCATTCATCGTCGCGGTCATGGTCAGGTCAAGCAAGACACCGCGCAGCACCTCGTCCTTGTCGGACAGGTCGAGGTTGCCATCGACACCACCAATCAGGTCGGAACGGTTTTCCGACTCGGCCAGCCAACGCGCGCTCTCCGAGGTAGCCCCGTTCTTGGACAGCGCATAGACGGAGCTACCGGTGGGGCCCCGGCTCTTGACCGCATCGGCATGCACCGAGACGAAGAAATCGGCTTTCTGCTCGCGTGCCAGCAATGTCCTTTTGCGCAGGCCCACGTAGTAATCACTATCTCGCGTCAGGAAGGCCTTGAACCCCGAGGTGCCACTAATATAGGCCTGGACCTTGCGTGCAATGGCCAATACGACGTCCTTTTCATACGTACCGCTAGGTCCGGTTGCCCCCGGATCTTCGCCCCCGTGGCCGGGGTCGACGGCAACGATGATATCGCGCTTGGGGTGAGGTTTCGCCTGGCTGTCGCGCTTGGCCAACGCCGCGCTTGGCGACGTCCCTTCGGCCTCGGCCTGCCTCAGATCTCGCTCGGCTTCCATTTCCTGGTCGCGAATCATGGCCGCGATGGGATCGACAGGCTCGTCCAGCGCGCCCTCGCCCGGATAGTCGAGATCGACCACAAGGCGATAGCCATACTGATCGGTGGGCGGCAACAAGAAGTGGTGGGGCTCTATCTTCCTGTTGAGATCGAAGACCACGCGTAGATCATCACCGTTGCGCCGCCCGGTTCGCAACGTCTCTATCGCGCTGTCGCCCGTGTCGATATCGTCCGGATCGAAGGCCAGTTTCGCGTCCTTCAAGTCGACCACCAGGCGGCGCGGGTCGTCGAGCTTGAACACGGAACTATCCACCTCGTCGGAGAGGTCGAAGACCACGCGCACATGGTCAGGAGCCGCCCAGAGACGGATATTGTCGACGTCGGCGGCCTGCGCAGGCGCCACATGACTCATCGCAAGCATCATCAGTACGGCAAGGCTAATGAGATGCCGGACGGCACTCACGTGGCATCGCGCCTGCCAGGGCTTATCATGAAACGGCTTCAAACGTCGATTTCCTTGTCCTGACGAGTGGCGTGCAATGCAGCGATCACGGCCTGGCCGTGCGGGCTGAGTCCTTCGAGCGTGACGTGGCGACCCTCGCCCTCCAGGGCCAGATGTACCACGAGATCGGCCCGGGGCAGCCAACCAGCACCTCGAGAAGGCCATTCGATCAGGCTCAAGCCGTCCTCGCCAAGCATGTCGCGGGCGCCCATGAATTCGAGTTCTTCGGGGTCGCCCAATCGGTAGAGATCGAAATGATAGAGGCAAAGCCCACCCAGCATGTACGGCTCCACCAATGTATAAGTGGGGCTCTTGACGGCCCCCTCATGACCATAGGCACGCAAGATGCCGCGCGTCAGCGTCGTCTTGCCGGCACCCAGTTCACCCTCCAGATGTACTTGGCCGTGGCCATCCAGGGCATGCCCCAGCGCTTCACCGAAAGCGACATGGGCGGTTTCATTGGGCAAAAAGCGTTGCATCTCTCGTGGCATCTCGCGTTATCGCATGGCATCAAAGGGACGCGGGTTGGCAATCGCGCGCACATAGGATGCCAGATCCGTGGCAACCAGACCACGCTCGCCCCCGTCTTGCGCCGCCGCATCACCGGCCAGGGCATGCAGAAGAACCCCATGCCGCGCTGCTTCGCCCGGCGTTTGGCCCTGGGCCAACAATGCCCCGACGATCCCGGAGAGCACATCGCCCATCCCGCCACTCGCCATGCCGGGATTACCATACGGACACACGGTGACGCCGTCCGCATCGGCGATCAGGGTGCCCGCCCCCTTGAGCACCACACTGCCCCCATAACGCTCATGCAACGCCAGTGCCGCCGCGCGCCGGTCAGCCTGAATCTCGGCGCCGGACACTCCCAGCAAACGTGCGGCTTCGCCCGGATGCGGGGTCAGCACCCAGTCATCGCGGCGGTTAGTCGCTTCCTCGGACAACCAGTTGAGCGCATCGGCGTCGAGCACACTAGGAACTCCTGCGGCGAGTGCCGCCTGCCACAGTTCGTGTCCCCAAGGCTGACGTCCGAGCCCCGGTCCGACCACCAGGGCATTGGCTTGATCGAGCAGCGCGTGGATATCCTCGGCCTTCCCTACACCGCGCGCCATGACCTCCGGGCTACGCACCAGGCTTGCCGCCACATGCGCGGCATCAGTAGCCAAACTGACCTTGCCCGCTCCGCTACGCAGCGCGGCCTCACTGGCCATCAACGCCGCGCCTCCGAAACCGGCGCCACCGCCAATCACCAACACATGCCCGAAGTCGCCCTTATGGCTCCCCCGTGACCGAGGCGGGAAAGCCTTTTGCAGCATGTCGGCCGCCTGCAGCTCACCCAGTGGCACGAGATCATCATGCCCATGAGGCGTCATCCCAAGCGTCTCGACACGCAGCTCACCGACATGATCCGCGCTGGCGCCGGTATGCAAGCCAAATTTATCGGCGATGAAAGTGACAGTCAGGCTGGCCTGTACCGCTACACCGCCGATACTGCCAGTCTGTGCCGAAAGCCCCGAGGGCATATCCACCGCCAGCACCGGACGCGGCGTCGCATTGAGCGTCTCGATGACACTACGCAGTGGTTCGCGCACCTCCCCCGTCGCGCCGGTGCCCAACAGCGCGTCGATCACGACATCGCCGTTGATCACCGTCTCAGGGCGCCATTCGATGACATCCAGTCCCGCCTGCCAGGCCATTTCGTAAGCCCGCGCCGCGTCGCCGCTCAGCGTCGCGGGGTCGCGCAACGCGACAAGCTGCACGTCGAGACCATCGCCCGCCGCCAGTGCCGCCATCACATAGCCATCGCCGGCGTTATTGCCACCGCCACACAAGATGCTCAAACGATGCGCTTCCGGCCAGCGCGAGCGAAGAGCCGCATAAGCCGCCTGCGCGGCACGCTGCATCAATTCGAACCCTGCCATTCCCTCGGCCATGAGTCGCCGATCCAGCGCCTGGACCTGATCAGCACCATACAAGGGATGCGGCGCTCTGCATGTCGTTGTCATGACTGTCTCCTTTCTCCGGCTCGCCGACGACAAGCATTTATTCCACGTGACGATTGCGCTAGGGTGGCGCCCTCGCTTCACGGGGGTCTCGTCATGTCCTCATCTTCGCCTATCGATTACGCCGCGCTGGCCGATCGCATCCATACTTGGGGACGCGAACTCGGCTTCCAGCAGGTTGGCATCACCGACACCGACCTCGAAGCGCATGAGCGCTACCTCGAGCGTTGGCTCGCGGCCGGCTACCACGGCGAAATGCACTTCATGGCCAAACATGGTCACAAGCGCACGCGACCCGAGGAACTCATACCCGGCACCTTGCGCGTCATCAGCGTGCGCATGGACTACCTGCCCCCCGAGGTGGAAACCACCAAGGTGCTCGGACAACCCGAGCGCGCCTATGTTTCACGCTATGCCCTCGGGCGCGATTACCACAAGTTGATCCGCAAGCGTCTCGCCACCCTGGCCAAACGCATCGAGGACGAAGTCGGCGCTTACGGCTACCGTGCCTTCGTCGATTCAGCCCCGGTCATGGAGCGCGCCCTGGCGCAGAAAGCCGGCCTCGGCTGGTTCGGCAAGAATGCCATGCTGCTCAACCCCCAGGCCGGTTCGCTGTTCTTCCTCGGCGAGCTTTACACCGATCTGCCACTACCGGTAGACGCGCCCTTCGAGAGCGAGCATTGCGGTAAGTGCTCGAACTGTCAGACGGCTTGCCCCACAGGCGCCATTGTCGACGACAAGGTCATCGACTCGCGGCGCTGCATCTCGTATCTGACCATCGAACTCGCCGGTTCGATCCCCGAAGAATATCGCAAGGCGATGGGTAACCGCGTATACGGCTGCGACGATTGCCAACTGGTGTGTCCTTTTACGCGCTTCACGCGTGCGTCACAGGAAGAAGACTTCGCGCCACGCCACGACCTCGACCGAGCCTCGCTCATCCGCCTTTTCGCCTGGAGCGAGGAAGAGTTCCTGATGCGCACCGAAGGCAGCGCGATTCGTCGCATCGGCTACGAGCGCTGGCTGCGCAACCTGGCCATCGGCCTGGGCAACGCCCCCTGGAGCGAACGCGTCGAAGGCGCCTTGCGCGCGCGCCTGGCCTACCCCTCGGACCTGGTCCGCGAACACGTGCGCTGGGGGCTCGAGCAACAACGCCACAAACGCGAGCAGTTGATTACCAGTCACGTCAGCGCCTAGGCCTTTTCAGCCGCCCCAGGCCGACTAGACGCGCAGGAATGTCTTGCGATAATGCGCCAGCTCGGCCAGCGACTCACGAATGTCGTCCAACGCCTGGTGCGTATTGCGCTTCTCAAAACCTGCCAGAGCCTGCGGGTTCCAGCGCTTGGCCAGCTCCTTGATCGTCGAGACATCGAGATTGCGATAGTGGAAGAATTCGGCCAGTTCGGGCATTTCCCGCAGCATGAAACGACGATCCTGATGCACGCTGTTGCCGCACATCGGCGAGCTGTTCGGTGTCACATATGCCTTGAGAAACGCCAGCGTCTGGCGCTCGGCCTCGGCGGTATCGATGCGACTCTCGCGGACGCGTTGCGTCAGCCCCGAGGCGCCATGCGTGCGCGTATTCCACTCGTCCATCGCCTCGAGCAAGGCGTCCGGCTGATGCACCGCCAGCACCGGCCCTTCGGCGATCAGATTCAGGTCGCCATCGGTGATCAACGTCGCGACCTCGATGATGCGTTCGCGGGCGGGGTCGAGCCCGGTCATTTCCAGGTCGATCCAGATCAGCAGGTCGTTACGCGGGGCTTGCGGGGTGTCACTTGCCATGGGGCTCTCCATCGGGGCGCCATACCTAGGGACAGCATGGCGCAATGAACGCTACAATGGCTGACATTGTACCCTGTCCCGAGAGCGCATGAGCAAACGCAAACTCAGCCGCCAGCAACGTTGGCGGGTCGAAAAGATTCAAGCCCAGCGCGCCGAACGTGCCGAACGCCGCACCCAGCGCGACGATACCGCGCTTGAGGCCGGTGATTACGGCCCCGAACGTCTGGGACGTGTCACCGCGCATTTCGGACGCACGCTGGAGGTGGAAGCTGAGGATGAACACGGCGACCTCCAACGCCACCGTTGCCATCTGCGCGCCAATCTCGAGGGCCTGGTCACTGGCGACGACGTGGTATGGCGCACGGCGAGCGACGGAAGTGGAGTGGTCGTGGCGCGCCAGCCGCGACGCAGCGTGCTCGAGCGTCCCGACGCGCGTGGCCAGCTCAAGCCCGTGGCCGCCAACATCGCACAGATCCTGATCGTCTTCGCCGTGGAGCCCGTGCCCCACCCCAATCTCATCGACCGCTATCTCGTCGCCGCCGAAGCCACCGGCATTGCCCCGGTGCTGGTGCTCAACAAGACCGACCTGCTGCCCGACGAAGGCGGCGAGTTGCGCACTCTACTCGCGCGCTATCGTGAGCTGGGATACCAAGTGGTCAGCGCCTCCACCCAGTGTGCAAACGGTCTCGATGCCCTGCATGCCTGCCTTACCGAGCGCACCTCGGTGTTCGTGGGCCAGAGCGGGGTTGGCAAGTCCTCCTTGATCGACCGCCTGCTGCCCGATAGGCAACTGCGGGTCGGCGCGCTCTCGGTGGACTCGCGCAAGGGCACGCACACCACCACCACGGCCACGCTCTATCACCTGCCGGCAGGCGGTGAACTGATCGACTCGCCGGGCATTCGCGAATTCGGCCTGGGCCATCTCGAGGAGCACGAGGTAGCGCGGGGCTTCATCGAATTCCAACCGTATCTCGGCCATTGCAAGTTCCGGGATTGTCACCATCGCCAGGAACCGGGATGCGCCTTGCGTGAGGCCGTGGAACGCGGCGACATTCTCGCCTCACGGTTCAATAGCTACCGGCACATCGTCGATAGCCTGGAACCCGACCGCACCCCATGAAAAACGCCTCGCCCCCAGAGGGAGCGAGGCGTCATTCGAACGAACCGACAAACCGGGATGCGGCTCAACCAAGCGTATCGAGCCCACGACGGATATCGCGCTTGAGATCATCCAGCGCTTCCAGCCCCACGGCGATGCGCACCAAGCCTTCACTGATCCCCGCGGCGGCCTTCTGCTCGTCGCTCAAGCGCGCATGCGTCGTCGTCGCCGGGTGCGTGACGGTGGTTTTCACATCACCCAAGTTGCCGGTGATCGACATCAAGCGTGAATGATCGATAAGCGCCCAGGCACCGTCGCGGCCGCCTTTCACTTCCACGCCCAGCACTGCGCCGAAGCCGTTTTGCTGCTGCTTGGCCAGCGTATGCTGTGGATGGCTTTCCAGGCCGCTGTAATGCACGCGGGCAATCTCCGGCTGCGCCTCCAGCCACTGCGCCAAGGCCAGAGTATTCTCGCAATGCGCCTTCATGCGCAGCCCCAGCGTTTCCAGCCCTTTGAGGAAGATCCACGCATTGAAAGGGCTCATGCAGGGACCACAGGTGCGCACGACGCCCACCAGTTCCTTGAGCATCTCCTCGGGCCCCACCACGGCACCGCCGATGGCACGCCCCTGGCCGTCCAGATATTTGGTCGCCGAATGAATCACCAGATCGGCGCCCAAGTCGAGCGGGCGCTGCAACACCGGGGTCAAAAAGCAATTGTCGATGGCGAGCCAAGCGTCATGGCGATGCGCCAACTCAGCCAAGGCGGTGATATCCACCACCTCGGAAAGCGGATTGGAGGGCGTCTCGGCAAACAGCAAGCGCGTCTTCGGCGTGATCGCTGCCTGCCAGGCATCCAGATCGCCCAGTTCCACGTAACGGGTCACGATGCCCAGCTTACCGAGATACTTGTCGAACAGGCTGACCGTGGAACCGAACAACGAACGCGAGGCGACGATTTCGTCGCCGGCCTGCAGGAACGCCAGCGCCGTGGCGAGGATCGCCGCCATGCCGGAGCTGGTAGCCACGCACTGCTCGCCCCCTTCGAGCGCCGCCAGGCGTTGCTCGAAGGTGCGCACCGTGGGATTGGTGAAGCGCGAATAGATGTTACCCGGCTCTTCGCCGGAGAACTTGCGTGCCGCCTCAGCGGCACTGCCATAGACGAAGCTCGACGTGGGGAAAATCGGCTCGCCATGTTCCTGTTCGTGCGTGCGGTCGTGGCCGGCACGGATCGCTAGCGTGTCGAGCGCGAAGGTGTCGTCATGATCGTCATGCATGTCCCACCTCCTCAGTCGTCTTCTTCGACATCGTTATGCAAATCGACCACAGCATGCACTGAGTTTTCCTGGCGCTTGGCTACATCGTTACGCGCGGCCTCGAGATCGGCCAGATAGGCGGCATCGATATCACCGGTCACGTACTCGCCATCGAAAACCGAGCAGTCGAACTCCTCGAGCGAGGGATTGACGTCGCGACATGCCGCTTTGAGGTCCTCGAGTTTCTGATAGACGATGCGATCAGCACCGATGAGCTCCCCGACTTCCTCTTCGCTACGCCCATGCGCGATCAATTCCGATGCCACCGGCATGTCGATGCCATAGACGTTGGGATAACGCACCGGCGGCGCAGCGGACGCGAAATAGACCTTGCGCGCGCCAGCCTCGCGAGCCATCTGGATGATCTGCTTACAGGTGGTACCGCGCACGATGGAGTCGTCGACCAGCAGCACGTTCTTGCCGGCGAACTCGACGTCGATGGCATTGAGCTTCTGACGCACCGATTTCTTGCGCTGCGTCTGCCCCGGCATGATGAAGGTCCGCCCGATATAGCGATTCTTCATGAAGCCTTCGCGGTAAGTCACGCCCAGATGCTGCGCCAGTTCCAGCGCCGAGGTACGCGAGGTATCGGGGATCGGAATCACCACGTCGATGTCATGCTCCGGCCAGTCACGCTGGATACGATCGCCCAGCTTGCGCCCCATCTCCATGCGCGTGCCGTAGACATAGGCGCCATCGAGGATCGAATCGGGACGCGCCAGGTAGACGTGCTCGAAGATGCACGGCGTCAACTGTGGGCGGTCAGCGCACTGCTGGGTATGCACCCGATTGCCCTCGGTCTCGATGAAGATCGCCTCACCGGGCGCCAGATCGCGACACAGCTCGAAGCCGCCGACATCCAGCGCCACCGACTCAGAGGCGATCATCACGTCCTGGCCATCGTCGCTGTCGCGGGTGCCATAGACCACCGGGCGAATCCCGTGCGGATCACGGAACGCGACCATGCCAAAGCCATTGATGAACGCAACCGCAGCATAACCGCCCTGACAACGGCGATGGACGCGACGAACGGCATCGAAGATGTCATCTGGGGAAAGGTCGTGCCCTTGCTTGCCCAGCTCGTGCGCGAACACATTGAGCAGGACTTCGGAATCGGAGCTGGTATTGATGTGGCGCAGATCGGAAAAGAACAACTCGCGCTTGAGCTGTTCGGAATTGGTTAGATTGCCGTTGTGCGCCAGCGAGATACCATAGGGCGAGTTGACATAAAATGGCTGCGATTCAGCTTCGCTCGACGAGCCGGCCGTCGGGTAACGAATATGCCCAATCCCCATATTGCCGCGCAGACGCGTCATGTGGCGCGTATGAAACACATCACGCACCAGGCCATTGCTCTTGCGCAGCAGGAAGCGTCCCTCATGCCATGTCATCATCCCGGCGGCATCCTGGCCACGGTGTTGGAGCACTGTCAGCGCGTCATACAGCGACTGATTGACCGCCTGATTGGCCATGAGGCCCACGATACCGCACATTGTGCCTTTCCTCGCTTGCCTTGAGAGTAGCGAACGGCTGCGATGAAAGCCGTTCGCGATTGAAGCCTGTCATGCATCAAGGCGCCTTTAGGGCGCCGTCTTATCCGATGATGCGTTCGGTGCAGGTGCCTCGGGCGACGTTTCCAGCACTTGGTCAGCCGCCTCGCGGCCCGTGTCGCGCAGGGCACGTTCGGCACCCGAAGTGTCGATTTCCCATTTCTCCAGGCGATCCACCGACCAATCACGCAATTGTTCGAAGGCCGGGCGCAGCTGCGCATTCTGCCATGCGGCGATCCCTGACAAGGGCGTCAACGTCAAGATGACCGTCGCCAGTACCAGGATCAAGGCACCTCGCGCAGCACCGAACGTCGCGCCGGCGACACGGTTGAAAAATCCCATGCCGACCCATTCGATAGCGGCGTTGATCATGCGGATCAAAAACCCGCAAAGCATGATGATGACGAAGATGACCAGCACGAAGCCCAGCACCAGACGAATTTCGGGATGGTCGATATAGGGCGCCATCATCTCGGCTACCGCCGGGGCGAACATCCGCGCGCCCAATAGCGCCGCCACCCAGGCGGCCAGTCCCAAAGCTTCGCGCACCAGACCCCGCATGAAACCGGCCAACATGGAGACGGCCAATACCGCCAGGAAAGCCCAGTCGAGCCAGGTCAGCGTCATCATTCCTCCTGCACGCGAATCAAGAGCCCCTGGATATTGGCGTCTTCCTTGAGTTCGGTGCGCACACGCTCACCTTCATCGGAGGTTCCGAACGGACCGACGTACACCGTCGTCAGATCATTCTCTCGCGGGCGCTGATAGGCATCGAACCCTTGTGATGAGAGCTTTTCGACGAGCCGTGTCGCATTGTCCGCCTGCCCGAAGCTGCCTACCTGGACTGCCCAACCGTCTTGTGGCGCGGGCGAATCGGACGTCGAAGACGCCTCGTTGTCACCGGTATCTCGTTGCGCTTCCGACGATGCAGACTGCTCGGCAATGGCGGCAATGGGATCGTCGTTCGCGACCTCCGCCTCGCCGGATGCCTCGCCGTCATCGGATGCTTCTGGCTGCGAAGCCCCGGGCTGTGAAGAAGCATCGGCCTCGGATTGACCGAGCTGGGCCCCGGTCGCCGGCTCGACAACCCTGTCATCGCCCGTGTCATTCTCAAGGTTGGCGGGCGGCTCGGGAGATTCGACATCACGCTGATCAACGGGAATCGGCTGCTCGATGGTCAGTACCGGCTCGGGGCGCTCGCTCCGCGGAGTCGGCTCATCGAGCAGCATGGGCAGGAAAATCACTGCCAATGCGACGAGGATGATCGCGCCACTGATGCGCTCACGCATTCCATATTTCATGACACACTCCTTGGGCTCGCCACGACCCCGAGTGACTCAAGGGTGGTCGAAGCCTCGGCGACGGTCCAGAACGAGCCGCACACCAGCACCTCGTCGCCATTGTCCATATTGGCGTGCAACCAGCGTACGCCAGCGTCCGGCGACGCGGCGCAATGCAGCACCTGAGCGTCGCAAGCCTCCAGGAAGGCGGCCAACTGTGAGGAACCGCGCGCGCGATCGCCGCTCAACGATACCGGCACCCAGGCATCGATCTGAGGCGCCAGCGCCTCGATCACGCCCTTGGCATCCTTGTCCGCCAGCATGCCCAGAAGACAAAAGCGGCGCCCGCGCGGCGGGCGCCGCGCCAAGGAGGTAGCGACATAGGCAGCAGCATGCGGATTATGACCGACATCCAGACACCAGGGACCCTGCCATTGCAGCCGCCCGGCCAGTACCGCTCGGCCAAAAGCCCGCTGACATGCCACTCCCTCCAGGGAAATTCCGGCTAGCGTCAGTGCCTGCAATGCCGTCGCAGCATTGTCCAATGGCAGGTAAGGGTCGGGGAGCGAACGCAGCGTCAGGGCCTCACCAGTGGCGGTTTCGCCCTGCCACTGCCAGCCATCGGCTATGGCTTGCCAGTCAAAACGTTCGCCAAGCGCGAATACCGGTGCCGCCAGGCTCTCGGCATGCTGGCGCACACTCGCCGGCAAGGCGGTGCTACCCAGTACCGCCGGGCGACCCGGACGCATGATGCCGGCCTTTTCTTCGCCGATGGTCTCTAGATGATTGCCCAGAAAGGCTGCGTGATCTTGAGCCACAGTGGTAACCACAGCCACGTCCGGATCGATGACGTTGACCGCGTCCAAGCGACCGCCCAGCCCTACTTCGAGCAACGCGACATCGGGTTGCTGGCGCATAATCAGCCACAACGCGGCCAAAGTGCCGACTTCGAAGTAGGTAAGGCTGATCTCTTCATCCGCAAGTCGCGCCGCTTCGACGGCCTCGAAGGCCTCTACCAAAGCGGCATCATCGATCTCTTGGCCATCGAAGCACAGGCGTTCGTTGTAACGCTGGAGATGCGGTGATGTATAAGCGGCACTGCGCCAGCCATGCTCGCGTGCCAGCGCATCGAGCATGGCCACGGTCGAGCCTTTGCCGTTGGTGCCGGCCACGGTGATCACACACCCCGCCAGTGCTCTGGAGGTGAGCCCCAGGCGCACGGCGACTGTGGTGACCCGCTCGAGCCCCAGATCGATGGCCACGGGATGCTGGCGCTCGAGATGCGCCAGCCAAGCTTCCAGAGTGGTCGTATCAGCCATTCAGTGATCGGCCTGGGAGAACTCGTCCAGTGTGCTCTGAGCAGGCTCTTCGTCGGTCTCGCTGTCCTGGCCGAGACGCGACTGATGCGTCAGCTTGCGCATGACACCGCCCAGACGCTCACGCATATCATGACGATGCACGATCATGTCCACGGTGCCGTGCTCGAGCAGAAACTCGCTACGCTGGAAGCCTTCCGGCAATTGTTCGCGCACGGTCTGCTCGATGACGCGCGGCCCAGCGAACCCGATCAAGGCGTTCGGCTCGGCGATATTGAGATCGCCCAGCATCGCCAACGATGCGGACACTCCGCCAAAGACAGGGTCGGTCAACACTGATATGTAAGGCACGCCTGCCTGCTTGAGCTTTTCCAAGGCCGCAGATGTCTTGGCCATCTGCATCAGCGAGAAAAGCGCTTCCTGCATGCGAGCGCCGCCGGATGCGGCAAAGCAGACCAGCGGTACGCCTTCTTCCAGCGCCTGGGTCGCGGCACGCACGAATTTCTCGCCCACCACAGCCCCCATGGAACCGCCCATGAAGCTGAACTCGAACGCCACCGCGACTACCGGCAGGCCATCGAGCTTGCCGCGCATGGCGATCAAGGCATCGTTTTCGTCAGTAGATTTCTGGGCCGCCGCCAAGCGATCCTTGTACTTCTTGGAATCGCGAAACTTGAGCCGGTCACTAGGCTGCAGGTCGGCGGCGATCTCCTCGCGACCTTCCGTATCCAGGAACCAGTTGAGTCGTTTGCGTGCTGTCAGGCGCAGATGATGATCGCACTTGGGGCACACGCTCTGATGGCGCTCCAACTCGGGGAGATAGAGCACCGCCTCGCAGTTGGGGCACTTACGCCACAGGCCATCCGGCACGCTTTTCCGGCGATCGGTTCGCTGGATACGGCTCATCGACGGCACAATTTTGTCTAGCCAGCTCATGGTTCTGAGACGCTTCCGTGTTGCTTGTCTGACGCATCGAGCCACGTCCGTGGCCCAATACAGCGAATAATAGAGGATCGCATGACCACCTCAGCGATCCAGCGCATCGCGCATGTCGCCAAGTACAGCCTTGAGCGCCGCCGGTATGGCCTCGGGGCGTTCGGCGTTTTCGGCGATACGCGACACCAGTGCACTGCCGACGATGACACCATCGGCTACCTGGCCGACCGCCGCAGCGGTCTCACCATCACGAATGCCGAAGCCGACACATAACGGCAAATCGGTCATCTCGCGTAGCGGCGCCAACTGCCGCGCCACAGCCTCGACATCGAGCGATGCGGCGCCAGTTACACCCTTGAGTGATACATAGTACAAATAACCCTCACCGTGCGCACATATTGTAGCGGCCCGGGAGGGCGAGGTGGTAGGGGCCAACAGGAAGATCGACTGTAGACCGTGCTCGGCAAACAGTGGCGCCACCGCAGTCGCTTCCTCAGGAGGCATGTCGACCATCAGCACGCCGTCGACTCCCGCATCCCGTGCACGCCGTACGAATGCCTCGTAGCCCATGCGCTCGATGGGGTTGAGATAGCCCATCAACACGACCGGCGTTGCCTGGTCGGTCTCGCGAAACGACGCGACCATATCGAGCACGTCGGCCAAGCGCGTCCCATGCTTGAGCGCGCGCTCGCAAGCTTTCTGGATCACCGGCCCATCGGCCATGGGGTCGGAAAACGGCACGCCCAATTCCAGTACATCGGCGCCCGCCTCGACGCAGGCGTGCATGAAACCGACGGTATATTGCGGCGCGGGATCACCGGCGGTGATATACGGAATCAAGGCGCGGCGCGACTGGGTCTTGAGCGCCGCAAAGCGTTGATCGATACGATTCATAGTCATGCTCAAAATTCCAGACCGTCGAGCTTGGCCACCGTGTGAATGTCCTTGTCACCGCGCCCGGAAAGATTGACGACGATGTGCTGATCGGGACGCATGGAGGCTGCCATCACCTTGGCATGGGCCAACGCATGAGCCGATTCCAGGGCGGGCATGATGCCCTCGATGCGAGTCAGCTCGCGAAACGCCTCGAGCACCGCATCGTCGTTGGCGGCCACGTAGCTGACGCGACCGACATCCTTCCACAGTGCATGCTCGGGGCCGACGCCAGGATAGTCGAGGCCCGCGGAGATCGAGTGCGTATCTGACACTTGGCCACTCTCATCGGACATCAGATAGGTCCGATTGCCATGCAGCACACCGCTGGGCGCATTGGCAGTCAACGGTGCGGCGTGACGCCCGGTTTCGACGCCATCACCACCGGCCTCGACGCCCACCATGGCCACCTCTTCATCCTCGATGAAGGGATAGAACAAACCGATGGCGTTGGATCCGCCTCCCACACAGGCCACCAGGGCATCGGGCAGGCGACCTATCTGCGCCAGGCTCTGCTCGCGCGCCTCGCGACCGATCACCGCGGTGAAGTCGCGCACCATGGCGGGATAGGGATGCGGCCCGGCAACGGTTCCGATGATATAGAAGGTATCGTCGACATTGGTCACCCAGTCGCGTAGCGCTTCATTCATGGCGTCCTTGAGGGTGCGCGATCCGGACTCGACCGGATGTACCTCGGCTCCCAACAGACGCATGCGATAGACGTTGAGCTTCTGGCGCTCGACGTCCTCGGCGCCCATGTAGATCTCGCACTTGAGACCTAGCCGCGCAGCCACGGTAGCGGTAGCCACGCCATGCTGACCAGCACCGGTCTCGGCGATGACACGTGGCTTGCCGCTCTTCTTGGCGAGCAGCGCCTGACCGATGGTGTTATTCACCTTGTGGGCGCCGGTATGGTTGAGATCTTCGCGCTTGAGCCAGATCTGCGCACCACCGAGCATCTCGGACCATCGTTCAGCGTGGTATAGCGGAGACGGGCGGCCCACGTAATGGGCCAGATCACGGTCGAATTCGGCCTGGAAGTCAGCATCGTCGCGAAGGCTCATGTAGGCCTTCTCCAGCTCTTCCAGGGCGAAGCTCAGAGTCTCCGAGACGAACCGGCCACCGTACGGACCGAAATGGCCTTGGGCGTCCGGCAGTCGGGTCAGGTCGCTGAACTTGGACACGAATGACACCTCTATGGGGCTTGGGTATGGGACACTTGGGACAAAAATGCCCGGATGCTCGCGGGGTCCTTGACACCCTTGGCCGCCTCGACGCCTCCCGAGACGTCAACGGCGTAGGGCCGCACCCGCTGAATGGCTTCGGCGACATTGGTTGCCGTCAAGCCTCCTGCGAGAATAACAGGTTTTGCCAGGTTTGCGGGGATTCGCGACCAGTCGAAGGTCTCGCCCGTTCCGCCCGGTATTCCGGGACGATAGGCATCCAGTAACAAGGCACGCGCGCCAGCATAACGCGCGGCCTCGGCATGCAAGTCGAGCCCGTCGCGCATGCGCAAGGCCTTGATCCAGGAGACATTCAGATGCGCACAGGCCTCGGCAGTCTCGTCGCCGTGCAACTGCACCAAATCCAGATACCGCGCGCAACGCCGAATCTCGTCCTCCGACTGGTCGACGAACAACCCCACTCGCGTGACGAAGGGCGGCACGCACGCCGATAGCCGCGCCAAGCGCGCTTCGTCGATGGCCCGCGCGCTGCCTGGCCACATCACGAAGCCCAGCGCATCGGCCCCCGCCGCCACGGCCGCTTCGATATCTTCCTCACGGGTCAGGCCGCAGATCTTGACACGGGTTCTTTGCAGCGGCGCCTTCATGACGACACCTCCCGACGCGGTGGATAAACGCGGCGCTGGCGACGCGCACGCGCCCACTCACTATCCGGCAATGTGCGCTCACCGCTCCACTCGCCGACAAACGCCAGCAAGTTTGGGCCCAGCGGCTCTTGTGGCAATTCGAAGCGTTCGTCGTAGTACACATCGACGAAGTGCAGCCCGCACCCCGGCGCCGTGACATTGCCCTGCGTTCGGTCACGCAGCAACAACAGCTCGCCAAGATAGGTCGTCGGATGATCGCCGCGTCCGACAGCCACCAGCGCGCCGGCGATATTGCGGATCATGTGGTGCAAGAACGCGTTGGCCTGAATGTCGATGACGATCAGCGGCCCATAACGTCGTACTTCGATGAAGTGCACATGACGATGGGAACTTTTCGACTGGCAGCCCGCAGCACGGAAACTCGAAAAATCGTGCTCGCCGATCAACGCTTGGGCGGCAGCATGCATGCGCTCGGCATCCAGCGGCTCACGGCACCAGGTAGCATTGGCGCGTTCCAGCACCGGTCGCGATGGCTGATTGAGGATCACGTAACGGTAGCGCCGCGCCAAGGCCGAGAGTCGCGCATGAAAATCGTCGGCGACCGGCACCACCCAACGCACCGCAACATCGCGCGGCAATTTGGCGTTGGCGCCAAACAGCCAGGCTTTTTGCGTGCGAGGCACCGGCGCATCGAAGTGCACTACCTGACGCGTCGCATGCACGCCGGTATCGGTGCGCCCGCTGCACAGTGCTTGCACCGGCGTATTGGCAATCTTCGAAAGCGCAGTTTCCAGCGCTGCCTGCACCGAAGGCGCTTGCGTGAGGCGCTGCCAACCACAATACGCACTGCCATCGTACTCGACACCGAGTGCAATGCGTCCTTCCAGCGGCTGGCGGTCATCCTGGAATTCGAAGAAGGCCATCAATATCCGTCACGTTGAGTCTTGGGTATGTCGTGCAAACGTCTGCGTATAGCCCTCAGACGCTGTCATATTCACGCATCAGCGCCTTGGCTTCACGCGCGACGCCATCATCCTCGGCTCGCGCAGCGACTTGCAGCAACGCCTTGACCTGCGTGGTGTCGCCTTCGGTGGCCAGCAAGCCCCGCGCCTTTTCCAGCGCGTCGGCTGGCGCCTCGGCGGCGCGCCCATTATCCAGATGCGAGGGTGCGAACGCCACTTCCTCGACCTCCCAACGCGCGACATCATGTGATGACTCGCGTGACTCAGCGTACGGCTCGGTCCCCGCCGAGGGCTCCACCTCAGGCAATTGGTAGTCCAGACGCGTAGGCGCTTCGGGCACCTCGGGAGGGTCGAACTCGAGCGGCGCTGCCTCCTCGTCGGGGCGTGCGGCCGGCGTCACGCTCCCCTCGTCCGGATCATCATACGGCGTCTCGGACTTGGCATTGTCAGCAGCCCCTGAGGCACCTTCGAACAGAGAGTCCACCTCGGGGGAAGACGCCACCGACTCATGCGGCGCGTTGGCGGCTTGTTTGGCGCCGACTTGACGATAATGCGTCACCAAGGCCTCGGCCTCGCGATGCGTTTCATCACTGACTGCCGACGCGAAACACTCAGCCTCCCGCTCCAACGCGGTGAGCTCGCCCAGTTCGCCCAACACCGACAGCAATTTGAGGCGTAACTCGGCATTTTCCTGTACCGCCAGTCGCGCCTGCAGCCAGTCGCGCGCTTGGGTATAACGTCCATAGGCGATATAAATATCGGCCTCGTCGATGGTGGCCGTCTCGGGTACATCATCGTCGCTGAGGATCGGACGAGCCTTAGCGGAGGACTGCGTCGTCCCCAACCGCGCCGCCATATCCTGGTAGGTCGCTTCACGCCCGGTACGCCAACGTTGCCACCCCCAGAGCGCCAGCAGTGCTGCAAGCACGATCAACAATCCTACCTGCCATGGTCCCAGCCAAGATGACGATGCTTCATTACCCTCGGCAGTGCTCGGCGGCGCCTCTTCACTGGACGATGCTGCCCGCTCGCCGGACGCTGCCGACGAGGTATCGGACGCCGTCTGTGCCAGCAAGGCCGCCACACCGGTCACGTCGACCGGCGGCAGTGCCGAGAGCGCTTCGAGACGCTCGGCCAAGGCATCACGTTCCTGCTCGACGTAGGCCACGCGTAAGCGTAGGGCTTGCAGTGCCGCCTCCAGCTCGCCTGCACGTCGAGCATCGGCCTCCCCTGCGCGCTGCACCGATGAAGTGTCGGCCGATGCGGGAGGCGAGGGCTCGGCACTCTCGCGAACGGTCCCGACAACGCCCTGCGGTGTCTCAGACTGGGACTGAGAGGTCGCGGGAGAAGACAGCGATACATTAGCTTGCCGCGTCGACGTGCCTTGCGCTGTCTGCGACGCAGTGGAAGAGCTCGCCAGGGCGTAGCCAGGCGGATCAAACAGCAATGTCACCGGCTGCTGGATACGCCCTTGTGGCCATGATACCTCCAGCAATAATTCGAGATATGCGCGCCCCACCGGCGCCTGACTGCTGATCGTGACGCGTGGCGGTGTGGTATCACTCGATAGATCGACATTCAACGGCATATCAAGTGCCCTTTTATCCAACCCTACCGCCTCAAAGGCAGCATCGTCCGCTAGACGCACTTTGAGTCGCTGGGGATCGACATCGCCGACACCCGACAGCGTCAGTTCGGCGCGCAAGGGCTGGTTGATATAAGAGGTGACCTGCGGCGCTCCCACGCTCACCCCAAGTGCTACGGGGCTCATCACGGCTAGGCATAATGCCAGGGCAATCTTGCGCGGCATGGAATCCTCAAGAAAGACGTCAACGATGGCTTACGTTTTATCATATCTTTTAACCAGCCACCTCATACTAAGCCCTACCAAAGTACGCTCTACCAAAACAAGACGAGCCCGCCTAGGCGGGCTCGTTGCTCAGATGACACTCAGCCATGGCCGCCATCTCGGCGGCGCCACATCTGTTGTCACCGCGTGGCGATGATCCAGACGGCGTGAATGATGCCGGGGATATACCCCAACAACGTCAGCAGAATGTTGAGCCAGAAATGCAGACCGAAACCGACCTGCAGGAAAACCCCCAGGGGCGGCAGCAAAATAGCCAGAATTATGCGGATAATGTCCATACATCCTCTCCTTGTGAATGCGTCCTTTCAGAGTCTTTCAAAGTAGTGTGGGGCGCCCCCACTGGTGGTATTCACCGCCTCGCATGATACGCATTGGCATGACGCCTCGATAGCCTGGCTATTGCTTGCCGCGAGGGTCGCAATATTCGACGCCCGGCGCATGCGAATGCGCATCGGGGTCGATCTTCTGGCGCACTTCGTCGGCGCCGGAGGCCAGCGTGTCGTGGTGGCGCTCCCAATCTTCCCAATCATGGGGGGTACCACTGCGCGGACGATGACTTGCCGCGCCCCGGGCGCGTGCCCAGGCCTGCTCTTCGAGGGTGGTGGGCTTGTCCTCTTCCTTGTCGAGACCGATGCCCTGCTTGGCCAAGTAATCGCGTGCGTTCATGTTGCCTCCCGAAGAGCCGAACCTTGTGTATTACGCCTCATGCCAATGGTTTGCGCTATTTCTGCGCGACGTCATTTCCTCACAAAGACACTATAGCCTATGCAATTTAAATGAAGGCATGAGAGCGACTTTCAAGTAACCGCCCCTTGATCGTTTAGACAACCGCCACGCACTGCAATGCCAACGTGAGAATAAGCTACCCTCGACTAGAGGGCTAGTTCCTCGATCCTGCCCGTCGTCCTCAGGAGGCCTGCCATGACGCGCTCATCCCCCGCCGTCGTCGGCGATATCATGATCGGCGATGGCTACCGAGTCACCGCCGACACCTCGATTTCGGCGCTCGCCGACGGCCTGGCGCGCCACCGATTGCCAGGTGCGCCAGTCGTCGATACGCACGGCCATCTGATCGGCTTCATCTCGGAGCAGGATGTGTTAGGCCAGTTGCTGGATAGTGCCTATCACTGCGGCCAGCCCTCATTGGTCGGCGAGTTGATGCGAGGCGAGGTACTGACGGTGACGCCCGACAAGAGCATCGTCGACCTGGCCGAGTCCATGCGTGGCGAACGCCCAAAGGTATATCCCGTCGTCGATGATGGGCACGTCATCGGCTTAGTGACCCGCCGCGAGGTTCTCGCCGCCCTGTTGGTAATGCGCAACCGCTGCTGAGGCCGACACCCGCCCATAAAAAACCGCCGTGCAAAGGCACGGCGGTCAATCGAGAACAGTAAGCTCAAAACGCATTTCCTAGCGACTGCCTGAATTACGTTTCTTGCACTAACTCAGACCGTTTTGCAGGCAAAAGTTCCCTCGCCTCGCGCATTTTTATCGAGCGCTGCCATGATCAGGCTTGCCAAGCCCTGGCCGGCGTGATTAACATCCCTGCGTCGAGCGGGCATAGCTCAGTTGGTAGAGCATCAGCTTCCCAAGCTGAGGGTCGCGAGTTCGAGCCTCGTTGCCCGCTCCATCCCTGCCTTGCGATTTCATCGCGCTGGGAGAGTCACTGCGTCGTGGCGCAATCACATGCTAGACTCGAAACTTCGCATTCGTTTCGGCCTCTCACCGCATCATGCTACTTTTTTTACTGGTTTTCGCCGTCTGCCTGACGATCCTGGTCGGTACCGTGGCGATGCTGATGCTCAGCCGTACGCCCCGTTACCGGACCGAGCCCGAGCATCTGCTCACGCTGTTCGACAAAACGCTGGACAAGCGCGTCAGCGTGGCCGAGTGGCATACCCTGGTCGATTATCCGATTCGCCACGATGCCTATCTCGAAAGTATTCGCCGCCGCGCGCAGCATGTGATGGAGGAGCACGGTCGACCTTGGCAAGTCGTGCAGGGAGGCTGCCTGCTATCGCGTGCCGGGCGTGACGAACTCGAGGCGATACGCGACCATTTGCGTGCACGCCTGGCACTGCCGAAGCCTGAACTAGAGGCCTGAGAATTGCACCTCAAGTGCTCTGGGCGTGTATGGTAAGCTCACTGCGAAGCTCAGGAGGGTCGCCATGAGCAGCAGCATTCGTCTGACACCGCTCGACAACACCGTCAAGCATCATGGTCATGCTTTCCATCAGATCGTCATCGGCCTGGCCGGCCATGCCGAATTCGAGATAGAGGGGCTGGGCGGCTCCATTGCTCCTCTGTCCGGCTGTATCGTCCCGATCAATCATGTCCACTATTACGAAGGTATCGGTGATAACCGCCAGCTGATCCTCGACCTCCCGGATGACTCACCCTCGCTGACCGGAGGCCATCGCGAACTGGCCAGCCTGTTCGATGCGCCACGCTACTTCACGCTCGACGATCCGCTGCGCAACTATCTCAACTTCGTGGTGCAAGAAATGTCGCAGCCACGCCATGCCGACGGCGAACTGCTCGCCACCACTTTCTTGAGCTGCCTGCATGCCCGCCTGGCCGCGCCGACGACGCTCGATAACGGACGCGCACTGGATCTCGATACCATTGATCGTTATATCGACATCCACCTCGCCGAGCGCGTGACGGTCAAGGATCTGGCACGCCTGGCCTGTCTGAGCGAGGCACATTTCGGCGAGCGCTTTCGACGCCATACGGGGCTGACGCCGTACCAGTACTTGTTGCGTCGCCGTCTCGAGCGCGCAAGTACATTGCTGCGAACTGCCAGCGCACCGCTCAGCGAAATCGCGGCACGCACAGGATTCGCCAATCAAAGCGCCTTGTCACATGCCTTCCGGCGCCACCATGGCCAGTCGCCCTCACAATGGCGCCGAGGTGCCACCGCCTCCGTCATGACCACGCCATCCATCATAGACTAAGGTCTAACATTCAACCCCACCCACTCACCTGCCGTGGTTTTTGACACAAACACCCGAGAAATTGGCAAGACCGTGCACGCTGACCCACTCTAAAGTCGACGCTCTACAACATAACAAGGACGCCGATACTGGCGCCGACTCCGCACGCCTACCTTCATTATTGCGTCGCCGATCATCACGGGGTCATGACATGCAAAATGCCAACACCATGCTGGAAACTGCCACCTGGACGGACGATCTCGACACGCTGTTCGCCCGTGTCAGCGATTATTACAGCGTCGAGGAAGACGCCTATGTCGCCGAGTTGGTTACGTTCTTGCGTACCGAAGAGGAAGACTTCAAGCGTATCGCCACGCAAACCGCTGAGCTGGTGCGCGACGTCCGCGAAATGGATACGGCAGTCGACTCCATCGACGAGTTGCTTCAGGAATACAGCCTCGATACTCATGAAGGCTTGATGTTGATGTGCTTGGCCGAGGCCATGCTGCGCATTCCCGACAAGGCCACCGCCGATGCCCTGATCGAAGACAAGCTGGGACCTGCCGACTGGAAGGCGCACGTGGGCCAGAGCGAGTCATGGTTCGTCAACGCCTCCACCTGGGGGCTTTTGATGACCGGCCGCGTCCTCCAGCTCGACCAGCCCCGCGAAGGCAAGCCCGCCACCTTCATCAACAAGATGGTCAATCGCATGGGCGAGCCGGTGATTCGCCGCGCCATGTATCAGGCGATGAAGATCATGGGCAAGCAGTTCGTGCTGGGGCGCACCATCGACGAGGCCTTGAAACGCTCTCAGCCGCTGTTCGACAAGGGCTACACCTACTCGTATGACATGCTCGGCGAAGCGGCGCGAACGCGGCCCGATGCCGACCGTTATTTCGATGATTACGCCCAGGCCATCGAGCGCGTCGGTGCTACCAGCCGCAAGCTGGACGCCAAGACGCCAGCGCCCTCGGTGTCGATCAAACTATCGGCCTTGCATCCGCGTTACGAATTCGGACGCCGCCGCCAGATCCTCGAGGAGCTCACCGACAGCGTCCGCCGGCTCGCCTCGCTGGCACGCGAGAACAACGTCGCCATCACCATCGACGCCGAGGAAGCCGACCGCCTGGAGTTGTCGCTTGAAGTCTTCCGCGACGTGTTCGAAAGCGATGCCTGCCGGGGCTGGGGACACTTCGGGCTGGTAGTGCAGGCCTATTCCAAGCGTGCCTTACCCGTTCTGCACTACATAAACCGCCTCGCCGATCAGTGTGGCGACGAGATTCCTCTTCGCCTGGTCAAGGGCGCCTACTGGGATACCGAAATCAAAGAAGCCCAACAGCAAGGGCTCGACGGCTACCCGGTCTTTACCCGCAAGGCGTGCACCGATGTCACCTACCTTGCCTGCGTGCATTTCCTGCTCTCCGAGAACACCCGGGGGCGCATCTTCCCGCAGTTCGCGACGCACAATGCCCACACCATCAGCACCATCCTTGAACTCGCTAACGCAGGCGATCGCCATTTCGAATTCCAACGCCTGCATGGCATGGGCGAGGCGCTCTACGAAGCCGCGCTCAAGCGCGCGCCACAGGGCACTTACTGCCGTATCTATGCCCCGGTAGGTGCGCATAAGGATTTGCTGCCCTACCTCGTGCGGCGCTTGCTGGAAAACGGTGCCAATTCGTCTTTCGTGCACCAGTTGGTCGATCCTCGCGTGCCCGTGGAAAGCCTCTGCGAGCACCCGGTAGAGACCTTGTCGCAATACGACACCTATGCCAATCCACGGATTCCGCTGCCACGCGACATCTATGGGGAAAAACGCAAGAATTCCAAGGGCGTCAACTTGAACATCAACAGCCAATACCAACCGCTGATCGACGCCATGGCGGCGTTCATGGATAGCGAGCATCACGTCAAGCCGCTGCTGGCCTTCGACGTGGAAGACGATACCGCACAGCGTCACGACGTACCCAGCCCTTACGATACCCGCCAGCGCGTGGGCAGTGTGCAGTGGACCACGAGTGAGCAGGCCCAGCGCGCCGTGGATGCCGCCTGGGCGGCTTTCCCTCGCTGGAGCGATACGCCGGTCGAGGAGCGTGCGCAGATTCTCGAGCGCTTCGCCGACTTGATGGAGGAACACCTCGCTGAACTGATGACGCTGTGCTCCCGCGAAGGCGGCAAGCTGCTCACCGATGGCGTCGACGAGATCCGCGAAGCGGTGGACTTCTGCCGCTACTATGCGATGCGTGCTCGCGAGATGTTCGACGCGCCGATCCCGCTGCCCGGCCCGACCGGCGAGTCCAACGAGCTGATCTTGTCCGGCAAGGGCGTTTTCGCCGCCATCAGCCCGTGGAATTTCCCGGTGGCGATTTTCTGCGGCCAAATGGTCGCCGCCGCCGTCGCCGGTAACCCGGTGCTCGCCAAGCCTGCTGAACAGACCTCGCTGATCGCACACCGCGTCGTGGAACTGCTCCATGAAGCCGGCATGCCGCGCGACGTGGTGCAGTTGCTGCCCGGCGATGGCCCCACCGTGGGCAGCGTACTGACCGGTGACGCCCGTATCACCGGCGTCGTTTTCACCGGAGGTACGGACACCGCACAAATCATCAACCGTGCCCTCGCCGATCGCAAAGGTGCCGCGCTGCCGACCTTGATCGCCGAAACCGGTGGCCTGAACGCCATGATCGTCGATTCCACCGCGCTTCCCGAGCAGGTCGTCGCCGACGTGGTGGCCTCGGCGTTCCAGAGCGCCGGCCAGCGCTGTAGCGCCTTGCGCGTGCTCTACATCCAGGAAGATGTCGCCGACCACGTTATCGAGCTACTCAAGGGCGCCATGGCGGAGCTACACATCGGCGACCCACGCGATCTGGGTACCGATGTCGGCCCGGTCATCGACGAAGACGCTCATCGTCAGCTCAGCGATTACATCGAGCGGCTCAAGGCGGAAGGCCGTCTGGTGGCTGAAGCAACCCCCGATGCCGACGCCACAGCGCACGGTCACTTCATTGCACCGACCGCGTTCGAGATCGAAGGCATCGATGCACTGGAGAGCGAGCAATTCGGGCCGATATTACATATTGCTCGGTATCGCAGCGCGGAGATCGACCATGTCATCGATACCATCAATGCCAAGGGGTATGGCCTGACGTTCGGCATTCACAGTCGCAACGAATCCTTCGCCGCTGAAATAGCGCAGAAAATTCGAGTGGGCAATGTGTACGTCAATCGTAATATCATCGGCGCTGTCGTGGGCGTTCAACCTTTCGGTGGTCAAGGCCTGTCGGGCACTGGCCCCAAAGCGGGCGGACCGCATTATCTGCAGCGGTTCGCCACGGAGAAGACTCGCACCATCAATACCGCTGCCTTGGGCGGCAATGCGTCTCTACTCGCGCTGGGAGACGAGTGATCTTCACTCGTCATCAAACAACAAACGAAGGGAATCCCCTCATGGTCAAGACAACGCCACTATCGGCTTCACCTCCGCGCTCTGCCTGTTCATGGTGCCCGCCATCAATGTTCTGGCCCGTATGCGTACCAACAACCTGCCGGATCTACATCCGGCCTAATAACTAAGATAATTAAGAACAGGAGACGTTTTTATGGCTATTGGTGTTTGGATCAGCCTTTTTGCTTATTTTGTGCTCATGATCGGCATAGGCCTTTATGCCATGCGCACATCCACATCCACGTCTGAAGATTACATGTTGGGGGGCCGCACCCTCAGCCCTAAAGTGGCGGCCCTGTCGGCCGGTGCTTCTGACATGAGTGGCTGGTTGCTATTGGGCTTGCCTGGGGCGATGTTCGCCTCTGGCCTGGGCTCGGCCTGGATCGGTATCGGCCTATTCGTCGGGGCATTCTTCAACTGGGTGCTGGTCGCACCACGCCTTCGTGAACAGACGGTTCACTATGGCAATGCGATCACCATTCCAGCCTTCCTGGCAAACCGATTCCCGACTAGGGCAATGTCGCTGAGGACGGTATCCGCCATCGTCATCGTCGTCTTCTTCGCGGTTTACACGGCATCCGGCCTAGTGGCAGGCGGCAAGCTGTTCGAAAGCGCGTTTTCCGGCGTTATCAACATTGGTGGTCTGAGCGATTACGCTGTCGGTGTCGTCATCACTCTGGGTGTGGTGCTTGTCTATACGGTTGTCGGCGGCTTTTTGGCCGTGAGCATGACGGACTTCGTGCAAGGCTGCATCATGATGCTGGCTCTGATCATCATGCCAGCGGTCGTGATCTTCGGCGAAGGTGGCGGCGGTTTTACCCAAGCCTCGCAGACCCTGAATGACGTCGATCCCACGCTGCTATCGTGGACGGATGGACTGACCTTCATCGGTTGGCTGTCAGCAGTGGCCTGGGGGCTGGGTTATTTCGGGCAACCGCACATCATCGTGCGCTTCATGGCCATTCGAACGCTGAAGGATGTGCCTATTGCTCGAAACATCGGCATGAGCTGGATGCTCATCTCCCTGGTCGGCGCGGTCTCTCTGGGGATATTCGGCCGGGCCTATGCAATCCGCAATGGTATGGACATCGAGGATCCGGAAACGATCTTCATCATTCTAGCGGACCTGCTGTTCCATCCGCTGATCACCGGCTTCCTCTATGCGGCACTGCTCGCGGCGATCATGAGCACCGTGTCCAGCCAGCTTCTGGTGGCATCTTCATCACTGACCGAGGACTTCTACCGCCTGTTCCTGCGTAAGCAGGCAACGGAAAAGGAGACCGTCACAATAGGTCGAGCTAGTGTTGTATTGGTTGGCTTGGTGGCAGCCTTCATTGCATCTGACCCGAACTCTCAGGTTCTGGGGCTGGTCAGTAACGCCTGGGCAGGCTTCGGTGCGGCATTCGGCCCATTGATCATCTTGTCGCTGATGTGGTCGCGCACAAACGGCGCTGGCGCCATCGCAGGCATGGTCGTGGGTGCCGTCACCGTCATGATCTGGATTTCATTGGGCTGGAACGCGTCGTTCATGGGAGGTTCCGGTGTATACGAGATCATTCCTGGCTTCATCGCTTCCTTCATTGCCATCCTCGTGGTGAGCAGCATGACCAACGATGCCGGGGAATATAAGCAAATCTCTCGCTAAAAGAGCGCGTATAGCGCACTCCGAGTAGTGAAAGGGCTCCTGCGGGAGCCCTTTTTGATGGTCAGTCACGGTGGCTCGCCGAAGGCCCAGAAGCGCGATGCCAGGTAAGTGAGCACCGGCACCATCAATGTCGCGATCGCCACGGCGATAAAGCCGCTTAGCGGGGTTACGGCCAACAAGGCGGCCAATACCCCGTTATTAAGAGCGAATCCCAACGCCGCCACCAGGAAAAAACGCGTTGCCCGGCCACGCCGACGAAAGGTAACCCGTCGATGCCCGATCAACGACACCTGAAAAGCCGCCAAAAATGCCACGAGATTCGCCACGAATTCGGACATCCCCGGCCAGAGCCCGAGCAGCACGCCCGCCACCAGCAAATGGCTCCCTGTGGCAATGACCCCGACGAGCCCGAAGCGCGCAGCGGTTCCGGCCTCTCCCGCCAGCCGACTCATGGCTCGTTATCTCCTCGACGGCGCGATGATCGTGGCGTATCGCTATCTTCGGCAACCAGGTAGAGCGGCCGATGCTTGGCCTCGATGAAGAGGCGTCCCACGTATTCCCCCAGCACGCCGATCGACAACAATTGCATGCCGCCGAAAAACAGGATCGCCGTCATCAGCGACGCATAGCCGGGCACGTCGCTGCCAAATAGCACTACACGCCCCACCAGCAACACGATGTACAAGAAAGCGATCAAGGCGATCACTGCACCGAAGTAGGACCAGATCCGCAACGGCCAGGTGGAAAAACTCACCACGCCATCCAGGGCGAAGTTCCACAGTTTCCAGTAGTTGAATTTACTCTGCCCCGTCTCGCGGGAAGGGCGTGCGTAGTAAACCCCGGTGGTGCGATACCCCGGCCAGGAGAATAACCCCTTCATGAACCGACTGCGTTCCGGCAAGCGGTTGATGGCGTCGACCACGCACCGATCCATGAGCCGGAAATCTCCCGCGTTACGCGGAATCGGCGTCTCTGCCATACGGTTGAAGAAGCGATAGAACAAGCCGGCGGTGGCACGTTTGGTATGCGTGTCCTCGTCACGGGTGCCGCGTACGCCATAGACCATGTCATAGTCTTCCTCACGCCACAGGCGTACGAATTCGATAATCACCTCTGGCGGGTCCTGGAGGTCGACATCCATGGGTACGATGGCATCGCCACGCGCATGCGCTAGCCCCGCCGACAGCGCCGCCTCCTTGCCGAAGTTACGGGTCAACGAAAGATAGCGTACGCGAGCGTCCCGCTCATATGCGTGGCGCAAGCTTGTCAGGGTCGCATCCTGCGACCCATCATCGATGAAGAGCACTTCCCACTGCGCAATATGGCCATCAAGCGCGTCACAGATCGCCTGCATGAACCCCGGAATGGCGGCCTCTTCGTTCATGACAGGCACCACGATGGACAACAACCAACCAGTACCGGGCTCTTCTCTCTGTCCCTCCTCGCCCGTCGACGATGATAATTCCATCTCTCCCTCCGCTTTTAGCTTGCCACGATCAACCTCGACTCAACGTCGCCATCTCCAACCCGCACCAGGACCGGCCCAACCACACCGGTCCGTGAGCCTCTTCCCATCAACGTGCACCTTCGTAATGGGTCACTTGGTAGTTAAGAGCTTTTTCACCCGCTTGGCGAATTCGAACATTTCGATGGTACGACAGCCGCATAATGCCGAACTCTCCCATCATGGTGGATTAGACTCGCACAACGGAAGAAAACAGTGTTTGAAAATTCTGCTGGACTTAAAAAACACTGTTTCCTATACTGCAAGCGTTGATACGGAAACGCCGTTCGATACGGCGCTGTAACCCAAAGGAGTGTCCCATGACCAAGACCAAACTTTTTTCCGCTCTCGTACTGGCCGGCACCTGCGCTTTCGGTACCCAAGCCGCTCTCGCCTATGACGCAGGCGACTTCTTCGTACGCGGCGATATCGCCAAGAGCGATATGGATGACAGCCATGTCGACGACGAGAGTGGTTTCATGGGTAGCATCGGCTACCTCTTCCACGACAAGATGGGTGTCGCTCTAAGCTCCAGCGAAAAGTTCGAGCACGACTTCTCGGCCAATGGGGTCGACGGCGACTTCGAGCAGCGCCCGATCAATCTGACGCTGCAATACTATCCGCTGGGTGGCACTGACTCGCGCGTTCAGCCCTATGCCGGCGCCGGTGTCAACTACACCAAGTTCTCCAGCGAAAACCTCGCCAACGGTCAGAGCGCCGATATGGACGAATCCTGGGGTGCTGTCGGTGAACTAGGCGTCGACCTGTTCGTGACCGAGAACCTGGCCTTCAATGGCTTCGCCAGCTACACCGATGTGGACTCCGACATCGACATCAATGGCAGCTCAGCCGGCTCGGTCGATCTGGACCCGGTCACCGTGGGTGGCGGTCTCAGCTATCGCTTCTAAGTAAGACGCGTGAGTACGTTGATATAACGCCGGGCTCTCGCCCGGCGTTTTAGTGTCTGGCCATGTACATCACGCCTCGGTGACGACCCGATCCACCTCGGCCACGGCTTCGGTGACCACGCGACGCACGCTGGGCGAGGCGTCCTTCAGCCAGGTATCCACAGCGGGCGCTACATCGCAGGACGCCGGTAACGGTGACTCGGCTTCGGCCAGCGTTTCAAGCCGCGCCACGAAGACATAGCGCAGCCACTGCGGCATCGCCATGGTATCGACGCAAAATGGCTGCTGACTGGCGAAAGCCGCTGCGGATGGCTCCTCCACTCGCCACATATCGACACTGCGCAATGTCGCGACCAAGTTTTCCAATGCCTTCATCAAGGCGTCATGAGCCGTCATCTCGTCTCCTGGAAGGGGTAAATACAGGCCCATTATCGCGTTCCCCCTGGGCGATTGACCACCTCGTCGACGTTTTATCCTCAAGACGTCGTTTACCCACAGTTCATTGGGACGGGATTGTGGATAAACGTGGGACAACCTTCGTTTGGCCTTGGGTGACGCCGCCTGGCAGAAAGCGTTTATTTTTTGACCAATCTGGGCTGGTCAGCGCCATCCTTGAACGCTACAGTGCCGGCCTCGATCCCGGAGGCAGCATGCAGTCGATCACCACGCTCAGTGAATTTTTCCAACGTACCGGTGCGGAAGTACGCCTTTTCGACATGGGGCGCCGCATCGCGCCTTTCGAATTCTCTCGGCTCACCGAATTCGAAGCCGGCGCCACCCCCTGGCCTTTGCCCTGGAACGGCCAAGCGCGCCTGGCATGCGCTTTCCGCCTGGGCAACGATACCGCAAGCGAGCCCTTGATCTGGTTCTTGGCTTTGCCCTTGGATGAGCAAGGCATGCTGGTCCCCGGACCACGCGACGCCTTCCTCGAACGCTTGGTCGAGACCCTGGGGCGCACGGTGGAAAGCGTCGGGCGCGACGATGCACCGCACATCGACAACTTGATGCGCGACAATCCCTTGGTCTTTAATCCCGAGCTCACGCAACAGGCCGTGTTGCATGCCCAGGCCGCCCGCGACTTTGCCCAACCGGCCAGCAAGCACCACGCGCTCGTCTACGCCTACCTGATCGATGCCGACACCAGCGTCAACTGGCAAATGCTCGGCCTGCAGGGAATTGCCGATCTCGTGGCCCGCCTCGAAAGTGGTGAAGAGGCTCGCTTGGCTGAGCGCATCCCCGCGCTACCGGTCGAGGTCCTGCAACCGCTTTGCTACTGTATGGAACATCAAGACTTGGCTTCGGCATGCGTGGAGCCGCTTCGCGAACGCGCCGAACAAGCAGCGCGCTCAGGGGATCTCGAAACCGTATGCGCAGTAATTCGCGCTCTGGGCGGCAGTCGCGATTCACGGGTCGGTGCCTGGTACGATACGCTACTCGACGACCCAGCGGCCTGTGGCCCCGATGTACTCGCCGCCATCGCCGCGCGCGGCTGGGTGCATCTTGAGGATGAGCAACGCTTGCCGCGGTTTCTCACACGACTAGCGGAAACGCCACAAGCAAACTTTACCGCACTGGTACGTGACCTGGCGCTTGTGCCACGCTTGCGCCTACCGGTATTAATGACGCTGCGCCAAGCGAGTGCCGACTCTCCTATCGGCTTGCGCTTGGCCGAACTGGATCGTTGATGCATGAAAGCACTGCCCTATCAAGCCAAGGCTGTCATCGGTCGGCGCGAAATGGTCACCCTGCCGGAGCTGGGGCTGACGCTGTGCGCTAAAATCGATACGGGGGCGCGCACCTCGGCATTGCACGCCGAAAACATCGAGACATTCGAGCGGCAAGAGCATCTTTGGGTTCGTTTCATCACGCGCAGCGGCGGGCCCGACGCCCCAGTGCATACGCTGGAACTACCGCTTTACGACCACCGCAAGGTCAAGAACTCCAACGGGTTCGAGCAATGGCGCTACGTCATCCGAACGCAAATGCAACTCGGGGGGCTCGACTATCCTATCGAGCTGACCTTGACCGACCGGCGTAGCATGCGCCACCCCATGCTGCTTGGACGGCGCGCATTGCGCCGCCTTTTGGTCGCGCCCGGCGCGGCCTTCCTGCACGGCGAACCCTGATCCCGCCGGCATCGCTATCGAGTGGAGACGACCATGCACATCGGCATTCTTTCACGTAATCGCAGACTGTACTCCACACGGCGTCTGATCGAGGCTGCCGAAGCGCGCGGGCACACTGCCCGGGTGGTCGATACGCTACGCTGCTATATGAACATCGCTTCACATCGGCCGTCGATTCACTACAAAGGCGAGGAAATCGAACCGTTTGACGCTATCGTGCCGCGCATCGGCGCGTCCGTCACCTTCTACGGCTGCGCCGTGTTGCGTCAGTTCGAGATGATGAGTACCTATGTGCTCAACGACTCGGTCTCGATCACGCGTTCGCGCGACAAGCTACGCTCACTGCAATTGCTGTCACGCAAGGGGCTGGGGCTACCGGTCACTGGGTTCGCCCATTCACCGGACGATATTCCTGACCTCATCACCATGGTCAAGGGCGCACCGCTGGTCATCAAACTGCTCGAGGGGACTCAGGGCATCGGCGTGGTTCTGGCGGAAACCAACCAGGCCGCCGAATCGGTCATCCAGGCCTTCATGGGCATGAAAGCCAACATCATGGTCCAGGAGTACATCAAGGAGGCCAAGGGCGCCGATGTGCGCTGCCTGGTGATTGGCGACAAGGTTGTCGCCGCCATGAAGCGTCAGGCGCTCGAAGGTGAGTTCCGTTCCAACCTTCACCGTGGCGGCACCGCCAGCGTCATACGTATCACCCCGGAAGAACGCTCCACGGCCATCCGCGCCGCCAAGGCGATGGGCCTGCGCGTCGCCGGTGTGGATCTACTACGCTCCAATCACGGCCCCGTGATCATGGAGGTCAATTCCTCACCGGGCTTGCAAGGTATCGAAACCGCCACAGGCAAGGATATTGCCGGACAGATCATCGACTACATCGCGAAAAATGGTGTCACCCCGCGCAAGGCGCCTCCCAAACCCAAGGGCTGAGCGCGGCATTCGTCGTGCGCCGTGCCACAGGGGAAATTTTCTTTCCGCCGGGGTAGCAAAACGCTGTTTCCACCCGCACAATTTGCGTCACCGGAGGAGGTGACCGCCCATGTTTCTCGATAATCGCCAAGTGGCGATGGACAGCGTGCTGGAAGCGCTGGCCGATAGTCTCGATTATTTCCAGGACAATTTCGAGCGCCTGCGCCCTGCGCTGCGCGATCGTCTGAAGCCGCACTATGAAGAGCGCGGCCAGGCCATGCGCGAGCTGCAAAAACTTGCCAAGGAACATCTCGATATCCTGCCACGCGATGCCGACGTGGAGCGCGATGACTACCTCTGGCTGTGGAGTCGCATCAAGAGTTTCGTGGGCAATGACAGTCAGGTGCTGCTAGGCGAGCTACTCGAGCAAGAGCGCGTGTTGATGCAGGCGATGGGCACGGCATTCACCCATCCCCTCCCGGATGACGTAGAGCCGGCGCTGGAGCGCTGCTGGAAGAACTGTCGGGCGTTGATCCGCGAGCTCAACGCACAGCATAAGCGCTGATCCCGGTCTCGAGCACCTTCACTACTCCTCCTTCTTGCGGATAGGCAACGTTTCAGGCGGCCCGAGAAAGTAAGGCACCCTTCCCCACAGATAGATATCACCGACGGTCGCTGCGCGTGCCAGCCATTCGCGCAGCCAAAGCTGCCACTCGCCCCCGACCCGACCATCTGGCACGGCGCATCCCTCCGCCTTCAAGCCGACCGCATCGGCGATGAACAGGGCACGCGGCAAGTGCCATGCCTGCGATATCAACAATACGTGCTCGGCCCCGAAGACACGGCGGGCCCGCACCACGCTGTCGAAGGTGCTGAAACCAGCATAGTCGAGGGTCATATCGTCACTACCGACGTTACGAGTACGCAATGAGCGCCACATCGAAACAGGCTCGTTGTAGTAGCGCGTGCGGTTGTCACCAGACAACAAGAGGTGCTGGACACGCCCCAGACGCAGCAATTGCGCCGCGGCTTCCATGCGTGCAGAGAAATAGGGGTTGTGGCCGCCGCCACGAAGTCCTTCGGCGGTCCCGAAGACCAACCCGACCGGCTCAGCGTCGCATACAAGCGTGTCGTGATGAATACGGCCAGTCGTCTTGGCGAACACCCAGATGTTGAGCACCACCACCACGACGAACATGAAGATCACGCCGACAAGACACCACTTGAGCAGTCGCCATCCCCACCGGATCAGCCCCCGGCGACCGTTTTCTCGCGGCATGCGGATCTCCAACGAATAAGGGGCGTGAGCCACGCCCCACCATGAGAAAGAGAGCGATGAAGGCTTTGTCCTAGAACATGCCCAGTTCCAGCCTCGCCTCCTCCGTCATCATCTCACGGCTCCAGGGAGGGTCGAAAACGATCTCGACATGCACCTTGGACACTTGCGCAGCGCCCTGGAGCTTGCGTCGGGCATCTTCGGCGATCACCTCACCCATGCCACAGCCCGGCGCCGTCAATGTCATGCGAATGGTCACCATGGTCTCGCCACTCAGAAGATGCTCGATACGGCATCCGTAGACCAGTCCCAGATCGACGATATTGACTGGAATTTCCGGGTCGAAACAGGTGCGCAGCTGCGCCCATATGAAGGCCTCGAGCTGCTCGTCGCTGGCCCCTTCGGGGAGAGACGCACGCGACACTGCCTCGAGCCCCAAGGCATCGAGGTCGTGCCCCTCGATCAGGAACATGCGTCCCTCGAAACCGACACTGACGGTTCCGCCCTTGGCCTGCATCACCGAGACGATACTGTCCTCGGTCAAGGTCACGCTCTTGCCGAAGGGAATCGAGATCGCCTCGACATCGCGCTGCAAGGGCATTTCCTGCCCCTTGTAGAGGCTTCGCAGTTGATCCATGCCGTCTCCGTTAGCGCACCATAGCGATGACTTTCTGTAAGGCCTCGACGAACGCATCGACCTCTTCTGGCGTGTTGTATGCTGCCAGAGAGGCGCGGCAAGTCGCGTCGAGCCCCATGCTGGCAAGCATCGGCTGGGCACAATGATGCCCGGTACGGATCGCCACGCCAAGCTGATCGATCAGCAGACCGATATCCTGGGAATGCGCGCCGTCGACCACGAACGACAGCACGCTCACCTTGTCCGGCGCCGTGCCGATCATGCGCAGGCCATCGACCTCCTGCAGCTTGTCGGTGGCACGCTCGAGCAAGTGATGCTCCCACGCCGCCATCAGGTCGATGCCGGTATCCGCTATCCAGTCGAGCGCCGCCCCCAGGGCGATCACTTCCGCAATAGCCGGTGTGCCGGCTTCGAACTTATGTGGAATCTCGCTGTAAACCGTGCCCTTCTCGAAGGACACGCGGCTGATCATCTCGCCCCCGCCCTGCCAAGGCGGCATCGCCTCGAGCAAGGCCTCACGACCATAGAGCGCACCCACGCCGGTGGGGCCATACGCCTTGTGTCCCGAGAACGCATAGAAGTCGACGTCCAGTGCCTGAACATCGACGCGTTGATGCGGCACCGCCTGGGCACCGTCGACCAGGATCAGGGCGCCATGCTCATGCGCCGCACGCGCCATTTCCGCCACTGGATTGACGGTGCCCAGCGCATTCGAGACGTGATTGACGCACACCAGACGTGTGCGCTCGCCCAGCATGTCCCGATAAGCCGCTTGATCGAGAACGCCGCGCTCGTCGACCGGAATCACCTTGAGCGTGACGTCCAGCGCCTCGGACAGCATCTGCCAAGGCACGATATTCGAATGATGCTCCATCAACGAGACGATGATCTCGTCACCCGGCTGCAGATTGGCCCGCCCCCAGCTATTGGCAACCAGATTGATCGCCTCAGTGGTGCCACGCGTGAAGACGATCTCGCGATGCGACGCCGCCCCTAGCCAGGCACGCACCTTCTCGCGTGTGCCCTCGTAAGCCGCCGTGGCCTCGTCAGCCAGGGTATGCAGCCCGCGATGGATGTTGGCGTTATAGCGCCGATAGTAATCGTCCAACGTGTCGATGACCGCCGTTGGCGTCTGACTGGTCGCCGCGTTGTCCAGATAGATCAACGGCTTGCCGTGGACTTCCCGTTCGAGGATCGGGAAGTCGCTACGCACACGCGCCACATCCAGCATCGTCTCGGCAAAGGCATTCATGTGCTCAGGCCTCCTCAAGCGCGTCGGAAACCTCGACCAAATCCGCGAGATTGAAGCGCTCGGGCAATTTCCCTGCCACGGCACGCTCGACACGCTCGGCAATGCCCGGCAGACGCACCTGATCCATCACCTCGCCAGCGAATGCCAACGTCAAGAGACCGCGCGCCATTTGCTCGTCAATGCCGCGCGTACGCAATGCGAAGACGGCCTCTTCGTCGAGCTGGCCGGTCGTCGCACCGTGCGAGCACTTGACGTCGTCGGCATAGATTTCCAACTCCGGCTTGGTATCGATCTCGGCGCGGTCGGACAACAGCAGGTTGGCGTTGTTCTGATACGCCTCGATCTGCTGGCTATCGCGCTTGACGACCACCTTGCCGTTGAAAACGCCCCGGGCACGGTCGTTGAGAATGCCCTTGTAGTTTTCGTTGGAGAATGTGTTCGGCGCGTTGTGGTTGACCAGAGTGTGATTGTCGACGTGCTGACGACCCTGGACGAAGAACAACCCGTTGTAATTGGTCTCCGCACCTTGCGCGTTGAGGTCGGTGACCAAGTCGGTGCGCACCAGCGCGCCGCCCAGGTTCAGGTTGAACGACGTAAAGCGCGAATCGCGGCCCTGCTCGACATGGATGCTCGCCACGTGCAGGTCCTCACTCGAGGCTTCCTGCAGCTTGTAGTGATCGACGATGGCGCCACGTTCAAGCATGACTTCGCTGACCACGTTGGTGAAGTTGGCCGCACCCGCCTCGCCGGCGTAATGCTCGATCACCGTGGCCTGGCTACGCGCTCCGGCCATCACCAATACACGCGGATGACTCATCCGCGCCGATTCATTGGCGCGCGAGGCGAAGACCACATAGATCGGTTTGTCGACCACGACGCCCTGACCGATGCGCACGACCGCGCCTTCCTCGGAAAGCGCCACATTGAGCGCGGTGAACGGCGAGAAGTCGACCCCCGCCAGGCGTCCGATGGCGCCGCCGATTGCCTCGTGGTTAGTGCGCATCGCCGTGGTCAACGGCTCGACGGAAACGCCGTCGGGCAGCCCCGTCAGATCTGACAAGGCCGACGAGAAGACGCCATCGACGAATACCAGGCGATGTGCGTCCAGCGGCATGCCGAGTGCCGCGAAACGCGCCTCATCGAGCTCGGCGTCATCGGCCAGCGTGAATTCGCCTTCGGCGATGCGCCGAACGTCGGTATATTTCCAGGCCTCGTCACGCTTGGTAGGAAATCCCAAGGCTTCGAAGCGTGCCGCCCCGGCCTGGCGGCGTGCCGCCACCCAGGTCGGCTCGTCATCGGCTCGCTCGCCGAGCCGCTGTAGAAAAGCGTGTGCTGCACTCATGCCGCAGACTCCTCCAGCACCCATTCATACCCACGAGCCTCAAGCTCGTTGGCAAGATCCTTATCGCCGGACTTGACGATACGGCCGTCCACCAGGACATGGACGCGATCCGGCACGATATGCTCAAGCAGACGCTGATAGTGCGTCACCATGAGAATCGCGCGATCGGCATTGCGCAGCGAATTGATGCCCTCAGCGACCACCTTCATGGCGTCGATATCAAGCCCCGAGTCGATCTCGTCAAGCATCGCCAGCTTGGGCTGCAACACCAGCATCTGCAGGATCTCGTTGCGCTTCTTCTCGCCGCCCGAGAATCCCTCGTTGACCGCACGCTGCAAGAAGCTGCCGTCCATCTTCATGAAGCTCAACTGTTCGCGTACCAGCTTCATGAATTCCGGCGCCGGAATTTCCTCTTCACCATGCGCGACGCGCTGAGCGTTGAGCGCCGCCTTGAGCAGATAGATGTTCTTGACGCCCGGAATTTCCACGGGGTACTGGAAACCCAGCAGAATGCCGGCCAACGCGCGCTCTTCGATTTCCATTTCCAGCAGGTTCTTGCCTTCGAACAGTATCTCCCCGCTGGTTACCTCGTAACCATCCTTACCTGCGATCACCGCCGAGAGCGTCGACTTACCCGCCCCGTTGGGACCCATCAAGGCATGAACCTCGCCGGGATTGACGGTCAAGTTCAGCCCCTTGAGGATTTCCGAACCTTCCACCGTGACATACAGATCTTTGACTTCGAGCATCTTGATACCTTGCTTGCGTTCGAGTCGCCCGGCGACTTCGATACATGGATTGAGACCTTGACTGTGCGCCTGATGGCATATCGGGCGCGTTACCCGACTGCCCCTTCCAGCGTCACATTGAGAAGCGCCTCGGCTTCCACTGCGAATTCCATCGGTAGCTCCTGGAAGACGTCCTTGCAGAAGCCATTGACGATCATGTTGACGGCATCTTCTTCGGAAATACCGCGCGCCTGGCAGTAAAACAATTGATCCTCGCCGATCTTCGAAGTGGTCGCCTCATGCTCCACGGTCGCCGTGCTGTTGCCGATTTCCTGATACGGGAAGGTATGCGCGCCACAGCGATCACCGATCAACAGCGAATCGCACTGCGTGAAGTTACGCGCGCCCTTGGCCCGCGGCCCGACTTTGACCAGGCCACGATACGCCTGATCACTGCGACCGGCGGCAATCCCCTTGGAGATGATGGTGGAGCGCGTCCCTTCGCCGATATGAATCATCTTGGTGCCGGTGTCGGCCTGCTGGCGACCGTTGGTCACCGCCACGGAATAGAACTCACCGACACTGTCCTTGCCGCGCAGCATGCAGGACGGATACTTCCAGGTGATCGCCGAACCGGTCTCGACCTGCGTCCAGCTGATCTTGGAGCGATCGCCCCGGCAATCGCCGCGCTTGGTGACAAAGTTGTAGATGCCACCCTTGCCATCTTCATCACCGGGATACCAGTTCTGCACCGTCGAATACTTGATGTTGGCGTCTTCCAGCGCCACCAGCTCGACCACCGCCGCGTGCAGCTGGTTCTCGTCGCGCTGCGGCGCGGTGCAACCTTCCAGATAGGACACCTGGGCGCGCTTGTCGCAGACGATCAGCGTGCGCTCGAACTGGCCGGTATTCGCCGCGTTGATGCGGAAATAGGTGGACAGCTCCATGGGGCACTCGACGCCTTCAGGCACATAGACGAAGGAACCGTCGGTGAACACCGCCGAGTTGAGTGCGGCGAAGTAGTTATCGCCCTGAGGCACGACACTGCCCAAGTACTGGCGCACCAACTCCGGGTACTCGCGAATCGCCTCGGAGATCGAGCAGAAGATGACACCCGCTTCCGCCAGCTTCTCCTTGAAGGTGGTCGTCACGGAGACGGAGTCGAACACCGCATCCACCGCGACCCCGGCCAGCGCCGCACGCTCGTGCAGCGGAATCCCCAACTTCTCATAGGTTTCCAGGAGCTTGGGATCGACCTCGTCGAGGCTCTGCGGCTTGTCTTCCTGCTTTTTGGGCGCGCTGTAATAGGAGATCGCTTGATAATCGATGGGCGGATAGTCGAGATGCGCCCAGGAAGGCGTGGTCATCGTCAACCATTGGCGATAAGCCTCCAGGCGCCATTCCAGCATCCATTCGGGCTCGCCTTTCTTGTTCGAGATGAAGGCGATGGTGCTTTCATCCAGCCCAGGCGGTACGGTATCGCTTTCGATGTCGGTCACGAACCCTTGGGTATATTCGCGCTGAACAAGCTCTTCCATTTCCTGACTTGCCATGGTGTCTCTCCTCCCGAGCGGTATGCTCTCGGCTCGTGGCCATCGCCACGGCCCCGATATCGTATGATCAAACCTCGGCACGACTCGCCAAGGTCACGCTCTGTATGGGCAATTGAACGGGCAGTTTCAGCGGTGCTTCCTGGGCTAGATGCGCCAAGGTCACGCTGTCGAGCAAGGTGCGAATCGCCAGCGAGACACGCTGCCAGTTATCGGCGACGCCGCAGGTAGCGACCAGATCACAGTCGCCATCGGCATGGCTGCACTCGGTCATCGCCACCGGCCCTTCAATGGCGCCGATGATATCGGAGGCAGTAATGGACGCTGCCGGTCGCGCCAACCGATAACCGCCCAACGAACCGCGCCGCGATTCCAGAAGCCCGGCTCTCACCAGCATCTTCAACGTCTTGCTGACAGTGGGGTGTGGCAACTGCACCGCATCAGCCAGTTCGGTGGCAGCGTGTGCCTGCTCCGGATAACGCGCGATCTGCGCCATTACCACGGCGGCATAGTCGGTTAGCTTGGAAAGCTTCAACATGCCCTCACTCCACGGGTTCTCTATTGAGGACCATTTTAGTCCTCTATGGATTCGATGTGAAGAGAGCCGACGAGTTCGCGGCTTCGAGCGCTATGTTAGCGTCAAGATAGCGACCATTCGCATCAATAATGACAATTATTCCTATTTGAAGAGACTATCGCCTCTTGCCTTGGGCACGATTCACCCGCACATTCGACGCAGAACTTCAGTCGGATACCGTAATGCGACGTCACCTGACCCAGGAACTGCACAATTTCATCGAGCGCGGCCGCGACCGCCAACTGCGTCTCGCCGTCACCGGCCTTTCCCGAGCCGGCAAGACGGCTTTTCTGACCTCGCTGGTGCATCAGTTGCGTCATGCAGGCCTGGAAGCACGTCTCGATTTGTTGCGTGCCGCCCGCGAGGGTCGCCTGCTTGGTGCCCAGCGCGTCGCTCAGCCCGACCTCGGCGTGCCGCGTTTCCCCTATGACGCTGCCATGGCCTCCCTCGACGGCACACCACCTCACTGGCCAGCTCCCACCCGGGGCATCAGTGAGCTGCGCCTGACCATCAAGCATCGCACGCGGCGAGCCCGGGGCCTGCTGGGCGATACGGCAACGCTCACCCTCGACTTGATCGACTATCCCGGTGAATGGTTGCTCGACCTGCCCCTGCTCGAGCACGACTTCCTCAGTTGGAGCGAGGCGCAGAAGACCGCCATGGGCAGAGAGCGCCAACGCCTCGCCGCGACCTGGTTGAGTGCCGCCGAGGCCCTGGCCCCGGACGACGAAGCCGACGAAGACCAACTCGCCGAAATCGCCAGCCATTACGCCGAGGCATTGCGCGCCTCGCGCGAGGCCGGCTTCGCCGACCTGCAGCCGGGGCGCTTTCTACTCCCGGGCGACCTGGAAGATGCGCCGGTACTGCAATTTTTTCCACTTCCCGGCGTGAACGAAGCCAACCGCGCCGAGCTCGATGCTCTGCCCGAGACGAGCGTCTACAAGACCCTCGCACGGCGGTTCGATCATTACCGCCGTCACGTAGTGAAACCGTTCTACCGTGACCATTTCCGGCGCTTTGACCGCCAGATCGTGCTGGTCGATGTGCTGGGCGCGCTCAATGCCGGTCCGGAACGCTTCGAGGATCTTTCCCGAGCGTTGAGCACCCTGATGCGGAGTTTCGACTACGGCAAGCGCAGCCTGATGAGCCGACTGTTCTCGCCGCGCATCGACCGTCTTGCCATCGCCGCGACCAAGGCCGACCACGTCACGCCCGAACAGCATCCCAACGTCGTCGCGCTGCTCGAATCCCTGCTTGCCGAGCCACTCAAGGATCTGCGCTATGCCGATGTGCCGGTGAAGGCACTGTCCTTGGCGTCGGTGCGTGCCACCGAGCCACGCGAAGTGGATAATGATGGCCAACGTCGCGCCGCCCTACGTGGCATCACTCTGGAAGGCGAAGACGTACTGCTGTTCCCCGGCGACGTGCCACCTCGCTTGCCTGAGCACGACTTCTGGGAACGACAGGGATTCGACTTCACGGCGTTTCGGCCCCCGCATCGCGACACACCCGAATTGCCGCATGTACGCATGGATGCAGCGCTCGACTGGCTGATTGGAGATAAATTGAAATGAGCGAGCCGCGCCCCGGACAACGTTTTCGCGTCGACCCTGAGTCCCCGCCCCACTTTACGGCCGCCCCCGAGCCGGGGGAACACTTTCACCCGGACAGCGTTTCTCATCCGCTGACCACACAGGACACCGCACCGGACGTGCCACTCGAGGCCAGCCTGGGCAAACCCCGCAAGCGACGCTGGGGGCTCGTGACCCTACTCGGCGGCGCCCTGGCACTAGGCGGCTTGGAAGTGGCACGCCAGCTATATACCGCCACCCTCGGCGGCGATTGGCTGGCAGGCGCCTGGAGCGCGCTGGGCCTCTTGGGGCTGGGCTTGGGTGCCGCGGCGCTATTACGCGAGCTATGGCGTCTGCGGCGTCTGCAAAGGCACACCCAATTGCGTGACCAACTCGATGCCCCGGAAGAGACCACGCCCCAGGACATGCAGGCGCTCGCCGAACGCTTGCGACGCCAGATGCAACTCGGCGACGACGATCCTCACTGGCGCGCTTTTCAAGCCGCACATCAGCCGCATCACGACGCACAGGAAACACGCACCCTGCTGGCGCATCACCTCCTGGCCCCGCGCGATCGCCAGGCACGCCGGTTGATCGCGCGCATGTCCAGTGAAACCGCCGTCATGGTCGCCGTTAGCCCGGTGACATTTTTCGACATGGCCTTGATGGCGTGGCGCAACATCGCCCTGATCGACCGTCTCGCCGCGCTCTACGGCCTGGAACTGGGTTACGCCAGCCGCCTGCGTCTGTTTCGTGCAGTGCTCTACAACATGGCTTTCGCCGGCGCCAGCGAGATCGCTACGGATGCCGGGATGGATCTGCTCTCGATGAACGTGGCTGGCAAGCTTTCCACTCGCGCCGGCCAAGGGCTCGGCACGGGCCTTCTCACCGCGCGGCTCGGCTTGCGCACCCTGCGCATGACACGCCCGATTCCCTTCGACGAGGGCGAAGCTCCGCGCCTCGCCGACCTGCGCCGCGAACTCTGGCAACGCCTGCGCCGGCTGGAGACGCAGAGCGATAATCAACAATCCACGTCATCTTGATCCAGATCACGATTCGGTACGTACTTGGCAACTAGGCTAGATTGAGTGCACACGCGATCGCCTCTAAGCGCTTCGCGAATGCCACCTTTCATGCCAGCACATACGGAGGTTGCCATGTTCTCGACCATCGTGGTTCCCGTCGACGGATCGGAAACGGCCAGCACGGCACTCGATATCGCCTGCAAGCTGGCCAGCACCGACGGTGCGCGCCTACATATCCTGCATATTCCCGAATCGCTGGCCCACGATACTCTCCTCGTCTGGGGCGTGGGCGCGGTGTCAATGGAGGCCAGCACCGAGCAACTCGAGCGCGCCGGCCGGCAACTGCTCGATGCCGCTACTCAGGCCGCCGGCGCACGCGGCATCACCGATGTCGAAGGCTCGCTGCACCAGGGCGATCCGGCACGGGTGATCACCGAACAGGCCAAGACGTTAGACGCCGACGCCATCGTCATGGGCAGCCGTGGCTTGAGCGACATCGCCGGACTCGTCGTCGGCAGCGTCTCGCACAAGGTCGCGCATACCGCCCCCTGCCACGTGATCAGCGTGCATTAACCCGCCTGCTATCCGCCAACCACTGCGAATCAATGCCGGCCACCCCTATTTGTCGGTGGCTGGCTTGGGTGTTCGCTCAAGTGCATGTCCTCTCTGCTCCAGCCAGCCTTTCACATACAAGCGATGGATAAGCACCATACCCAGCACGACCAGTGGTTCGGCGACCAACACGCCTATCAAACCAGCGACCAACCCCAGCCATACTTGCATCACCAACAAAAGCCCAGGTGGAATACTGACCGCCTCGCGCTGGATGAGCGGCGTGATCAGATAACTTTCCAGCGCCTGGACGCCGACATAAAGCACGCCAACATGCAACATCGCCGTGGAATCGATCGAGAACGCCACCAGCAAGGCAGGAATCGCCGAGAAAAGCGGCCCCAAATAAGGAATGAGCGAGAACAATGCCGCCAGCAGGCCGAGTGACAACGCCATGGGAATGCCCAACATCCAAAGGCCAGTGCCGACCAGTAACCCCACGACGGACATAGATGTGAGCCGCCCTAATAGCCACCAAGCAAGCTTACGCTTGATGACATCCAGTAGATCGGCGGCGCCCTCGCGCCGAGAAGGGGTAATGAGCCGCAATACGCCTGCTTTATAAATCGCCGGATCGAACGCAATGAACAGCCCGATGAACACCACCACCACAACGTTGAGCAATGCGCCCAACGTGGTCGAGAAAACGGTGGAAGCCCGTGCGGACCAGTTCCCCAATCCCCCCTCAGACGCCGAATTCTCGCTTATCCGCTCGATAAGCTGCGATCCCAGCGGCCACTGACTTATCGTTTGTTTCAAATCGGCCAGCGAGCTGGGCAGTGTCTCGGCGAGCTGCTCGAATTGCTGGCTGATACTGAAGGCGAAGTTCACGCTGAAGGCGGCAAACAAGCCAGAAACGACGAACAATACGACCAGTAATGCCCAACGCTGAGAAAGAAAGCTGTGACGGCACAACCAGCCTGCCGGCAGCGAAAAAGCCAATGCCAGCAACAGTCCGACGAAGACCATCAGCAGGATTCTGAAACCGAACCAGAGCGCGGCTAATATCGCCATGGTGGCAGCGACGATGCCGGCAGCGATCCAGACTTTACGCGCATATTCGCTCATGTAGTGGTGCGTCGGTTCTCCCACGATGACACTCCTTGTCATGGGAACATGAATGAAACTCGGCTTACCTGGCGGTGACCTTCAGCTCGAAGAACTCCCGCAACCGCTGTGCAACACCGAACGGGTGATGATGACCGATCCATTTGGCGTCAGGAACGCGCCGCACCAATTCGGGGTGGGCATTTTCCACGATGAAGCCGTGGCCGGCCAACGCCAGCATCTCGGCGTCATTGAGGTTATCGCCGAACGCCAGGCAGCGCGTCGCGGGTAGCTCGAGATGCGCCAACAGACGCTCCAGCGTGGCCCCCTTATTGACGCCTTCCGCCATGATCTCCAGTGAATGGGCCATCGAATAGGTCACGTGCACCCGCGTGCCTAGCGCCTCATTGATGCTCCGTTCCAACGACGCCAGCGCGACGGGATCGCCGATACACAACACCTTGCCCACCCCGTTGCCATCGTGGGCTTCCAGATCGGCGACCCGGTAATGGAAACCGGTGTGTGCGTGCAAGGCTTTCAACTCAGGGGCCGACGCATCGATCAACCACTCGTCGCCGGTATACAGGTTGAGCCGGATGTCGGCATCGCGCGGCAGCTCTATCAACGCCCGCACCAACTCGGCCGGCACCCACTGCTCGGCGATCAGGTGATCGTCAGGTGCGTAGAGATGTGCGCCGTTGGTACTCAAGATATAGGCCGGCACGCCCAACCGCTGGCGGAACGCGGTGATATCGTGAAAGTGACGCCCCGACGCCAGCGCCAGATGATGGCCCTCGGCGGCCAGGGCCTGAAAGGTCTCGATGGTCAACTCATCGAGATCGTGCTCGGCGTTGAGCAGAGTGTTGTCCAGATCCGTGACTATTAGATGAGGCTGCATGCGGTTTCCCGGTTGGTTCTCGACACCCCAAGGTTACCGCATATCGGCGTGCGTCGCGTCGCCTGGAAAAGATGGTGCATACTCAGCGAAATCAACGCGGCCTGTACTAACAGGGCCCGTTGTGCCAACTATTGCCTTCTAAATCTGCGCTGTCCGCTCACCGTAAGCGGGCAGCTCTTCCAAGGAGAATCCATGTCTACCTTCGACCCCCGGCTCGATATGGACGATGCCATGCGGCATGCCCTCGCCCTTTATCACCAGCGTATCGAAGAGGAAAAGCAAGGAAAGGGTGGCCCGCATCGCCATATGGCCGTGGGCCCGGCAACTGGACGCCTCATCAACTTGCTGGCCAGTAGTCTCGACGCACCGCATATCCTCGAACTGGGCACCTCCCTGGGCTACTCGACACTCTGGCTCGCCGATGCCGCCCGCGCCACGGGCGGACGTGTGACCACGATCGAGCTGGAAGCGGAAAAATCCACGATTGCCAAGGAAATGGCCGCAGGCGCGGGGCTCACCGAGTGGGCCGATTACCAAGTGGGGGACGCCCTGGCATTGCTCGACGACCTCGACGGGCCTTTCGACTTCGTGCTCGTCGATCACTGGAAAGATCTTTACCTGCCGAGTTTCGAGGCCTTTCGCGACAAGCTCGCCCCCGGCGCCATCCTGGTGGCCGACAACATGATCCGTGGCGGCGGTGGTGATAGCAGCGGCCAAGCAGAATACGCTGCCGCCGTCCGCGCCATGCCGGGCATGACCAGCGTGCTATTGCCGGTAGGATCGGGGCTGGAAGTCAGCCGCTACGAGCCTGCCCAGTGATGGACACCGGCCGACTTCCTGGCATCAGAAACGTCCAGTCAATCGCTTCAGGCGGGATCAATCCGCGTTCACCGGCGGCGTGCCATGGGTATGGAATGTCTCGATGGTCTTCATCCCCCAGGCTTGGCCTTTCTTACGCTCGGCTTCAGTCCAGACGATAGGCTGCCAATCCGGCGCAAGGATCAGGCGAGCGCCGGCATTGGCCAGTTCCACACGGTTGCCCGCAGGCTCCCACACATAGAGAAAGAAGGTGCCTTGAACCGCATGCTTGTGGGGGCCGGTCTCGATATGCACCCCGTTTTGCAGGAAGATATCGGCAGCGCGCAGGATATCCTCGCGCTGGTCGGTGGCGTAGGTGACATGGTGCAAGCGCCCCTGACCTCGACCATGCTCTTCGGTGCAGGCAAGGTCGTAGCTCTTGTCGTTGATCGTGAACCAGCATCCGCCGAGGCGACCATTGTCGAGCTGGATCAGCTCCGTCACGCGGCTGCCTAGGCATGTTTCCATGAAGCGCCGAAATGCACTCACGTCTTCAGCGAGCAGGTTGACATGATCGATCCTTCGAGGCGCGGCGCCGGTGAAAGCCGAGGCGGTATTCTTCAGGGCGGGGCGTTCAGCATCTCCCTGCGGCGCATACCACACCGTGTCGTAGTAGATCTCGAATACGTGCCCGAACGGATCCTCGAAACGAAACGCCTTGCCATGGCTCTGATCGCCGTCGATCCAGCCGTGGGTCGTATAGCCTGAAGCCTCGATCGCCTTGACTCGTCGCTCCAGGGCCTCCGGAGATGCGGCGCGATAGGCAATGTGCCCAACTCCGGTAGCCCCAGCCCGGGTCAGTTTCAGGGAAGCATACTCGTAGTCGTCCCAGGCACGCAGGTAGGCGCTGGTCGCGTCCTGCCCGGATAGTTTCAGCCCATAAACGCGGGTGAAGAAATCCAGACTCTCCTCAAAACGATCTGTCAGCATCTCGACGTGGGCAAGATGCGCGATATCGTTGCAATGCTCCATTAGTGTTCCTCAACGTTTGACTAGCAGCGAACTGACGACGCAAGCGATCCTCCAGGTGCTCTCAAGTGGCGCTGGCACCAGGTGCATGTACTTGAAAGCGTGTCATTTCCGCTCGTCGTCCGAATAATGCATTTCACTGCAAGTCTTATACGTTTTATTTATCTGGAGCTGCGGATGAACATCGCAGCGGGAAAGACACGGGCTCGTCAACCGAGCCTGTCTCCGGTTAGATTCGTCTCTAGTGACATTCGCCTCTGATGGCATCAATTAATTCGCCATCGACAATACGGAGCTCAGCCATGTCTCGTGCTATCGAAGTCCCCACCGCCGACGGCACCATCGACGCGCACGTCTTCACGCCCGAGAACGCCGATGGCCCCCTTCCGGCCGTAGTGCTGTTCACCGATATCGGTGGCCTGCGTCCCTGCTACCACGAGAAAGCCCAGCAAATCGCCAATAACGGCTATGCCGTATTGATGCCCAACGTCTACTACCGCGATGCGAGCGGTCACATCGTGCCGGAGGGAAAGTCCTTCCGCGACCCGGACGTGCGGCCAACGCTGCTCGAATATGCCGGCCACCTCACGCCCGAGGCACAATCCCGCGACTTCGTCGCCCTGCTAGCCTGCATCGACAACGAGCCCGAGTTCGCGGACGGCAAGATCGGCGTGGTCGGTTATTGCATGACAGGTGCCTTCGCGCTGCGCATGGCGGCCGAACACGCTGACCGCGTGGCAGCTGCGGCCGGTTTTCATTCGGCGCGACTGGCCGAGGCAGACGACCCGAACAGCACCGTGAACGTCGTCGGCACCATCGAAGGGCGCGTCTATTTCGGCCACGCCGACCAAGACGAACTGCTGCCCCCGGAACAGATCGCCCGTCTGGACGAAGCCCTCGCCGCCGCTGGCGTGCACTTCACCACCGAGCTCTACAAGGGCGCGGCCCATGGTTTCACGGCCAAGGACGCCCCCTCCTACGATGCAGCCGCCGACGCCCTGCACCACAAGCGACTGTCCCAGCTCCTGGAAGAAACTCTGTAACGGGGTCCCCATTGGCCGGCCAGCAGCGGATATTTAAGTGAGCCGAAGGTCATCAGTAGAAGGCGACAAAATCAGTGTGAAACGGCGATTTGGGCATCCCACAAGGCACAAAAAAGCCGGGCATTTCGGCCCGGCCCAAGATATTTAACATCCACGCGGGGTGAGTTCAGCGATCCCCAAGGCTCGCCGCCACGCCGGGGGCGCGTTCGCCGAGCAACACGTGGACCAGACCGCCGTCGAGGCGTTGGATGCCTTGCGCGCCCAGTGTCTTGAGCGTTGCTTCGTCGAGACTTGCGACATCGCCGAGGCGTAGCCTTAGGCGGGTCATGGCCACGGTAGTGGCTTCCTGAACGTTGCCGCTCCCGCCCAGAGCTGTCAGCCAGTGATCGCGCTGTTCGGCACTCAGTCGCACCACGCTAGCCGCATCCGCCCCATTGCCCTCGCTGGCCGCTGGCGCCTCACTCGGCGCGGCGCCTTGGGCATTCATCGCGGCGCGAATCTCGTCGGCGACGCCGTCGGCTATCGGCCCGAGGATCACTTGCAAGCCGCCGCCGCGAAGGTGCAGCACACCGCGCGCGCCGAGCTGCTTGAGTGCCGGTTCGTCGATGGCCTTGTCGTCGACGAGCACCAGCCGCAGACGCGTGGTGCAGGCGCCCACGCTAGTCATATTGGCCGCCCCGCCCAGAGCGTGCACGAACGCTGGACCGCGTTCGCCGAGATCGGCTGGCGCGGCGCTGGTACCTGCAGTTTCCGGTTCACGTCCCGGCGTGGGCAGGTCGAAGCGTACAATCGCCCAGCGGAACACCCCGTAATACAGCGCGAAGTAACAAAGCCCGACCGGGATCATCAGCCAGCCGTTGGTCGATAGCCCGTAGGAAAGTGCATAGTCGAAGGCCCCGGCCGAGAAGGTGAAGCCCAATTTGACGTCTAGCAGGTTCATGAGCACCAGCGAGAGCCCGGTGAACAGCGCATGCAACACGTACAAAAACGGCGCCAGGAACATGAAGGTGAACTCGATCGGCTCGGTGACGCCGGTCAGGAAGGCGGTCAGCGCCAGCGACAGCAACAAGCCGCCAACCTGGGCACGCCGCCCTTTGGGCGCGGCGTGATACATCGCCAGCGCTGCTGCCGGAAGGCCGAACATCATCACCGGGAAAAAGCCCGCCATGAAACTGCCCGCGCTGGGGTCGCCAGCGAAGAAGCGGTTAAGATCGCCGGTCGCGCCATCGAAGCTGCCGAACACGAACCACACGAAGCTGTTGAGTACGTGGTGCAGCCCAGTGACGATCAGCAAGCGATTGAGCACACCGTAGACGAAGAGCCCCAGGTCGCCGGCATCGATCAGCCACTGGCCGAGGGTATCGATGCCGGTCTGCACCGTCGGCCAGATCACCCCGAAGATCATCCCCAAGATGACCGCGGCAAGCCCGGTAACGATCGGGATGAAGCGCCGCCCACCGAAGAACGCTAGATAGTCGGGTAGATTGATGTCCTTGAAGCGGTTATAGAGCAGGCCCGCCACGGTGCCGATGATGATGCCCGACAGCACGCCCATGTTGATGTCTTCGTTGAGCGTATGCAGTACCGCATCAAGCACCAGGTAACCGACGACACCCGCCAATCCCGCAGCGCCGTTGCTATCATTGGCGAAACCCACCGCTAGGCCAATGGCGAAGATCAACGCCAGATTGGCGAAGATCGCATCCCCGGCATTGGCGATGAAAGCGATGTCGAGCAGGTCCGGCTGTCCCAGACGCAGCAGTAGGCCGGCGACCGGCAGCACCGCGATGGGCAACATCAGCGAGCGCCCCAGCTTTTGTAGGCCACCCATGATATCGAGTCGCATGATCGATTCCTCCAGTTTTGTTGTTGTCACGAATGGTGTGGCGGTGTCAGGCAACGACCGGTGCTTCCAGCCAGGACTTGAGCCGCTCGCGCACCGTGGCGCCGTCGTCCAGATCCAACCAGGCCGACAGCTGCTCGGCGAGTGCGCCAGCGTCTAGCTCACGCAATGAAGCCTTGACCGCCGGCACGCGGCTTGGCTCCACCGAGAGTTCGTCGACACCCAGAGCCACCAGCACGGCCAATGCCAACGGATCGCTGGCAGCGGCGCCGCACACGCCTACGGGGCAACGTCCGGCAGCGCCTTCGACGGTTGTCTTGATCAGCCGCAATACCGCCGGATGCAGCACATCGAGTTGTGCTGCGAGGCCGGGGTCTTCGCGGTCCATGGCCAGCGTGTACTGCGTCAGATCGTTGGTGCCGACCGATAGGAAATCGGCTTCGGCGGCGAGGCTGGCAGCACACAGTGCGGCCGAAGGCACCTCGATCATCACTCCGAGCTGCGGCAGTCGACTCACGCCCAGTTCCCCGGCCAGCGTTTCCAGCCGTTGGCGCAACGCCCGTAACTCTCCGACGCCACTGACCATCGGCAGCATGATGCGCAGTGCATCGAGGGGCTGGAGCGCGAGTAAAGCGCGTAATTGACTCTCCAGCAGTTCGGCGTGGCTAGCCCACAAGCGAATGCCGCGCACGCCCAGGGCTGGATTGGCAACGCTGGGCAGCGGTAGGTAGCTAAGTTGCTTGTCGGCGCCAATATCCAGCGTACGTACGACCACCGGCTTGCCGCCCAATGCATCGAGCGCGGCCTGATATTCACCGCGCTGCTCGTCGACGCTCGGCGCGCTTTCACGATCGAGGAACAGGAATTCGCTGCGCAGCAGGCCGATACCGTCGGCTCCGTCCTGCGCGGCAAGAGTCGCCTCGGCACCGCCGGCGACGTTGGCGCAGACCTCGATAGTGCGTCCATCACGGGTCGTCGCAGGCTGCTTTGCCGATTCGCGGTCTGCATCTCGGGCCCGCTCGCTTTCAGCGATGCGTTTACGCATGGTCTCGAGACTGGCGCTATCCGGCTGTGGTTCGAGCAGGCCGCGTTCGGCATCGAGAATCGCCATGTCGCCTTCGGCCGATTCCAGCACCGTGCCCATCGCCACCAAGCACGGCAGCCCCCGGGCACGGGCGAGAATCGCCACGTGCGACGTGGTACCCCCCGCCACCAGACAGATGCCCGCCAGACGCTGAGCGGCCAATGCCGTCAGTTCCGAGGGCGTCAGATCGTCGGCGATGACGATGGCGCCAGCCGGCACCTGCGGCATGCTCGACGCCGTACCCAAGCACGCCATTACCTGGCGCTGCAGGTCACGCAGGTCGGCAACCCGCGCCGCCAGCAGTTTATTGCCGGTCGCCTGCAGACGCGCCGCTTCGTCATCGAGGGCCTCCTTCCAGGCCTGCCCGGCGCTGCGCCCGCTGTCGATGTAACCTTCGGCGGCCTCGCGTAGCGCCGGATCGTCGAGCCAGGCCAAGTGCGCCTCGAGGATCTCAGCCTCGCTACTTCGCGCGCCGCGCTTGGCCTGCGCCAACGCTGTTTTGAGCGAATGACCGACTTTTTCCAACGCCTCGCCCAGCGCCGCGCGCTCATGTGCCGGATCGTCGCCCGCTTGCGGCACCGTGGGCAATGCCGCCACATAATGATGCAGCGGCCCGACCACGAGCCCCTGGCTGGCGACGAGCCCAGCCAACTGCCCTGCCCCGGCCTCGGCGGTAGGCACTTCGGCGGCACTGGCCACGGGCTCATCGGCCTCGGCTTCGCTCAGCAACCGTTCGGCAGCATCCAGCGCCGTTGTGGCACATTCGCCTCGCGCGATCAGTGTCACACGGTCACCTTCCACCAGCCCCATGTTCATCAACCGGCTCAGGCTACGCGCATCGACGTGCGTCTCGTCGTGGACGAGTTCGAGATCGACATCCTGTTCGTGGGCGATGGCGCGTAGCCGAGCCGCAGGCCGCGCGTGCAGTCCGGCCGCCAGGGCCAGGATAACGTCGCGGGTCACTTCCTGCGTTTGCCGGGGCGATGCCTCGTCCGACTCCGGCGCGACGTTCGGGGAGGCGGCAGGCGCCTCGAGACGCATGATCACCTCGCCCTGGCGCACCGTTTCGCCGCTTTTCTGTGTGTCGAGAGACGTCAGACGCCAACCGGACGGTTCGGCGATAATCAATGGCGTGATCAGGCTCATCGCCTGCTGGGCGACCTGGTCGGCATCGAAACGTAGCAACGGCTCTCCGGCCTCGACCCACTGTCCGGCTTCGACCAGTAGTTCGATGCCCGCACCGTCGAGATTGACGGTATCCAGCCCCAGATGTACCAGCAGCTCGACGCCGCCCGTACTGCGAAGCGTCACCGCGTGGGCGGTACGCGCGCAGTGTACGATCTCGCCGTCGCAAGGCGCATGCAGCGTGTTGCCTAGCGGATCGATGGCCAAGCCCTCGCCGAGTGTACCGCCTGCAAAGACCGGATCGGGCACCGCGTCGAGGGCGACGAGGACACCGTCCACCGGTGCCTTTATATCGAGTGATGAAGCCATGTTGCCTCCGGCGTTGTTGTTGTAAGGAACGTCGTTATAGAAAAGTGGTTATGCATCGTTTGCCTGAGACCGATGGACGACGCTCAGCGGGTACGGGTCACCTTCTTGAGATGGCGCGGTTGGTCCGGGTCGCGACCTCGCGCCACCGCCAGTTGGGCGGTCATGATGTAGAAACTTTGGATGACCGACAGCGGCTGAAGCGCCGCATGGCCGGCATCGGTGACTGTCAGCTCACGCTGGGCAACACCCTCGTCGGCGGCCAGCAGCACACGTGCACCAACGCTTTTAAGCCACTCAGCGAGCTCGAGCAGGCCGGCCTGCTCGGATCCCGGCGGGGCGAATACCAGCACCGGATAGCCGGGGCCGATCAACGCCATAGGGCCGTGCTTGACCTCGGCGCCGCTGAACGGCTCAGCCTGGAGGGCGCAGGTCTCCTTGAACTTGAGCGCCGCTTCCTGAGCGACGGCCAATCCAGCGCCGCGCCCTACCACCATCAGCTTGTCGGCATCGCGCAGTGCCTCTATGGCCGGCGACCAGTCCTGCTTGGCCGCCGCACGCAGCCGTGCGGGTAGCGCCTCGAGTGCGACGAGCAATTCGCGGTCCCGGTTCCAGTGGCCAAGCAACTGAGCGCAGGCCGATAGCGTGGCCAAGTAGCTCTTGGTCGCGGCGACACTGCGCTCCTCGCCGGCATGCAGCGCAATCTCGCGATCGCTGACCTCGCCCAACGGCGACTGGGGCGTATTGACTAACGCCAGCGTCTGGGCACCGCCGGCAGCCAGCGATTTTTGGGTCTCGATCAGGTCGGGGCTCTGGCCGGACTGCGAGATCGCCAGCGCCAACTGGCCGTCAAGCTTCCACGGCGCCCGCGCCAGGGTGGTGAGCGACGGCGGCAGCGAGGCCACCGGGATCCCTCGGCTCTGCATGCATGAATAGGCGAAGTAATTGGCGGCATGGTCGGAGCTACCGCGCGCCACGGTGACCACACCATGCGGGTCGCATTGCCGCAGCCACTCGCCGAGTTCGGCCAGCGGTTCGGCGTTGTGGGTCAATTGAGCGGCGACGCGTTCGGGAGCATCACGCGCTTCATTGAGCATCATCGAACTCATGCTTCGTCTCCTGGGCGGGTCGTTGAAGCGTCTTGGGGATGATCGCCAGCCACGCACTGGCCCTCGACGTAGACACAGTCGACGGCCAGATCGCGATCGAGCACCACCAGGTCGGCGTAACAGCCATCAGCCAGTCGGCCGCGCTCAGGCAGGCCGAGAAAATCGGCGGGATGGCGCGAAACGCGTTCACTGGCCTCGGCCAGCGACAGGCCGATCTCGACCAGATTGCGCAGCGCCTGATCCATGGTCAGGGTACTCCCGGCGAGCGTGCCGTCGGCGAGGCGCACCCCGCCCAGGCATTTGGTCACCGCCTGCTCGCCGAGCCGGTACTCGCCATCGGGCATGCCGGCGGCAGCGGTCGAGTCGGTGACCGCATAGAGGCGTGGAATACTTCTCAGCGCGACGCGAATCGCTCCGGGATGGACGTGCAACAAGTCGGGGATTAGCTCGGCGAAATCGGCGTGCGCCAAGGCGGCACCCGCCATACCGGGATGGCGATGATGCAGGCCGGTCATGGCGTTGTAGAGATGGGTGAAACCGCAGGCGCCATGTTCCATCGCCGCCACGCCCTGTTCGTAGGTGCCCAGGGTATGACCAAGTTGCACGCGCACGCCGCGCTCACTCAGGTGGCGAATCAGCGCATAGTGACCAGAGAGTTCCGGCGCCAGAGTCACTAGCCGAATCGGCGCCAACTCACAAAGCGCATCGATCTCGGCGATTTCACCAGGCCGGGCGTAAGGCGGCTGGGCACCGAGCTTGCCGGGATTGATATAGGGCCCTTCAAGATGCACGCCAAGAATGCGTGCGCCCTTTCCGGATGGCTGTTCCATCAAAGCACCGATTTCACCAAGTACTTGGCGTACCTCAGCGTCGGTGGCGGTCATGGTCGTCGCCAGTAGACTGGTGGTGCCGAAGCGCGCATGCGTACGCGCCAGCGTGGTCACCGCCTCGCCGCCTTCCATGGTGTCGGCGCCACCGCCGCCATGCACGTGCAGGTCGATGAAGCCGGGCATTATATAGGGCGCATCGTTCGTCGCGGGATCGGCCAGTGCACCATCGATGCGCGCGATACGTCCGTCGTGCCAGTGGATCTCGCCCAAGCGCCAGCCCTCGGGGGTGAGGATGTTGCCGTAATGCATTGGCTTGCCTTTTTAACGCGCCCAAAACTACGCGATGCTTTATCGCGCCCGATGAAGTTCTGCTTTCTAGCGAGCCCGATGAAGCTCGACCATGAAGTCGTAGTAGTCGGTACGACAGTAAGTGATGGTTAATTCCGCCGGGGTGCCGTCGGCGAGGTAGCCAAGGCGGGTGACCTTGAGCAACGCCTCCCCTTTGGGCACTTCGGCCAACGCGGCCAGTTCGGCGTCGGCATTGACGGCAGTCAGATGTTGCAGAGCGCGTTCCACCGTCTTGCCTCGCGCTTCCAGCGTCGCGTAGAGCGACTGCTCGACACCTTCCGGCTCGGGCAGTATCGATTCGGGCAGGCAACTTTCCTCGACGGCCATCACCACATCGTCGGCCAGGCGCAGACGCTTGAGACGCGCCACCTGAGTGCCGCCACGCAGCCCGAGACGCAAGGCTTCTTCGGTACTCGGCATGCCCAACTGGCGAGACAGCCAGCGCGAACGGGGCGTGAAGCCACGTTGAGTCAGTAGCTCCGAAAAGCTCGTCAGTCGCGTCAGTGGCTGATTGAAGCGTGGCGCGATGAACGTGCCTGAACCGTGCGTACGTCTAATCAGCCCCTGCTCGGCGAGTCGTTCCAGCGCCTTGCGCGCGGTGATGCGCGAAACCTCCAGCGTTTCGGCCAAAGCGCGCTCGGAGGGTAAGGCCTCACCGGCCTGCCAGGCCCCCGCCTCGATGGCATCGCCCAGTTGCCGCGCTAACTGATGATAGAGCGGCGTCGCCAGGTCGGGGTCGAGGGTCATCTGAGCAAAACGGGGATCCATGAAGACGGCCTCTCAAGTCGGGTTCTAAATAACCAACATAGATCCTCTTTAATACCAGTCAAATACCAATTGGTCTTATAGTGGTACCTATCAAGTTACAAACCCGATAAAAACCTCTGCTGAGGAACGTGACGAGAGGAGTGAAAAGAAATGAGAGCAAGGCTGGCATATAAAAGCGTCTTGCGGGCTTGATTACCGACGCCGCGAACCGCATGCAATAGTCATCGGCACAGCCTGCAGCAATGTAGCCACACGGAAACGACAGCACTGAGGAGAACCCCATGAAGACGCTAGTGATCGGCGCCAACGGTCAGATCGGCCGCCAATTCTGTGAACTCGCGCATGAAGCCGACGTGCCGATTCGCGCGATGATCCGCGATACGTCGCAGCAGGCGTGGTTCCAGGAACGCGGTATCGAGACGGTGCTTGCCGATCTGGAAGGTGACTTCCGCAAGGCGTTCTATGGCTGCGATCAAGTGGTTTTCGCGGCGGGATCGGGTCCGCATACCGGCCCCGACAAGACACTGATGATTGATCTCTATGGCGCGCTGAGCGCGATCGATCTTGCCGCGTCACTGGGTATCGGGCGTTTCATCATGGTCAGCGCGATGCGCGCCGACCAAGTGCTTGAGGCACCGGCCAAGCTACGCCCTTACATGGCCGCCAAGCATGCCGCCGATGCTCATCTGCGTGCATCCCGCGTGCCTTATGTGATTCTCAAGCCGGGCCGACTGACCGACGAGGCCGCGACGCAACGCGTCACGACCAACATCGCCAACACCGATGACAACCGCATTTCACGCGCCAACGTCGCGCATGCGTTGCTCGAGGTAGTGCGCAACCGCGAACTGCGCCAGCGCGAGTTTTCCCTGCTCGATGGCGATACGGCGATTGATGGAGCGCTGCGCTGATCCAGCGCTTGGCAGGACATCGCGTGCATCCCCCGCTTTCCCCGCCAGGCGTCGGTTGGCGGGGGATACACGAACCCGTATAGTATCGCCTACTCCCCCCAACCGAATGTGTCTCGATGCTGCAGAACAACTCCGCGCTTGCCCAGCTCAAGCAACAGATTCGTGAAACCACCCCGCGTGTTCAAGGGGTGATCAAGGCCACCGATCGCGGCTTCGGCTTTCTCGAAGCCGAGGACGGCACCTCCTATTTCGTTCCACCGCCCGCCATGAAGCAGGTACTACATGGCGACCGCGTCGATTCGCTGATCAAGCAGGAGGGAGACAAGACCTCCGTCGAGCCCGATACGCTCCTCGAAGCGGGGCTCGACCGTTTCGTGGCGCGACTGGTCAAGCGCGAGGGGCGCCTTAGCGTCGTTCCCGACCATCCTTTGATCAACAACCAGTTGCGCGCACGCCTCAAGAACTCACTCGATGAGAGCACCCTGGAAGACGGCGACTGGGTCGTAGCGCGCTTGGTGCGCCACCCGCTCAAGCCCGACGACCGCGGATTCTTCGCTCAGGTCGACGAGCTCGTGGTCAAGGCCGATAACCCCGCCGTGCCATGGCGCGTGACTCTGGCGCGCCATGCGCTGGAACAGGCATCACCGCAATTCGGCGAGCAGTGGCCGCTGCACGATGAAGGTCTCGAGCGCGAGGACTGGACCGCGACGCCCTTTTTCACCATCGACGGTGAAAAGACCCGCGATATGGACGACGCTCTGCACATCGAGACACGCGAAGATGGCTGGCGTCTCAGCGTGGCGATCGCCGATCCCACGGCCTACGTCCGCGAGGGCGATCCGGTCGACCTGGAAGCGCAGACACGTGCCTTCACGGTGTATCTACCGGGCCAGAACGTCACCATGCTGCCGGAAACGCTGGCCAACGAGCTGTGCTCACTGAAGGAAGGCGAAGAGCGCCCGACCTTGGTCTGCACATTGGATATCCAGCGCGACGGCACCCTCGGCGACTATCGATTCTTCGCCGCCAATGTCCGTTCGCATGCGCGTCTGGTGTACGACCAGGTCTCCGACTGGCTGGAAGGCCAAGGCGATTGGGCCCCTGCCGACGAGACCATGGCCACCCAGCTCAAGGCCCTGGCCGCGATGACTCAGGCCCGCAACGCATGGCGCGAGGAACACACACTGGTGTTCAAGGACCGTCCCGATTATGCCTTCGACGTCGATGACGCGGGCAATGTGCTGGCGGTACGTATCGAGGAACGCCGCACCGCTCAGCGCATGATCGAGGAGTCGATGATCGCGGCCAACGCCTGCTGTGCCGATCTGCTGGCCTCACGCGTGGGCCATGGCATCTTCAACGTCCACCAGGCATTCGAGCCCGAGAAGGCCGATCAGGCGATCGAGTTCCTGGCCGCCCAGGACATCAGCGTGGAACGCGAACAGTTGCTGGAGCTCTCGCGTTATCGCGAGCTGCGCCGCGCCCTGGAAGCACGCGAAGACGCCTGGCTCGACGCACGTCTGCGCCGTTTCCAGGGCTATACCAACATGTCCGCTCAGCCTGGCCCGCACTTCGGCCTGGGGCTTCCGGCATATGCCACCTGGACATCGCCCATCCGCAAGTACGGCGACATGGTCAATCACCGTTTGATCAAGCGAGTACTCAAGGGTGAGGACGCGCCCGCCGAGGCCAGCCAAGCATTGACCGAGCAGCTTACCGAGCGACGGCGTCTCAACCGCATGGCGGAACGTGACGTCAAGGATTGGCTCTACGTGCGCTATCTCGGCTCCTCAGCCGAAAACGGCGAAGTCTTCGATGCCGAAATCATCGCCATCAACCGTGGGGGCATGCGGGTTCGTCTCTCCGCCAATGGTGCCACCGCGTTCGTCCCGGCTCCGTTCATGCATAGTGAACGCGACAAGGTTGTCATTGACGACAAGGAAGGCCGCATCCAGATCGAGGGCCAACCGCGTTACAAGCTCGGCGACAGCGTTCAGGTTGCACTGGCCGAGGCCGTCGAGGCGACACGCTCATTGGTCGCACGTCCCGCCGTCTGAAGCCGACCATGCCTTGCGTCACAAGAATTGGACGCAAGGCATGGCATGTGCCAGCGTAATCTCATGACAGCGCGGTGACATTCCTACGACAAGCCCGTCAGGGCCCGAGCGGTCACTCCGTAACCAACCGGGAAGGTTTCAAGGAGTCACGCTTTGCATATCGCCGACATCACGATGTTCTACGCCCCTGCCAGCGGTGGGGTGCGTACCTATCTCGAGGCCAAACGCAACCGCTTGGCGACACTGCCTGGCGTGACGTCCAGCCTGGTGATTCCCGGCGCCCACCATGCGTTTAGTGAGTCCATTCATGAAGTCCCAGCGCCACCACTACCCTTCAGCCAAGGTTATCGTTTTCCTCTGAAACGCGAGGGCTGGCGACGCAAATTGATCCAATTGGCGCCGGATATCATCGAAGCCGGCGATCCTTACGTCACCGCCTGGGCCGCGCTTGATGCCGGCCGAGCCTTGGACGTGCCCGTGGTAGGATTTTATCATTCCGACCTACCTCGCCTGATCGGCAACCGTCTCGGCAATTGGACGCGCATGGCCCTTGAGCGCTATGTCGAAAACCTCTATCGGCATTGCAATCGTGTCCTCGCGCCTAGCCGCGTCATCGCCGATAAATTGCATGGCCTCGGCCTCGACAATGTCGCCCTGCAGCCGCTGGGGGTCGACTTGAAAACCTTCTCGCCCCAGCGCCGCCAAGAGGCCTACCGCCAGAGTTTGGGACTCGACGACAATACGCGCCTGCTGATCTTCGTGGGACGCGGCTCCCGCGAGAAGAACCTGCCGGTCCTGCTGGAAACGGCACGGCGCCTTGGCAAAGGTTACCACCTGTTGTTGATCGGGCCGCAGATGCCGCAACGCGTTCCCGACAACGTCAGCGTCATCGGCCGCTACACGGCCACCGTCGATGTCGCCGAGTGGCTGGCCAGCAGCGACATGCTGCTTCATGCCGGCACTCAGGAAACGTTCGGCCTGGTCGCCCTGGAAGCCATGGCAAGTGGCATTCCAGTCGTCGCGGCACGCGCAGGCGCCCTGGCCGAGAACGTTCCCCTAGGCTGCGGACTGCTATGTGAACCCCACTCGGCGAACGACATGGCGCGCGCCGTGCGCGAACTCTGCGCCAATGCGCCCGAAGAACAAGGACGCCGTGCCCGCCTGCATGTCGAACGCCATCACGACTGGGATATCGTGGTCTCCAGCCTGATGCATCATTATCGTGAATTGACCGGACAACGCGTCAACACGGAGAGTCTTCAGCATGGCTGATCGTCACCTTTCCCTCGTCCTCCACGATATCGCGCCGGAGACCTGGCCCGACTACATCGACTTCGTGGCCAAGGTCGACGCCCTGGCACGTCGACATGGCCCGATTCCTATCACCTGGTTGGTTGTGCCCGACTTTCATCATCGCAGTGATTGTCGCCGCGATGGCGCTTTCCTCGAAAACTTGCAGCGCCGTCGAGCCATGGGCGATGAACTGGCATTGCACGGCTATTACCATTGCGACGATGCACCCTCACCGCGCACGCCTCGCGACTGGTTCATGCGGCGCTTTTATACCTGGGAAGGCGAGTTCTACGCCCTTGACGAAAACGAGGCAGCACAGCGGCTGGATAAGGGCATAGAGCTCTTCCGATCACAGGGCTGGCCACTCACCGGCTTCGTGGCACCGGCCTGGCTGATGAGCCAGGGAGCGCGACGCGCGCTGGCCCAGCGCGACTTCTGCTACACCAGCGATCCGCAACATCTGTATACGCTGCCCGACTACACGCGCCTCGAGGCGCCGGGGCTGGTGTGGAGCGCCCGTAGCGCCTGGCGTCGTGGCTTGTCACGCCTGGCCAGCGAAACGCAGCGCTGGCGTAGCCGCGAGGCGCCGCTGCTACGCCTGGGACTACATCCCGTGGACATGCGCCATGCCCGCGTTCAGGCATACTGGCTCGCTGTTCTGGAGCGACTGATCCACGAAGGCCGCCGTCCCATCACCAAGTACGATTGGGTGACGGGGCAACGCCGGAGGGAGCAGCACGCCGCATGAAGCGCCTGGTGATCTTGCTAGTTATCGGGTTGGTGGCGGCCATCAGCATCCCGTTGTTGTTCGGTGGGCGCGCGCTTTTCGGCGAGCTCGCAGCATTTCCCTTGCAGCAACTGGCGTTTATGCTGCTGCTGATCGTCATCTGCTGGAACATCAATGCCTTACGGCTTCGCCTGCTGCTGGCGGGGCGCGCCGGACGCCTCGGCCAGACACGTGCGGTAGGCATCGTGATGTCCACCGAGTTTGCTATCTGCGCCACGCCCGGCGGCACCGGGGGCTTGTTGACGCTCCTGAGCTTGCTGGCCCGGCGCGGAGTTCGTCCCGTGCAAGCCTCGGCGATCTTTGCCGTCGACCAGCTGACCGACCTGCTCTTCTTTCTTTCCGCATTGATCGGCGTCGCGCTCTATGTCGTCATAGAGGCCATCGATCTCAATCTCGGCTGGCTGGTGGGCCTGCCGTCGTTGCTGCTGGTGTGCGGCTTCATACTGCTGTGGTTGGTCATACGCCACTATGGGCGCCTGCTCCAGGTCACCGGCGGCTGGCTCGAGCGGCTCAAGGTACGCCGCAAGGCACGCTTCGGATTCGCCCGCCGCTTGCTGCATTTCCGTAATGCCCTGATCGAGACGCTACGCCTGCCTCGCCTGACCTTGTTGTCGGTCTTCGCCCTGTGCTGTGCCCACTGGATGCTGCGTTACAGCATCCTGTATCTGGCAGTAAAAGGACTGGGTGCACACGTCGACTGGGCCTGGACCTTCCTGGTACAGATGCTCTCCATGGCAGCAGGCCAGTTGAGTTTTCTACCCGGCGGAGCAGGCGGCGCCGAGCTGACCTCCACCGCCTTGCTGGCGCCCTTGATCGGCAAGCAAAGTGCTGCCGCTGCCGTGCTCATCTGGCGCTTCGTGACCTACTACTTCTATCTCATCGCCGGCGCACCAATCTTTCTGGCGCTGGCAGGGCCTGCCTTCGCCAAACTGCTGTCTCGTCGTCGGTAACCACTTTCCCGTTTTCCGGCGAACGCAGGCCGTTTGCGTACAGCACCTAAAACGACGAAGGGCATCCCCGTGGGGATGCCCTTCGTCATGCTCGCGGTCCAGCGGCCCATGGGCCGCTGGAGCGGGAGGCAACTTACCAGCCAGTCGCTGCCTTCAGCGCATCGCCGATCTCGGCGAGCGAACGCACCGTCTTGACACCCGCAGATTCGAGCGCCGCAAACTTCTCGTCCGCAGTGCCCTTGCCGCCGGCGATGATGGCGCCAGCATGGCCCATGCGCTTGCCGGGAGGCGCTGTCACGCCCGCGATATAGGAAACCACCGGCTTGGAGACGTGCTCCTTGATGTACGCTGCGGCTTCTTCTTCCGCTGTGCCGCCGATCTCGCCGATCATCACGATCGCTTCGGTCTGCGGATCCTGCTCGAACTTCTCGAGGATATCGATGAAGGTGGAGCCCGGGATCGGGTCGCCGCCGATGCCCACGCACGTGGACTGGCCGAAGCCATGATCGGTGGTCTGCTTGACCGCTTCATAGGTCAAGGTGCCCGAACGCGAGACGATACCGACCTTGCCCGGCTTATGGATATGGCCCGGCATGATGCCGATCTTGGTCTCACCCGGCGTGATCACGCCTGGGCAGTTCGGGCCGATCAGTTGTACGCCCAGCTCGTCGCACTTGACCTTGACGTCGAGCATGTCGAGAGTCGGAATACCCTCGGTGATGCATACGATCAGTTTGATGCCAGCATTGGCAGCCTCAAGGATGGAGTCCTTGCAGAACGGTGCGGGCACATAGATCACAGAGGCTTCGGCGCCGGTCGTGTCGACGGCTTCCTTGACGGTGTTGAACACCGGCAGACCGAGGTGCGTCTGGCCGCCCTTGCCCGGCGTCACGCCACCCACCATCTGGGTGCCGTAGGCGATCGCCTGCTCGGAGTGGAAGGTCCCCTGGCCACCGGTGAAGCCTTGGCAGATGACCTTGGTGCTTTTATCGATCAGGATACTCATTACTTGCCCTCCGCTGCTTTGACGACCTGCTGGGCCGCGTCGGTCAAGCTGGTAGCAGCGATGATATTCAGTCCGCTGGAGGCTAATTTCTCGGCACCCAGCTCGGCGTTGTTGCCTTCGAGACGCACCACGACCGGCACGTTGACACCGACCTGCTCAACGGCACCGATGATGCCCTCGGCGATCATGTCGCAACGCACGATGCCGCCGAAGATGTTGACCAGAACGGCCTTCACGGAATCGTCAGAGAGGATGATCTTGAAGGCTTCGCCCACACGCTCTTCGGTGGCACCGCCGCCAACGTCCAGGAAGTTGGCCGGCTGCCCGCCGTTGAGCTTGATGATGTCCATGGTGCCCATGGCCAGACCAGCGCCATTGACCATGCAGCCAATGTTGCCTTCCAGAGCGACGTAGTTGAGTTCCCACGCCTGGGCGTGCGCCTCACGCTCGTCTTCCTGAGACGGGTCACGCATGGCTTGCAAATCGGGATGACGATACAGCGCATTGCCATCGAGACCGATCTTGGCATCCAAGCAGTGCAGGTCGCCACTTTCGTTGATCACCAGCGGGTTGATCTCGAGCAGCGCGAGGTCTTTTTCCTCGAACAGCTTGGCCAGGCCCAGGAAGATCTTGGTGAACTGCTTGATCTGTGCGCCTTCCAGGCCCAGAGAGAAAGCCAGTTCACGCGCCTGGTAGGGCTGAGCACCCACCAGTGGATCGACTTCAGCCTTGAGAATCTTCTCTGGCGTCTCTTCGGCAACCTTCTCGATTTCAACGCCACCTTCAGTAGAGGCCATGAAAACGATACGGCGCGTGCCGCGATCGACGACGGCGCCCAGATAAAGCTCGTTGGCGATATCGGTGCAGTTTTCGACCAGGATCTTGGTGACCGGTTGGCCCTTCTCATCAGTCTGGAAGGTCACCAGGTTCTCGCCCAGCCATTTTTCGGCGAACGCCTTGGCATCCGCGGCACTTTCGACCAGCTTGACGCCGCCGGCCTTGCCACGGCCACCTGCGTGAACCTGGGCCTTGACGACCCATTTGTCACCGCCGATCTTCTTGCACGCATCGGCAGCTTCTTCGGGGGTATCCACGGCGAAACCCTTGGACACCGGTAGACCATAATCGGCAAACAGCTGTTTGCTCTGATACTCGTGAAGGTTCATCGTGTCATGCCATTGGTTGCATGTGACTCGAATGGTAACGAGGGCCTCGACCTTTTACAGCCTCAGGCCACCGCTACCCCTGTTCGCTCCCGCCTGGGCGGGAGCGACGCGTCTCTACACTGAAACGCTCGTCGAAGCGCTTATTTGCGCTTCTTGCGGTTGGCCATGTGAATGGCATGGCCATCCACCGCCAACGCCGCTTCGTGCACGGCTTCCGAGGTGCTCGGATGCGCATAGCAGGTCAGGGCCAAGTCTTCGGCACTGGAGCCGAATTCCATGGCGATGACGCCTTGCGCGATGAGCTCCCCGGCATGCTGACTGATGATGTGCAGCCCCAGAATGCGGTCGGTCTCGGCATCGGCAATGACCTTGGCCATACCTTCCGACGCATTATTGGCCAGCGCACGTCCGTTGGCGGAGAACGGGAAGGAGCCGGTCTTGACCTCGATACCGGCCTCTTTCGCGTCCTGCTCGTTCATGCCGACCCAGGCGACTTCCGGCGAGGTATAAATCACGCTGGGGATGGCGTCGTAGTTCATCTCGGCTTTGTGGCCGGCGATGATGTCGGCCACCATCACACCTTCTTCGGAGGCCTTGTGCGCCAGCATCGGGCCGCGCACCACGTCACCGATGGCGTAGACACCCGACACGTTGGTGCGGCACTGATCGTCGACGAACACGAAGCCGCGCTCATCGAGCTTGATGCCGACATCATCGCTAAGGATGCCTTCGGTGTAGGGACGACGTCCCACACACACGATCAGCTTGTCGAAGGTCTGTTCCTGCTCGCCGTTGGCGTCGGAATACTTGACCACGACTTCTTTGTCCTTGATCTCGGAGCCCGTCACGCGAGCCCCCATCTTGATGTCCATGCCCTGCTTCTTGAACAGCTTCTGGCCTTCCTTGGCAATGTCCTTGTCGACCATCGGCAGGAAGGCGTCCATCGCCTCGAGGACCGTGACTTCACTGCCCAGGCGATTCCAGACACTGCCCAACTCGAGGCCGATGACACCGGCACCGATCACACCGAGACGCTTGGGAACTTCATCGAACTCGAGCGCGCCGCTGGAATCGACGATCAAGCCCTCGGTCAACGGCGTCGGCGGGATATCGACCGGCACGGAGCCGGAAGCAATCACGATGTTCTCGGCATCGTAGGTGGTCGTCTCGCCATCTTGACCAGTGACTTCGACCTGCTTGTCGGAGACGACCTTACCGCTGCCTTCCAGCGCCGTGACGCTGTTGGCCTTGAACAGCGCACTGATGCCGCCCACGTTCTTGGCGATAACGCCTTCCTTGAACTCCTGCATCTTGGCGATGTTGGGAGTCGGCTCACCCACGTCGATGCCGATCTCCGCGTAATGATCGCGGGCTTCGACAAACTTGTGAGAGGTTTCCAGCAAGGCCTTCGAAGGGATGCACCCCACGTTCAGGCAGGTACCGCCGTGGACGGTCTTGCCTTCCTTGTTGACCCACTTCTCGACGCACGCGGTCTTCAGGCCCATTTGAGCAGAGCGAATGGCCGCCACGTACCCGCCAGGCCCGGCACCAATCACGATCACATCGAATTTATCGGCCATGAAATCATCCTGTTCGAATTCAGTTAATTAGTCGCAACGCATTGTTCGGCGACAGCCATCACACGTCGAGCAAGAAGCGTGCGGGATCCTCGAGCAGTTCCTTGATCGTCACCAGGAACTGCACTGCGTCCTTGCCATCAATCATGCGGTGGTCATAGGAAATGGCGAGATACATCATCGGACGAATCTCGACCTTGCCGTCGACGGCCATCGGACGCTCCTGGATCTTGTGCATACCCAGGATTGCGGTCTGCGGCGGATTGATAATCGGTGTCGACAGCAGCGACCCGAAAATACCGCCGTTGGTGATGGTGAAGGTACCGCCCTGCATGTCCTCGATGCCGAGCTTGCCGTCTCGACCGCGTTTGCCGAAGTCGACGATGCTCTTCTCGACATCGGCGAGCTTCATGCTGTCGGTATCACGCAGCACCGGCACGACCAACCCACGCGGCGTGGACACGGCAACACCGATGTCCTGATAGCCGTGGTAGACGATATCGCTGCCATCGATCGACGCGTTCACGTCGGGGAAGCGCTTGAGGGCCTCGGTGCACGCCTTGACGAAGAAGCCCATGAAACCGAGCTTGGTATCGTGCGCCTTGAGGAAGGTTTCCTTGTACTGACTGCGCAGGTTCATCACCGCGCTCATGTCCACCTCATTATAGGTGGTCAGCATGGCGGCGGTCTGTTGCGCCTGCACCAGACGCTTGGCGATGGTCTGACGCAGACGGCTCATCGGGACACGCTGCTCGGGGCGTTCGCCCTCGATAGCCGGCGCGGGCGCGGCAGCCGCTTTGACGTCCCCACCAGCGGGCTCGGCACCCTTCTTGGCGGAGCCGTCCTTGACGGCTTTTTGCACGTCTTCTTTCAGAACACGGCCGCCCTTGCCGGTGCCTTCGATCTTGCTGGCGTCCAGATCGTGCTCAGCGACCAGCTTACGCGCCGCCGGGGCCAGGATCTTGTCGCCGACTTTTTCGTCACTGCCACCACCGGTGTCTTTCGACTCACTCGCCGTGTCGCCGGATGCGGCAGCCTCGCTCCCCCCCGCATCACCGCCGGCGCCTTCGGCAAACAACGCGAGAACCGCTTCGGACTCGACCTGCTCGCCTTCCTGCACCTTGATCTCGCTGAGGGCGCCATCGGCCGGGGCGACGACTTCCAGCACTACCTTGTCGGTTTCGATATCCGCGAGGATATCGTCACGCTTCACCGCTTCACCGACCTGCTTGTGCCAGGTCGCCACGGTGCCTTCCTGAACGGATTCCGGGAAGCTCGGCGCCTTGACGTCATGCTGTTTGCCGGACGCCGCCGGCTTGGCATCGTCGGACTTGGCGGCTGACGTGTCCTGCTTCTCGCTGGCCTCTTCCTTTTTCGAGTCTTGGGCGGGCTTTTCGCCGCCGCCTTCACTCGCGGCACCCAGCATCCCAAGCACCTGCTCAGAGTCGCACGTATCGCCTTCTTCTACCTTGATTTCGGTCACGGTGCCGGCGTCCGGCGCCACGACTTCGAGAACGACCTTATCCGTCTCGATCTCGACAATCAGCTCATCACGTTCAACGCTGTCGCCGACCTTCTTGTGCCAAGTAGCGATGGTGCCCTCGGCAACGGATTCCGGAAAATTCGGCGCTTTGATCTCAGTAGCCATGTCGTTTCCTTAGTGTTTTCTCTCGATCCCGATGGAACGCCTCAGCCAGTAATGGCGTCTTCCACCAGCTGACGCTGCTGTTCAACATGGACGGACATGTAGCCGGATGCCGGCGCGGCGGATGCCGGACGCCCTGCGAACTTCAGATCGCGCCCCAAGCCTTCCTGAACCATATCGGCCACCAGACGCATGTGATGCTGGCTTTGATACCAGGCGCCCTGATTGAGCGGCTCTTCCTGACACCAAACGACCTGCTCGAGATTCGGATAAGTCTTGAAGACCTCGTACAGCTCTTCTTTGGGGAAAGGATAGACCTGCTCCAAACGCACGATCGCAACATCGTTGCTGCCATTTTCAGCACGATAGCTCGCCAAGTCGTAGTAGACCTTGCCCGAGCACAACACCACGCGTTTGACACTCTCTGCGTCGAGCTTACCTTGATCCGGCAGCACCATTTCGAAGCGGCCGTTGGAAAGATCTTCCAGCGTCGAGGTTGCTTCCTTGTGACGCAGCAGGCTCTTAGGTGACATGATCACCAGCGGCTTGCGCAGCGGACGAATCACCTGACGCCGCAAGAGATGGAAGATCTGGGCCGGTGTGGTCGGCATGCAGACCTGCATGTTGTGCTCGGCACACAGTTGCAGGAAGCGTTCGAGACGCGCCGAGGAGTGCTCGGGGCCCTGCCCTTCATAACCGTGTGGCAGCAGCATGGTGAGACCGCATAGCCGCCCCCACTTGGTCTCGCCGGAGGAGATGAACTGGTCGATCACCACCTGCGCCCCGTTAGTGAAGTCGCCAAACTGGGCTTCCCAAATGATCAAGGCCTTGGGCGTGGTCGTGGAGTACCCATACTCGAAAGCCAGCGCCGCTTCCTCGGACAGGAGAGAATCGCGAATAGTGAAATTCGGCTGGTCTTCCTTGATGTACTCCAGCGGCACATAGGTCGAACCGTCTTTCTGGTTATGCACGACGGCATGGCGATGCGAGAAGGTGCCACGTCCCGTGTCCTGACCCGTCAGGCGAATCGGATGGCCCTCATCCAGCAAGGTGGCATACGCCAGTGTCTCGCCAAAGCCCCAGTTGATGGCTAGCTCGCCAGCGGCCATCTTGCGGCGATCCTCGTAGATCTTGGCCACCTGGCGCTGTACCTGAACATCCTCGGGGACCTCGCACATCTTGGCGGCAAGCGCCTGCATGCGCGTCATGTCGATCGATGTATCGGCGTCGCCCGTCCACGTATGCCCGAGATAAGGCGTCCAGTCGACGAATAGCTCGGTATTGGGCTCCTTGACCAGCGCATTGGCGACGTGGTTGCCCGCCACCAGGTCATCGCGATACTTCTCGACCATAGCGGTCGCATCGTCCTCGCTGATCATGCCCTCTTCCACCAAGCGCGCCACGTAGAGCTCACGCGAACTCTTGTGCGACTTGATCTTCTGGTACATCAGCGGCTGAGTCCCGGAGGGCTCGTCGGCCTCGTTGTGACCGCGCTTGCGGTAGCAGACGAGATCGATCACCACGTCCTTGTTGAACTGGTAACGATAATCGACGGCCACCTGGGTGGCATGCACCACCGCCTCGGGGTCATCGCCGTTCACATGGAAGATCGGCGCCTGGACCATCTTGGCGATATCGGTGCAATACTCGGTGGAGCGTGCGTCATCGGGCCGTGATGTGGTGAAACCGACCTGGTTGTTGATGACGATATGCACGGTGCCGCCGGTCTTGTAGCCGCGAGTCTGGGACATCTGAAATGTCTCCATGACCACACCCTGACCGGCAAAGGCCGCATCGCCATGCACCACCACCGGCAGCACCTTGTCGCCCTCGCCGTCTTCACGACGATCTTGGCGGGCACGCACGGACCCTTCAACCACCGGCGTGACGATCTCGAGGTGCGAGGGGTTGAACGCCAATGCCAAGTGAACTTCGCCACCTTCGGTCATGACATTGGAACTGAAGCCCTGATGGTACTTCACGTCCCCCGAGCCTTGCTGGATAACTTTCTTGCCATCGAACTCGTCGATCAGTTCCGACGGGCTCTTACCCAGCAAGTTGACCAGCAGGTTGAGGCGACCCCGGTGCGCCATACCGATGACGACTTCCTTGGTGCCATAATTGCCAGTGCGCTGGATGATTTCGTCGACCATCGGAATGAAGGTCTCGCCGCCTTCCAGACCGAAGCGCTTGGTGCCTGGATACTTGGACGCGAGATAGTTTTCCAACCCTTCCGCCGCCGTCAAACGCTCGAGGATGTGCTTGCGCACATCGACGCTGTAATCCGGCTTGGAGCGTACCGATTCGAAGCGCTGCTGCAGCCAACGCTTCTCGTCGGTATTGACGATATGCATGAACTCGCAGCCAATGCTGCGGCAATACGTCTTCTCCAGGACGTCGACGATTTCCTTGAGCGGCGCCTGATCCTTGCCCAGGAACAGCGAGCCAGTCTGGAAGGACGTCTCCATGTCAGCGTCGGTCAGCTGATGGAAGGAAAGATCCAGATCAGGGATCGGGGTCGGGCTGCGAAGCCCCAGCGGGTCGATATCGGCACGCTGATGGCCGCGGAAGCGGTATGCGTTGATCAGCTGGAGAACCTTAACCTGCTTCTTGTTCTCGCTGCTGTCGGCGACACCGGCGGCGGGTGTGCCACGACGGTTTTGTGCCAACTGATAGAACTGATCGCGAATCGGACTGAGAGGAACGTCGTGAGAGGGGGCGCCTTCTGGACGAGGTAACTGATCGAAATAGTTACGCCATTCGTCGGGAACCTCAGAGGGTTCGACGAGGTATTGCTCGTAGAGCGCTTCCACGTAGTGGGCGTTGCCGCCGCTGACATGGGAAGTGCGCCACATCAACTCCATTATGCCTTCTTGCATCTCTTGGTCACCCTATGCACTGATGGGTGTTCTTGGCGCTGGCACGCCCGGACGTGCCGGCGTCACTTGGGACCTGCAGGAGCAGGTTGGCGTCACACGGACGCTAGGGTCCACTTATCGTCAAAAGCCGGTGCGCAGGGCACCGGCTAACGGCGGTCGCGGGACCGGCCTCCTGCGACGCCATGTCGCAGGAAAAGGCTTGTTGCCAATGATAACAAGCCACGCGGCGCGATTTAAGTGGCATTAGACAGTAACATCTCACGAATCTTGCCAATCGCACGCGTCGGGTTGAGCCCTTTAGGGCAAACCGCCACGCAATTCATGATGCCACGACACCGGAACAGGCTGAACGGATCTTCGAGCCGCTCCAGGCGCTCACGCGTTGCGGTATCACGTGAATCGGCGAGGAAGCGATAAGCTTGCAGCAAGCCAGCCGGCCCCACGAACTTGTCCGGATTCCACCAGAATGAGGGGCAGGCCGTAGAGCAGCAGGCACACAGGATGCACTCGTAAAGCCCATCGAGTTTTTCGCGCTCTTCCGGCGACTGCAGCCGCTCCATCGTCGGCTCGGTAGTATCGTTCTGCAGATAGGGCTGGATGCTCTCGTACTGCTTGTAGAACACCCCCATATCGACCACCAGGTCACGGATAACCGGCAAACCAGGCAGCGGACGCAGCACCAGCTTGTTGTCCTTGACCACCTCGGACAGCGGCGTGACACAAGCCAAGCCATTCTTGCCGTTCATGTTCATGCCATCGGAACCGCAAACCCCTTCGCGGCAGCTACGCCGGTACGCCATGGAACTGTCCTGCTGCTTGATCATTTCAAGCGCATTGAGAACCATGATGTCGCGGCCCTGCGTGTCCAGCTGAAACTCCTGCATGTAGGGCACGGAGTCGGTTTCCGGGTTGTAGCGATAAATGGATATCTGAAGCGTAGACATCTTGGACAACCCCTTAGTAGGTGCGGATTTTCGGCTCGAAGGTCTCGACGGTCTTCGGCGCAAAGTTCACGTCACGCTGCCCAAGCCGCTTCTCGGCTGGGAAGTACATGGAGTGCTTGAGCCAATTGGCGTCGTCGCGATCCGGATAGTCATAGCGCGAATGTGCGCCGCGGCTTTCCTTACGATCCAAAGCGGAGATTGCCGTGGCTTCCGCCACCTCGAGCAGATTGTCGAGCTCCAACGCTTCGACACGCGCGGTGTTGAAGGCATTGGACTTATCGGCCAGATGCGCATTACCGATACGCTCACGGAGGTCGGCCAGTTTCTTGACGCCCTCCTGCATGGTGTCTTCCTGACGGAAAACACCGAAATCATTCTGCATCACTTCCTGCAGCTCGGCACGCAGCTCAGGAATTGCCTCGCCACCGCTGGATTCGTCCCAACGGTTGAGGCGGGCCATGGCGCTATCGATATCGGACTGAGCCGCCTCGAGGTAATCGACCCCTTCATTGAGCGCTTCTTCGATGAACATGCCTGCGGCACGCCCGAAGACCACCAAGTCGAGCAGTGAGTTGCCGCCCAGGCGGTTGGCGCCGTGTACGGACACACACGCCGCTTCGCCACAGGCAAACAGCCCGTTGACGATCTGATCATTGCCATCGGCGTCCTGCATGATCGCCTGACCGTGGACGTTGGTTGGCACGCCGCCCATCATGTAGTGGCACGTCGGCACGACCGGAATCGGGTCCTTGGCGGGATCAACGTGGGCAAAGGTCTTGGATAGCTCGACGATGCCCGGCAGACGCTTGCCCAGCACCTCTTCACCCAGGTGATCGAGCTTCAGCATGACGTGATCACCGTTTTCGCCGCAGCCACGCCCTTCAAGGATTTCCATGACCATGGCGCGAGCCACGACATCGCGGCCGGCCAGGTCCTTGGCGTTCGGCGCATAACGCTCCATGAAGCGTTCGCCGTCCTTGTTGATCAGGTAGCCACCCTCGCCACGACAACCTTCGGTGACCAGGACCCCGGCCCCGTAAATGCCGGTGGGGTGGAACTGCCACATCTCCATGTCCTGCATGGGGAAGCCAGCGCGAAGTGCCATGCCGATACCGTCACCGGTATTGATCAACGCATTGGTCGTGGACGAGTAGATGCGGCCCGAGCCGCCGGTCGCCAATACCGTCGCTTTGGACTTGATATGCACGACTTCGCCCGTCTCGATGCACATGGCGATACAGCCCACCACATCGCCATCGGCATTCTTGACCAGATCCACCGCGTACCATTCATTCAAGAACACGGTGTTATTTTTCAGGTTATTCTGATACAGCGTATGTAGCAGCGCATGGCCGGTACGGTCAGCAGCAGCGCATGTGCGCGCGGCCTGGCCGCCCTTGCCGAAGTCCTTGGACTGACCACCGAAGGGGCGCTGATAGATGCGACCGTTATCGAAACGCGAGAACGGCAGCCCCATGTGTTCCAGTTCGAAAACCGCCTTGGGGCCTTCGGAACACAAATACTCAGCGGCATCCTGGTCGGCGATATAGTCACCGCCCTTGACGGTGTCGTACATGTGCCAACGCCAATCGTCGTTGGGATCGGCAGAAGCGATGGCGCAGGTAATACCGCCTTGGGCGGAGACGGTGTGCGAACGTGTCGGAAAGACCTTGGAAAGCACCGCAGTCTTCTTGCCGGACTTGGCCAGCTCGAGCGCGGTACGCAGGCCGGAGCCACCGCCACCGATGATGATTGCGTCGAATGTCAGGCTACGCATATTGGACATGGATTAGGCTCCCCAAAGGACTTGAACGCCCCACACCAGAAAAACGAAGATGGCCAGCATGACGACCGCTTGAAATGCAAAGCGTACACCCGCCTGCTTGAGATAGTCGGTGGACACCGTCCACAAACCGACCCACGCGTGCGCCGCGATGGAAATAAAGGCCAGCAGGGAGAAGATGCGCATCCAGGTCTGCGAGAAGAGACCGCTCCACGTGGCGTAATCGAGCCCCGGATGGAACAGTAGATACAGGACCATGAACACGGCATAGACCGCCAGGATGAGGGCCGAGACTCGCTGGATCAGCCAATCGGACAGGCCACTACGACCGAGGTTCGTGATGTTGGTTACCATACCCAGACTCCTGCCAGAACCACCAAGATGGCACTGATCACGACCGTGATCTGCGCCTTGCGATGTCCACCCTCGAGATCCACGCCAATCCCTGCATCCATCAGCAGGTGCTTGATGCCGGCCACAAAGTGGAAGCCCAACGCCGAGAGCAATCCCCAGGCGATCAGTTTGGCGAGTACGTTATTGGCGAGGGTGTCACGCACTGCTTCGAATCCTTCGGGAGACGACAGTGACGCGTCGAGGGCCCAAAAACCGAAGATCAACCCCACGAAGAGGATGACACCGGTAATGCGGTGGGCAATGGAGGTCAGTGCGGGAAGTGGAAATTTTATCGTCGTCAGGTCTAAGTTTACGGGTCTTTTGCTATTCACGGCTCATCACACTCTCTTGGCCCGCCAGCGGCTAGGGCTGTACCCGGTGCGGGCGGTGGTTTGAGGGGGAGGCCTTGGTCGAGGGCTTACATGACCAAGCCATGCTCCTGCCAGTCGCGCGGGATAAGATTATAGGGACCGGGGGATGTCATGACAAATGAGATAGCCCTTGCAGCCATCCCCATGGACGCGTCAAATAGGGTGGCATTTCCGGGTAGGGAACCTTGTTCGCCCCTTTCTATCGCCACGCCGGAACACGCCATGCGCGGCGGCGCCATGGTCACAGGCGCCCTAGGCCCAATTGACAATCCACCGCGTGGTTCTATAGTAGGCGAATTATTTTCGCTGGCATGGCAAGCAAGACAAAGACTTAGGTAAAAGAGGAGGCCATAATGGCTGACAGGAAAGCGCAGTTGACGGTAGAAGGGTTGGACAAGACGATCGAGTTCCCTGTCTACTCCGGCACCGTCGGGCCTGATGTGATCGACGTCCGCGGCCTGACCAGCGAAGGTCTGTTCACATACGACCCGGGCTTCGTCGCCACCGCCTCCTGCGAATCAAGCATCACCTACATCGATGGTGCTGCGGGCGTTCTTCTCCACCGCGGTTACCCTATCGGCCAACTGGCCGAGCACTCCAATTACGTCGAGCTCTGTTATCTACTGTTGTTCGGAGAGCTCCCCAGCAAGGCACAATACGACGACTTCGCGGCCACCGTGAGAAATCACACCATGGTCCACGAACAACTCGTCAACTTCTTCAAGGGCTTCCGCCGCGACGCCCACCCGATGGCGATCCTGTGCGGCGTCGTCGGAGGCCTGGCCGCCTTCTACCACGACAATCTGGACATCACCAAGGAAGAAGAGCGCCGCGTCAGTGCGATTCGCCTGATCGCCAAGATGCCGACCCTCGCCGCGATGTGCCACAAGTACAACATCGGCCAACCATTCAATTATCCGCGCAACGATCTCGATTACGCGGAGAACTTCCTCTACATGATGTTCGGCAACCCGTGTGAAAGCTACGAGGTCAACCCGGTTTTCGCCAAGGCCATGGATCGGATCTTCATGCTGCACGCCGACCATGAACAGAACGCCTCCACCTCCACGGTGCGCCTGGCAGGCTCGACGGGCGCCAACCCCTTCGCCTGCATCAGCGCCGGCATCGCAGCGCTGTGGGGGCCAGCCCACGGTGGCGCCAACGAAGCCGTGCTCAACATGCTCGACGAGATCGGGGATGACTCCGAGGAGAACATCCAACGTTTCATCGACCGCGCCAAGGATAAGGATGACCCGTTCAAGCTGATGGGCTTTGGCCACCGCGTCTATCGCAATTTCGACCCGCGCGCCAAGGTCATGAAGGAAACCTGCGATGAAGTGCTGGGCGAGCTCGGCAAGGCCGACGACGTGCAACTCAAGATCGCCAAGCGGCTCGAGCAGATCGCATTGGAAGACGACTACTTCATCGAGCGCAAGCTCTACCCGAACGTCGACTTCTATTCCGGCATTATCCTCAAGGCGATCGGCATTCCGACCAACATGTTTACCGTCATCTTCGCCATGGCCCGCACGATTGGCTGGACGTCTCACTGGAACGAAATGATCAGCGGCAGCTATCGCATCAGCCGCCCGCGTCAGCTCTATATCGGCCATTCCCAGCGGGACTACCCCACCAAGTAACTTGTAGCCAACACTTGGCCGCCCCACTCCTGGCCACAGGTTACTGGCACACAAGCATCATGGACCGCCTGCAGGGCGGTCCATTGCGTTGGACCTCCCCTACTTCCCCCTCCTGAAGACCTTCATTCCCACAGCCTGGTTTTTCTGTACTGACGTCGTTGAGCGTTTTCCACACTTTCTGTGGATAAACCTGTTCAAAACCTTTAGGTAGTTCGCCAGAAACACCATGACAAGGCGGTTACGCTCAAATCGGTCAATTTTTGACCTATTATAAGTGGTTGAAAAATAGTATTTTTTTCAATAACGCGCAATATGACGGGCCTTAGCCGGTGTTATACACAACACGAAGACCAAGACGAAACGGCAGTGGACAAAGTCCCAGAGGTGTCAAGGGGGAAAACGTATAAAAACGTCTAATAGCTAAGGCAGGCAGAGACAAAAAAAGACGCTTGCGCGTCTCTGGTATCGCCATTATTGCTGGCAAGAAAAAGTGGCGTCCCATAGGGGGTTTGAACCCCTGTTACCGCCGTGAAAGGGCGGTGTCCTGGACCACTAGACGAATGGGACGCATTGTCTTGATGCTTGGTGGAGCCTAGCGGGATCGAACCGCTGACCTCAACACTGCCAGTGTTGCGCTCTCCCATCTGAGCTAAGGCCCCGCGCCTCAAGACGGTGCGTAGAATACTGATTCTACCTGGCTTCGTCAATATCTTTCGATACGTAAGAAGGAAGAAGGAAGAAGGAAGAAGGAAGGCAGTAGTATCTAGGGTTTCTGCCCTCTTCAAGCTGCGTTGCAGCGTTCTTCCTTCTTCCAGGCACGCAGCGCCGCTCTGCGAGATTACAGCTCCCGATATTCTTTCTCGAAGCGTTTGGCCTGCTTCTTGGAAACGCCACCCAACACCTGGGTGGCATGGCGCAGGCGCGCCCGTGTCATATCCGAACCGAGAATCGCCATGGCATCAAGCACCGAGGTGGAAGTCGCACTCCCCGTGACGGCGATGAAGACCGGCGCCAGGAACGCTTTCATCTTCATATTGAACGCCTCGGCCAGGAACTTGACCTCGTCGAGCAAGGCTTCCTTGTGCCAACTGGGAACGCTTTCCAGACGCCAGGTCAAAAACTGCAGAAGTTTGAGCAGGTCTTCATTCTCGAGCTTAATGCTCTCAAAACTGGAGGCCTCGAGCGGCGGCACCCCCGAAAAGAAATGCCCGGCCAGCGGCATGACATCGGAGAGTGTCGAGATCCGCGGACGTACCTGCGGCAGGATCTGGTTGACGTAATCCTCGTTGAAGGCCCACTCTCTCAGAGCCTTCAACAAGGCGGCATCGTCCAAGTCCTCGCGAATATAGACTCCGTTGAGCCAAGTGAGCTTCTCCAGGTCGAACACCGGGCCACCCAGCGACACGCGCTGAATATCGAAGTTCGCCATCATCTCCTCTAGGGTGAACTTCTCGCGGTCATCGGGCATCGACCAGCCCATGCGGCCTAGATAGTTAGTCACCGCCTGCGGCAAAAAGCCCATGCGTCGATAATAATTGATCGAGGTCGGATTCTTGCGCTTGGACAACTTCGACTTGTCCGGGTTGCGCAGCAACGGCATATGGCACAGCGTCGGCATCGGCCAATCGAAGTACTCATACAACAGCTTGTGCTTGGGTGCCGAGTTAATCCACTCCTCACCGCGCATGACATGAGTGATGCCCATCAGATGGTCGTCGACGACATTGGCCAAGTGATAGGTCGGCATGCCGTCTGATTTGAGCAGGATTTGGGCATCGACCTGCGCCCAGTCGACTTCAATCTCGCCACGCAGCATGTCACTGACAACGCAACTGCCTTCACCCGGTACTTTCATGCGCACCACGTAAGGCCACTGTTCCCGCTCGCGACGCGCCACTTCTTCGTCGACAAGCGCGAGATCGGCCGGCTTGAGCGCCAAGTGCAGCCCCGCCGCCTTGCGCGTCTCACGCAGCTCATCGAGTTCTTCGCTGGTCCGATAGCACTTGAACGCATGCCCGGCGTCGAGCAACTGCTGCGCATATTGCGTATAGATGTCGCCACGCTCGCTCTGCCGGTACGGGCCATGCGGGCCACCGATATCGGGGCCTTCATCCCACTCGAGCCCCAGCCAGCGCAGCGAGTCGAGGATCATCTGCTCCGACTCGGCCGTCGAACGCACCCGATCTGTATCCTCGATGCGGAGGATGAACTGCCCGCCATGCTGCCGCGCAAAGCATAGATTGAACAGCGCGATATAGGCCGTGCCGACATGAGGATCGCCGGTCGGCGACGGCGCAATACGTGTACGTACGGTCATGAAGTTCCCGATCATTGGTGACTGACGATGGCATCATTATACGCATGCACCTACCCGGCATCAGCACCGCCGAGACAAACGCATCGGATAGGCCCTATGGCACTCGTCCAGCACGTTCTTCACAAGGCCAGATGCTCGCGAAACCACTCGGTGATGAAATCGAGGTAAGCCCGGGTCTTGTCGGGCAGATATTTGCGCGAGCGGAACAACACCAACATGCTGCCGTGCTCGTTCCAATACGGTTGCAAGAGGGGTGTCAGCTGCCCTTCCTCCACCGCCGCGCGCGCCGCGAATGTCGGCAGGTAAGCCAAGCCGAACCCTGCCTTTGCCGCTTCGACCACCCCCAGCAGATTATTGATCACTAGACGTGAGTTGGGCTCGATATCCAGCGGCTGTCCATTGAGCGAAAAGCGCCAGTGAGCGCCGAGATCGTAATTGCCGTAGAACACTGTATCGAACTCGGCGATGTCCTTGGGATGCAGCGGTCGCCCGACACGAGCGAGATAATCCGGCGCGGCGTACAGGCCATACACCACTTTGCACAGCGGACGCGACACCAGGCTCGAAGGCGGCATCGGCCCCATGCGAATGGCCAGATCCACCGACTCGTCGATGGGCTCGAAGCGCTGATCCTCAAGCAGGATTTCCACCGACATCTCGGGATAGCGGCGCATGAAGGCCGTCGTCGGCGCCGCCAAGTACATGAAGCCGAAGCTCACCTGGGCACTGACCTTGAGTTGCCCCCGAGGTTGCGACGTCACCGACTGCACCTGCGCCTCCGCCGTCTGCAACTCTTCGATGACCCGCAACCCATGCTCGTAATAGATCTGTCCAGCTTCCGTGAGGCGCAGCGAACGCGTCGAACGATTTAATAGACTGACGCTCAACTCATCCTCGAGTGCAGCCACACGCTTGGAAGCCAACGACTTGGAAATACTCAGACGCCGCGCCGCTGAGGTAAAACTGCCCGCACGAACGACCTCGACGAAGACACGCAATGCATCCAGTGTCGTCATGTTGAAGATACTCCGACATACTAGTTTCCAAATTAGAAACACTAGTTTTCGATTGTACCCTCTTATTACGCAAAGGCCGACTGCCTATACTGGGCGCGCTCGGGCAAGCGATGTATCGCTCCCGACATGCGTGGCCTTTTCTAGCGAAGTTGCCACGCGCACGCTAACGGTGCTCGACGGCTTCGGCTTTCCTGCGCCGTGTGGCGTCTTCAGTGAAACGAGCTTTTCTTTGCGCCACCAGGCTGTTCTCCGGGACGGCCGGCGCTCTTTTCTTCCTCATTCTCTCCTTCCCTCATTGCCGTCCGAATACGGCATACGCAATACGTGCTGTTCATAACCCTCAACCCGAAACATACTTTGCCATTGGCTGGATATGCTAACGCGTTCACCTCATGGCGAGATGTCTACATGGACGCACTGGGACCCCGGATCAAGCAGCTAAGGATAGACGCCGGCTTGAGCAAGGCTGCATTAGCCAGACGTGTCGGCGTATCGGACGTCACGATTTCCTATTGGGAATCCGGCACGATTAGACAAGTCGGACACGAGCGGCTCATCGCGCTGGCCGAGGCGCTGCATTGCCCGCTCGAGCGACTACTCGAAGATGGCACTGCCGTCTCCACATCCACGGCTTCACAACGTATCACCGAGGACGTGGCCGGTAATGCACGCCTCTTGGCACTACACACCATGCCCCCGGTGCCGTGGGAAGCTCACACGCTCGCTGCCCCTCTTCCCAGTTCGGGTACCTCAATCGACGCCCTCGTTCGGGGGTGTTACCTAGTGACGCCAGGCACCGGTGAGACATTATCCTATCTTGAGGAAGGCGATATCGCCGCCATTCTTCCTACCTCGCACTTCCGACAGGAAGGGCTTTACCTGCTCGAATGGCGGCATGCACTCACAATCCAGCACCTGAGCCAGCCTGATCCGGAGACGTTGCATATCGTCGACCCTTCGCATCGCACTACCGTCGACCCAAACCAGCCATTCCCTTTTCGAATCGCGGGGCGCCTTCAGGCTCGCTGGCAACAGCGTAACGACAGCGATTGACGCTCACCAGCAGGCTTTCCGACCGTCTCAGGAATTCCATGGCGTACGTCTTGGTCCATACTGTGCAGACCTCATCGACGGGAGGCATAATGATGAAAGCCATTTTGCTGGTGACACTGTTCGCCCTGGCATGGCCGGTGCTGGCGGATGACGATGGTCAGCGCGACTCGCTCAACGACAGTCGACAGCGCAATCAACTGCAGCGTGAAGTCAGCAGCGATCGCGCCACCACGATCGAGCGTCGCCAGTCGCTGAACCGCAGCGAACACCGCAATGAACGTTTCGATGAGCGTCAGCGTCAAGAGCGTCAACTCAAGCGCTCTCAACGCCGTCTAGAAGACTCACAACGCTCGCTCAGAGACCAGCGCAATCAGTCGCCCTGACACAAAAAAACCCGACCAAGACGGTCGGGCTTTTATGCAAACCTGCATTTCCTTGCAGCTTTCACGGACATCCTGTCCGCGCCTCCTTGCTGTGCTAGGCGTCCTTGCTGCCTATCTTCCTTGCTTCCCGCCTTTCCTTGGCGGGCATGATCACCATGGCAGAAGAAGCGCAATAGTAAAAATAACCTGCATTAAACAATGCCAATTTAATGTCCCAGAATGTAACGTAGGCCACAGTAGCGCCATTAACTCGCACAGGAGCCGACAGACTCGACCCCAGCGATATTGCCGAGCTACCCGTATGACGTACAATACACGGCCGCTGCACCCGCTATCGTTCTTACCCCTTCACCGGAGACCGTAAATGGTTGAAAAATCAGCGAAAGACTCGCTAGCGCGGGCCCGCCGATTTTCTGTGGCCCCGATGATGGATTGGACATAAAGCCCTAAACGGCGGGACTTTCAGACATTCTGTAGCGAATCCGTAGCAACGCCACACAGAAAATGGCTTGATCCACTTTCCCTCCGAGTCTCGGGCAGCGCCTGCACGGTTGTTCTAAACGTCGCTGGTAGCCTTCACCACAAAACCTCTCGAACAGCTGGCACGCCGGAATCTGGGCAGAGGCCGCGCCGGCTTGACAATAGGATTTAACCTATATAGCCTTAATCCTATAAGTGAAGGGTGAAGCAATGTGGCCGATAGAGCAGACCGAGACGTTTGAAGAGTGGTACTTCTCACTGGACGACATCAACCGGGAGAACGTACTTGCAGCGCTCTTGATGCTGCAGGAAAGAGGGCCGATGTTGCCTCGTCCTCATGCTGACACCGTGAACGGCTCGCAATATCGCAACATGAAGGAGCTGAGGATTCAGAGCCAGGGCCAGCCTCTAAGGGCCTTCTTCGCCTTCGATCCTCAGCGGACAGGTGTACTGCTCTGCGCCGGGAACAAGAGCGGCAATAAGCGTTTCTATGATGACATGATCCCAGTGGCAGACCGGGAGTACGCTGCCCACCTGGAGTCACTGAAGTGAGGTGAAAGCTATGGCTCGTACACTGAACCAACTCGTCGCCAACGAGAATCCGGAGCTCGTCAATCGCGCCAAGGCGAAAGCTGATGCAATGCTCCTGGAACTCCGCCTATCGGAAATTCGCCAGTTGGTCGAAATGACGCAAGCGGATATGGCTGAGGCTCTAGGCGTCAAACAGCCGACCATTGCAGGTATGGAGAAAAGTGGTCAGGATCTCCGATTGAGCTCCCTCAAGCGTTACGTTGAGGCCATTGGAGGGAAAGTCCGCCTGGATGTAGAGATGCCTGACGGTACACACCGCGGCTTCCACGTGTAACCCTCTCCATCATCAGGGCCGCTGGCGAGCCCGAGTCGCGACCAAGCCATTGACCACATCAATCGTGTGAACAAGATAGCGCCCCGCCGGCCGTCGTCGGCGGGGCGCTCGCGTTTCTAGACGTCGGTAGCTTCCGTGGCGGCTTCCAAACGGCTGGACTTCGTGACCCGCTCCAACGAGACCTTCAGATGTCCACCCCAGCCACAGAACGAGTTGGCACACTGTGCGAGCACCGTCGTCGCCTCATAGATCGGAGCCGGGTCTAGCTTCTCCGGCTGGGTCTTGAGTCCTTCATCGCAGTGTGGGCATCTGACACTCATCGCGCTTACTCCTGGTTAAGGTCGGCACCGGCCAGCCTACCGGCAATGACAGCCTCAGGCACGAGCCCAAACAAAAGCGCCGCCCAGATGGGCGGCGCTTTGCTATGTGCGGGATGGGCTTTTCCCTAAGACTTAGAGCCGGAGTCATCCTCATCCGGGCCCGTTTTTATCTCCACATAGCCAGGGTCCAGGTGAGGGAAGCCTGGTTCGGCAGTGCCATCCTTGATTTGCTCCATCAGCTGATAACGGAAGCCTTCCAATAACTTCAGCATCAGCTTGGGCGGCACATCATCGTACATAGCCTCGCGATGCTCTACCTCGAAGCTCTGCTGAAGACGCGCAACGATTTCCGCGTTCATAGATCGGTTATTCGCTTTCGAGGCTTCTTTGAGAGAGTCCCGCAACTCCGCTGGCATGCGAAGTTTGTACTGAGGGTCGGTCTGCTGTGTCGTCATGATGTGAATAATGGACCACATAGGTGTTGACGGCAATAAACCTAGTAGGTACCTTTTAAGGACCTACTAGGTGCACTAAGGACCTGACGATGAAACGAACAGACCCACAGATGAAGATCCGGCTAGAGCCCGCGGTGAAAGCCTGGATCGAGACAAAAGCGAAAGCAGATGATCGACCCCAAACCTGGTTGATCAATCAGCTACTGAAGGAAGTCATGCAACACAGCACACAGCGTGCCGGTTAGAAACGACGAGACCCCAGGTGCGCCAACACCCAGGGCCTCAATGTCCGAACACTATTGGGATGGAACAGACATCATGGATATTATCAACTCTTGCCCGGAATGCAATTCTGGTGCCCACCGCTATTACCGTCAGGTCTCCGCGCATCAGCGTGCCGTCCACGCCATTGGTGCCCGCCTGGTGGCCTACCGAATCAATCGCCGACCCGAGCAACGTGAAGAGATACTGGGCATGGCTCGCATGGCACTAGTACTCGGCGCAATCGACCCAGCCACGCACACCGAGCTACTGCGGCTGCTCTACCCGCTCGACGACTCCCACCCTGTAATAACTCCCAATCAAACCACCGCTCCAACGGCCTCGATAGCCGAGGAGGTGCATTGATGAATGCACACCTGAAAGCCGCCAAGACACGGCTACGCCATCAGCTCCACGCCGAGTTGAGGACCAGCCAGCTCGCCCTTCGCCATCTGGCCCACACCTTAGAGGAAGAGTGTCGAATCGGCCGTCACATCGACATCGCTGCAACACGAGGCCACATCGAACTCATTCAGGAAATCGCCGACAACCTCGATAACGTTGGCCACTCACTCAGCGAAAAGGGGGGGTAAGTGATGGGACCTACCTACTTTGGCTTGCTCGCCGAATTCGACGGTCGCGCCGAAATCCCTCTCGAGGAGGTCGCGCCGCGCTATTTTGGCGTCAACGCGCGCACGGCCAGTGCCCGCGCTGCCGCCCAGGCTCTGCCAGTGCCAGCCTATCGCGCCGTCGATTCGCAAAAGTCCCCGTGGCTGGTCAGTGCCGGCGATCTCGCCGGGTACCTGGATCAGCGCAAAGCCGAGGCTCGCCAGTGGTGGGCCGCCGTAAATGAGTGAGGCAGCCGATATGATTCACAAATCTCTGCGTTCCTATGCCCTGTGTGACTGGTGGGCACTCGATGAAACCGCGCTGACTCAACTTCAGCGCGCCCGTCGCTCACTGGCCCTGGTGCATGAACTGGTCGAGTACCAACCGCACGGCGCGATCCCGACAGTAGAAGTCAATCAGGACGATCTTGCCGCCCTGCTAGCCCTAGTGGTCGAGAATCTCGAAGCCGTTGAGGAACAGGCGGTCGGCATGCACCGGTATGTTGCCGAGAATGCCGAAGCCGTGCGCCGGGAGGTAGCCGCATGACCCAGCTAACCCCCCTGACCTACCAACTCGGCCACGAGCCCGCGCTTGTAGTCGATGAAACATGCAGTGCCGAAACCCTGTACGACAACGCCGAGGCACGACTGGAGGCGGCTCGCGGCATGTTGGAGACGGTCGCCAGCCTTGAGGTCGCCACGCATCTACATCGTCACGACCTGGCCAACGTCGCTCAAGCCGCCCAGATTCTGGCGGCCGATGCATCGGACCTCTACCGCGCATCCCATCACGGGAGATTCCGTCCCAGATAAGCATCCAATTGCCAATTCTCGACTAGGGACAGAAGCGATGTGCCGACATGACGTACTCAACTGCGACGACCTGAAAGCAATTACGGGATATCAACGACCCGGCGATGTCGAGCGTTGCCTTCGGCAGCAGGGAGTGCACGTCTTTTACGGTAAGTCTGGGCCCTGGACGACGGTAGCCCTCATCAACAAGGCCGGCGGCCTGGTCCAAGGCGTTCCCTCACCGAGTGAAGACCTGGATCCGCATTCCATCATATAGATTCGGATGCGAGAGACGGGGCCGGTAAAGCTGCGTTGTAAAAACGCCATTTACAACAGCGACGGCTCGCCATCGGGCCCCACAGTGGTGAACCTATCGCCAAGGTGCCTAAAAGCAGGGAAAGCCGAGCAAAAGGCCGCCAAGGCATCGCTTACTTGTGCGGTGACGTTCGCACAAATCGCCCTGATCGCACTAGTGGCCTCTTGCGGCGACCCTTGTCACCAGGGCGTCCCAAGGCGACCAAGAGCCTACAAGCAAGTGGTAAATCCTGGCCACGCAGCCGCGTCAGGACGATGCGGAGGCATGGGGCGGGAAATAGCAAAGTCGGTGAGCGACCAGAGGTGTTGAGGCAATGAACGAGAACGAGCGAGTTGAGGAGCAAGCAACGGTGCGCCTGATGCGCTGGCCGGAGGTCGAGGAGATTACCGGCTTGTCACGCAGCACGTTGGCCAACATGGCGGCCAACGGCCGGTTTCCTGAACCGGTCCAAGTGTCAGCACATATTACGGCCTTTCTGAGCACAGAAGTAGCGGCGTGGTTTCAGGAGTTAAAAGCGCGCCGCGTCCACTACCAGGGCGCTGGAACCTGGAAGCGTCATGGCACCTCCGCGCAGCAAAGTGCCACCCCCATCTGACTAGGAGCCACTATGCGAACTATCCATGTAGACGTCGCCGGCGTCGACCACGAATGCGATGAGAACGAAGCCGTCGAGATGTTCCTTTCTCTCAAGGAAGGACTGGAAGATGCCGGTGTGAAGACCGAGAAGCTGTCGACGATCCCACGCCCGAATGGCAGCCAGGTCTTCCACCGACATCCGTTGGGCGTGGCCATTGCAATGACCCATCTCACCGATTGCTGAGGAGATAGTAATGACCACCACGACCCACAAGACGCTGACTCTGAGCCGCCCGGGCGGCGGCAGTCTCGAGATCCATCCCAACGAGTGGGCGGCGCTCAGCCAGGCGGTGACCAGCGCCCTGCAACTAAATGCCGATCCTACCGTGTCCCTGGAGGATCTTCCCCTGGGCGAGCAACGAGAGGCGTCACCGTTGGGCGGTGGTCGGGCGTTGATCGCTCGGCTCGATCGCCGCGCGGTTGCCCGTCCGATGGAGGGGCACTACGACCAGAATATAAACCCAGTTGAAAGCTAACGATGCCGGAAGGCAAGGAGCCAGCATGGCGAAGCGCGTCATCACCCTGAGCATTCTCAACGAGCGAATAACCTTCTACGCCAGCGACTGGCCAGCGATACAGAAGGCGGTCAACACGGCCATCAAAACTGAAGGATATTGGCAGCGCACCAAAGGCGAGCATAGCACGCCGGCGGCAAAGGGTTTCAGCGTGGCCGACAAAAGCCGGTTGGCCAAGGGGAAGGAGGTTTAGCAGTGGCCAGAAACGCAAAAGGCCCCGGGGATCGCCACAATCCCATGGGGGCCCACACCGCATTTGATTCCGTTCCCAAGATTAGCATAGCCCCAAGGTTGCGCAACCTTTCGCAACGCTCGACCCGCCTCGATACGCCTTGGGAGGGTCGCCCATGACTACCATGAAGTGGCCGTTGATGGTCAGCGCCGCCCGTGAGGTCGAACGGGCCATGGGGACACCTCAATGCCGGAAGTTCCGCCGGCAGATCTTCGAACGCTTCGAGGCCGTCGCAGACGATCTTGTTTGCGGTGCTGTGGCAGTGGCCACCACCCACGGTTACAGCAAACCGGGCAATCGCGGTAACGCCGAAGCGAATATTTGGCTTCGCATTATGCAGAAGCAACTTATGCTCGGCCCCTTCAACGTGACCCACGAGGATGAGGCTCTAGAGGACTACGCGCGTGCCAAGGCAGACGCTATCGTCGCGACCCAAGAACGCCATTACCGAACAGTTCGAGCCGGCTATGCGGAGGCTCGTCGCCGACATTTCTGGCGACCCGCACTGCCGGCAGACACCAGGCTCGCCGGATTAACCTTCCGCCGCCATGTATGGCCAACCAGCCGGGATGCCGAGATCGAGAGCCTTCGCGAAGGACTAGAGATCGCCCACAAGCACAGCCTGGACGTAGCCCCTGTGGTCGAGCTCAAGCGCCTGAGCGGTTCCCAGCGGCGCGTCATACTAAGCAAGTTGGGATCGGCACCATGGTGGCGGCGTAAGCTGCGCACGCTGGCGAACCAACGCCTCGATCAGTTCATGCGAATGGTGCGCCGAGTGCACAAGCGTGCCGGGATCTATGTCAGCGACATGGTGTTCAAGCGCTGGCAGCGCCGGCAGAACGAGAACCTGGAGATGCTCGAGGGCACCACGGCGATCAACCAGTTCGAACAGGAATACACCCTAGCCGAGCTGTCCGCAAAGAGCGTGGGCAACCGCGACATCCGTTTCAAGGAAACGATGATGCGGATCCGCGAGACCGAGGCCTTCGCCCATCGCCATGGGCATCGTGCAGTGTTCGTCACCTGGACCTTACCTAGTGCTTGGCATGCAGTACTTCAGGAAAGCGGGCAGTCCAACCCTAAATACAACGGTTCGACCCCGCGTGATGCTCACGCCCAGCTGCAAAAGCTATGGACTCGGGCCCGGGCCAAGTTGAAGCGCGACGGTATCGCCTATTACGGCATTCGTACCGTCGAACCCCATCACGACGGATGCCCGCACTGGCACATGCTGTTGTGGGTCGCCGAGGACCAGATCAAGCCACTGGAGGCTTCCCTTCGCCGCTATGCCCTGTCGATCGACCCCGAGGAGGTCGCCGGCAAGGAGCATGTTCGTATCAGGTTCGAGCACATCGACCCCACCAAGGGTAGCGCCGCCGGCTACGTCATCAAGTATGTCGCCAAGAACATCAATTGCACCCAGCGTAGCGACGAGGTCGACCAGTATGGTCGCCCAATGGATGTCGCAGCGCCGCGGATCGCCGCCTGGGCATCGGTCCACGGCATCCGTCAGTTTCAGTTCTTTGGCTTGCCGAGCGTGACGGTGTGGCGCGAGCTGCGCCGCCTGCGCGATCCCGATGACGATTCCTTCGCCGCCTCCTGTTTCGAAGACTGGATCGCGGCTACCAAGCCCGACCCAGAGGCGCTGGCCATCCTCCACGACCTACGACGCGCCGCGAACGGCAGCCGCTGGGACAATTTCCTGGAGCTGTGTGGCGGGCCTTGCGTTCCCATGACCGAGCGTCCAGCTCGCCCGTGGCGAATGACTCGCCTCGACCCGAAGGGTGAGCACGTCGACCCAAATAGCGGCGAGATTCGTGTCGATCTGGAGAAGCTCGGAATTTACGGCGAGCCCGTCGAGGCAACCATTGGCATCACTGTCACTAGCGATACCGGAGAGGCATCTTTTATGACCCGTGTCTATCGCTGGGAAATCAAGCCAACGGAGGCTGGAGGACAGCGGAGCGACGCAGTCGCGGAGCCTTGGACTCGTGTGAATAACTGTACGGGGCCTGATATCGAGCCCCGACAGCCAGGCCCGCAGGAGGCCCATGACCAAGAAAAGCGATACAAAGCATGGCGGGCCAGCACCGAAGTCAGGGCTGAGATGGAAGGCCTCGAGGAGTATGAACACCAGCTCCGAGCCGCCCTCCACCAGAAGTTCGCTCCGCAGCCAGAATGGGGCGCACCTGAGTACTTTCCTCCGGAGTTGGAAAGCTTCGAGGAAGCCACTGGGCCGGTCGAAGACCAGGGGCCGGCACCTCAAAACCCCGTCACCGCCGAGTCGCAGGCCCTGTGGCAACTGCTGATCTCGAGCGCCGAGGCTGAGCAGCGCCGCAGACTCGGCATCGACGACGAGACTACCCTTCGCCTGGCCGCGATGTTCTTCGAGCCCCCCGCCGAACGTCAGGAACGCTCAAATTGGTCAAGCCTAATGCTTGGTATCAACCGCAAGCGTACGCGTAGCCCGCGGGGCGGCCAGATGAGCGCCGAGGAGGCGCGATTGATCGCAGCGGGGCTGTGGGAGGCCCCGGCCCCTACTACACCTTTTTCCACGCAGCATGCATGACCACCACTACCATCACTGGAGAAGAGACCATGAGTATCGTCCCCGCCCCATATCGCACCGCAGCCACGGCCGGAATCCGACTTGAGACGGCTCGTGCTGAGTACCTGAAGCAACGCGAAGAGCTTCAAGACGCCGCCAAGACGCTCGACCGGTTGAGCAAGCTGGAACAGGCATCTCAGGCGGAAGCCAAGTCCGCTGCCGCCGGATGGCGGGACGCCATGCGCGCCGCCAAGGGCGAGCCCACCAAAGAGGTTCGCGAGTTTCAGGAAAAGGAGCGCTCCCTGGCTGAGCAGACTAGATACCAGCGTGACATGATCGAGGAACAGGCACCGTTGGTGGAATACCATCAAATCCTGACCCACGGCGCCCGAACCGCCTATCACCGAGCTGCCGAGGAACTCCACTACGCCACAGCGCACGAACAGCTTACCAAAGCCGCTGAAGCGGTATTTGCCTCCGGACAAGGCAAGGAGCTGCTAGGCGCGTTACCAACCATCTTCGAGCGCCTGGAGAAGGATGTTTATAACGATGTGGGGTTCATGGCCACTCACGGCCTCGACGTGTCTTCCTTCCCCGGAAAAGCCATCCGGGGACACTTAACCGAAACTTCACGGCCCGCCGTCGATAAAGAAATCCACCGTCGCCAGGCTATCGCCGTTGGCGAAATAGCTATGAAACACCTCCAACAGATTCAAGGCGAGGGCATCTCGGCTGGCGACGCCCCGGAGAAGATTGACCCACTTCCCTGCGAGGCTCCGGTATCTGAGATGGGCAACGGCATCAGAATCGGCCGCCGCAAAGCCGAGCTGGAATGCATTCTGAAGAAACAGGCCGCCTGACGGAACTGCTGGGGCCGCACGGTCCCAGCATCGCCACACCACGAAAAGAGAGCATGATGCCATGAGCCGGAAGAATTACATGCAGTGCCGCCGTCGTTGCAAGCGGCTGCGCAAGGCACAGCTCAAAATTGAGCGCTCCCTAGTTGCACTGGACCACGCTGGCGAGACCGACCAGGAAGAAGCCCGCGAGAAGCTCATCGGCTTGCGCGAGAAATCCTCAACGCTGATGGAACTGCTTCAGTTGGATGCCTGGGAAGCCCGTCAGCAATGTATGGCGAACAGCATCTCGCTACCGCCGCCGAAAAAAAGCGAAGGTCACGGCTTCCACACCCTCGCCGCCGAGGATCGGCAGCGCCTGCGACGCGACCTGGAAGCTATGACCGATACAGATGCCGAGGCGCTGGTCGCCCAAGGAGGCGGCTGATATGGCGAAGGATCTGAGCCTTCAAGTTAGGCTTCAAGCGATCGACAAGATCACCAGCCCCCTCAAGAAGATCACTAAGGGCAGCGGCAAAACCGCCGAGGCTATAAGGGCCAGCAAAGACCAACTGCGCGATCTCAACAAGCAACAGAAGGATGTCAGCGCTTATCGTCAGACCCGCTGGGCCATGCGCGGCAACCAGCGCACCATCGATGAGATGACTGAGAAGCAAAAGGAGTATTCCAAAGCCCTGGAAGGGCAACGTGAGCGCCATGTCAATATCAAAGCCAGCCTGACATCCACGCGAAGGCAATATGACAAGCTCGCTAAGCAAGTTGCCCAAGCTACCGAGCCAAATAAGAAGCTCAGTGGAGAGTTAGAAAAGGCACGTATCGCCCTAACGTCACAACAGCAAGCCTTTGACAAATCCAGCCGCGCAATCAAGACATATCGTGATCGCTCGCGTCATGCCGAGGACCAGGTTAAAAATCTGAACCGTGCCCAGCAGGGGCACCAAGACCGCCTCTCAGGTATAAAACGCAGCCTCGACGAAGCTGGTGTCAGTACCGAGGACATGACCCGCGCGGCGCGAGATCTTCGCACTCAGGAAGAACGCCTCAACGAGACCTTGGAGCGCCAGAAAAAACGCCTTGAGCGCATCAAGGACGTGCGTGAGCGGCTATCCGGCATTCGTTCCCGTGGGGGCGCCGTGTTGAATAACGGGCGCAGCCTAGCCGCCGGCGCCGGAATCGCCGGCGGCGTAGCTACCGCCGCCGTTGGCGGCCTCGGTCACAACTTCGCGTCAAGTGGCGAAGAGGTGCGCCAATGGTCGGCCCGACTTGGGATAGCTACTGAACAGCTATCGCGACTGCAATATGCAGGGAGTCAGTTCGGCGTACAGAACGACGCTATGACCGATGCTCTAAAGGAGCTTTCTCTCAGAACGGATGAATTTACTTCGACCGGCAAAGGTCCCGGTGCGGAAGCCTTCACACGCTTAGGACTAAGCCCCGAACAGCTTGAAGCCGCCTCCAACGACACTGGGGAGCTATTCAGCATGGTGCTGGGTCAGCTCCGCGAGGTGGAAAACGTCGCCGCGCGCCAACGTATCGTTGATGAACTATTCGGCGGACAAGGCGGCGAACAACTAGCCGAATTCGCCGGGGCGAGTGCCGATGAAATACGGCGTCTTGTCAACGAAGCCGATGAGCTGGGCGTGACGCTCGGTGCCCAAGACACCAAAGCTGCTCAGGAATACATGCGCGCCTGGCGTGGGGCCACTGGCGCCTTGAAAGGCGTCCGCAACATTCTGGGCCGCGAGCTGGCTCCAGAGCTCGCTGGCCTGTTCAAAAAATTCAGTAGCTGGGTGAAAACCAATCGCGACCAGGTCCAGCAGTTCGCGAAAGATTTCCGCTCAGGCCTACGCGATGTACTGCCATTAATCGTCGAGAGTGCCAAGGGTCTCGCCGAATTCGCGCGCACGTCAGCGATCATCGTTCAACGCGTGGCAGAAATGGTCGGCGGGTTCGATAACCTAGCGATCATCATGTCCGCCCTCTTCGCCAGCAAGACTATCGGCTCGGTCCTGTCACTAGTCACCGCCATCGGCGGCCTAGCCGGCGGCGGAAAAGCGATGGAAGGGCTAGGAAAGTCGATGAAGTGGACCGGTCGTCAAGCAAAAGGGCCACTAATTAGTGCGCTTAAAGGCGTCTGGAAAACGGTCAGCGGGGTAACGCTTGGACTACGCGCCTTCGGGGATATCCTGTGGGCCGTAGGGAAAGGTATGACGCAAAGCATGGCCGGTGCGCTGAAAAAACTTACCAAAGGAGGTTTTCGCGCGATTGGGCAAGCCGCGAACTGGATGGGAAGCGCTTTCCGCACCGTTAGTATTCATGCTCACGCGTTAGCGACGCGGGCGCTGCCGATGCTCGGCAATGCACTGGTGAGCCTGGGTAAGGGATTCGTCACGTTGGCCAGCGCCATCGGCCGGGCCGGGGTCGCTCTTCTAGCAAACCCAATGACGTGGATCATCCTCGGCATCGTCGCCGCCGTGGCCGCCCTCGCCGGCGCTGCCTACCTGATCTACAAGAACTGGGGCTCCATCAGCGGCTGGTTTGCCCAGCGCTGGGCCGACATCAAAGCCGCGTTCTCCGGCGGCATCGGCAGCGTCATGCGACTACTGGCCGACTGGTCGCCCATTGGCCTGCTCTACCGAGGCATCACCGCCGCACTCGAAAAGCTAGGGGTCGACATTCCCGACAAATTCAAATCTCTAGGCGGGTTCATCGTCGATGGCCTGATCGGCGGGCTCACCAGCAAGCTCGCCGCGCTGAAAGACAAAGTCACCGGAATCGCCAGCAGCGTAAAAGGTTGGTTCGCTGGCGTGCTCGATATGCATTCACCCAGTCGCGTATTCGCCCAGTTCGGCGGCTACACCATCGACGGACTCAACCAGGGTCTGGATGCCCAGCGCAACGAGCCCGCCCGGCGCATCGCGCAGATTGCCAAGAGCGTCACCCGCGCCGGCGCCGGCATGGCCCTGGGCGCGGTCACACTGCCCGCTGCCGCCGCGATGCCCGATGCCGCCGCAATGCCTGCTGCCGCCGCGATGCCCATCGCCAACGATGTCCCCATCGACACACGCGCCCCACTTCAATCGCCCGGCGGTGGGGGCGGCGTCAACATTCAAGGGGGCATCAATATCGAGGTCAATGCCAGCCCCGGCATGGACGAACAGGCCCTCGCCCGCTACGTGCGCGCCGAGGTCGAGCGCGCCCTGGCCGACGCCAGCCGCGACGCCGCCGCGCGTAAGCGCTCAGCGTTCCACGATATCGACTGAGCCATAGCCGACAGCACCAAGCGCGATCGATGCTTCGCCCCGCGACTTCGCGGGGCTTTTTTCGTGACTGCCCCTGACCACCCCCTCCACCCTCGCCGCGCCCCGCCGCGCGCCGTCGACACCCCGCCCCGCCTGCGCGCTAAACGTGTCGATTTTTATGCACTCATGCACTACGGCGCCAGGCCGCGCCGTTGCTGGGCTCGACATGGGTTTTGAGGCTGCAAGGATTTATGCGGATTTATGCACTTTTTCGGTACTCAGGGAAGAATCTCGAGCAGGCTGGCGTGCGCGATGGCTATCTAGAGCCCATTCATGTGAGTTCGAGAGCAAAAAACATGGCCAGGGCGAGCAAGAAGGCGGAAACGCGTGCAATTTACGGACTCTCTATGCCTTGCTTTCGGCCGCCGGCACCATGTCGGCACCCTCACCCTTCAACTGAAGGTTTTCGGGACGAAGGTGTGTGTAGCGCTTCAACACATCCCAGCTTTCGTGAAGCGTGAATTGCTGAACCTCGACGATTTCATAGCCTGCCTCGAACAGGCGCGACGTTGCCTCATGCCGAAGGTCATGGAAGCGTAGATCTTCGATGCCACAGGCAGCCGTTGCCGCTCTCCACCGAGTCCCTATAGATTTTCCATTGAAGGGGAAAATCCGCTCCTCACCTGCGATCCGAGGCTGCCTTTTGATGAGGGCCATCGCTTCCCGAGTCAGCTTGAAGCGCTTGTGGTTGCCCCATTTCTGCCGAGGATGCTTGGCATCACGTACCCAGCAGGTCATCGCCTGTTCGTCGAGATCCTCCCAGGTGAGACGGGTGATCTCCTCCTGACGCCTCGAGGAGGCGATGGCGAAGTCCATGATGTCTTCCATGGGGATGATCGCGCTCGGCCGAATCAACTGCGAGCGACGGAAGTAGGTTCGGATCAGCTCGACTTCCTCAGCAGTAGGCCGCCGATCACGAGATCCAGAGCGAGAAATCAGCCCTTTGCTACGTAGTAGCACCTTTGCCGACTCGAACTCATTGAGCTCCACCGGCATCTTCCATGCTGCTGCTGCCGTCTTGAGGATTATGCCCAGCCACGTGATGTCCTGGTTGATCGTCGAGGGCCTGATGCCGCTATTACGGCGCATGACGGCATGCTCTACGATCTGCTCACTCGTCAGGTCGGTAACTTGAGCTCGCGCAAGGGGAAAGCGCTGCAACTGCTGTATGGTGGCTCGCTTCGAGCGGCCAGCGTCTCGGGCAAACTCGTGTAGGTAGCGCTCAATGGCATCCTCCAGCTTCACTCCTCGCCACTTCGCGGTGAGAAGGCCACCGGGGCTCATCAGCTCAAGCTCGCGGCGCTTAGCCCACTCTTCCGCCATGGCTTTCTTGGGAAAGGTTCTCCCCTCGGAGTGAGCCTTTTGGCCCTTCCGCATAATGCGAATCTGGGCAGTGTATGCGACACTCCCATCCTTTCGTTTACGCTTACTAATAGTGGCCATCGAGATCGCTTCCGTGTAGCAAATTTACTGGAAGCATCGTAGCAGATTCGTAGCAAACCACGCTGCAAAACGTAGCAAAAAGTATGTATAAATCGGCATATCTGGAAAGGCCTAGTGCCCAGGAAAGCCCATGAACACTAGGAAAAAGCGCAACACGCTAGATAGAACCTTCTCCGTCGCTCCTATGATGGATTGGACGACCCGCGACTACCGCGCGTTCGCCCGTACGCTGACCCGCGAGGCGCTGCTATACACCGAGATGGTCACGACTGGAGCGATCCTGCATGGCTCGCCCCGCGAGCGCTTTTTAGGGTTTAGCGACGTGGAGCATCCGGTGGCGCTACAACTAGGCGGCAGCGACCCTGCTGCACTGGCGGAATGCGCGGCGATCGCTGCAGCCTGGGGCTACGATGAAGTCAACTTGAACGTGGGGTGCCCGAGCGATCGGGTACAGAACAACCTGATCGGCGCCTGCCTGATGGAGCATCCCGCCAAGGTGGCGGCAGCGGTACGCGCCATGCAGGCCGTGGTATCGATCCCTGTCACGGTCAAGTGCCGCATCGGTGTCGATGAACAAGACGAGGACGCCGATCTGGCACGTTTCATCGGCACGGTGGCAGATGCCGGCTGCGAGGTCTTCATTGTGCATGCTCGTAAAGCCTGGCTAGAAGGGCTCTCGCCCAAGGAAAATCGCGACGTTCCCCCGCTCAATTACCCTCGCGTGCATCGCCTCAAGACGCAGCATCCCGATCTGCATATCGGTATCAATGGCGGGATCAAAACGCTGGATGACTGCCAGGCGCAGCTTGAAAAGGTCGATAGCGTGATGATCGGGCGCGAGGCGTACCAGAACCCTTGGCTGCTGGCCGGCGTGGATGCCGCGCTCTATGGCACGCCTTCTACCGTCAAAAGCCGGCATGATGCAGCGCGCGCCATGCGATCCTATATCGACAAACGCCTGACTGACGGTGCCAAGCTCAATCACGTCACCCGCCACCTGATGGGCCTGTTTCAGGGTTGCCCAGGGGGACGCCAATTTCGACGTCACTTGTCGGAAAACGCCCACCGCGACGGCGCCGGGCTCGAGGTGTTCGATGAAGCACTGGCCAAGGTACGCGAGCTCGACACTGCAAGCGCCGTCGCCTGAACCGACGCTATAGCTCTTGGCGTGTCTCGAAATCGGAGTGGAAGGTTTCAACGGCGTTCTCGGCCTCTTCGATTTCATCGAAGCGCGCCACATGAAATAGCGCCTCGCCTTCATTGGCGAGCGGTAGATTGCTCATACCGATGACGATGCCATCGGCGTTGGCGAGCACTTCCTGCTCGGCATTACCGAACGGATCGGCAACGCGCCCTAGAATATCGCCTCGTGCGACACGCGCGCCCAACCGCGCTCGAGGCCGTAGGATGCCATCGATGGGCGAGCGAGCCCAACTCGAGCCATTGGCGACCTCCGCAACGGCAGGTTTATGCCGACGCCGGTCGGTGGGCAGCATGCCCAGCAAGCGCATCACGCGCTGCACACCTCTTACCCCCGGCGCGATCGCCCACTCGTCGAAACGCAACGCCTCTCCGGCCTCATAGGTCAGCACCGGCACGTTACGCGATTGTGCGTATTCCCGAAGACTTCCCTCGCGCAGCTCGGCATTGAGAATCACCGGCACGCCGAACGCCTCTGCCATGGCTTGTGTTGCGGGCCGATCCTTCATCTGCGCGCGCACCTGGGGAAGGTTGGTGCGATGGATCGCCCCGGTATGCAGGTCGACGATATGCGTGGCCAAATCGACAATTTGCTCACGGAACAGCGCCGCGATACGCGAGCCAAGCGAGCCAATCTCACTGCCCGGAAAGCAGCGATTCAAGTCACGCCGATCGGGCAGGTAACGCGTCTGCTGCACGAAGCCGAAGACATTGACGATGGGCACCGCGATCAGCGTGCCCCTCAAGCGCGATAGCGAGGCCAGCCTTAGCATCCGGCGCACGATCTCGACGCCGTTGAGCTCATCGCCATGAATGGCACCACACACCAGCAAGACCGGTCCCGGCTGGCGTCCATGGACGACCTCGACGGGAATATGCAGCGGCGCGTGGGTATACAGCTTGGCCACCGGCACATCGATTTGTGCCCGGCTGCCGGGCGGAATACGCGTACCGGCGAGTTCGAAGGGAGCGCGAGCCATGAGTGTTCCTATACCGAAGATGGCGGAGTCTTTATACCTGCCATGGCGCCTCATGGCACCCCATTCATGCAAGCGATTCTTTGTTTAGCCGTCAACGAAGAGCGCGACGAAGGTCAGCAGCGCAAGCTTTCACGCACTGCCATGACGCACAAAATGGACTCCTGAGAGCCGCGCGGGGCCTTCTGGAACGGCTTGCTCTTAAAATATACCCGAGGGGGTATATCGCAGGGTTGCCCCCCCTTCGTAACGTTATCCCCAAGCTAAGACACAAATGACCAACATTTAACGAAGGCTGGTCGAGATACAACGATGGTTCGGGAGCAAACCGTGCTGGCAACGTCTCACCCTCATTCTTATTACGCGGCGTCTGCGAATGACAAGCGCGTGCGCCCGACCCTGAAGGGTCACGTGAAAGCAGACATCTGCATCGTAGGCGCCGGTTTTACCGGTGTGTCTACGGCCCTTCACATGGCCGAAAATGGCTACAAGGTGGTTGTGCTGGAAGGTAACCGCGTCGGATTCGGTGCTTCCGGCCGCAACGGCGGGCAGATCGTCAATAGCTACAGCCGCGATATCGACTTCATCGAGCACCATTACGGACAGAAGGTCGGCGCAGAGATGGGCAGGATGGCCTTCGAGGGCGGCCGCATCCTACATCGTTTCGTCAAAGACTACGACATTCAATGTGACTTGAAGGAAGGCGGTATTTTCGCCGCGTGCAACCGTAAGCAGTTCGATGAATTGGTCGCCAAAAAGAAGCTCTGGGAAGCCCACGGCCACGAGCAATTGGAGCTGCTCGACGAACATGCCATCCAGCAATACGTTGGGAGCAAACGCTACACTGGCGGCCTGATCGATCACAGCGGTGGGCATTTCCACCCACTGAACCTGGTACTCGGTGAAGCCGCCGCCGTAGAATCCTTGGGCGGGACCATCTACGAGAACTCCCCCGCATTGCGGATTCATGAAGGCGACAAGCCGATCATCCATACCGAGGAAGGCGACGTTGAAGCAGACTACGTACTAGTCGCCGGTAACGCCTACCTCAATGGCCTGCTGCCAAAACTGGAATCCAAGGCCATCCCCTGCGGTACCCAGATCATCACCACCGAACCACTACCGGAAAGCGTGCAGCAGCGCTTGCTCCCGAAAGATAACTGCGTCGAGGACTGCAACTACCTCCTTGACTATTTCCGCCTGTCCGGCGACGGCCGGCTGATCTACGGCGGCGGCGTTACCTACGGTGCCCGCGAGCCAGAACAAGTCGAAGCCCTCATCATGCCGAATATGCTCAAGACCTTCCCTGAGTTGAAAGACATAAAAGTGGACTTCGCCTGGACCGGCAACTTCCTGCTAACGCTGTCCCGATTGCCTCAATTCGGCCGCATCGGAAAAAACATCTACTACGCACAAGGGTATAGCGGCCATGGCATCACCTGCACCCACTTGGCAGGCAAAGTGATCAGTGACGCGATTCAGGGCCAGGCAGAACGCTTCGATATTTTCGCCAGCCTGCCCCAGCACTCGTTCCCTGGCGGACGGGCCATGCAGATTCCGCTAACCGCCATGGGCGCCTGGTACTACAACTTGCGCGACAAGCTTGGAATTTGATTTTTGAGAATCAACAACCGCCGAGCCGACATGAACATCACAACTTGAGCAGGCACCTAAGCCATGAGCAGGGCTATCAGCTGGATAAGTGAAAGGTAACTGACTCGCAAGCCTTTCCGAGGAGAACTTTCCCTCCTTGGCGTGAGACTTTTGTCGTATTCTCGTAAATTATTCCACAACAATAACAGGATGGAATTTATGCGCAGTACCGTCTCCGATACCCCCGTTTCTTGGTACCGGGCCTCCATCGCCGTCGAGCTCGAACCCGCCATGCCCCTTGAAGGCGAAACAAGGAGTGATGTGTGCGTGATCGGTGGCGGGGTGACAGGCTGCTCAACGGCCTTGCACCTGGCCGAGCGTGGCTACTCGGTGACATTGCTCGAAGCCGGCGATATCGGCCATGGTGCCTCCGGACGCAGCGGCGGACAGATCCTGCCAGGGCTGGGCACCGACATCATCACCGTCCAGCAGGCCCTAGGGCTACCTCGCGCCCGCGAGGTGTGGGAGATGAGCCGCGAGGCGGTGCGCCTCACCGCCGAGTTAATCGAGCGCCATGCCATTCCCTGCGATCTGGCCTGGGGCTACCTGCACGCAGCGGTCAAGCCGCGTCATGTCAAGGAACTCACGGCCTTCCGCGAACAGATGGCCCGTGACTACGGCTACGAAGCTCTCGAGTGGCTGGAGGGCGATGCCCTGCACGAGCACGTCGTCACCGATGCCTATCCAGCGGCCCTATACGACCGGGAAGGCGGCCACCTTCATCCCCTCAACTACACCCTAGGCCTGGCCCGGGCAGCACAGCGCGCCGGGGTTCGCGTGCATGCCCATAGCGCCGCGCGCACGATCCGCCGCGGTAAGCCGGCCACGGTCACCACTGAGCACGGCAGCGTGACCGCCGATTTCGTAGTGCTGGCGACTAATGCCTATCACGGCGACCTCGTTCCGGAGCTCTCCGGTCGCGTCATGCAGGCCGCCAACTACATGATCGCCACCGCGCCACTGAGCGAGGCACAAGCGGCAAAGGTGCTACCGAAAAACGACGCCCTGGCCGATGCCAACTTCGTACTTGACTATTACCGACTCAGCGCCGATCGACGTCTGATTTACGGCGGCGAGGTCAGTTACGACGGCCGGGAGCCCCCGCGCCTTCAGGCGCGCATGGACGCCAAGATTGCCCGGCTGTTCCCGGTACTCGAGGGGGTACCCATCGAGTACCGCTGGGGCGGCGATGTCGCGATCACCCTCAATCGAGCGCCCGATTTCGGTCGTCTGGGCGATAATCTCTACTATGCCCAAGGCTACTCTGGCCATGGCATGGCCATGGCCGGGCTGGCCGGCAAGCTGATGGCCGAGGCCATCGCCGGCCAAAGCGAGCGTTTCGATGTCTTTTCCGCCATGCCACATCGACAGTTCCCAGGCGGCCACGCTCTGCGCAAGCCACTGCTGGTACTGGCAACCAATTTCTACAAACTGCGCGACCGACTCTGAATAAGGCCAACTACAAGCGAAGAGGGTACCTCCATGAGCGAGACCATGACGGCGGAGATTGCCGACCATCCGGACGCTCGTCCGGCCGCCAATGAACGCGACCGGGCGAACCACAAGGCGTCTTCGATCGAGATGCAGGGCCTGCACAAACGCTTCGGGCGCGATACCGTCGCCTTGGACGGCGTCGACCTGAACATCCAGGCCGGCGAGTTCTTCACCCTGCTGGGGCCGTCCGGCTGCGGCAAGACCACTCTTCTACGCATCCTCGCCGGCCTCGAGGAGCCGGATGCCGGCTCGCTGGTGGTAGGCGGCAAGAACATCACCGAGATGCCCCCTCACCAACGCAGCGTCAATACCGTATTCCAGTCCTATGCACTCTTCCCGCATCTTTCGGTACGCGAAAACCTGGCTTTCGGGCTAAAAATGCGCGGCATGCCAGCGGCTGAGCGCCACAGCAAGGTCGACGAGATCGCTGACTTCATCAAGCTCGGCGACCTGGTCGATCGCCACGTCGATCAGCTTTCCGGCGGCCAGCGCCAGCGCATCGCGCTGGCTCGGGCGCTGATTTGCGAGCCCGATGTACTGCTGCTCGACGAGCCACTCTCGGCACTGGATGCCGGGCTGCGCAGCCAATTGCAGGTGGAGCTACTGCGGGTGCAGAAGCGACTCGGCATGACCTTCGTGTTCGTGACCCACGACCAGCAGGAGGCGATGGTCATGTCCGACCGTATCGCCGTGCTCAATGGCGGCACCATCCAGCAGGTGGGCGCGCCGCGAGAGGTCTACGAGCGCCCCGTGAATGCCTTCGTAGCGCACTTCATGGGCCACGACAATCTCTATCCGATCAGCGCCCGTAAGGGCGACCGTTTGATCACGGCACTGGGTGAACTGACCGCCGAGGACGCCGGTGACGGCGAGCTACTGCTGATTCGCCCCGAGACGCTGGACCTGCTGCCCGGCGCCGTCGAGGGTCACAATCATCTGACAGCGACCGTGGCCGAGAGGCTCTATCGTGGTAGCCATGCCGAATTCCGCCTGGCCATCGCCGATACCACCCTGCAGGCCACGGTCAACAACCGCGGCCGTCACCTGCCCGAGGTCGGCGAAACGGTGACGGTGGCGGTAGCGCCGGAAGACCTGGTCACCCTGAGCGAATGAGGAGGCGAACATGTCCTTTCCTGGAGCAGTACCCACTGCCCGCAGCCGGGCCATGGTCCGCGAGACCCGCCACCTGCTGTTCACGGTGACCCCAGGGGCATTCTGGATCTTCACCTTCCTGGTGTTGCCCAGTGCATACCTGATGGGTGTGGCCTTCATGACCAACGGGCCCTATGGCCTGCCGCAGATGCCGCTGTCGCTGGACTCTTTCGAGCGCCTGGCCGGCGTCGGCTTTCTAGGCTGGAGCCCAGGCAATCTCTACACGCTGCTGCGCTCGCTGTGGCAAACCCTGGTATCCACGGTGCTGGTAGTAATCATCGCCTACCCAGTGGCCTATTACATCACGACCTGCCGTGAGAAGTGGCGGCCGATCCTGCTGCTGCTGGTCGTCGTGCCGTCGTGGACCAATCAGGTGATTCGCGCTTTCGGTTGGATGAACCTGCTGGCACCGGGCACACCGCTGTCCAACCTGGCCGAGAGCCTCGGGCTGGTGGCACCCAACATGGGGCTCTACCCCTCCAACTTCGCGGTCACCCTGGGGCTGGTCTACAACTTCCTGCCATTCATGGTGCTCCCGCTGTATGCCGCCTTCGAGAAGCTCGATACGGCGCAGGTGCAAGCCGCGCAAGATCTCTATGCCAGCCCGGTGCGAGCTTTTTGGCACGCTGTCTTCCCACAGACGCTTCCAGGACTACTGGCCGGCACGGTACTGGTGGCGATTCCCGCCTTCGGCATGTACGTGATTCCCGAGCTGCTCGGCGGCGGTAAGGGCATGATGCTCGGCAACCTGGTCGCCAACCAGTTCTCTGGAAGCTCCAATTGGCCGCTGGGAGCTGCAGGGGCAATTTTAATGTTGATCGCGACATTCATCGGCCTGTTCGCCATGCGGCGTATCGGAAAGCGCCTGGGTGGCGGTGAGGAGGTAGTGATATGAGAAAGCGAACGCTTGCACGCGGCCTCGCCGGCATCTGGTGGGGGACGCTATTCTTCCTCTACATCCCCTTGTTCGTGATCGTGCTGTTCTCGTTCAATTCAGCCAACAGCACAGCCATTTTCGAGAGCTTCTCGCTGGCCTGGTATCGCAGACTGTTCGACAACGAACAGATCATCGACGCCTTCGGTAACAGCCTGGTACTGGCGGTGAGCTCCTCGATCATAGCGCTGGTGATTGGATGCTTGATCGGCTACGGCATGTATCGTCATCGCCACCGCAAGCTGGGCTGGCTAATCGCTCTGATCTACCTGCCGATCGTGCTGCCGGATATCGTCTTCGGCATCTCCGAGATGGCTTTCTTCGTGCAGATCCATGACTGGACCGGCCTACTGAAGCCAGGACTCGGCACCATGATCATCGCGCATGTGACGTTCCAGATCCCTTTCGTGGCGCTGATCGTCTACTCGCGCTTCGTCGGCCTGGACCCGACGCTGTTCGAGGCCGCCAAGGACCTCTATGCGTCGCCGCTCAAGCGCGTGGTGCACTTCATGGTGCCGACCATCAAACCGGCGTTGATTTCCGCCTTTTTCCTGTCGTTTACGCTGTCGATCGACGACTTCGTGATCAGTTTCTTCACGGCAGGTCCGGAAAGCGCCACCTTGCCGATCTATATCTGGAGCGCCATCAAGAAGGGGGTGACGCCGGAGATCAATGCGATCGCCACCTTGATGATAAGCGCTGTGGCCATAGCCGCGATATTCAGCATGCTGTTCAACCGGCAGGGACGCCGCTAGGCGCTTCCTGTCAAAACGATGTAGCACCAACAAAACGTAGCACCGAAGGAGAGCGAAACGATGAAAACAATGACCACAAGAATCGCCGCTACACTCGGAGGTCTGCTGCTGGCCAGCGGCGTCCAGGCCCAAGACGACAACAAGCTGTATCTGTTCAACTGGACCCAGTACATGGACCCGGCGATCATCAAGGCCTTCGAGGAGAAGTACGACGCCGAGGTGGTGCAGAACTACTACAACTCGCTACCCGAGATGTTTGCCAAACTCAATGCAGGCGGAGTGTCGCAGTACGACATCATCGTACCGTCCAACTACTACGTGCCGCGGCTCATCGAGACCGGCATGGTACAGAAGCTCGACAAGTCCAAGATTCCCAACTTGGACAACGTCATGGAGCAGTTCGAAAGCCCCAGCTACGATCCGCAGAGCACCTATTCGGCACCTTACCAGTGGGGGGTGACCGGCCTGGTGTACAACGCCGAGACGTTCCCCGACGCCCCCAAGAGCTGGTCGCTGATGTTCGACTCCGAGGTCAATCCGGGGCACCCTTTCGCGCTGATGGGCGATGGACAGGTCACCATGGGCGGTGCCTGCGCTTATCTCGGCCACGGCTATGACTGCACCGACAACGAGGCCTGGAAGGAGGCCGCAAGGCTGCTGATCGAGACCAAGAATCGCGACAACTTCAGCGGCTTCGTCGACGGCACGCCGAGCCTGCAACAACTGGCGCGTGGCGTAACGCACGTCGCCTTGAGCTACAACGGTGACTATCTCTTCTACAGCGAGGATAACCCGGATTCTTTCGAGAACATCAAGTTCATGATTCCCGACGAAGGCACCGAGATGTGGGTCGACACCATGCTGATCCCTTCCAAGGCGCCCCATCCCGAGTTGGCCCACAAGTTCATCAACTTCATCCTCGACGCCAAGATCGGCGCTCAGCTCTCCAACTACAACTACTACGCCAGCCCCAATGCGGCGGCTCAGCCCTACCTCGACGAAATACTGACCCAGCCTCCGATCCAGCCGTCGGAGGAAGACATGCAACGGCTGTACTTCACACCCAGTCTCGAGGGCGAACAACTGCAGGTCTTCCAGCAGTTTTGGTCAGAGGTCCAGTCACGCTGAAACGACAGGCCCCGGCCATCCGGCCGGGGAGCCATCTGCAGAGCAAGGAACCCCCATGAGTAACCGTCAGGAACATCCCCACTTCAACGACTGGTTTCAGACTCGCGGCATCACCGAGGTGGAATGCCTGGTCACCGACCTCACCGGCATTCTCAAAGGCAAGATCATGCCCGCCGGCAAGTACCTGGGCGGCGGCCGTCCGCGACTACCGGATTCGATCTTCATCCAGACCGTCACCGGCGGCTATCCCGATGACGATGATATTCACTTCTGGAACCCTGCCGAGCGGGACATGGAGTTGGTGCCCGATCCCAACGCCATCTTCCTGGTGCCCTGGGCCGATGATGCCACCGCTCAGATCATCCACGATTGCCACTACCTGACCGGCGAGCCGGTGGAACTTTCCCCCCGCCACGTGCTCAAGCGGGTATTATCCTTCTACGAGGCGCGCGGCTGGAAGCCAATCGTCGCGCCCGAGGTCGAGTTCTTTCTGGTCAAGACCAACACCGACTCAGACTATCCTCTCGAGCCACCGATCGGCCGCAACGGCCGTCAGGAAAGCAGCCGTCAGTCGTTCTCCATCGATGCGGTCAACGAGTTCGATCCGCTCTTCGAGGAGATGTACGACTACTGCGATGCTATGGACCTCGACCTGGATACTCTGATTCACGAAGAAGGCGCCGGGCAGATGGAGGTCAACTTCCAGCACGGCGATCCCCTGCGGCTGGCCGATCAGGTAGTGATGTTCAAGCGCGCCCTGCGCGAAACGGCGCTCCGTCATGGCATGTATGCCACCTTCATGGCCAAGCCGATGGCCAATGAGCCCGGCAGTTCGATGCATCTCCATCAGAGCCTATTGGACGCCGAATCCGGTGATAACCTGTTCGCTGGCGAAAATGGCAAGTCCAGCCGGTTGTTCCAGCAGTTCATCGGCGGGCTGCAGCACTACCTACCCTCGGCCATGCCGCTGCTGGCGCCCAACGTCAACTCCTACCGTCGGCTGATGCGCACTGAAACCAGCGGCTCGGCGCCGACCAACGTCGAGTGGGGTACCGATAACCGCACCGTAGGTTTGCGAGTGCCAGTCTCGACACCCGAGGCGACGCGGGTCGAAAACCGTCTGGCAGGGGCCGATGCCAATCCTTATCTGGTCATGGCAGCTTCGCTGGCCTGCGGCTATCTCGGCATGCTCGGCCAGCTCGAGCCACGTCCGCCGATGATTGGATCGGCCTGGTCCGGCGGCCACACACTGCCTGACGATATCCGTCCAGCGCTGGATATGTTGCGCGATTGTCAGCCACTGGCCGAGGTTCTCGGCGAGCGTTTCACTAACAGCTACTTGGCTGTCAAGCGCGCCGAGCACCGCGAGTACTTCCAGGTGATCAGCTCCTGGGAGCGCGAGCACCTTTTGCTCAGGGTCTAGGCTATGCCCGAAAAGTCGGCGAGCGCAGGCAGTTTTCGTACAAAGGCTAATTTTTCGTGACACCGACCGATCACCTCGCCAATGCGGCCAGCCTGGCTTGGCACCATCATCTGGCCCGCCTGTTCCAGGCCGCCACCGGCAGCGGCTTTCCGCTCCTGTTGGAACAGACACTGCGCGAGCTGGTCGGTTTCGACACCATCCTGGTCAATACCTATAAAGGACAACGACGACCGCTGCTGATACACGACAACTATCCACCGACACGGCGCGAACAGGGTATCGAACGCTATTTGAACCAGGCCTTTCTGCTGGATCCTTTCTTCAAGGCCGTCTATGACGGGCTAGAGAATGGCGCGCACCGGCTGCGCGAGCTAGCCCCAGATCGTTTCGAGAGCAGCGACTACTATCATCACTATTATCGAGCCTTGGGGCTCACCGACGAGATCGGCTTGTTCGCCAGGGTCGATACGGACGTCGTTATGGTGGTGTCACTGGGCTTCCGTGACGATGCCCCACGGATCACCCGCCGGGATATGCTGGCGTTACGCCATATCTCGCCGGTACTGGAAGTTCTGCTCGGAGAATACTGGAAGTGGCAGGAACATCGCTTCCACCAATGCCTGGCTGAGCGAGAACCCGTGGAAGAAGCCTTCGATAGCTTCGGGCGGGAGCGCCTGACGGCACGCGAACGAGAGATCGTGCGCCTGCTGCTGGCGGGCCACTCCACCAAATCAGCGGCCCGCGAACTGGGCATCAGCGACGGCACCGTCAAGGTCCACCGCAAGCACCTCTATCAACGCCTCGAGGTTTCCAGCCAGTCACAGCTCTTTCGGCTTTTCCTCGACCACGTGGCGCTGGTCTCGCGGCGCCACGTGGAGCAGTAGACCTCGGCGCCCTCTTGAGTCGTGGAACATCACTGACCTCGTGACGTCGTTCAAGTCGAAGGCGTCAGCGATATCCAAACGGTCTTGAGATCGGAATATTCCTCCAGCGAATGGTGGGACTTGTCACGGCCGTTGCCGGACTGCTTGACCCCACCGAAGGGCACCGTCTGGTCCATGTCCGCCCAGTTGTTGACGAAGACCTGCCCCGAGCGCAGCCGACGGGTGACGCGCATGATGCGATCGACGTCCTGACTCCACAGGCCCGCCGCCAGGCCGTAGTCGCTGTCGTTGGCCAGCCGCACGGCCTCCTCCTCGGTATCGAAGCCGAACACCGCCAATACCGGGCCGAAGATTTCCTCCCGGCCGATGGCCATGGATTCGGTGACGCCATCGAACACCGTCGGCCCGATGAAGAGACCCTGGCCATTCGCCCCGCCGACGTTCAGCGCCTGACCGCCGGTACGTAGCTTCGCGCCTTCTTCCACGCCCTGGCGGATATAATCGAGTACGCGTTGATACTGGGTCTGATCGACCATTGCGCCCATGAAGCTCGCCGGATCCAACGGATCGCCGGGCTGCATGCGTTCGGCGGCTGCCAGCACCTTGTCGACGAAGACCTCACGGATCGTGTTCTCGACCAGAAGCCGCGAGCCGGCGATGCACACCTCGCCCTGGTTGTGGAAGATCGCCCCCGCGGCATGCTCTGCCACAAGATCTAGATCCTTGCAGTCGGCGAAGACGAGATTCGGACTCTTGCCGCCACACTCCAGAAAGACCTTCTTGAGATTCGATTGACCGGCGTACTGCATCAACTGTTTGCCGACCCCAGTGGAGCCAGTAAAGGCCAAGCAGTCGACCCCCATGGACAGTGCCAAGGCCTTGCCCACGGTATGACCGAAGCCGGGCAGTACCTGAAAAACGCCGCGCGGAAAGCCGGCTTCCTGAGTCAGCTGGGCGAGGCGCAACGCCGAAAGCGGTGATTTTTCCGAGGGCTTGAGGATGACACTATTGCCCGCCGCCAGTGCTGGGCCGATCTTCCAGGCCGTCATCATCAACGGAAAGTTCCAGGGCACGATCGACGCCACCACACCCAGCGGCTCGCGCATCACCAATCCCAGGCTGTCCTCGCCGGTAGGCGCGATTTCGCCGTAGAGCTTGTCGATGGACTCGGCATGATGACGAATACAGCCGATGGCCCCGGCCATGTCGCCAAGCGAGCTATTCACCGGCTTGCCCATGTCCAGGGTATCGAGCAGCGCCAGCTCGTGCTTGTTGGCCTCCATCAGCTCGGCCAGACGCAGCAGCACGGCCTTGCGCTCGCCCGGTGCCCGCCGTGACCACTCGCCACCTTCGAAGGCGCGCCGGGCCACGGCCACCGCAGCCTCGGCATCGGTGGCGTCGCAGCTGGCCACTTCGGCGAGTGTCTCGCCGGTGGCCGGATTGAGCGTCGTGAAGGTCTCGCTACTGGCAGCGTCAACGAAGACATCATCGATGTAGGCACGCGCCTCGAGGCCCTTTTCGACACTCAGGCGCTCGGCCAGCGCCCGCCAATCGGCATGAGTTTCGGGAATCGATGTTATGGATTGAGTCATGTTGTTCTCCTTATGTCAGTACACGCGGTTGGCGCGTTCAAGGATCGCATCGCAAAGCACTTGCGTGCCTGCGGCACAGTCTTCCGGCGTGGCGTATTCAGCCTCGTTGTGGCTGATGCCGTCGCGGCAGGGCACGAAGATCATGGCCGTCGGCGCCACCCGCGACACATAGACGGCGTCGTGGCCGGCACCGCTCATCATGCGACGGTATTTCAGCCCCTGCTCGCGAGCGCCGCGTTCCACCGCCGCGACGCACTCGGAGGCGAACTCGACCACCGGCGAGGCCCAGATCCGCTCCTGGGACACCGTGACGCCGCAGGTCTCGCCCACTTCGTTGAGCAGTCCCTCGAAATACGCCTGCAATGCGTCGAGTTCGTTCTCTACCACATGGCGCAGGTCGATGGTGAGCTTGACGTCGCCTGGCACCACATTGCGAGACGCGGACACGATCTCCAGGCAGCCGCAAGTCACCTTGGTGTCACCGCTTTCGTCGCCCAGGGCATGGGCCTGCAGCCGGTCGATCAGGCGCGCCGCCGCGGCCAGGGCATCGCGTCGGTAGCGCATGGGGGTAGGGCCGGCATGGGCCGATTGGCCTGCAAGCGTCACATCGAACCAGCGCATACCCTGGACACCGGTCACCACGCCGATGGTCTCGCCTTCTTCCTCGAGCACCGGGCCCTGTTCGATGTGCAACTCGAAGAAGCTGTCCAGACGCGGTTCGCCGACCGGCGATTCGCCGGCATAACCGCAGGCCTCGAGAGCCTCGCCGAACGTCACGCCATCGCGGTCCTCACGGGCCAAAGTCGACTCGACGCTGAACGCACCGGCGTAGGTACCGGAAGCGACCATGGCTGGCGCGAAGCGGCTGCCTTCCTCGTTGGTCCAGACCACCAGTACCAGCGGCCGCTCGGTGACGATGTCGCGGTCCGCGAGTGTGCGCAACACTTCGAGCCCGGCCAGGACGCCAAGAATGCCGTCGAAGCGACCGCCCTTGGGCTGGGTGTCCAGATGACTCCCCATGGCCACCGGCTCGAGGTCGTCGCGCTGGCCGGCGCGGCGAATGAAGAGGTTGCCGACGCGATCGACCCGCCAGGTACAGCCCAACGACTCGCACCAGTCGAGCAGTAAGCGTCGTCCGGCGGCATCTTCCGGCGTCAAGGCCAGGCGACAACTGCCACCGTGCTCGGTGGGGCCTATCTCGGCCATCGCCATCAGGCTGTCCCATAACCGTTGGCCATCAATGGAAACCGCCATGAGGTACCCCCTTTGTGCTTGTTAGGTATTTGCATCATTGAACACATTAGGCGGCTCCCCGGTCGCCGCGATATACCCCTATCAGGATATATTCCCACCCTCCCTTTCCTCGCTAGGCTCTTTGCGAAGGCAACGACGCATCATATCGACGCATCGCGGCCACCCATTACGGCAATGACCGCTTTTAACTGGCGAGACGACACCATGAACACCGAGACCCGTATCCACGATGCCCAAGCGCTGTGGCAGAAAGACAAGGATCACTTCATCCACCCATTCACCGACTTCAGCACCTTTCATGAGGAAGGCTGCGACCTGATCACCGACAGCGACGGCATCTACGTCCAGGATGCCCATGGCAACCGCTTCATCGACGGCATCGCCGGGCTGTGGTGCGTCAACGTCGGCCATGGCCGTCGCGAGATCGGCGAGGCGATGGCCGACCAGGCCACCCGCATGGCCTACTTCTCGACCTTCAACAACCTGTCCAACGCCCCGGCTGCCGAGCTTTCCGCCAAGCTGGCCGAGCTCGCCCCCTCGCACCTCAACCACGTCTTCTACAGCTGCGGCGGCTCGACGGCCAACGATGCCACCATTCGTTTGGTGCATTACTACTTCAACCGCTTGGGCAAGCCGGCCAAGAAGCGCATCATTTCACGCAACAATGCCTATCACGGCACCACCTACCTCGCCTCCACCCTGACCGGTATCGCCAGCAACAATTGGGACTTCGACACCCTCGATCATCTGGTCACCCATCTGAGCGAGGCCAACTGCTACCGGCGCCCCGAGGGGATGAGCGAGGCCGACTACTGCGATCACCTGGTTCGGGAGTTCGAGGACACCGTCGCCGAGATCGGCGCCGACAACATCGCCGCCTTCATCGCCGAGCCGATCATGGGCGCCGGCGGCGTGCTGGTGGCACCGAAGGACTATCACAGGCGCATGCAGGCAGTGTGTCGCGCCAACGACATCCTTTACATCGCCGACGAGGTCGTGACCGGTTTCGGTCGCCTGGGGCACTTCTTCGCCTCCGAGGCGGTGTACGAGACCCAACCCGATATCATCAACTGCGCCAAGGGGCTGTCGTCCGGCTATGCACCGCTGGGCGCGACGCTGATCTCCGACGAGCTCTACGACGTGCTGTCCACCCCGCAGGGACCGGGCGGCGTGCTGAGCACCGGCTTCACCTATTCCGGGCATCCGGTGAGCTGCGCGGCGGCGCTCAAGAACATCGAGATCATCACGCGCGAGGGGATCTGCGAAAACGTCCGCGAGGTGGGTCCCTATCTCGAGGAACGCCTGGCCTCGTTGTCGCATCACGCCACGGTGGGCGACGTGCGCGGTAGCCATTTCATGATGTGTCTCGAGAACGTCGCCGACAAAAACACCAAGGCGCTCTTTCCAATAGAGGCGCGGGTTGGCGATCGTATCGCCTTCGAGGCCCAGCAGCGTGGCCTGATCATCCGTCCGGTTGGGCACCTCAACATCGTCTCGCCGCCGCTGATCTGGACCCGCGAAGTGGTCGACGAGGTGGTGGCGATCCTCGACGCCGCGCTGACCGCCACGACAGCAACGCTGCAGGCCGACGGCTACCTGTAAAAGCGCCTTCTCGATCTGCCCAATGGAAGCATCCGAGGTCCATCCACGGGCCCAACCCCCGAGACCACAATCACAAAAGAGTACTACATGGACACTTACGGACTCTGGAGCCTGTTTCCCACCCTGATTGTGCTGATCATGGCCATCGTCACCCGCCGCACCATCGAATCACTGATGACCGGCGCGCTGGTTGGCATGTTGATGATCGATCCGACAAGCGTGGTGAACCAGGCTTCCGACACGTTGCTCACGGTGCTCGGCAACGACACCGTGACCTGGATCATCCTGGTCTGTGGGTTATTCGGCAGCCTGATCGCGCTACTGGTGCGTACCGGCGGCGTGCTAGCCTTCGGCGACGTCATGACCCGCCGCATCCATGGCCGGCGTCAGGGGCTGCTGACCACCTGGCTCCTCGGCCTGGCCATCTTCGTCGACGACTACCTCAACGCCCTGGCGATCAGCGCCTCGATGAAGAAAATCACCGACCGCTTCAAGGTTTCGCGAGAGATGCTCGCCTACATCGTCGACTCGACCGCCGCGCCGATCTGCATCCTGGTCCCCTTCTCGACCTGGGCCGTGTTCTTCGCCGGACTGCTCGAGGAAAACGATGTGACCGGCAGTGGCATGGGACTTTATATCGAGGCGATTCCCTACATGTTCTACGCCTGGATTGCCGCCGCGGTGGTCCCCCTGGTAGCGATGGGGTGGATTCCCGCCATCGGCCCCATGAAGAAAGCCGAACTGCGCGCCAGCGGCGGTCAGGTGATGCCAGACGGGGCCGAGGAAAACGCCTTGGAGGTCGAGGACAAAGGCCAGCGCCGCCCTCACCTGCTCAACTTCCTGTTGCCCATCGCCAGCCTGATCTTCTTCACCTGGTATTTCGACATCGACATCCTGCGCGGGGTGATCGTCGCCCTGGCCGTGACACTGGTCCTGATCTTCAGTCAGCGCCTGATGAGCTTTCACGCCACTTTCGATACCGCGCTCGAGGGCTTCAAATCGATGCTGATGCCGCTGGGAACACTGGTCGCCGGCTTCACGCTCAAGGAAGTCAACGACGGTCTGGGACTCACCGAATACGTGATCCAGACCCTGCAGCCGCTGATGACTGCCCAACTGCTGCCGGCGGTGAGCTTCGTCACCATGGCTTTGCTGGCCTTTGCCACCGGCTCGTTCTGGGGACTGTTCGCCGTCGCGATGCCCATCGTTCTGCCGCTGGCGAGTAGCGTCCACGCCGAGATGCCACTGGTGATCGGCGCATTGATCTCAGCCAGCGCCTTCGGCAGCCACGCCTGCTTCTACGGCGACTCCACCGTGCTCTCGGCTCAGGGTAGCGGCTGCACGCCGATGGCCCATGCCCTGACTCAGCTTCCCTATGCGCTTATTGCCGCCTTCCTGGCAACGCTGGTATTTCTGGCGGTAGGCTATCTTTGAGGTTTTCATGAACGACACATCTATCGCCACAGCGCGTCGCACTGCCACTCCCGCCGAGCTGGGCTTTTCCATGCCCGCCGAGTTCGCCGCGCATGACGCCTGCTGGATGCTCTGGCCACAACGTCCCGACAACTGGCGCTACGGTGCCAAGCCGGCTCAGGCGGCATTCGTCGCTGTCGCCGAAGCGGTCGCCGTGAGCGAGACGGTATTCGTCGGCGTCAACGATGATCAGTACGAGAACGCCCGTAACCAGTTGCCGAGCCACATCCGAGTGATCGAGCTTTCCAGCAACGACGCCTGGATGCGCGATGTCGGGCCGACCTTCCTGACCCATCCAGATGGTCGCCTGGCAATGGTCGACTGGGAGTTCAACGCCTGGGGAGGACTCAACGGAGGACTCTACTTTCCCTGGGACAAGGACCGCCGCATCCGCCAGAAGATCGCCGAAGTGCTTGGCATCGAACGCTTCATCACCCCGCTGGTGGTCGAGGGTGGCGCGATCCACGTCGACGGCGAGGGCACCCTGATCACCACGGAGGAGTGCCTGCTCAACCCCAACCGCAACCCCGACCTCGACAGGGCCGAGATCGAACGGCTGCTGTGTGTCTATCTGGGGGTCGAAAAGGTCATCTGGCTACCGCGGGGCTGTTTCCAGGACGAGACCGACGGCCACGTCGACAACCTGTGCTGTTTCGTCGCTCCCGGCGAGGTGGCGCTAACCTGGACCGACGACGACAGCGATCCGCAGCACGCCATCTCACATGAAGCCCTGGAGATTCTCCAAGCTGCCACCGACGCCAAGGGACGGCGGCTTACCGTGCACAAGCTACCGATGCCCGGCCCGCTGACCATCGCCGAGACCGAGGCCAGCGGCGTCGACCGGTTGAGCAGTTCGCGCCCACGACAACCCGGCGACCGCATGGCCGGCTCCTATGTCAATTTCTATATAGGCAACTCGGTGGTGGTGATGCCCAAGCTCGACTCTACCTACGACGACGAGGCACGAATCATTCTCGAGAGATTGTTTCCAGATCGCCGGGTGGTCGCCGTCGATGCCCGCGAGATACTGCTTGGCGGCGGCAACATCCACTGCATCACCCAACAGCAGCCCCGTGCCTGACCCTTTCATGGGGCTATCGGGATCACCGGGCTATCGCGACATAGCCCGGTGCTACCGAATGGCCATGTCAGAGACGCTCAATGACGCCGACCCTGCTGCAGAAAAGCGGCCATCCAGTGGGCGACCTGCAATGAATCCGTATGCGCAGACGCCTCATTGAGTTCGACCAGCGCCGGGTCGGTCGCTGTCGACGGAATCGGGGCATCACGACGTGACTGAAGCAACCGCGTTTCGAACGCCACGTTGAATTCCGGATGCGCCTGGAGGGTCAGGATCCGGTTGTCGTACTGGAGCGCCGCAAACGGACAGAACGACGAAGAGGCGATGACTTCAGCCTGGTCCGGTTTGCTCAGCACCTGATCCTGATGCACTGCATTCAGCGTGAATCGGCCATCCAGAGCACTCAGTTCCGACACGCTTTTTTCCAGCTGATAGGTGTGCAGCCCCACGCCCCAACCTTGCGGGTACTGGTTAACGTCGGCCCCAAAAGCTTCCGCCACGATCTGGTGCCCAAAGCAAATGCCCACGATTGGACGACCGGTGTCGTAGATTTCAAGAATCAGGTCTTTCAACCGTGCCATCCAGGACGTCTTGTCGCAGACACTGGATTTTGAGCCGGTGATGATCCAGGCATCACAGGCATCGGCTGATTCGGGAAAGATATCGTCCCGGACATCGAAGGTAATAAAGGTAAAGTCATAGCCGGCTTGCCCAAACAAGTTAACGAACATGTCGGCGTAGGAGCCATGTGTTTCGATCAGATTGTCCGGCGTGGTCCCGGTGGCCAGTATGCCGATTTTCAGCGTCATGACTGCTTCCTCACTCACGGTCGCGCCGTGCATGTTTTCAGGGCCTGGCCAGGATCAGAGCAACCCCAGATAGGCCTCGTATTCAACATCGGAGATACGCTCGTTAAGACGGCGGCGCTCCTGGCGTTTGGCCTGCGCGTATACGCGCACGAACTCTTCGCCCAGGTATTCCCGCAGTCTCTCACTCTGTTCGAAGCGTCTGATGGCATCCTGCCATTCGCAAGGCAACGGGTATTGGGGGTTCTCCTCGGCGTAGGCATCACCTTCCACCGGGGCATCTGGCTCGAGGGTGTTGTCCATACCATGCAGCGCACCGGCAAGGACGGACGCCAGCACCAGATACGGATTGGCATCGGCACCGGCCACCCGATGCTCGATCCGCCGCGCCAGGTTGGGACTTTCCGGCACACGCAGGGCCACCGTCCGGTTCTCGTAGCCCCAGCTAGCATGCGTCGGTGCATGAGCGCCCGACATGAAGCGACGATAGGAATTCAGATGCGGCGCGAACACCAGCATGCTCTCCGGCATCAACTGCATCAGCCCGGCGATGGCGTGGCGCAATAGGTCACTGCCCTGCTCGGTACCATCATCGAACACATTGTGACCGTCGCGGTCGAGCAGGCTGAAATGCGTGTGAAAGCCGTTGCCGCTTTCCTCGACGTAAGGCTTGGCCATGAAGGTCGCCGAATAGCCGTGACGACGGGAGACGCCGCGTACGAGGCGCTTGAACAGGATCGCCTGATCGCCCGCACTCAGCGGATCGGCCACATGGTTGAGGTTAACCTCGAACTGCCCCGGCCCCATCTCGGCAATGATGGTATCGGCACCGATACCCTGCGCCTGGCAAGCCTCACGGACATCGGCAAAAAACGCCTCGAAGCCATCCATTTCCTCAACGGAATAACCTTCATTATTGGCCAGTCGGCGCCCTTTTCCATCTGCCAGTGCCGGCGGAATCGGGCGCTGAGTCTTTTCTGACTCGGCATCCATCAGATAAAACTCAAGCTCGGTAGCCATCACTGGCGTCAACCCCTTCTCGGCAAAGCGATCCACCATGCGCTTAAGAACCTGGCGTGGATCTGCCTCGAAAGGCGTGCCATCAGGATTGAACATCATCGCCAGCATCTGGTCACGCGGCGCTTCCGACCAGGGCACCGGGATCGGCTCTTCGGTGACAGGCATGCAGGTACCATCACTGTCGCCGGTCTCGAATACCAGGCCATTGGCCAAAACATCGGCGCCCCAGAAATCAAAGCCCATCACCGAACGCGGCAGCTTGAGCCCTTCCTTGCGGACCTTGCTCAACCCACTGGCAGGCAGGCGCTTGCCGCGTAAATTCCCGTTCAAATCCGTGATGAAGAGATCCAGATCGCGGTTCTTATCCTGTTTTTTATTCGTCGCCATACGCATGACTCTTGAATGCTTTTCGAAAAATCAGAACATCAAGATATCCCATCCAGATAGTGGTGTATCTATCACCCTAGGGGTATCCGATCGGCGGAGGAGGTCATGTATCGGTACCTTCGAGCAGCCTGGGGCATGACCCCGAAACGAGCCGGGCTGGTGCCAGCCCGGCATCTGGCTTAGCCTTGGTGGAATTCCTGATAGCACCTGTCGGTCGCGTACAAGAAGCAAGGACAAGCGATGAGAGACCGCGTCAACCAGATACAAACCCATGAGAGTTGGCAGAAAAATCTGGCCGTACTCATCGAGCATCAGCGGCTGCGCAGTTTTCCGGCGATGCTGGAGGCCTTCCTGTCGACCCTGTGTTTCTTCGACACAATTCTGCTACTGACCTACAAGAAGTCGCTGCGACCGATTCTCGTCCATCCTTCCGATCCGGCAGAGCAGAGCGAAACCCTACGTCAGTACATCAATCATGCCTATGTACTCGACCCGCTTTTCCACGCCATCAAGAACATCGCATCGCCCGGCATCGTGCGGCTGGCCGATATCATGCCGGATTCATTCAAGAACACCGAGTACTATCAAACCTGCTACCAGAACTTCGGGCTAGTGGATGAGATCAACCTCTTGATCCGTCTCGATGATGAAGTGACCTGCGCCATCACACTCGGACGCAAAGCCTCTCTGGAAAGCATTTCGCGCACCGAGCTGAATGCCCTACAAGAGTTTTATCCGGTCATCAGCGCGCTCATGCGCCAGTTCTGGCAGACCCAGTCCGACGAGTTCTTGCAATACGGCCGCTCCGACGGCCCCATGAAGCGCGCGCTGCGCACCTTTGCCAGTGGCGTGCTGACTCAGCGTGAACGAGAGATTACCGACCTCATCCTGCGGGGCTTTTCTTCCCAGGCGATTGCCGACCACCTGACAATCAGCGTCGGCACGGTAAAGGTGCATCGCAAGAACATTCATACGCGACTGAACACCTCCACTCAGGCGGAAATTTTCACGCAGTTCATCAACCACCTGAATCACTTGGAAGAACATCACTAGGCGGGCCGCTCAGGCGCACAAGCTGAATAACTGCGTTTCGCCGTCAACGAAGATCACTCCCCCTCCGAGGGCGTGAGGCCCATTCAGATACGCATATGTCGGTGGCGATAAAGCCATGCGACATCGCGTGCGAAGGAAAAGACCAGCAGCGCCAGCGCCAGGCCAACACACAGCGCCGCCCAAAAAGCCGACACCCAAGGCAGCAACGCCACCAACAGGCTGGCCACCTGGCATACGCAGACCGCCTTGCGGCGCAAGCTCGGCGGCAAAGGCCGCCGCAGCCATGTCCATGCATGCCCTGCCGCCACGAAGGTGTAGCGCATGGCTCCCACCACCAGCACCCACCCGCCGAGCTTGTCGAGCACGATGAGCGCGCAGCACAGCACCATGATGAAAAATGCGTCCAGCTCCATGTCGAAACGCGCGCCGAAGTCGCTGGCGGAATGCGTGTGACGCGCCACCCAACCGTCGATGCCGTCCAGGCACAGCGCCAACAATGCCACCCATGTCATCTCGAAAACGTGGCGCTCCATGAATGCCGGAAACGCCATGCTGCCAGCGAGCAAGGCGATCAACACGGCACGCAGCAGGGTGACGCGGTTAGCCCATCCCAGCCAGCGCCGCGCCGCCGGCCATGCCCAAAGGATGATCAACGCCATGCCCAGGTAGACGCCCCCCACCGACCAGCCAAGCCCTCGCGGTGCCGCCAGCCGCCATTGCACGGCCTCCACCAGCAGCCCCACCAAGCCCAGTCCGACCAGCAATTCCACGATCGCGGGCAAGCCCGGCGCCCACGCAAGCCGGCGAGCCTGGGGAGGACGCGATAAGTCACGCATGCGATGCCTCCTGGTGAAGAATTTTCTTCATTCACTATGGCAGATAAACCCGCCAGCGAGCGCTATCTTCACTACGCTGACGGAATATGACAATTATAAAAATGGTACATAAAAATCTATATGTACAATAGCTGTACATGACAGGGTTTCATGGACGATACTCAAGACAATCAAGGAGGTTGCCTATGCACGCAGCGAATGCCGACGCCTTTTGGACGCTGTCACCGAGGCACGGCGAGGTCAGACAGCACGCCTTGCCCAACCGCCAGGCGCATGAGCTGTTGATCAGAACACGCTACAGCGCCGTCAGTCGCGGCACCGAAAGCCTGGTGTTTCAAGGCAAGATTCCTGAGAGCGAATACTCCCGCATGCGCGCCCCCTTCCAGGAAGGCGACTTCCCCGGCCCGGTCAAGTACGGCTATGCCAATGTCGGGGTGGTCGAGGAGGGACCGGAGGCTTGGTGCGGCCGCGAGGTCTTCTGTCTCTATCCTCACCAGACACGCTACATTGTTCCCATTGAGGCCATCGTACCCCTCCCCGAGGATCTGCCGGCCGCGAGGGCGATCCTCGGTGCCAACATGGAAACCGCCATCAACGCCCTGTGGGACGCCGCGCCACGCATCGGCGACCGTATCACCGTGATCGGCGCCGGCGTGGTGGGCGGTCTGGTTGCCTGGTTGTGTCGGCAGATCGCCGGCGTGCGCGTACAACTGCTGGATATCGATGCCGACAAGGCGGAACTGGCCGCCGCGCTGGGCGTGGCGTTTCGACATCCCCACGACGCCGAAGGCGCCCAGGACCTGATCATTCATGCCAGCGGCAACCCAGCCGGCCTGCGCAGCGCACTCCCCCTGGCGGGGTACGAGGCGGAGATCATCGAACTGAGCTGGTTTGGGCAAGACGAAGTCACGCTGCCACTCGGCGAGGCCTTCCACTCCCAACGCTTGACGCTGCGTGCCAGCCAGGTCGGCGGCGTGTCGCCCTCACGGCGTGCCCGGCGCAGCCACTCGCAACGTCTGCAATTAGCCTTGACGCTACTGCGTGACGCGCGCCTCGATGCACTCATCGACGGGGAAAGCGACTTCGCGGACCTGCCCGCAACACTGGCACGACTCAGCACCGCGCATCGTCCGGGGCTCTGCCATCGCATACGTTATCCCTGAAGCGCATGCGCCGCCCCGAAACATGCGCTTGTTCGGCATGAAAAGCGCGACACGTCGCCAACGCGCCCCACATCACGAACGCAAAGGCACAAGGAGACACACGGATGTTCAGCTTGACCGTCAGAGATCACTTCATGATCGCGCACAGTTTCAACGGCGAGATCTTCGGCCCCGCGCAGCGCCTCCATGGCGCCACCTATGTGGTAGATGTCGCGTTCAAGCGTCCGGAGCTCGACCGTGACGATTTGATCGTCGACATCGGTCTGGCCAGCCAGACGCTGTCGCATGTCCTCGGCGAGCTCAACTTCAACAACCTCGACGAAGTGCCCGAGTTTCAAGGCCGCAACACGACCACCGAATTCATGGCCAAGGTGATCTTCGAACGCCTCGCGCACGCCATTCGCAACGGCGAACTCGGCGAGACGGGCCATGGGCTGACGGGACTCGGCGTCACGCTGCATGAATCGCATATCGCCTGGGCCAGCTACGAGGGGGCGCTATGAGCGAGGCGCTGACATTGATCGTGGCCGGCGACCCCGCTCAGTTGACCGGTGGCTACGTCTACGATGCGCGTATCGTTGCGGCCCTGCGCCAACGTGGCTGGCAGGTGCAGGTCATCGGCCTCGATGGACGCTTCCCCGAGCCCGACGGCATTGCCCGCCAAGCCCTGAACGACACCCTGGCGGCCCTGCCCAATGGGACTCGTGTCGTCATCGATGGCTTGGCGATGGGCGGCTTGCCGGAGGTCGTCGACGCGCACGCCGGCCGCCTGACGATCACCGCCTTGGTGCATCATCCACTCGCCGACGAGACCGGACTCGGCGATGCCGAACGCGAGCGCTTCACGATCAGCGAAACCCGTGCGCTATCGGCCGTGCGCGATGTCATCGTCACCAGTGCGTTCACAGCGCGCCGCCTCGCCAATTTCGGCGTGACGGCCGAGCGCCTGCATGTGGTCGAACCCGGTGTGGAACGTGCCCCGGTAGCGCGTGGCAATGGCGACGTACCGCGTCTGCTGTGCGTGGCCACGGTCACCCCGCGTAAGGGGCATGACCTTCTCGTCGAGGCCCTGGCCACCCTCACCGACCTGCCCTGGGTATGCGATTGCATCGGCGGCCTGGACCGAGCACCGGCGCATGTCGAGCACGTCAAGGCGCGCATCGCCGCTCATGGCCTGGAGACACGTTTCAACCTGCTTGGCGAACGTCCCGCCGAGGCGCTCGGCGCGGCCTACCACGGCAGCGACATCTTCGTGCTGCCCTCGCATTACGAAGGCTACGGCATGGTCGTCAGCGAGGCCCTGGCGCATGCCCTGCCCGTGATCACCACCACCGGCGGCGCACTGGCGCACACCCTGCCCGACGACGCCGGCATCAAGGTGCCGCCCGGCGATGCCGAGGCCCTGGCACGTGCCCTGCGCGACATGCTTACCGATCCGGCACGCCGCCGACACTGGCGGGAAGGTGCCGGACGCCAGCGCGCCGCGCTGCGCGACTGGTCCCAGGTGGGTGACGCCTTCGCCGCCGCGCTTGAGAGAGGCACGACATGAACACGGCTGCCACCTTCAGCGACAGCTGGCTTGCGCGCCGCGAACATGCCGATCAAGAAGCGCGTGCCACGTCGCCGACGCAAGCCGCCGGCACCTGGCTCGCCACGCGCTGCCAAGCACGCGAGGCACGACTCGTCGACCTGGGCAGCGGCAGCGGCGCCAACCTGCGCTATCTCGCACCGCGTCTTCCCGGACCCCAGGCATGGCGGCTCGTCGATCATGACGCCGGCCTGCTGGGGCATGCCGTGGGACGCTGCCAACCGCTTTGCGACATGGACGGCACCCCGATTCGCCTGACCACCCAGCAACACGACCTGAATGCCTTCACGACCGACTGGCTGACAGACGTCGACCTGGTCACCGCCTCGGCGCTGTGCGATCTGGTCAGCGCCGCCTGGGTCGAGGCCCTGGCGGCGGCCTGCGCGCAGCATCGCTGCGCGGCCCTGATCACCCTGAGCGTGGATGGCGACACGCGCTTTTGCGTCGACGGCGCCGATGCCACCGATCGCGACGACGCCTGGTTGTTCGCCACACTGGCCGCGCATCAGCACCGCGACAAGGGCTTCGGCCCCGCCCTGGGAACGGCCGCGCCCCAGGCGCTCTCCACCGCCTTCAGCGACCGGGAGTTTCGGCTCGTCGACGCCCCAAGCCCGTGGCGACTGGGCCCTGCCCAACGCCCCCTGGCCCTGAGCTTGCTCGACGGCTGGGCCGACGCCGCACGCGAACAAGCCCCGGAAGCTCGCGCGCGTATCGACCGCTGGTGGCAACGTCGCCGCGAGGCGCTGGATCAGAGACGAGTCGACCTGTACGTGGGTCACCGCGACGTGTTCGCCGCACCGGAGCCGGACCATGGCCCGCGCTAACGCCCTGCTACTGCGCCTGGGCGTCAGCGGTGCCTTGATCGGCCTGCTCGCCTGGCGACTGGATGCCCAGGCACTGCGCGACGCCTTCGTCGCCCCCGCGCCGGGCTGGCTGTGGCTGGCGCTGCTGATCAGCATTCCCCAGGTCGTGCTTTCCGCCTGGCGCTGGCGCCTGACGGCCCGGCGCATGGGCTTGACGCTCTCGCTGCGTCGCGCGGTCGCGGAATACTACGCGGCCACCTTCCTCAATCAAGTCCTTCCCGGTGGCGTCATGGGCGATGCCACGCGTGCCTGGCGACACGCCCAATCGAGTCTCGACCGCGCGCGCGCCTGGCGTGCCGTGGTCATCGAAAGATTGTCCGGTCAAGTCATGCTGCTGCTCATCGCACTGGCGGGCCTGGCCGCCGCACCGTCGCTGCGCGACAGCCTGACCGAGGTCCTCTCTCGGCTGGGCGATTCCTCGTGGGCCGGACTCGCGGTGGGGGCTGCGGGGCTCGCCACGCTGGCACTCTGGATCTGCCGACGCCCGCCCGCCTGGCTGCGTCATACGCTGCATGATCTTGAGGTCGCCCTGGTGGCCTCGAGCGTCTGGCTCTGGCAATCCCTGGGCTCGCTCGGCGTGGTGGCGAGCTACATCGCGATTTACGCCATTGCCGCCCGAGCCATCGGCGCGGATCTCGCCCTGGGCACCCTGTTGCCCTTGATCCCACCGGTGCTGATGGTCATGGCGATTCCGCTTTCCGTCGCCGGGTGGGGGCTACGCGAGGGCGCCGCGGCACTGGTGTGGATGGGCGCAGGCCTGGACCCCGCGCAAGGCGTGGCTATCTCGCTGGTGTATGGCGCGATCGTACTGGTCTCGAGCTTACCGGGGGCGTGGCTGTTGTGCCGACGGCGTCCGCCGCGTCGCGACCGGCACGCCCCAACGCAAAGCGACCCGTTACCGAGCGAGAGCTGAGGAGGAAGCCATGCGCGATGGCATATCACGCCGCGTCGACGGAACGCAGCGCCAGGTCGAACAAGGTATCGTCCCCCATCGCGAACGTGCGGCACGGTGGGCGCAGCGCGGTATCGAGCGTCTCGATCTCGGCAAGGCTCACCGCCGGCCGCCCCGAGCCGATCAACAGGGGTGCCACCACGACATGCAGACGATCGAGTTCGCCGTCGGCCAAGAAGCGCGACACGGTCTGGCCACCGCCTTCGACGAGCACACGCCGCAAGCCACGCGCCAACAGGGTGCTGCGCAAGGCGGCCGGTGTCAGTTCGGCGTCATCCTCGACGACGCAGGTATCGACATGCGACCCCAACGCCTCGCGGGGCAATGGATGCCGCGTGATGTGCAGGGTCGGCGCCTCGGCGTTCTGGAACACGCCCTGGGTGGCGGGAACGCGCCCATTGGGGTCGAGAATCACGCGAACCGGGTTGTACCCCGGGATATGCCGCACGCTGAGCCGTGGATCGTCGGCACACGCCGTGCCCGCGCCGATCACCACGGCATCTACCAGCGCGCGCAATCGATGCAGATGCACGCGACTCGCCTCGCCGGTGACGTAATGCGATGCACCGCTGACCGTGGCGATACGCCCATCGAGACTCTGCCCAAGCTGGCCGATGACGAAGCCGTCCGGCGTCGCACAGCATGGCAACAAGATGTCGAGCAACGCCGAGGCCTCCACCGTTACGTCGCCCTCGGCCTGCCAAGCTCCGCCCCGTTGGACCCGCAGGGCACACGCCTGCGAATGCAACGTCAGCGTGGCCTGCGTGTGCCAGTCCTGTTCGCGTACTTGGCGAATCCATTGCCAGGCCAGCGCTGCATCGAGTGTCGAAGGGCTCATACGGTCTCCCGTGCCGTGTGCCGGCGAAAACGCCATCCCGCCTGCCGTCTCGCCACATCGCGAGACAGGACGCCGCAAGCGGACCAGACGTCATCGAAGCATTACGACGCGAAAAAACCAAGGAGAGGCTCATGAGACAGGTAGAACGTGCGATCTTCGACGTGCGCCGCGGCTTGCCGGTCGTGCTGCGCACCCCGCAAGACGACGTCGTGATTCAGCCACTGGAAGGCATCGACGACAATACCCTGACATCGCTCGCCACGCTGACCGGCCACACCCCGGGGTTGGTGATCACCGAGCATCGGCTCGCCTGCCTTGGTACACCGATGCCCGAAGCGTCCCACGCCGTGCATCTGCCACTCAGCGCGGACCACCGTGCCGGTGATGTCGTCGCCTGGGCCATGGCAGCCGAGGCCGACACACCCGAGGCGTCGCAGCCCGCCACACCGGCGGAGACGGCGGCACTGGGCCTGATGCGGCGTGGACTGCTGGTGCCCGCCGCCTTGAGCGCCACGGTGGCCCCGTCACGCCGCGCGGCGGTAGAAGCCCTCATCGCCGATGGCACCTTGCTGGTCGTGGCGCTCGAGGACGTACAACGCTACGACGAAGGCGACATGACCTCGCTCAAGCGCATCAGCGAGGCGGAGATCCCACTGGCCGAGGCCGAGCGCACGCGATTCGTGCTGTTCCGCGAAAGCGACGGCCTGCGCGAGCACCTAGCGGTACTGGTCGACGATCCAGCCCAGTGGGCGGACGCCGTACCGACGCGCCTGCACTCGGCTTGCCTCACCGGCGACCTGTTCGGCAGCCTGCGCTGCGACTGCGGCGAGCAATTGCGCGGCAGCGTGGCCGCCATCGCCGAGCGCGGCGGCGGCATCCTGCTGTACCTCGCCCAGGAGGGGCGCGGCATCGGCCTGGCCAACAAGCTGCGGGCCTACCACCTACAGGACGACGGCCTGGATACCGTCGACGCCGACCAGGTGCTTGGCTTCGGCGACGATGAGCGCCGTTATCATGTGGCGCTGCAAATGCTCGAGGCACTCTCCGTCACGCGCATCGAGCTCTTGACCAACAACCCCGGCAAGATCGACGCCATGAGCCGAGGCGGCGTCGAGGTGGTCGGCCGCCAGGCCTGCTATGGCAAGCTCAACGAACACAACCGACGCTACCTGAGTGCCAAGGCCGAACGTGCCGGGCACTGGCTGGACGATGTGCTGGAGCGTGACGACGAACACGCCACGCGACGCGATACCAGCTCGCTCAAGTAACGTCGGGGCGACACGCTCATTCGCGAGATCGCGAGCCGAGCTGGGTCAGATCGAAACACGCCGCCGCCTCGACGACGGCGGCCAGGCGCGCGGCGAAATGCGTTACCAGACGCTCCCCGAGCGCCGGCGTGGCCAGTCGCGCATCGCCCACCACGCCGCTGGGATGCAGGTCCTGCGCCAGCCACGCGAAACCGGCATCGCCTTCGGGCAACAACCCATGCCCGCCTTGCTCCTGCCGTGCGCCCAGCGATACCGCCTCGCCGAGATGCGCGTGGCGCACCTTGTGCGGTGCCAGGTGCATCATCATGGCGGTTTCCAGTGCCCCGCCATGCAAACCATGGCGAAGCTCTTCGGCAGGCAACGCGTCGTCGGGCGGGGCGAAGCGAAAGTAATTCGCCTTGACCACCAGCAATCCATGACGCTCGCGCAACGTGAGCGCCGCAAGATCGACCACTGCCTTGTTGCCGCCATGGCTGTTGAACAGCACCAGGCGACGAATGCCGGCACGTGCCACGCTGGCGCCGACCTCCACCAGATGCGCGATGGCTGTCTCCGGCGTCAGGCTCAGGGTGCCCGCGAAATCGCCATGCTCGAGGCTCGACCCCACCGTCACCGTCGGCAACACCAAAAACTCGATATCGCGCGTCATGCGGGCTCGAGCCGCCGCCACCAGGCCGTCGGCGATATCCACATCGGTCGACAGCGGCAGATGCGCACCATGCTGCTCGATAGCGCCCAGCGGCAATAGCGCGACGCTTTGCGGCGTCACCCGCGCGGCCAGCTCGGGACTACTCAGTGACGCCCAGTCGGTGCCGCCGGGCGCGCTGCCGCCAGATGTTGATGCGTCCATGTCTAAATCCTCTCGATCGGAACGGTCGAATCACGGCCCTCAATCCCTCGGCCAAGCCAAGGCCGCCACCCACTCGGCGAACCCGCTGTCGCGCACCACGCGCCGCGTCAGAGCACTCTCGACGACGCTCGCGCCGCCTCCGGCCAGCGTCAAACGCTGCCTGGCCCGGGTAATGCCGGTATACACCAACTCGCGGGTAAGAATCGGATTGGCGCGTTCAGGCAGCACGAACATCACATGTGTGAACTCGGAGCCTTGCGACTTGTGCACCGTCATCGCGAATACCGTCTCGCAGGCGTCGAGCCGCGATGGCAGCACGGCCCGAACGCCACCGGCAGTCGCGAAGAACACACGCAGGCGCTGCCCCGCCTCGGCATCCGGCAAGGCGATGCCGATATCGCCATTGTAGAGCCCCAGTTGCGGGTCATTGCGCGTCACCATCACCGGCCGCCCGGCATACCAGCCCTGCGGATCCTCGATCCAACCCTCGCGCCATAGACCCGCCGCGATACGGGCATTGAGCCCCTCGACACCCCACGGGCCGCGCTTGAGCGCGCACAGCACCTGAAAGTCGTTCAACCGCGCGAGGACGTCGGCGGGGGATGCCCCGTCGCGCAAGCGACGATAAAAATCGCGATATCCCGCCAAGGCGGCGCGCTCGACATCACGCTGGGCGTTCGACGACGCCAACCATTGGATGTCCGCATACCCCGCGTGCCAAGCCTGGCGGAAGGCCACAACATCCCCGTCGTTGGTGGCCGCCGCCAGGGCGCCGATACCGCTATGCGCGTCGAAGCGGAAACTCTTGCGCAGCATCACCACATGATCGGCCAGCGGGGAACATGCCGGATCGGGCGCCATCTCGGTATCCGCCAATTGCGACAACACCTCGCAGGCAGCCGGCGAATAGCCCTGATCCAGCGCATTGGCGCAGAGATCGCCCAACACCGAGCCGGCCTCCACCGAGGCGAGCTGATCCTTGTCGCCGAGCAGGATCAGGCGCGCCTCGTCGGGCAGGGCCTCGAGCAGCGCCGCCATCAATTCCAGATCGACCATCGAGGCCTCGTCCACTACCAGCAGGTCGAGGCTCAACGGATGCCCTGCGTGATGACGAAATTGCCGCGTGTCGGGACGTGCGCCCAGCAGGCGATGCAGCGTCAGCGCCTCGCGCGGTAATGTTGCCGCCACGCCGGCCTCGACATCCAAGCCGCTCATGGCGCCGGCGATGGACTCGGACAATCGCGCCGCCGCCTTGCCGGTGGGCGCCGCCAGTTGGATACGCAAGGCGCGATCGCCCTGGGAGGCCGCCAGCGCCTGCGTCTGGAGCAATGCCAGCAAGCGCGTCACCGTCGTCGTCTTGCCGGTTCCGGGGCCGCCGGAGATGATCGTCAACCGGTTGCGCAGCGCCAGCGTACAGGCCACCTTCTGCCAATCCGGCGCGTCATCCGACGCGGCGTTGGCCGCGAACAGCCGCGCCAACGGCTCGGCAAGCGCGCTTTCCACCGGCAACGGGCGTCCCAGACGCGCGCCGAGATGCGTGGCCACGGCCTGCTCGGCGCGCCAGTAACGCCGCAGGTACAGGCGTTCGCCAACGAGCACCAGGGGCGTGGTGCCCGGCCCGGACGATGCCACCAGTGGCGACTCGGCCAGGCGCGCGGCCCAGGTCGCGCTGTCCAGCCCGCGCAGGAAGTCGTCCGGCAACGGTACCGTCTCGTGCGGAGCGTCCTCTTCCAGGGGGGGCAACGACAGCACGTCGCGCGGGGCAGCGAGTGCGCGTGGCAGGGTCAGGCAGACATGTCCGCGCCCCAGTTGATGGCTAGCCAGGGCCGCCGCCAGCAATACTTCGGCCGGCGCGTGGGCATCGTGTTCGGCCAGAAAGCGCGCGAAATGCGCATCCAGAGGACGCAGCCAGCCCAGTGCCTCCCACCAGGCCAGGCTCTCGAAGAGCGCCTCGCGGCTCATGGCAGGCGAGGCATCCAGCGCCAGCGTGTGTTGTTCTCCGCTCATGGACTGCTCCTCGTTCATGACGTCACTCCCTGTGAGGCCGAGGCTATCCCATGAGCGTCGCGCAAGGCCTCGACGGGGCCCGTGTCGCCATCCAGCCAAGCATCCAGCGCTTCGATCAGGCGGCGCTCGGGACGGCGTTGGAACACGCCCTGCCCCGGGGTGCCATCCACGCCGCGCAGAAACAGGTAACAGGCGCCCCCCATGTGGGTGTCGTAATCGTAATCGTCGAGACGCGCCACCAGCAGGCGATGCAACGCCAGCACGTACAGTACGTACTGCAGGTCATAACGATGCTCGACCATCGCCTCGGCCAACGTCTCGGGATGATAATCCGCCGGCGCGTCGCCCAGGTGGTTGGATTTCCAATCGAGGACGTACCAGCGACCGTCCTCGGCTTCGAACACCAGGTCGATGAACCCCTTGAGCATGCCGTTGAGCTTGCGTGGTGCCAGCCGGGGACGCGGCTCGGGCAAGGGCTCGAAGGCACACACCAAGGCGTCGAGCGGCGCGCTCCACGCCTGATGGGCAGGCAGCCAGAACTCCAACTCGGGGCGCCAGGCCGCCAAGCCGTCGAGACGAATCTCGGCCCCTGCATGGCCCGGAAAAGGCGTCGGCAATGCCGTGCACAACCAGTCGAGCAGCAGCGGCGCCCATTCGGACTCGAATCCCCCCAGATGCAAGCGCGTGCTGACCAGACGTTGCAGCTCGTCACGATAGGCCGGCTCGCGCAGGCGGTCGAGATCCACCGCTTCCAGCAAGCCGTGCAAGAAGGTGCCGGGACGCGGACCACGGGGGAAGTCGCGCAGTGTGCGCGCCGCGGGGCGTGGCACTGGATCGCGCTCGCGGCTGACCTCAACATCCAGGGTCGCCGAGGCGTCCCACGTCATCGAGGCCTCCTCGCCCGCCGGCTCGAGACGGGCGTCGACGATCAGCGCCGAGTACGAGGCGATCCACCAATCGTCGTCAATACCGCCGCTGAAGCGGCGCGCCGGCGCCACGGGCGGCAAGGCGTGGCGGACACGCAAGCGATGCGCAGGCGGCACGGGGATCGCCTCGACGCTCAACGCCGCCGTGAGACGTTCGTGCAGATCATGACCCTGGTCATCGGCCTGGCAGCCGAGCAGTCGACCCAGTGCCGTCTCGTGCAGGCAGCCACTGGTGCCGCGCCCTCGTCCCAGGTGGGCCACCCCCAGGCGGCAGGCGTGCGCGGCTCGCGTCAACGCCACGTAGAGAAGCCGCACGTCTTCATCCAGCCGGGCACGCTCGACGGCGGCCAACTGCTCATCATCGGCGCCATGCACCATCGCGCGGCCATGCTGAGGGTCGCGCCATTCGAGCAGCCCGGAGCCTCGCTCCGGCTCCGCCGGGCGGTAATCGCACACGAACGGCAACAGCACGATGGGGTACTCGAGCCCCTTGGCCTTGTGGATGGTGACCACCTTGACCAGGTCCTCGTCGCTTTCCAGGCGCTGGCTGACCGCCTCGGCATCGAGTTGCTGGGTGCCTTCGACGAGCGCACGATGCCACCAGCGCAGCAACGCATGCTCGCCGTCGAGACGCGCCGACACCGTCTGCGCCAGCTCCCCGAGATGCAGCAGGTCGGTAAGCGCTCGCTCGCCGTCGTCGCGCGCCCCCATGCGCTCGGCCACGCGAAAATCACGCATCACCGCGCGTAGCATGGGCAGCACGCCGCGCCGCTGCCACTGGCGGTGATAGTCGGCGAAACGCTCGACCTCGCGCTCCCAGGCCAGTTCGTCGGCGAGCAAGGCCTCCAGCGCCGCCGGCGTGTCGTTGAGCAACCGCGTCGCCAAGGCAGCCTTCAGGCGTGCGTCCTGGCGCGGTTGCGCCACCGCCTCGAAGAGCTGTAAAAGTTCGAAGGCCAGCGCGGTATCGAAGACACTGGCGCGTTCGCTGAGATACACGCTGCGAATGCCGCCCTCGGCCAGCGCGCGGCGCACGGCCAGCGCTTCGCTCCCCTTGCGTACCAGGATCGCGATATCCGCGGGGCGTACGTCGCGTTGCGTGCCATCGTCATCGGCGAAATGCCAGCCACCCTCGAGCGCCCGTTGCACCTCGGCCCGCGCGGCACTGGCCATGCTCGCTTGATAGTCGGCCTTGGTATGGCGTTCGTCCCCCGGCCACCAGGCGCCCAGCGCCGCCACGTCCTGTCCATCGGCGTCGCAAAGACGCGTCTTCTGCCCCTTGGCCGCGACCTCGACGAAGGGAATTTCGTCACTGCCAAACGGCGAGGGATGACGCGCGAACAGGCGATTGACCGCCTCGACCATGGCCACGCTGGAGCGGAAGTTGCGCTTCAGGGTGAAACGACTGGGCGTCTCGCGGCGCGCCGCCAGATAGGTATCGATGTCGGCGCCGCGAAAGGCATAAATCGCCTGCTTGGGATCGCCGATCATCAATAATGTGGTGGTGTCGGCATCAGCCTGGGGCGCGCGATAAATACGCGAGAAGATGCGGTACTGCAGCGGGTCGGTATCCTGGAATTCGTCGATCAGCGCCACCGGCAGGGCCTGGCGAATGCGCCCCGCCAGCCGCCAGGCCGCCTCCGGCGCCGTTTCGGGGTCAAGCGCGGTATCCAGGTCACGCAACAGGTCGCCGAACTCCCATAATCCCTGGCGACGCTTCTCGGCGGCGAACATCGCCGCCACAGTATCGCGTGCATGGGCCAGCAATCGAGGCGCCAAGACATCGAAGGGTGTCGCAGTCTCCGCCAGTTCGTCCAACCGGGCGAAGAACGGGTGCGAGGGCACGTCATGGCCTTTCTTGGTACCCTTCTCGAGCTTGGCCTGACTCAACCAGAAGCGGCCCTGACTGTCGGTCGTGCCGTCATCGGCCTCGAAGGTCGCCAACCATTGCTCGAACGCCGCCAGACGCGTATCGAGTTCGTCCGGCTTGTAGCTATTCTTGTTGAGCGCGCCGCGCGAGAAGGCATCGTTCAGGCAACTGGCGATGGCCTCGCGATCCCAGGCTTGGCGCAACGCGTCCTCCAGCGCCTGGCGTGCCGCCAGCGCGCGCTCGGCGTCGCCCAGCAATGCCGTCAACGACGCGGGCGCCTCGACACGCTCGCCGTCCCACCACAGGGGTTGCGGCCGTGCGTCCTTGAGCAGTGGCTGCAATGCCTGGCTGAGCGCTTCCGGGCCTTCCCAACGGCGGCGAATCTCGCGCTGCCAATGCGCGGCGAGCGGATAGAAATGACAACGCCAGTAATCCTCCACCACCCGCGTCAGCAAGGTCGAGCCATCTTGCAGCAGCTCGGCACCGAAGCGCGCGCCGGCATCGAAGGCATGACGGGTCAGCATCCGCTGACAGAAACCGTGAATGGTGAAGATGGCCGCTTCATCCATCAGCCGGGCCGCTTGGTCGAGGCGCTTGGCGGCGCTTGCCACGGCGGTCTGCCCGGCCTCGATCAATGGCGCGAGCAAGGCATCGAGCACGTCGTCGTGGCGTGCCCCGGGCGTGGCCAGCAACCAGTCGCGAGCATCCTTGAGACGCGCGCGAATGCGCCCGCGCAATTCGGCGGTGGCGGCTTCGGTGAACGTCACCACGAGGATTTCCGGCGGCAACAGCGGACGCGGATAGTCACACGCCTCGCGGCCCGGCAACGGACCGAGCACCAGACGCACGTAGAGCGCCGCCAGGGTAAAGGTCTTGCCGGTCCCCGCACTCGCCTCGATCAGGTGGTGACCGGCCAACGGCAGATGCTCGAGCACCAGCGGCTGGGGCTGGGGCTGCGCCACCGGGGCGTCATCGAACGTCGTCATGCGCGTCCTCCATGTACTCGCTGGGTTACCTGCGCCAGCATGTCAAGCAATGGCGCATAGAGCGTCAGCGAGGCCGCCACGCCTCCCGCCGCTTCGAAGGCGGCGAAATCGGGCCACAACTGCCCCAAAGCGCCGTCGCGCGCCCTCAGCGCCGCCGGTCCGGCATAGGCATCGGTTTCGTAACGTGCAATCAGCGCCTCACGCAGACCGCTCTCCAGTGGCTCCCCAGCCTGCAGGGCCTCGCAGGTCTCGCGCGGGGCGCGTTTCCAGATCTCTTGTGCGATCTCGCCGATCGCCGGCCAGGGCATGCGGTAGGCACGCGCCCAGGCGTCCAGCCAGGTCGCGAGCTGCTGTCGCGCCGTGCCGGCGGCCATTCCCGGCAAGCTCAGGCAACGGTCCTCGAAGACCGCCGTCCAACTGCAGGGCGCCTCCAGCGTGGCATTGGCGAGCAGCCAGCGCAGATACCCGCCGTAGAGTCGGTGCACCTTGCCAACGTGGCGATGCGGCCCGGTGCCCTCGACCTTCAAGTGGCCGTAATGCCCGGGCTCCAGCGTCATTAGACACCAGGGCGCGGCGGCCTCTTCCGGCGCGGCGAACACGTCGTCGAGACGCGCTTCCAGCGTCAGTCCCTCCGCGCCTCCCTGAAAGCGAGCGAGGAACGGCGACGTGGCGGTACAGGCAGCCACATCGCGACGCCAACTCTCCACCTGGCGCGACAAACGTGCCAGACGCGGTTCGATCAAGGCCTCGCCGAAGCCCGCCGTCGGCAGACGGCCAGCCAGGCGCAGCCGCTCGGCGACGCTGGCGAGCGCCACGCCTCCACGCGCGCCGTCGAGCAACTCGCGCTTGAGCCCATGATCCTCCAGGCCGTCCAGCGCGAAGGGTTCGTTGTCTTCGTCGGGAACGTGGGGGTCGACGTAATGAATGCCCAGGCGTCCCAGATAGACCGTCCACGGTCGTCGCAGCACGCGCTGCAGGTCGACCAGCGACAAGGGCTCGTCGGGCAGGGCCGCCTCCGGCACCGGTTCGTCGTCCGCCGTCGCCGCGGCGGGGGTATCGTCAGACGCCGCGTACAAGGCTTCCCAGCTCGCCTCGTAGGTGAAGCGTGGATCGTCGCGTTCGAAGTAGCGACGCGAGAAGGGCTGCAACGGATGCGTCTCGATCAGGCGGCGTGCCAGCCGCGTGTCGCGAGCGCCGGCGCCGTCTGCGGGTACATCCCAGCCCTGCTCGAGGGTATCGAGCAACTCGCCGATCAACACCGATGGCGGACGCGACGTGTTATCGCGCACATCGTGCCCCACCCAGGAAAGCGTCAGCTTGGCGCGCGCCGACAGCATGGCCTCGAGCATCAGATAGCGGTCGTCGTCGCGCCGCGAGCGGTCGCCGGGACGCGGCCGCGTGGCCATCAGGTCGAAGTCCTGGGGCTGACGTACACGCGGATAATCGCCGTCGTTCATGCCCAGCAGGTACACCTCGCGGAATGGAATGGCCCGCATCGGCATCAAGGTGGCGAAATTGACCTTGCCCGCCAGAAAGCGTTGCGCCAGGCCTCCTTCGTCCAGTTCGGCACGCAAGGCATCGCGGACCACGCCGAGCCCCACCAGCTCCTCGAAATCGGCATGCCGACATTGCTGGGCCCAACGCGCCAGGGCCGCGTCGAGACGCGCCATGACATCGTGTTCATCCGCCGTGGTGGGGTGCAGGCAGGCCGCGAACAGCGTCTGCAAACGGCCCAGCCATGTCGTCGGCGTCAAGCGCTCGCCCAGCGCCGCACACTGCTGTTCCAGGGTGCTCAGCAACGTCGCCACGCGCCCTGCCAGATCGGCCTCCAGGCCGCCGACCTCGGCATACGGCACGATGCCTTGGAAATCACCCGACGGCGCCCGCCCCAGTGAGTCTTCACTATCGCCTTGTGCCCCGCTGATCGAGGGATCGCCCACGGCGTAGCCCAGCAACATGCGCGACAGTCCGAAACGCCAGCTGTTCTCGCCCAGCGCCGGGAACCCCAGAGAAGCACGATGTTCGGCGCTGAGCCCCCAGCGCACGCCGCTGCCCGCCAGCCATTGGCGGAGCCGCTCGAGCTCGGCCTCGTCGATGGCGAAGGCAGTGCGGAAGGCGGGCACTTCCAGGGCATCGAGCACCTCGCTGACCGTCAGGCGGCGCTCGGGTAGCTCGAGCAGCAGCAGCGCCAGGACCATGAGCGGGTGTGCCTCGCTGGCCACCTGGTCGGCGATGGTGAAGGGGATGTGCCGGGGATGCGACGCCGGCAACTGGCCGAAGACCGCCTCGATACAGGGCGCGTAGCGGTCGATGTCCGGCACCATGACAATGATGTCGCGGGGACGCAGCGGCTCGCCCGCCGCCTCGGCACGCTCGAAGGCCGCCAATAGGCGGTCGTGCAGGATCTCCACTTCGCGCAGCGGTGAGTGAGCGCTGACCAGGGACAGCGAATCGTCATCCTCGGCGATCATTCGTGGGCCACCTTCCTGGCGGGCGCGTTCGCCGGGATGCACCAGATCGAGCACGTCCTGCTGCAATTGCTGAAGGAGCGTCGGCGATTGCTCGGGCGCCATGTCGCGGAAGACGTCGGTCTCGAGATCGAACCCACGGTCGCTTTCGAATTCGTACAGACCCACGATGAAGTCACGTCCCTGCGTGCCCCACCCTGCCAGCAACGGATTGGCATGCAGGTGCAGAGTTTCCTCGTCGAGCTCGGCCAGCCACGGCGCCTCGGGGTGGCGTTTCTCCTGCTCGCGGCGGGCTTGCGACGACAGCCGTCCGGTTCGTTTGATGGCGTCACGGTCGGAGACGATGTCACCCCAGTAATGACGGCAGGGGTTGGCGATCATCAAGAACACATCGACCACGCCGGAGAGTGCGTGCAAGGCTTCCAGCGTCTGCGCGGGCAGCGCCGAGATCCCAAACACGAAGAGCCGGGGCGGCACGTCGCGAGGCCGCTCGCGCAAGGCCCGGGCGGCCTCGAGAAAGCGCCGATGCAGGCGAGCGCGGTGGTGCTCGCGCGCGACGGCCGGGGCGTCCTCGATCAGCGCCCGCCAGAGCGCCGGCTGCCAGCGTTGATCATCGGGCAGATCCGTGGGCGCGTTTTCTCCCCTCTCCCAGGCCTCGATCCATTCGGGACGGTAGATCAGGTATTGATCGAAGAGATCGGCGAGGCGCACCGCCAGGTGCCAGCGACGCCGTTCGCGTGCCTCCTCTGCGGCACCCGGCAACGGACTCGCCTCGAGCGCCTCGCCCTGGAGATAATCGCGCAGCGGCGCGTAACACGTCGGGTCACCGGGAGACGCCTCGGGATCGAGGCAACGCTCCAGCAACTCCATCAGCCGCCAGGCCAGGGGTGTCTTGTCGAACGGGGACTGCTCGGGAATATCGTCACCCAGTACCGCACGATAGGCGCGCCAGACGAAGCTCGAAGGCAGCGGAAAGTCCACCGAGGCGGCGATGCCGTCGGCCTCGGCCAGGGTCAAGCGCAACCACTGCGCCATGCCGTTGGATTGCACGAGAAAGGTTTCCGGCACCAGCGGCGGTTGACGATGGCGACGAACGACATCAAGCGCGAGCGTCCCCAGGTCCTCGAGGTGATTGGCGTGTATGACGCTGAACATGCAGGCTCCCGGCGATCAAGGTGGCGTCCAGCGGCATCTTACACCATCGCGAGGGCAGCCCCGAGTCCGGGGCGGGCGGAAGAAAACCGGCGCGTCCGGCGGACAGTGCTTTAGACACCACGACCCACCGATCAGTTAACCTTTAAAAAACCCGTGGTTGACATATCGACACAGCCTCGTACCCTCTTGGTCAACTTTTCAATCACCAAAAGTTGACCAAAAAGAGAGAGCCTCATGCCTGCCCAGTCCCACGACCATGCTTGGGCCGAGTCGTCGTCGGTCTCCCAACCGACGATGCGCCACGACTGGTCCCTGGAGGAGATCGAAGCGCTGTTCGCGCTGCCCTTCAACGACCTGCTTTTCCGGGCCCAGCAGATGCACCGTATGCATTTCGATCCCAACGCCGTGCAGGTCTCGACCCTGCTGTCGATCAAGACCGGTGCCTGCCCCGAGGACTGCAAGTACTGCCCGCAATCCGGGCACTACAACACCGGGCTCGGCAAGGAAAAGCTGCTCGAGATCGAGAAGGTAGTGGAGCAGGCCAAGGCCGCCAAAGAAGCCGGCGCCAGCCGCTTCTGCATGGGCGCCGCCTGGCGCAGCCCGCAGGAGAAGGACCTGCGAGTGGTGATGGAGATGGTCGGCCGGGTCAAGGAACTGGGGCTGGAGACCTGCATGACTCTGGGCATGGTCGACGTCGATCAGGCCAAACGACTCGCCGAGGCCGGGCTCGACTATTACAACCACAACCTGGACACCTCGCCGGAATACTACGGCGAGATCATCACGACCCGCTCCTATGCCGACCGCCTGGATACTCTGGCCAACGTGCGCGAAGCGGGCATGAAGGTCTGCTCCGGCGGCATCCTCGGCATGGGCGAGGCGCCTCGCGATCGCGCCGCCCTGCTCCAGCAGCTTGTGCGCCTGGACCCGCATCCCGAGTCGGTGCCGATCAACATGCTGGTCAAGGTGCCGGGCACTCCGATGGAAAACGTCGAGGACATGGACCCGCTGGAGTTCATCCGCGCCATCGCCGTGGCCCGCATCCTGATGCCCAAAAGCCACGTGCGCCTGTCCGCCGGCCGCGAGCAGATGGACGAGTCGACCCAGGCCATGGCCTTCCTGGCCGGCGCCAACTCGATCTTCTACGGCGACACCCTGCTGACCACCGGCAACCCCCAGGTGGAACGCGACCGAGCGCTATTCGACAAGCTCGGCCTGCATCCCGAACCTATCGATCCGAATGCGCATGACGCCCGCAGCGACGATGAACAGGCCGAAACCGCGCTGGCCCATGCCATTCAACGCCAACGCGACGATGCCCTCTTCTACGACGCCGCCCGGGGCTGAGCCATGCACTCGCGTACGGATCTCTGGTCGAAGCGGCTGGCGAGGGCCGCGGAACAGCGCCGCTCTCACGATGGTTGGCGGCAACGCCCCACCCTGAGCGATGTCGCGCCTTTCATCGATTTCGCCGGCAACGATTATCTGGGCCTGGCCGACGACCCGCGCCTGGCCCAGGCCCAAGCCCAGGCTGCGAGACGCCTGGGTGCCGGCGCCAAGGCATCACACCTGGTATCCGGACACCTCGAGATCCACGAACGTCTCGAGCGACGCCTGGCCGAGCTGACCGGACGCCCTCGCGCCCTGCTGTTATCCACCGGCTACATGGCCAACCTCGGCGTCCTGCAGGCGCTGTGCGACCGCCATACGCGCGTGTTTCAGGATCGCTTGAACCACGCCTCGCTCATCGATGGCGCAAGGCTGGCCGAAGCCCCCTCGCGGCGTTTCCATCATCGTGACCTCGATGATCTCGAGCGCCTGCTGGCCCGCGCCCCGGACGATACGCCGACACTGGTGGTCAGCGATGGCGTGTTCAGCATGGACGGCGACGTGGCCGACGTGGGAGGGCTTGCCGCGACCGCCCGTCGCCACGACGCCTGGCTGATGATCGACGATGCCCATGGCCTCGGCGTGCTCGGCGAGCATGGCGATGGTTGCGTTGGGCGTGCCCACGACCACCATCAGGTGCCCATTCTGGTCGGCACGCTCGGCAAGGCACTGGGCAGTGCCGGGGCCTTCGTGGCCGGCGACGAGATGCTGATCGATCACCTGATCCAGTTCGCCCGCCCCTACGTCTACACCACCGCCCAGCCACCCGGCGTAGCAGCGGCCACCCTGGCCGCCCTGGACCTCCTCGAGCGGGAGCCCGAGCGCCGCGCCCGGCTGCATGAACGCATCGCCGATTTCCGTCGCGAAGCCTTGAGGCTCGGCTTGCCGCTGGCCGACTCCCGGACCCCCATCCAGCCCATCGTGCTGGGTGACAACGCCCGCGTCATGCGGTGGGCTCAAAGCCTGGCCCGGGCGGGATTACGTGTCGGCGCCATCCGCGCTCCGACCGTGCCGAAAGGCAAGGCGCGGCTGCGTATCACCCTCTCCGCCGCCCACGATGACGACGCCCTGGACGCCCTGCTCGAGGCACTGGCCGACTGCCAGCGGGAGGAACGCGCATGACTGCCACGCCCGAAAAACGCCTGGTACTGCTCTCCGGCTGGGGCTGCGACGCGCGTCTATGGCAGGCGCTCGATAAGCACTGGCCAGACAACCTCGAGATCATGTCCCCAGACTGGCCCGGTTACGGCGAGCGCACCGCGCTCGACGACCCCGCCTCGCTGGACGCGCTGGCCGAGGCAATGAGCGACGATCTCCCGAGTGACGCCGTCTGGGTCGGTTGGTCGCTCGGCGGCCTGCTGGCCGGGGCCCTGCTCGACCGACTGCCTCCACCCCGCACCCTGGTGCTGCTCGGAATGGGCGAGCGCTTCCCGCATCCCGAGGGCGTCAGCGAGGCCGCCCTGGCCCAGTTTCGCAAGGCCTTCCGGCGCGATCCGGTGGCCACTCACGCCCACTTCATGCGTTGGCAGCTCGGCGGCGAGCCGTCGCCCAGGAATGCACATCGACGCCTACGCAGCCTGCTCGGCGACGAAGCGAACGCCGATACTGCCACTCTGGCCGCGGGCCTCGCGCAGCTCGCGGAGATCGACAATACCCAGCGCCTTTGCACGCCGCCCTGCCCGGTGCATCGGCTGGCCGGCGAGGCCGACCCACTGCTGGCCCCGGCGGCGCGCGAGCAGGCCGATTACCGTCTACCCGAGGCCGGCCACTGCCCGCTTATCAGTCAACCAGCACGGCTCACCCGGGCACTGGCCGCCATCGCCAAGGCGCCCGAACGCTCCCTGGCCGAGGTCGCCCTGGAGTCGATGCCATGACCGCTCTGCCATGCCACGGCCTCGACGCGCGCACCGATGCCCGAGATCGCGACTGGTGCGCCCGGGTCGCGCATGCCTTTTCCCGTGCCGCGCCGCATTACGCTCGCCGCGCCACCGCCCAGCACGCCATGGGCAAGCGCCTGCTGGAGCGACTGCCCGGTCACGCTTGCGATGTGCTGGATCTGGGCTGTGGCCCCGGCGACCTGACCGCCGAACTGGCAACGCACTATGGCACCGACTGTACGGTCAGCGGCCTGGACCTGGCCCCGGGCATGCTCGCCGAAGCGCGTCGACGCCATCCCGGCACGATCCGCTGGATATGCGGCGACGCCGCCGACCTGCCGCTGCCGAGTGCGAGCCTCGACCTCGTCATCTCCAATCTGGCAATCCAGTGGTGTCCGGACCTGGACTCAGTGCTCACCGAGACCTACCGAGTGTTGAGGCCGGGCGGCCGTGCGCTGCTCAACACCCTGGCGCCGGGCACGCTGGCCGAGGTGGGCCAGGCCTGGGCACGCCCCGCGCTGCTCGAGTTTCGCGACGCGGCCCGCCACCGCCGCGCCGCCCACGGGGCCGGCTTCCACCGGGTCGAGGTCACGGCACGCCTCGAGCGCTTCCATTACCCCGACCTCTCCGCGGTGATGGCTTCCATCAAGGGCGTGGGCGCCCAGGTGGCGCGCGACGGGGCGCGGCTCTCCCGCGCCGACGTGGCCCGCGCCGCCCAGCGCTTCGAGACGCTTCGTACCGAGGACGGCCTGCCCGTCTCCTATCACCTCCTGACGCTCGATCTGGAACGCTGAAATGACCGCCTACTTCGTGACCGGCACCGATACCGACGCCGGCAAGACCCTCGTGGCCAGCGGTCTGCTGGCGCTGGCCCGCCGTCGCGGCCTTAGCACCCTGGGGCTAAAGCCCGTGGCCTCCGGCTGCGAGCCCACTGTCGATGGGCTGCGCAACGTCGACGCCCTTACTCTCCAGGCTCAGAGCATGCCGACCACGCCCTACGCCACCATCAACCCCTATACCTATGAACCGGCCATCGCGCCTCATCTGGCCGCCCGTCGGGCCGGCGAGATACCGACCCTTGACGCCCTGGCCGCGCACGTCGCCGGACCGCTGTCCGAGAAACGAGACCTGACGCTGATCGAGGGCGCCGGCGGCTGGCGGGTACCGCTCAACGACGACGAGGATCTCGCCGGACTAGCGGTCCGCCTCGAACTGCCGGTGATCCTGGTCGTCGGGCTCGAGCTCGGCTGCCTGAACCATGCCCGGCTCAGCGCTGAGGCGATCCGCGCCGACGGCCTGCGCCTGGCCGGCTGGGTGGGCAACCTAATCAACCCGGGCCTG